>JBIQHQ010000045.1:0-10134 GCA_044508445.1 Deinococcaceae bacterium
GTCGTCCCTACACGCGTGGGGATGAACCGGCCCTCCGTGAAGCGGGCTATGCCACGCCGGAGTCGTCCCTACACGCGTGGGGATGAACCGAGGGCGTGGTAGTCGGCGGCGGCGGCTCTCGTGTCGTCCCTACACGCGTGGGGATGAACCGCGCTAGCCGCCGACAGTCCCTAGCCCCCGGTAGTCGTCCCTACACGCGTGGGGATGAACCGGCTCTCGCCGAGGCGCTCAGGGAGTGGCGGCAGTCGTCCCTACGCGCGTGGGGATGAACCGGTCACGACGCTCACGCAGCTGACGCTGTCCGAGTCGTCCCTACACGCGTGGGGATGAACCAACAAGTGCAGCGGTGAGACGGCGGGGCGTGGCGTCGTCCCTACACGTGTGGCGATGAACCGCAGCACCGCCGCGCGGCTAATGCGGCCAAGTTGCCCTCCCTACACCCGTGCGGATGAACCGGGCCAGCGGCCATCATCGACCTGCGAGACGTATTGGTCCCCACACTAGTGAGAATGGACAGCAGAAGATTTCGGACATCGGCGCCGGCGCGGAGTTGGACCGCGCCCTAGTGGGGATGACTCAACGAACATCGCGTGATAGGCACCGTACTATGGCTTTTCCTTACGCTGTTGGGTACCAACTGAATGTCGGCGCCTATGCGCTCCCCGAGGCCGGGGCCGCCACCCATTACGGGTGAATGCTGCGGCGTCGCGTGGACCACAGTGCTCGATACCCACGTTTCGCATGGGACCGGACCCCGATGGGGTCGACAGCGCGAAGGACTGTGGGCTGAGCCCTCGACCTTTTTTGCATGTAGCGAGCCTCACACGGAACTCTGCCAGTGCGTCTGGCCCATAGTCGCGTGGCCAATACCGGCCCATGCGCACAACCCTAACCGCCTACCAGCTCTCGAGCGTCCCCGACAGCTCGAGCCCGCCGTGCTCCAGCACGACGTCGACAGGCGGCGTCACGTCCTCGGGGTCCAGGGCCACGGCGTCGCTGAACCCCTCGCGAAGGTCGAGCCCCGTGACGTTCCCGGCCACCGTGACGGACGCGTACCTGTCGGCCTCCGTGGTGGGCGCCGGGAGGCCCAGCGCCCCGTCGGCGCGCACCACGCCGGCGCCGTAGCGCTGGGTCGTGGACCCCACCGGCCTGTAGGCCGTGGACTCGAGCACTTCCGCGACCTCGGCCGGCGTGAGGTCCGGCTCGTGCGACAGGACGAGCGCGGCGACGGCCGAGACGTGCGGCGTGGACATGCTGGTGCCGTCCTCGTACCTGACGCCGCCCCCCGGCTTGCTGGAGAGGACGAGCGTGCCGGGCGCCACGAGGTCGACCCCGTCGCCGTAGTTGCTGTAGCCGGCCCAGTCCCAGTCCTCCTCGATGGCGCCCACGCCGATGACGTCCGGCAGCGCCGCGGGGTACAGCACGCCGTCCCTGCCCTGGTTGCCGGTGGCAGCGACGACCACGACCCCGGCGTCCACGGCCGCCGCGACGGCGTTCGCCACCGTCTGGCTGTTGTCGTCGCCGCCGAGGCTGAGGTTGATCACCCGCGCCGGGTTCGGGTTGGCCGGCACGCCGTTCACGTTCAGCCCCGCCGCCCACCTGATCGCCAGCGCCACGTTCATCGTGGAGGCAGTGCTGCCGTCGGCCTCGGAGAAGACCTTCACGGGGAGGACGCGCGCGCCCGGCGCCACGCCCACGGTGCCGTAGCCGTTGTCCGGCGAGGCGGCGATGATGCCGGCCACGTGGGTGCCGTGCTCGGCGCCCGGGGTGGCGGCGCTGGGGTCGTCGTCGAAGGTCGTGCAGTCGTCGTTGTCGGCGCAGAAGTCGTAGCCGGGCAGCAGCGCGCCGGCGAGGTCGGGGTGCGAGGCGTCGATCGCGGTGTCGATGACGGCCACGACCACGCCCGTGCCGACCGAGACGGTCCAGGCGCTGGGGGCGCCGACGGCGAAGAGGCCCCACTGCCTGTAGAGCTCCGGGTCGCTGGGCAGGGAGCCCGCCAGGTGCAGGCGGTAGTTGGGCTCCGCGTAGTCGACGCGCGGGTCGGCGTTCAGGCGCGCCAGCGCCTCCTCCAGGCCCAGGCCCGCGGGCAGGCGCACCAGGTCGAGCCCACCCGCGCTCATCACGCGCTCCAGCCCGAGCGCGGCCAGGGCGTCCGCGCGGGCCAGGCTGCTCGGCGCGAGGTCTGACCTGTAGGCGACGATGACCTCGGTGGGCTCGGGGCCGGCGAGCCGGGCGCCGGTCTCCGGTCCGGCGCGCAGGGAGCGGGGCTCGGGCCCGGGGAGCGCGCCCTCGGGGTCGGGCGGGCCCGCCGGTCGGCGGTTCAGCGTGCTCACCGTGACGCTGCCGTCCTCCGCCAGCGCCAGGTAGACGGGCATGCTAGTCGTGTCGTCGCTGAGCATGACCTCGGCGCCGTGGGGGTAGCCGGCCTGGTCGGTGAGGTAGGCCGCGGCGTAGAGCGGCGGCGCCCTGACCTTCACCTCCACGAAGACGTCCACCCCGGTGAGGTCGAGGGTCGCGGAGGCCTCGCCCTGGACGTCGGTGATGACGTAAGGGCCGGGGTCGAAGGCGCCGCCGCTCGCCTCCAGCAGCAGCTGGGCCCCGGGCACCGGCCGGCCGTCCACGTCCCTCGCCCGGACCGTGACCTGGTAGAGGCGCGTGTCGGGCAGCGCCTCGAGCGGGTCGATCTCGAGGCTGGCGATGACGTGCAGCTCCTCCCTGTAGGTGGCGCTCTCGCCACGCGCGTCGGTGAGCACCAGGGAGCCGCTGGGGGTGCCGGCCGGGACGGTCAGCTCGAGCTGGCCGTAGGTGACGGAGCCGATGAAGGCGTCCGGGACCGGCGCGCCCCCGATCGTCACGCTGAGGGGCTCCGCGTCGGTGAACCCCGCGCCGTGCACGACCAGGGCGCCGCCGATGCTGGGCGTGGTGGTGCTGACGCCGGTGACGCGGAGGCGGCCGGCGGACTGGTCGCAGCCCGCGAGGAGCAGGAGGCACGAGAGCAGGACGATGCGTGGGCGCAAGTTCTCTCACTTCCGCGGGCGCGGCTCGCGCCCCGCTAGCGTAAGGTTAGCGCCCCGCCCGCGCCGGGCGCGGTGAGGGGCGCGGAGCCGCGGCACGCGAGGCGTCACCGGGTCCGCGCCTCACGTCCCTGTCCGCGGCTCGTGCTCGGGGCAGTCGACGCGCAGGTCGTCGCGCCGCAGCGGCAGCTCGAGGAGGGCGCAGCGGTAGGGGGTGTCGGTCCCTGCTCGCAGGAAGCGGCAGGTGCGGCACATGCGCGCGACCGTGACGACCCCCTCGGCCTGCAGCCCGGCGATCAGCGCGGTGAGGGTCTCGAAGGCCTCGAGCTTCGCCTCCCGCGGCAGCTCCGCCGCCAGGGCCCGCGCCGGCTCCGCCCAACCCTCGGCGGCGCGCATCACCTCCCGCCCGGCGTCGGTGAGCCGGAGCTCCACGGCGCGCCTGTCGCCCGGGCCGGGGCGGCGGGTCACCAGCCCCTTGGCCTCCAGCGCGGCCACCGCGTCGCTCAGCGTGGGGGCCGAGACGTCGAACCGCGCGGCCAGCGCGCCCACCCGCTTGGGGTAGGCGCGCTGGCCCACCTGCACGAGCACCTGGAGCTGGATGGGGCTGAGGCCGTGCCGCTGCGCCTCCCGGCGCAGCATCGCCCTGAGGGCCTGGCCGAGACGCTCCGCCGCGGCCACGACCTTGGCGTCCAGGTCCCAGTGCTGCTCCTCGAGGTCGAAGGTGCCGGCCACGCCGGATGCTACCTGGGCGTCACCTCGTAGGGCAGGCTGAGGTCGCCGGAGAGCACCTCGTAGACCTGGTAGACGCCCAGCAGCGGCCGCGAGGGGTCGCTGGTGTTCACCTCGAGGTACGCCGACACGGCGTCGAACGAGAACGAGGTCTGGCCCCTCACCCGCCAGGCCGGTACCAGCACCCTCAGGGTCGCGCCGTCGAGGACGACCGACAGGCCGGGCGAGTCCATGTACATGGGCATCCCGGGGTTCGTGGGCGGCAGCACGGCGCCCGAGCCCTCGTCGAACTCGACGACGGATAGCCCGCCGGCCACGCGGTCGTCGGGGGCGAGCACGACCCAGTGCGTGTGGAAGGTGAGGCCGTCGTCGTCGTAGTCACCGTCGCCGTCCTCGTCCCACAGCGGGGTGTCGTCGAAGTCCGGGTGCGCCGTCACGGCGAGGGTCAGCACGCCGTCGACCTCGCCGAAGCCCACGGCCGTCGGGTCCAGGCTCGTGGGGAAGGCGTAGGCCAGCACGGGTGCGCCGTCGAGCCGGCCCCTGGCCGCCGGGAGCGTGCCGCCCACCTCGCCCTCCACGGACACGGAGAAGACCAGCAGGTCGAGATCGGCGTCGTAGCTCACCGCCGCGCCTGCGAGGTCGAGGTCGGCCGTCGCCGCCGGGGGCCGCACCGCCGGCTGACCGCAGGCCCAACCCAGGGCGGCGACGAGCGCCACGGGCGCCAAGGCCCTCGCGAGCCGACTAGCTGCTTCGTTCATGCCTCACCTCCTGGTAGTTAGGACTCCTAAATACTACAGAGATGCCGAGGCGCGCAAGAGGAGCGCGGCCGCTACCGCTGCCTGGTGCGGACCTCGGCGCCCGCGCCGAAGACGTCGTCGAGGGCGTCGTCGTCGCCGATCATCGACAGGAAGGCCTCGACGGCGGCGGGGTCGAACTGCGTGCCGGCCTGCTCGGCGAGGTACGCGAGGGCCCGCTCCTTGCTCCACGCCCGCCGGTACGGCCGGTCCGAGGTGAGCGCGTCGTAGACGTCCACGACCGAGAAGATCCGCGCCGCCAACGGTATCTGCTCCCCGCGCAGACCGCGCGGGTAGCCGCCGCCGTCCCAGCGCTCGTGGTGGCAGTAGGGGATGTCGATCGCCGCGCGCAGGAACGGGATCGGCGAGAGCAGCTCGTAGGCGTAGGTGGTGTGCCGCCTCATCACCTCCCACTCCTCGTCGTCGAGGCGGCCCGGCTTCAGCAGGATGTCGTCGGGCACTGCCATCTTCCCGATGTCGTGCAGGAGCGCCCCCCGACGCATGTGCACCAGGTCCTCGCCGCGCACGCCCATCCGCTCCGCCAGGCGCACCGTGAGGTCGGTGACGCGCCGGCTATGGCCCTCGGTGTCCTCGTGCCGCAGGTCGAGGGTGCGCGCCCAGCCCTCGATCGTCGTGTCGTAGGCGATGCGCAGCTCGGCGTTCGAGCGCTGCAGGTTCTCGACCAGCGTGGCGTTGTCCAGCGCGATCGCCACCTGCGTCACGAGCGTGTCCAGGAACGAGAACCAGTCCTCGTCCCACGGGGCGCTCGAGCGGTGGAAGAGCTCGAGCACGCCGAGCAGCTTCCCCCGGGCGAGGAGCGGCGCCGCCACGTACGACACCACGCCCTCCTCCTCGACGAGCCCCGGGCGGCCGAGCTCCCTCTCCACCTCCTCCGCGCCCTCGACGAAGAGCAGCCGACGCTCCAGGGCGGCGATCCCCGGCAGCCCCTGGCCCAGCGACAGGTCGGAGGAGCCTATCGCCCTGCCGCTCAGCCCGCGGGCGGCACCGTAGCGCAGCCTGTCGGTGTCGGCGTCGTAGAGCAGCACGCCGGCCGCGTCCACCTTGAGGCAGCCCATCACCTGCTTGAGCACCACGCTGAGCGTGAGTCCGAGGCTGGTGCTGTTGCTGATCGTGTTGTCGATCTCGTGGAGCGTCGTGATGCGCTCGAGCTTCTCCTGCAGCGCGGCGTTGAGGCTGGCGATCTCCGCGCGCGCCGCCTCGTGGGCGCTCAGGTCGAGGCCGACGCCGGCCAGGAACCTCTCGCCTCCCCGCTGCACCAGCGCGCCCGTCAGCAGGTAGGGGATGCGGCGGCCGTCCTTCGCCACCAGGCGCGCCTCGCAGCTCGCCGTGCCCCTCTCGAACACCTCGCGGATGCGCGCGGCGACGAGCTCCCTGTCGGCGGCGTCGATGAGGTCGAGGGCCCGCACGCGCCTCATGTCGCCCGCGTCGTAGCCGAGGAGCCTCGTGTAGTTGCCGTTCCACTGGTGGTGGTAGCCCTGCTCGTCGACGACGTAGAAGACGCCGGGCAGGTTGTCCACGACGGTCTGGTTGAAGGCGCGCTCCTCGCGCAGGGCCTCCTCCACGAGCTTCCTGTCGGTGATGTCGCGCGAGTTGAGCACGAACGCCCCCACGTTCGGGTCGTCGAACATGCTCACGCCCACCGACTCGAACCAACGCCACTCCCCGTTCGCGTGCCTCACCCTGTAGGTGGCCTGGCCGCGGCCGGCCCTCATGGCCCGCGACAGCTCCTCCTTGGCGCGCTCCACGTCGTCCGGGTGGATCCTGTCGAAGGCCGCGTCGGGCGGGCGCGACCCGGGCTCGTAGCCGAGCACCCTGGTGATCGCCGGGCTCTCGTAGATGATGGCGCCGTCCCTGTCGAGGAGCCGCACGACGTCGCTGCTGTTCTGCACCAGCGACCTGAAGCGCGCCTCGGAGGCCTCGACGGCCTGGCGGGCCTTCCGCTCACGCTCCCACAGGTCGGCGTTCTGGAGGGCTATGGCCAGCAGGTTCGCGGCCATCCGCAGGCCCGCGACCTGCTCGTCCGTGTAGGCGCCGCCGAGGGAGGTGGCCACCTCGACCACGCCGGCGACGCCGTCGCCCGTGACCATCGGCACCGCCACGGAGGAGCCCGCCGCGAAGCTACCCGAGCCCGACCAGACGATGGCCTCGCCCTCGGCCACGACGACGCCGCGCGTACGCAGCGCGCGGTCGGCGGGGTCGCCGGCCCGTTCGAGCGGCGCGGCGCGCCGCAGGTCGCGCTCCTGACCGTCGAGGTAGAGGTACGCGGGCACGCGCACCGTCGGAACGTCCCCGACCCTCGTCACGAGGATGAGGTCGCACGGAGCGGTGTCCACGACGAAGTCCCGCAGCGCCCTGAAGACGCCGGGCAGGTCGCTGGACGACCCGAAGCCCTGCTCCAGCGCCGAGAGCCTGTCGAGCAGCACCCGGTACGCCGCCAGGGCCGCGCTGTCTATGGCCCGCTGCTGCCTCACCAGCCGCTCCCTGGCGCGGTGCTGCCCGAGGGACAGCACCCCCACCAGCGCCGTGCTGAGGAACACGAAGGCCCAGCCCTTCAGGGTCTGGAGCTGAGTCAGGGCCTGCAGGTCGGCGGCGGAGGTGAACGCCAACCTGTCGGAGAAGAGCACCCAAGCGGTGGCGAGGATCAGGTAGGCGAGTGCCGGACCCAGTGGCGCCAGTGGTGTAGCCCGCACTGTCGAACGCACCCTTCCGCGCCTGGAGCGCCAGGCGGCGGACTCGCGGCCAGGGGGAATGCCGTCGCGGGGACAGCCAGGCCACCGACCGCATATCGTTGACGGCCGGCGCTTACAGGCCTCTTACGTCGCCGGCGACCCGGACGCGGCGCGCGCCTCTGCTCGAGCGTCGCGTCGTCGATGAGCTCGCGCCCGCACACGGTGAAGGGCACGGGCTCCGGTCTGAGCTCGACCGCGGAGCTGGCCACCACCTCGCGCCTCCAGCCTCGACGGTATGCCGGACCACGGGGTCCGTGGTCTCCCGCACGAGGCGGTGGTCTCCCGCACGAGGCGGCGCCAGCGAACCCGCCCGCCACCGGCCGGATCGCGGCCTTTCGGGGCCTCGCCAAGCGGTTCCACGGCAGCCTGCCGCCGTTCCGCCGCATCGCCTTGACGAATGCTGCATAGCCGGCTATGTTGAGAGTTACAGGCGCTCCGCGGAGCGCCTCGCGTCGTTAAGGTCCCGGACGGGGCGCCGTCCTTTCGCGAGTCGCGCGCGATACCACGACTTCCCCGACCTCCTCCCGATGCTTGCCGCAGGCGCGAGCCGGAGAGGAGACGACGATGAGGGCACCCCTGAAGGTGGCGGCGGTCGTGGCGGCGCTGGGAGCGGGCACGGCGCTGGCGCAGGAACCCCTGACGTTCGACAGCTCGCTGGGCGAGGTCGCGATCTTCCCGCTCGGCCACGCCTCGCTGAGGATCGAGGTGGGAGACCTGGTCATCCACGTCGACCCCTGGAGCGAAGTCGCCGACTACTCCATGCAGCCCGACGCCGACCTGGTGCTGGTGACCCACTCGCACCAGGACCACTTCGATCCGGCGGCCCTCGAGCAGGTCGCCACCGACGGCACCGTGTTCCTGATGGACGCCGACAGCGCCTCCCGCTTCGCGGGCGAAGCGACCGCGCTGGCCAACGGCGACACCTACGAGTTCGAGGGCATCACGATCACCGCCGTCCCCGCCTACAACGCGGAGCGGACGCGCGACGACGGCGCTCCCTACCACGCCGAGGGCGAATTCAACGGCTACCTGCTCGACATCGGCGACCTGCGCGTGCACGTGGCCGGCGACACCGAGTGCGTCCCGGAGCTCGCCGACCTCGGCGACGTGGACGTGTCTTTCCTGCCCATCAACCTGCCCTTCACGATGCCGCCGGAGGAGGCGGCCGCGTGCTACAAGACGATCTCTCCCGCCGTGGCCGTCCCCTACCACCAGGGCGACTCCGACCCCCAGGTCGTCGCCGACCTGCTGGCCGACACCGACATCGACGTGCGGGTGCTTGACCTGCCCTGAGGCTCGCTACTCGGGCCGGCCCGCTGCGCCCGGAGGCACGGACCCTCCACGGCCTCTCTCGGGCGCCGGGCCGGGCCGACCGTGCAGCCGCGCCCGGCCGGGCCGACGGTGCAGCCGCGCCGGGCCGGCCCGACTGGCCAGCCGCGCCCGGCCGATGTCAGGCTGGGCACGTGCGCATCGTGGTCCTCACCGGGGCGGGGGTCTCGGCCGAGTCCGGCCTCAGGACGTTCCGCGACGAAGGCGGGCTCTGGGAAGGGCACGACGTCAAGGAGGTGGCCACGCCCGAGGCCTTCGCCCGCGACCCGGACCTGGTGCACAGCTTCTACGACGCCAGGCGGCGGCAGCTCCGCGAGGTCGAGCCGAACGCCGCGCACCGCGCCCTGGCGCGCCTGCAGCTCGAGAGCGGCCACGACGTCCTGCTCGTCACGCAGAACGTCGACGACCTCCACGAGCGCGCCGGCTCCCGCGACGTGCTGCACATGCACGGCGAGCTGCTCAGGGCGCGCTGCCTCGCCTGCGGCGCGAGGGTCGAGTGGCGCGAGGACCTGCTGCCGCGGCCGCCCTGCCCCCGCTGCGGGGCCCCGGCGCTGCGGCCAGACGTCGTCTGGTTCGGTGAGTTGCCCTACCACCTGGACGCCATCCACGACGCCCTCTGGGACTGCGACCTCTTCGCGGCCATCGGCACGTCCGGCGTCGTCTACCCCGCCGCCGGCTTCGTCAGGACGGCGCGCTCGGCCGGCGCGCGCACGGTCGAGCTGAACCTCGGCGCCAGCGAGGTGGCCTCCGCCTTCGACGAGGTGCGGGAGGGACCAGCCACCGTGACAGTGCCTGCTTGGGTCGACGAGCTCCTGGGTTGAGGTGCGGCACTTGGCTCATCTTCCAAGGCTGTTCCGCCGGGTACCGCTTGACGGGGGACCTGTGCCGGACCACGATGGCGGCATCGCACACCGGTGGTCGGTGGAGGGGGAAAGGGAAGTGCTCAGCCTCGAGTACCTCGTCGAGCCGAAGCCGGGCTACGCGCCCGCCATCGGCCGTCTCGTCAGCATGCTCGCCTACGCGCGTGCCACGACCCTCATGGCCGTGAGGGGCCTCACCCGGACGCAGCTCGACTTCCTGCTCGACGACGACGCCAACAGCATCGCCATGCTCCTCGAGCACATGGCGGCCATCGAGGAGTACTACCAACAGGACACGTTCGGCGTCTGCGCCCCAGGCACCGACTGGGACCACAGCTACGTCGCCATGGAGCTGGGGCCCAAGGGCCGGCAGCGTCTGCGCGGACGACCACTAGACCACTACCTCGACCGGCTGCAGCGCGTCAGGTCCTTCACCCTCGAGCAGCTCGCGCGGCGCGACGACGCCTGGCTCGCCGAGACCTGCGAGTGGTGGGACGACTCCGTAGCCAACAACCACTGGAAGTGGTTCCACGTCATGGAGGACGAGCTGAACCATCGCGGGCAGATCAGGCTCATCCGCAAGCGGCTGCCCCGCCCCGCCTAGCCGCCGGCGCGGGCGTCCCGGGCATGCGGGGATTGGACCGCCTCACCACCGGTA
>JBIQHQ010000046.1:0-9096 GCA_044508445.1 Deinococcaceae bacterium
GTACGTGGGCGAAAACCCGGGACAAGCGGCCTGACCGGAGGGGGACCGGACAGGGAGCCTACCCCTGCGCCGCTAGGAGCACAGGATGAGCCAATGGCTTGAGTCCACCTTCAAGCTGCGAGAGCTCGGCACCACCGCGCGCACCGAGCTCATCGCCGGGATCACGACGTTCCTGACGATGGCGTACATCATCGTCGTGAACCCGCAGATCCTCTCGCAGGCCGGGGTGCCCGTGCACGGGGCGACGTTCGCGACCGTGATGGTGGCCGGGCTGTCGAGCATCCTGATGGGCCTCGTGGCGAACCTGCCCATCGCCTTGGCCCCCGGCATGGGCCTGAACGCGTTCTTCACGTTCACGCTGGTCCTGGGCATGGGGCTCACCTGGCAGCAGGCGCTGGGGGCGATCTTCCTCTCCGGCGTCGTGTTCGTCATCATCTCGCTGCCCGGCCTGAACCTACGCGAGGCCATCGTCCGCGCCGTGCCAGCCGGGGTGAGGCTGGGGGTCGCGGCCGGCATCGGCCTCTTCCTCGCGCTCATCGGCATGAGCGGGGCCGGAATCGTCGTCGACAGCCCGGCCACCCTGGTGACCTTCGGCGCGTTCCGCGCCCCGCAGGTCCTCTTCGTCATCGGGCTCGTCGTCGCCGGCTGGCTGCTCGTGAGGCGAGTGCACGGGGCGCTGCTCATCTCGATAGTCGTGACGACCGTCCTGGCGATGATCGCGCAGGCGTTGGGCTGGGTCGACTCCGCCGTCTTCTACCCCGACCGCGTGGTCGCGCTGCCGTCGCTGGAGACGGTGTTCGCGCTGGACATCGGCGGCGTGCTCAGCGTGGCCGTCCTCGGGCCCGTGTTCGCGCTGCTGTTCACCGACATGTTCGACTCGATCTCGACGTTCGTGGGCGTTACCAAGGTCGCCGGCCTGCAGGAGCCCGACGGCACGCCGAAGAACGTCGGCAAGGCGCTGCTCGTGGACGCGATCTCGACCACGTTCTCCGGCCTGGTGGGCAGCTCGTCCGGCACGTCGTACATCGAGTCTGCCGCGGGCGTGAACGCCGGCGGGCGCTCTGGCCTCACGGCCGTCGTGACCGGCCTGCTGTTCCTGCCGTTCATGTTCTTCTCGCCGCTCGTCGGCCTCGTGCCGGCCGTCGCCACGGCCCCGGTCCTCGTGCTCGTCGGCCTGTTCATGATGGGCCCGCTGCGCGACATCGACTGGAGCGACTACGAGAACGTGATCCCCGCGTTCGTCGCGATGATCGCGATCCCCTTCACCTACTCGATCACCAGGGGCATCGTCCTCAGCTTCATCGTCTACGTGCTGGTGAAGCTGGTGACAGGCAAGGCGTCCGAGGTGTCGCCGGTGCTGTGGGTGATCTTCCTGCTGTCGATCGTGTTGCTGTTGGTCTGAGGGTCGGGTTCGGCGATGCCGCGGCGGCGCTCCTCCGGGGGCGCCGCCTTCACTTCTAAGGCTTCGCGGACCGCGAAGCAGGCGACGGCCGCACCTCGTTCGCACCAACGGACTATGTGCGTGTCCGCGCCGAACGACCGCCGGATTCACCAGACGACGCCGACTTCGAACGCGTCGAACGCGGGGTCGCGCGTGATCACTTGCAGACCTTCCAGCTGTGCCTGCGCGACGAGCATGCGGTCGAATGGGTCACGGTGGTCACCGGGGAGTAGGCCCGCCAGGATGGCGTGACGATGCGTGATGGGCAGCAGCTGGGCCGTCAGGTCTTCCGCCAGCGATTCATAGCCGTCCAGGAGCGGCTCCGCTTGGGGGAGTTTGCCGATGCGGAACTTCGTGGCTAGTTCCCACGCCGAGGCGCTGCTCAGGAACAACTGGTTCTCGGGCGACCGGATGGCTTCCGTGGCCGCTCCCGAGAGCCGCTCCGGAGAGGCCACGGCCCAGACGAAGGCGTGCGTGTCGAGCAGCAGCCTCACTCGGGGAGGTCGTCCTCCCAAGCCTTGAGCTCTTCTTCGGCAAGGGCAGCGAAGAACGCTTCGTCGTCGATGGGGGGAAGGCTCCCTGCGAGCCGACCCAGGACCGGCTCGGGCTTCTCCGGCGGGGCCAGCGGCATGAGGCGCGCGTACGGCTTGCCGGCCTTGGCCAGCACGATCTCCTCGCCGGCATGCGCCCGTTCGAGGAGCCTCGAGAGCTGCGTCTTCGCCTCGTGCACGTTGACGACCTTGCCCTTCGTGGGATCAGCCATGCGGCGCCTCCTTGGTCTAGTCTAGTTTAGTTTAGTCCACAAATGGCCCGCGGATGTGGCCTTGACACGTTGGGTCGCCGTGAGCCAACCTGTGAATCGTTTCATGAATCGATTCACGAGCCTGGCGTCGCCCCAGACGCGGGCGCGCTCGGCGCACTTGGCGCTGCGAAGGAGGGAACTGGTCAGGACTCTGAAGACGAGCAGTAGTTGACCGGCGGCGGGCGCCGCGGCGCTAGACCATCCGCAGCCGGCCGAGGAGCGAGGAGAGTTCTCGTGAGAAGAGCAGGCAAGATCGCCGTAATGTTCGGCCTCGTGGCCGTGTTCGCGGCTGGTGGCCTAGCGGCGGCGCAGGAGCAGGTCACGCTGCGCTTCCCGTCCTGGCAGTGGGGACAGCCCGGCTACGACGAGTTCTTCACGGCGGCCATCGAGGAGTTCGAAGCGACACATCCTGGCGTCACCATCGAGAAGATCCCGGTGGCCAGCGCCGATTACGCCGACACTCTCACGCGGATGTTCGCGGCAGGCGACCCTCCGGAGATCCTCCAGTACCTCTCTCAGCTCTACTACCTCGCCGTGGACGCAGACTGGCTCGAGGAACTGGACGATCGCATCGCCCAGACCGATATCCAGGAGACGTGGGCTCCCTACCTGTGGGAGGCGGGGAACCAGTACGGACACACCTACGGCGTTTGGGTCTCAGGCTCCCCGATAGCGCTCATGTACAACCGCGACATGTTCGACGCAGCCGGCGTAGAGGTGCCGACCACCAAGGAAGAGTTCCTGGACGCGGCGCGGGCTCTCACGCTCAGGGACGCCGACGGGACGGTCACCCAGTTCGGTTTCTCGCTGACCACGAAGATGGATAACAACGCGCATATCTACGGGCTGAAGAACTTCGTGATCGGCCTTGGCGGCAACTGGGGGAGCCCCGAGGGCGAGGTCGATGTGATGAACCCGGCGAACCGCGAGGCCATCGAGCTCGAGCAGACCCTCATCGACGAGAACATCGTCCCCCACGGAGCGGATCGCGTGCAGGCCCGCCAGATCTTCTGGGAGGGCCGCGCGGCGATGATCATTGAAGGCCCGTGGGTCATGACGAGCGTGCGCAGCGAGAACCCAGACCTGTTGCCCAGCATCGGCGTCGCTCTGATGCCGTTCCCGAACCAGACCGCCGGCACGTCCAACGGCTTCGCCATCGCACGCGACGCCGAGCACAAGGACCTCGCCTGGGAGTTCATCCAGATGGTCACTAGCCAGGAGTGGATGGAGCGTTACGGCGAGATGGCCGGGGTGACGCCGGCGCGGCAGGGCGCCCTCACCGACAAGGCCCTCGAGGAGAACCCCTGGCTCGAGGTGTTCGCTGAGGTCGAGAGCAGCGGCAAGAACTACTTCATCCCCGGCTTCGAGGCAGCGCAGAACGAGATCGACAAGGGCGTCATCGACGCCCTCGCCGAGGTGTTCTACGGCGACAAGTCGGTGGACGACGGTCTCGAGGACATCCAAGCGTTGATGGAGAGCCTGCAGCAGTGATCCAGGTCGGCCGGGCGGGGGCGCCATTGCGGCGTCCCCGCCTGAACCGCCGACGCCTGTTCGGCTACGGGCTCATGCTGCCCGCAGCCGTCTTCTCCCTCGCCATGGTCGCCTACCCGGTGGCGCGCACCGCCTGGCTGAGCGTCCACAACGGGAACCTCTCGCGCCCACGGCAGATGAACGACTTCGTGGGCCTGCAACACTACCAGCGGCTGCTGCAGGACGGGAACTTCTGGCACGCGCTCGTGGTGATGGTCGTGTACGCCTTCGCCGTCACGGCGCTCGCCTACGCCGTAGGGCTGGCCGCCGCGCTGCTGCTCGACAGGCGCACTCCCCTCACGAGCCTTAGCCGCACCCTGCTCACCCTGCCGTGGGCAGTGCCGGGCGTCGTGGCGGGCTTCGTGTTCGTCTGGATGTTCGACGCCTCGTTCGGTGTCGGCAACTACATCCTCAGGCGCCTAGGCGTCGTCCAAGAGCCCGTGATGTGGCTCCTGCAGTCCACGCCGGCACTCGTCGTCGTCATCATCGCCGCCGTCTGGAAGACCATCCCGTTCAACATGCTCACCCACCTCGCCGGACTTCAGGCGGTGCCGGACGAGCTGCGCGAGGCTGCGCGCGTGGACGGCGCGAACGCCTGGCAGGAGTTCAGGCACATCGTCTGGCCCGCTCTTGGCAACGTCAGGCTCGTGGCTATCTTGATCACCACGCTTCACTCGTTCCGGGAGTTCGGGCAGATATACGTCATCACCGGAGGCGGTCCCGCGAGAGCCACGGAGACGCTCTCCGTGCAGATCTACACCGAGTCCTTCGGCTACTTCCGTTTCGGCTACGCCTCGGCCATCGGTGTGGTCCTGCTCCTTATCTCACTCGTGTTCACTGTCGCGACGGTGCGCACCCAGAGGACGAGCTTCTTCTGATGGCGGCCACCCTGCAGAGCGTGTCTACCCAGAGGCGGCCCGCGGCCCTGCGGTTCGGCGGCAAACGCCTGAACCAGGTGCTCAGGCTCCTCGCCATACTCCTGGTCCTGGTCCTGAGCCTCTTCCCGCTCTACTGGATGCTCACTACTGCCGTGACGCCGGGCAACGAGCTGCTCCGCTACCCGCCTCGCCTCGTCCCGACGGACCAGGATTGGTCGGCGTTCCGGGACGTCCTGGCGGACAGCTCGTTCCTCACCTGGCTGGGCAACTCCGCTCTCATGACCACCGCCTCCGTCGTCGCTGCCCTCGCCGTATCGACGTTCGCCGCCTACAGCCTCTCACGTTTCCGGAGCGGCTTCTCGTCGGTGATCGCGTACGTGCTGCTCGCGACGAGGATGATCCCCGGGACCGTCCTTCTCGTGCCCCTCTACGTCATCTTCCGAGAGTGGGGGCTCCTGGACACGAAGCTCGCCCTGATCATCGCGTACACGACCTTCGAGATCCCCTTCGCGACATGGATGCTCAAGGGGTACTTCGACAGCATCCCTCCCGAGCTCGAGCAGGCCGCTGAGGTGGACGGGGCGACGCCCCTGGGCGCGTTCCTGCGCGTCAGCCTGCCGCTGACCGGGCCGGGCATCGCCGCCAGCGCCATCGCCTCGGCGATCCTCGCCTGGAGCGACTACGAGTTCGCCAGGGGCCTGCTCTCGAGCCAGTCGAACTGGCCCCTGACCATCGGCATCCACTCGTTCATCGGCGAGCACGTGGTCCACTGGAACGAGATCATGGCCAGCTCGTTGATGGCCACCTTGCCCGTCGTCGTGATCTTCCTCGCTGCCGAGAGGTTCATCGTGGCGGGACTCACGGCCGGAGCCGTCAAATCCTGATGCCCAGATGAGCGAGGCCACCACGAACACCCGCCGGTCCAAGGACCCCAGCATCGCCGACGTGGCGAGGCTCGCCGGGGTGTCCGTAGGCACCGTCTCGAACGTGCTCAACCGCCCCGAACGCGTGAACCCCGCCATGAGGGCACGCGTCCTCGAGGCCATAGAGGAGCTCGGCTTCCAACGCAACCACGTCGCCCGCAGCTTGCGCGCGAGACGGACCATGACGCTGGGCCTGGTCCTGTCGGACGTCACGACACCTTTCGCGTCTGTGCTTGCGCGAGTGGTCCAGTCGCGAGCCTCCGCAGCCGGCTACACGGTCGTCTTCGCCGACAACGACGAGGACGTTGGGCGCGAGCAGGACGCGGTGTTCGGTCTCTACCGGAACGGTGTGGACGGCATCATCCTCGCCCCGTCGCCAGGCGACCAGTCGTACCTCACCGAGCTCCAGGACAAGGGCTGGCCCGTGATCGCGGTGAACCGTCGGGCCCAGGGCGCTTCCGTCCCGGCGGTCCTCACGGATCACTACGGCGGAGCCGTGCAGGCCACGGAGCACTTGCTAGGTCACGGCGCGAAGAGCATCGGGGTCGTCACACGGTCGCCCGACATCTCGTCGATCAGCGACAGGCACGCGGGCTACGAGGACGCTCTCGAGGGAGCCGGGATCCCCTTCGACCCCCAGCTCGTTGTCGAGGATGAGCCGACCGTGGAGGGCGGCCGGAGGGCCGCCCTGCGATTGCTGGGGGCCCCGACAGACCACCGGCCAGACGCCGTGATGTCTTTCAGCACGGCCATGACCCTGGGATGCGTGATCGCGTTCCGCGAACTCGGAGTTAAGGTCCCTCGGGACCTGCGCTTCCTGGCCTTCGACGACGCTGCTTGGAGCGTCGCCATCGAGCCGCCGTTGACCTCGGTGGCCCTCCGTGCTCGTCACGTGGGCATCGAGGCGACAGACCGCCTGATCGACTGGATCCGCACCGGCAGCGGCCCCGGTGAGCAGGAGCTCGTCATCCCGACGAACCTCGTCGTGCGGCGCTCGTGCGGCTGCGAGCAGGAGGAGGCGAGATGAGTTCGCCCTTACTCGTCACGGCGCGCGGTGAACGCTACGAGGTCGGCTTGGCGCACGGAGAGCAGGCGAGGGACCTCGTGCGTGGGACCCTGGCGTGGTCCTTGGGACAGCTATCCACAGGCGGCATCGGGCACGAGGAAGCACGCAGGCGAGCGAACGACCTCCTGCCGTACGTGGAGCGGGCCGTCCCGGAGCTCGTGGAGGAGTGCCGCGGCATCGCCGACGGCGCTGGCCTGCCCCTCATCGACGTCGTGGTCATCAACGCGCGCTACGAGCTCCTGTTCTTGACCGGTTCGAGCGCGCCGAGGCCGGGGGTGGCGGGCGCGGAGTGCTCCCTGATCGGGATCGCCGGTGGCCGCTCCGCTTCCGGATCACCGGTGATCGGCCAGAACGTCGACCTAGGGGCCGACGCAAGGCCCCTGTGGATCCTCCTCGACGTCGCACCAGAGGGGGCCCCGCGGGTCCTCACCGTGACGATGGCGGGGATGCTCGCCCAAGAGGGCTTGAACTCAGATGGCCTCGCCCTCTGCGGCAGCATGGTCCGCTCGTCCGATTGGCGTGAGGGTCTGCCCACGCGCAAGTTCCTGCGCCGCAAGGTCCTCGAGCAAACGAGCGTCGCCAGGGCCCTGGGGGTCATCGCCGAAGCGCCGCACCGCGCCTCGTCCCACAACCTCATGCTCGCCGACAAGTCCACCGTCGTGGACGTCGAAACGACCGCAGCGCGAGTCGGGGTGAACGCGCCCGAGGAGGGGGTCATCTGCCACACGAACCACTACCTCCACGCCGAGTTCGAGACGGAGAACGCCAGGCTCGGCGCCTACCTCGAGAACAGCTCTGTCCGCTGGCGCACTCTGGACCGCGGCATCCGCTCACGCACAGGTCCCCTCGGCGTCGCTGACGTCAAGGCCATCCTCGCCGACCACTCGGGCGGCGCCCATGCAGTGTGCCGCCACGCCGAGAGGGACGCGTACCGCGGCGAGACGAACGTTGCCGTCGTGATGGAACCGGCTGACCGCTCCATGCACGTGGCGTTCGGTCCCCCGTGCTCGACGCCGTTCCACACCTACGTCCTCCCCGCCGACAGCTCGGCGCCCCTGGAGCATCGACCCGCTGGCGACCGACTCGCCTAGCGACTGAGAGGTGAATGGCATGACCAGCCCGAACAACGGCCAAGCGACGGAAAGGCTCAAGCCCACCCAGACGATCGAGACCGACGTACTCGTCGTGGGCGGCGGCACCTCTGGTGTTGGCGCGGCGATCGCCGCCGCGCGCACCGGCTCGCGCACCATGCTCGTCGAGCGCTACGGCTTCCTCGGGGGCGTGGCGAACGTGGGCCTGTGCCTGCACACCTTCCACAGCAGCAAGGGCGAGCGCATAGTCGCCGGCGTGCCGTGGGAGATGATCACGAGGATGATCGAGCTGGGGGGGAGCACTGGCCCGGTGTTCATCGAGAACGCCCACATGGAGACGACCACGCCCATCGACGTCGAGGTCATGAAGTACGTGACCCAGGAGATGGTGATGGAGTCGGGCGCCCGCATCCTCTACCACACGTCTCCCCTGGACGTGACCGTGGAGGACGGCAAGGTCACCGGAGTCGTGGTGTCGAACAAGGGCGGGCGCACGCTCATCAGGTCGCAGGTCGTGATCGACGCCAGCGGCGACGGTGACATAGCGACGTGGGCGGGCGTCCCATACGAGAAGGGTCGCAAGTCCGACGGGAAGATGCAGCGCATGTCCATGGTGTTCAAGGTCGGCAACGTCGACCTGCCCACCGCGATGAGGGCCATCGGCAAAGGCGGCGCATGGGCACCACTGCCTCTGACGGGCGAGCGCTACCCGGTCTGGTGGAGCGCCACGCTGCAGAACTTCGCCGACGCGGTCGCCCAGGAGGGGCTGTTCCTCGGCACCGACGAGTTCTGGGGCAACACGGTCAGGGCCCGCGAGACGAACATCAACGCCTCTCGCATGCAGGGCCTCGATGGCACCAACGCCGACGACCTCAGCCGCGGCGAGATCGAGGGCAAGCGGCAGGTGTTCGCCCTGTGGGGCTTCCTCCGCAAGCACGTGCCCGGCTTCCAAGACTCGTTCGTGGCCGCCACGGCGCCGTTCGTCGGCGTGCGCGAGACGCGCCGGATGGTCGGCGAGTACCAGCTCACTGCGGAGGACTGCGTGACCGGCCGCAAGTTCCCTGACGGCATCGCGAAGGTCGGCTACCCGATCGACATTCACGACCCGAGCAGCGGCAAGACCCTGTTCACGAAGATCGGGGGCGACGACGGCTCTTACGACATCCCCTACCGCTGCCTCGTGCCCGTCGACATCGACGGCCTACTGCTGGCCGGACGCTGCATCTCCACCACGCACGAGGCCATGGCCTCCACGCGCACGATGATCACCGGCATGATGGTGGGCCAGGCCGCCGGCACGGCCGCGTCGCTGGCGGTGAGGTCGGGCTCGCGCCCGCGAGACGTGGACCCGGGAGAGCTCCGCGC
>JBIQHQ010000017.1:0-60408 GCA_044508445.1 Deinococcaceae bacterium
GCCCTGTTCCTGTTCCCGCTGCGCGGCGGCGGGCTCGTGGTACTGACCAAGCCCAAGGTGAACGTCGGCGCGGTGCTCGCCGCCCGCGCCGCCCTCGAGGAGGCAGCATGATCGCTCGTCTGAGACCCATAGCCGTCGTGGCAGCGCTGTTCGTGCTGGTCGGCGCTCCGGCACTGGCCCAGGAGGACAGCGTCCTGCAGCGCTACGACCTGGCCGTGGAGAACCTCGAGTTCGCGATCGCCTCCGTGCCCGGCGACCCCGTGCAGGCGCGCGACGAGCTGGAGCGCGCCGTCAACGCGCTCCTCACGCTGTCGCGCGACAACACGAGCGCCACGCTCCTCGAGGCGATGCAGCGCACCTTCGAGCGCGCCAGGACCGCCGTCGACAACCAGAGCCCCGCCGACCTGGCCGTGCAGGCGGCCGTGCTGCGCGGCGGGTTCCGCCGGCTCGTGGCGGACTCGGCCTTCACGGCGGGCGCGGCCGGCGAGCTGGACACGGCGCTGGCGCGCCTGACGCACGTGGCCCAGGAGATGGGCTTCGCCGCCGGCGACCTCGAGGCGCTGGCCGGCGCCGGCTCGTCCCTGGGCGACCTGCGCCTGGCCTTCGAGGCCGGTGCCGCGGACGCCATCGCCGCCGAGCTGACGGTCAGCGAGAGGCTGCTGCCGACCGACAGGGCGGCGGCCTACGAGGCGCTGGCCACCGCCTACGGCGACTCGCTGCTGGTGCAGGACTCCCCGCGCGCCGACCCCGACCTGCACGCCGCGCTCCTCCGCGCCGCCCAGGCCCTGGTGCAGAACGACTCCGAGGCCTTCGAGACGGCCACCGACGATGCCGCCGGCCACCTCACGCGCCTGGCCTCGGCCGCGCGCGCCGGCGAGGCCGGCAGGCCGGCCGCGCCCGAGGCGCCGGCGGCGGAGCAGGCCGCGGAGGCACCCGCGGCCCCGGCTCCCGAACAGGCCGCCGAGCCTCCGGCCGCCGAGGCACCGGCGGACCAGCAGGCCGCCGCGCCCGAGGCGGAACCTCAGGCCGAGCCGCCCGTGGCCTCACCGGCGGCGCCGGCCGCCGAGCCTCAGGGGCAGCCCTCCGCCGCGGCTCAGGGCCTGCCCGCCGGGGAGCTCGGCGAGCTGCCGGCGCTGGGCGGCCAGGCGGAGGGCGCCGCTCCCGTCGACCTCGCGCTCCTCAGGGCGCAGTTCGAGCAGGAGCGCCGCGACGCCGAGCTCGCCGCGCTGGTCCAGGAGCTGGAGGACGTGGGGCTGCCGGCCGGCCTGGCCAGGTCGCAGGCGTCGGCGCTGCAGGACGCGGGCTTCACCACCGTGGACGCGGCCTTCGACGCCGTGGCCGCCCGGTTGAGCGAGGCCGTGGCCGACCTGCGGGCCGGCGACGCCGCCGGCGCCGAGGCCGCGGTGGGCGCGGCGCGGCGGGCCTTCGAGACGGTGCGTGGCCTGGTGGGCGCCCGCGACTCCGCCTCGGCCGCCGACACCGCCGGCCTCTTCGCCTCCGTCCTCGACCGTCCCGCGATGCGCGAGCACGACCTCACGCTGCTCGCCGCCTCCTTCGAGCAGAGCCGCGCGGCCGTGGCGGGCGAGCCCGCCGGCGGCGGCGGGCTGCCGCTCGAGAGGAGCGTGGACGCCGTCTGGGGCGGCTGGACGCGCCTCGTCGTGCTCTTCGTCCTGGGCCTCCTAGCCATCGTCCCGCTGCGCTACCTGAACCTGGCCTTCGGCGGCGGCAACGCGAACTGGCGCCTCGTAGCCTGGGCGCTGTTCCTGCTGCTCGTGCCCGTGTTCTACGAGGCGCTGGCCGCGCTGGGCACCGCCCTCGCGCGCCTGACGGAGATGCCGTCCCTCGACGTCCTCGCGCGCTGGTCGATGTTCGACAGCACGCTGGGTCACGTCGTGTGGGCCGCGCTGGTCTTCCTCGCCCTGCTCTTCGCGACGATCGGCCTGCGCGGGATCTGCGCCCAGTTCGGCGTTCTGGGGTCGCGCGGCGGTCCGCAGCCGTCCACCACGCCCACGCTCGTCGAGTCGAGCGGGGTGAGGCAGCAGACGGCGGTAGACTGGGACGACGAGTTCTGAAGCACCCGGCCGACGCGCCCGGCACCGTCAACGCCGGCCGGGCTGAGCCACCGGAGCCCTGATGACCAACCTCGTCTACCAGACGGCGGTCGAGGAGCTGGAGGCGGTGATGTCACCGCGCGTCGTCTCCCGCTCGCTCAAGGAGGGTCTGCGCCAGCACGGGCGCTCTCCCGACACCGTCGACCTGGCGACCCTCGAGGAGATCCTCAAGGGCCAGGTCTACCGCCAGCTCCAGGTCACGATGCCCGTGACCGAGGCGAAGGCCACGGTGGCGAACATCGTCGAGCGGCTCCGCGAGGTCGACGACACGAGGGCACCGACCGCGCGCAGCGGGCTCGACGACCAGGCCCAGCGCCTGCAGGCGCTGCAGCAGGCCCTGAAGCCCTACAACCTCTACTTCGAGTGGCCCGAGGTCCAGAAGCTGCGGGCGCAGCTCCAGCTCCTCGAGGCCGAGCTCGAGGCCGGGCGCGAGGCCGGCACGCTCCTCTCCGACGCCGAGGCCCAGCTCGAGGCCGTGGCGCAGAAGCTGGAGGACCAGCTCGTGCTGCAGGCGCGTGAGGTCGGGGAGCTGGACGAGGCCCTCGAGGTCGTCCGGTCGCTGGGTGGCCCCAAGGTCAGGCGCCTGGAGTCGCTCGTCAACCACATGCGCTCGGCGCAGGAGGCCAGGCACCTCGCCCCCGCCGAGCTCGAGAGAGCCAGGCGGCTCGCCCGCGACCTGCGCAAGCTCATGGAATCGAGCGTCTACTCCGAGGCGCAGGGCGAGGACGGTGAGGGCCGGCCCGCGCCGGCCGAGGAGGTGGCCGGCGCCGCGGAGGGCGGGGTCTTCGACGTCGGGTCGGAGGACGAGGAGATCCTGACCATCGACGTCGCCAGCCTCACGCCGGAGGCGAGCGAGAGGCTGCGTCTCATCGACCTGGCGGCCGAGTCCGACGACCTCGCCACCCTGCGCGACGAGCACGGCGTGCTGCTCGACTACAGACCCGACCTCGCCGCTCGCTTCGAGGGCCTCGCGGCCGAGCTGGCGGCGGGCCGGACCGTCGCGGGCGACATCGCCGCGCTGCGCGAGGCGCTGCCCGGCGCCGCCGACGAGGTGAGGGCGGCGCTGCGCGATGAGTTCGAGGAGCTGAGCCGCGAGCTCGACGAACTGCCCGAGGGCCTGGACGCCTCCGAGCTGCGCCAGGCGACGAAGGTCACGCTGGGCATCCTCGCCACCACGCTGCCTGCGGCCGCCGACGTCGAGCACGTCAGGCAGCTCCGCGACCTCGCCCGCGAGCAGGTGGAGGTGCAGCGGCGCGCCGAGGAGGCCCTCGAGGCGCAGTTCAGGGCCCAGGAGGAGCTGGTGCGGCGCCTCGAGGACACGCTCGTGCGCTACGAGGCGCACAGCCCCGCCGAGGACGTGCAGCGCCTGCGCGAGGAGCTGGAGTCCCTGAGGCTGGCCCACGCCAGCCGCACGCTGGTGCCGGAGGTCATGGCCTCCGTGAGGCAGGCCGAGGAGCGCCTGGCGCGCGAGCTGGCGGAGCGCGCCACCGAGGAGTCCGAACGCCGGCGCGCGCGCATCGAGAGCATGAGGGCCCAGCTCCTGGCCGTGCCTCCCACGGCCACGCTGAACGACAGGCTCGAGGCGGCGCTGCGCGAGGTGGACAGGCTGCTCGACGAGCAGGCCGGCAGCGAGGCGGCCAGCGCGCTGCTGCTCGACGAGGACGTGGCCCCGTCCCTGCCGCTGGACGCCGAGCACGCCGACCTGGGCGCCCTGGAGGCGCTCATCTCCTCGCTGCGCAACGAGGCCATGGTCAGCGTCAGGCGGCGGCTCGAGCGCCTGGCGGAGCAGGCCGGCGAGATCGGCAGCGTCAGCTTCGCCGAGCGCATCCAGGCGGCGATGTCCGACCTGGAGTCCGGCGTGTTCCCTGACCTGGCGGGCCTGGAGGTCGAGCTCGAGCGCGCCAGCGAGGCCGCGCGGGCGCACCAGCTGGGCGAGCTCCACAGGCTGGGGCGCGAGGCCCAGACCTACGCCGGCCTCGACGACCCGCAGGTGCGCGAGCTTCTCGACCTGCTCGCGTCCGAACGGCGGCAGCTCGCGGACGGCGGGCACGCGCGTCGCCTCGGCGAGGCGGCGCTGCTGCTCGACCGCATCGAGGACCGCGTCGAGGACCGACTGGCGAGCGTGCCGGCCAGGCTGGACGCAGCGCTGGCGCGGTTCGAGGAGGTCGCCAAGCTCAACAGCGACGACGTCGCCACGGTGCGGCGCATCCTCCAGCACCTCGACTCCCAGCGCGACTCGCTCTCACGCGTCTCCGTGGGCCTCAGGCTGCAGCTCGAGGCCTCCCTGTCGCAGGCGGAGCAGCTCCTCTCGAGCCTCGAGGAGGAGTACGAGGCCACCCGCCTCATCGCCGACCAGCTCGTGGCCGGCGGCCTGCTCGACGACGTCCTCGGACCGCTGGGACGGGCCGACGACGCCGCTCCGCAGCCCGCCCGCGCCGGGCCGGCGCCCGGCGAGCTGGCCGAGCGCTACGCCGACACGCCCGGCGTGTCGTCCGTGAGCGTGCTCTCCCCCGCCGGCGAGCTGCTGGCCGGCGCGCCCCTCGCCGTCGCGGACGGAGGGCGCGCCCTCGAGGACCTCCGCCGGGCCACCGCCGCTCTGCTCGCCCTCGAGCCGGGCCGGCCCGGCGACGTGCTCGTCGTGACGGCGGGTGCGTCGGAGGGGCACCTCGTCGTCGCCTTCGCGCCCGGCCTCACGGTGGCGCTCACCGTGGACTCGGCCGCGCTGGCGCCCGTGGCGTCCGGCCGGCTGCGCCGCGACCTCGCCGGCGACTGACGCCGGCCGTGCCCACGCTGACCCGCGAGGTCGGTAGCCTGGAGGACCTGCGCAGCCTCGCCGCGGAGGTGGCCGGCGCCACCGGACCCGGGGACGTCCTCGTCCTCACCGGCCCGCTGGGAGCGGGCAAGACCACGTTCGTACAGCAGCTGGCGGCGGTGCTGGGCGCCACGGCGCCGGTGACGAGCCCCACCTACACGCTGGTGCACGAGTACCCCACGCCGCAAGGCACGCTCGTCCACGTGGACCTCTACCGCCTGCCGCCGGGCGGCGCCGACGCCCTGGGCCTCGACGACTACCTGGACAGGTCGCGCCTGGTGGCCGTGGAGTGGGGCGAGCCCCTGCTGGCCGAGCACCCCGGCGCCCATCACCTCGACCTCGCGCCGGTGACCGGCGCGCAGGGCCGCCGCGTGGCCACCTGGCGCTCGCCGGAGCCGGCACGGTGACCCGCCTGACGCTGGCGATCGACTGCGCCACCGCCTACCTGGCGCTGGCCCTAGTCGACGAGGACGGACGCGTGCTGGGCCGCTTCGCCGAGGAGGTGGGGCGTGAGCACGCCACGCGCCTCGTGCCACAGGTCCACGCGCTCACCGCCGTCGTGCCCGGCTGGCGGGAGCGCCTGGCGCTGGTCGTGGCCGGCGTTGGACCCGGCTCCTACACGGGCCTGCGCGTCGCGCTGGCCACCGCGAGCGGTCTGGCCCGCGCCGTGGGCGCCGAGGTGAGGGGGGCCCCCACCTTCGCGGCGCTCGCCGCGGGCGCGCTGGCCGCCGGCGAGGACGCCGTGGTCACCCTAGACGCCCGGCGCGGCAACGTCTACGCCGCCCACTGTCGGCGCGCGCCGGGACCGGCTCACCTCGCCCCCGCCGTGGAGCTCCTCGCGGGTCCGGCCAAGCTGGCCGCCGCCGAGGCCGGTACCCTGGCGCCGGGCGCGCGCGTGGTGCCGGCCGGCGCGCCCGACGCCGCCGCGCTGGCCGCCGCCGCCTCCGCGGGCCCGCCGACCGCCATCTACCTCTAGGGGCCGCGTCTACACGGGAGAAGGGCCAAGTTATACTGCCGCGAATCCCGCCGGGGTGGGAGTAGAGCATGTTCTTCAAGTTCGGACAGGAGATCGGGGTCGACCTGGGCACGGCCACGGTCTTGATCTACGTGAAGGGCCAGGGCATCCTCCTGCGCGAGCCCTCGGTCATCGCCATGGTGCGCGACACCGGCGAGGTGAAGGCCGTCGGCGAGGAGGCCTACCGGATGCTCGGCCGCACCCCGGGCAACATCGTCGCGGTCAGGCCCATGCGCGACGGCGTCATCGCCGACTACGACCTGACCGAGAAGATGCTGCAGGCCTTCGTGCGCAAGGTGCTGCGCGGGCCCAGCCGCCTCTTCAAGCCGCAGGTGATGGTGTGCGTGCCCTCGGGCGTGACCGAGGTGGAGCGCCGCGCCGTGCTGCAGGCCACCCGCGAGGTCGGGGCGCGCAAGGCGTTCCTCATCGAGGAGCCGCTGGCGGCGGCGATCGGTGCCGGCGTGAAGATCGCCGAGCCCACGGGCAGCATGATCGTGGACATCGGCGGCGGCACCACCGACATCGCGATCATCTCGCTGGGGGGCATCGTCGTCTCCGAGAGCCTGCGCATCGCCGGCAACGAGCTCGACGAGTCGATCATCCGCTACATAAGGCAGAAGGAGAACCTGCTGATCGGCGACCGCACCGCCGAGGAGGTCAAGCGCCGCATCGGCGCCGCCACGATCCGCAGCTCCGCCGACGAGCTGGAGACCGAGGTGCGCGGCCGCGACCTCATCAACGGCCTGCCCAAGAGCGTGCGCGTGACCACCTCCGACATCGTGGAGGCCCTCAAGGAGCCGATCCAGAAGATCGCGGACGGCGTCAGGCGCGTGCTGGAGCAGGCGCCGCCCGAGCTGGTCTCCGACGTCATCGACCGCGGGATCATCATGACCGGCGGCGGCTCCCTGCTGCGGAACTTCGACGAGCTGCTGCGGCAGACGACGGGCATCCCGGTGATGGTCGCCGACAACGCCACCGACTCGGTCGCGCTCGGCACGGGCCAGGCCCTCGACATGATCCACGTGCTCCGGGACGCGCTGATCTCGGACAACTTCCTCAGACGCTGAGGATGCCCCTGCTCCCGTCAGCGGTCCGCGCGGCCTGCCTCGCGGCCGCCAGCGCGGCGCTGGGCGCGGCGCTCGCCCAGGGCGCGGCGCCGGTACCCGACTTCCCCCTCGCCGAGGTGCGCCCCGGGCTCGTCGGCCACGGCCTCACGGCCGGCCCCGGCGGCGTGGAGCGCTTCGACGTCGAGGTGCTGGCCGTGCAGCAGGACGCCGGGCCGGGCTTCCCGCTCGTGCTCGTGCGCGCCTCCGGCCCCTTCATAGACGCCGCCGGCGGCGTGGCGGCCGGGATGAGCGGCAGCCCCGTCTACCTGCCGCGCGACGGGCGCGACGCGCTGCTGGGCGCCGTGGGCTACGTCTTCCCGCAGGCCGACCACGACCTCGCCCTCGTCACTCCCATAGGCGCGATGCGCGACCTGCGCCTGGCCACGGCGCCCTCCCACCCCAGCGTGCCCGGCCTCGGCACGGCCGTGCCCGTCGCCACGCCGGTGCTGATGACGGGCGTATCGCCCCGCGCCGCGGCCCTGCTCGACGACCTCTTCGACGGCGCTCCCACGCGCCCCTTCGCGCCGCTGGGGGCGCAGGGTTCCGCCGACGGCGGCGCCGGGGAGACCGCTCCGGCCGCGCTGACCCCCGGCGACGCGGTGGCCGTGGAGCTCGTCAGCGGCGACCTGCAGCTCGCCGCGCTGGGCACCGTCACGGCCGTGGAGGACGGCTCCGTGCTGGCGCTGGGGCACCCGCTCTTCGGCACCGGGCTCGCCTCCTACGGCCTGGCGCCGGCCGCGGTCACGGCCGTGGTGCCCAGCGCCGTCGTGCCGTTCAAGCTCGCGAACCTGAGCCCCGTGACCGTGGGCGCCGTCACCCACGACACGCCGGCGGCGTTGGCGGGCGCCATCGGCCTCGAGCCGGAGACCGTGGGCCTCACGCTCACCGTCACGACCGCCGGCCGGTCGCAGCGCTTCGCCGTGCGCGTGGCCGCCGACGAGCGGCTCTACCCGCTGCTCACCGCCATCGCCACGCTGGACGCCGCGGACAGGGTGCTGCGGTCCGTCGGCCCGGGCAAGGCCGAGCTGGCGTGGGAGGTGACGCTGCGCGACGGCACCAAGGTGCGGGTCCTCGAGCAGGTCGCCAGCGAGGAGGACGTGGGCCTCGAGGCCGCGCGCCTGGCCGGGGCGCCGCTGGCGGCCCTGGCCACGAACAGGTTCGCCGACCCGGAGGTGGACAGCGTCGACCTCAGCGTCGCGTTCGACAGGGACCCGGGCAGCGCCGAGGTCGCGCAGGTCGTGCTCGAGGACGAGGCGCTCGTCGCGGGCGGCCACGCCCTGCTGCACGTGAGGCTCCAGCCCTACCGCCGCGAGGCCGTCGTGCGCACGTTCAGCGTGCCGCTGCCCGACGACCTCACGGGCGACATCACGCTGCTCGTGCGCGGCGGCGACGTGCCGCGCGAGGTGGAGGGCGCGCCCGAGGAGGGCGGCGAGGTCGACGAGCCCCGCACGTTCCCGGAGCTGCTGGACGCCCTGAGGGACCAGGTGCAGGCCAGCGAGCTCGTCGTGGAGTCGGTCGACGAGCACGGCGAGGTGCGGAGGCTCATGCGCGTGCCGCTGGAGTGGGTGATCGTGGGCAGCGAGGAGCTGCACGTGACCGTCGCGCCCGCCGCGGAGGAGCCGGCAGAGGGTTCGCCGGGAGACGGGGAGCCGGGGGACGGTCCGCCGGACGGCGCCGCGCCGGGCGGCTCCGGCGACGACGCCGGGGGCGGTGAGGGAGGGCCGTGACGATGCCCAGGCGCCTGACGCTCGAGGAGGTGGTCGCCGCCGCGCGGGGCCGGCTCGAGGGCCCGGCCGGCGGACCCGTGGCGTCCCTCGCCTCGCCCGCGGCCGTCGCGGCCGGGCGCCCCGACGCCTCCGCCTGCGTGGTCGTGGCCGGAGGCGAGGACGACGTGGCCGCCCTCGCCGGAGCACCCGTGCCCCCCGCCTTGGTGGTGGCGCCCGAGGGCCTCGACACGGGCGCGCTCGCGGGCGTGCCGGTGGCGCGCGTGACCGACGGACGCCTCGCGCTGGCCGCCCTCACGGCCCTCTTCGACGAACGTCCCCGCCTCGCCACGGGCGAGCGCAGCGAGCGCGCCGCGGTGCACCCCACGGCCGAGCTCGGCGCGGGCGTGACCCTGGGCCCCGGAGCCGTCGTGGGCCCGGGCGCCAGGGTGGGCGAGCGCAGCGTGATAGGCCCCGGCTGCGTGCTGGGCGAGGGGGCGATCGTGGGCGACGACTGCGTGCTCCACGCGAGCGTCACGCTCTACGACGGCGTGAGGCTCGGCCACAGGGTCGTGCTGCACGCCGGCGTCGTGGTGGGCGCGGACGGCTTCGGCTACGCCGCGTCCCCCCGAGGCGCCGTGAAGGTCCGACACCTGGGCGGCGTCGTGATCGGCGACGACGTGGAGGTGGGCGCGAACACGGCCATCGACAGGGGCACCCTCGACGACACCGTCGTGGGAGCCGGCACGAAGATCGACAACCTCTGCCAGGTGGGGCACAACGTGCGCATTGGCAGGTCCTGCCTCATCGCCGGCCTCACCGGCATCGCCGGCAGCGCCGTCGTGGGCGACGGCGCGGTCCTGGGCGGCGCCGTGGCGGTGGCCGACCACGTGAGGATCGGCGCGGGCGCGCGCATCGCCGGACGCAGCGGCGTGACCAAGGACGTGCCGCCCGGCGAGACGTGGGCCGGCTTCCCAGCCCGGCCCTACCGCCAGTTCGCCAGGCAGCTCTACCTGCTGGACCGCCTCGAGGACGTCTGGCGCGCCTTCAGGCGCACGGGAGGGCGCTGAGTTGGCCGTCGCCGTCACCGGCGTGGGGCTGCACAGCGGCGTCACGTGCCGCGTGACCCTCCACCGCGACGAGGGGCCGCTGCGCTTCAGGCGCGGGCGCGCCGAGGTGGCCGCGACGGTGGGGAACGTCGCCGCCACCGACAGGGCCGTGACCCTGGCGGGCGACGGCGCGCGGGTCGCCCTGGTCGAGCACCTGCTGGCCGCGCTGCGGCTGCGCGGCTTCTTCGCCGGCGTCATCGTGGAAGCCAGCGCCGACGAGCTGCCCATACTCGACGGCTCGGCCGCGCCCTGGCTCGAGGCCGTCGACTCCCTGGGCGCGCCTCCCCCGCCGCCGCCCGCCCTCGCCCCGGCGGAGAGCGTGGAGGTGTCGCTCGGCCGCTCGTACGCGCGGGCGGAGCCCGGCGAGGAGAGGCTCGACGTGTCCATCGAGTTCGCGCACCCGGCGATCGGCGCGCAGCGCTGGTCGGGCGGGCCGGAGGACTACGCCGACCTGGCGGCGGCCCGCACCTTCGGCCTGCTGGGCGAGGCCGAGGCGCTGAGGGCCAGGGGGCTCGTTCGGGGCGCGAGTCTGGAGCATGCTATCGTCTTCGCTGATGACGGGCCGCTGCGCCCACTTCGGTTCCCCGACGAGCCGGTGCGCCACAAGGCGCTCGACGCCATCGGCGACCTGGCACTCCTCGGCCGGCCGCTCCGGGCCCACGTCACGCTACAGCGCGGCTCCCACAGGCTCCACCACGCCCTCATGTCCCTACTGCTGAGAGCGACGGCGACGTCGCTCGCGGACCGCGAACGGCCGGTGCGCCCGTGAGCGTGCGCGTCGCCGTCGTCGGGTACGGCGTGATGGGCCGCTACCACGCCATGAACTACAGGGCGCTGCCCGGCGTGCGGCTCGCGGCGGTCGTGGACCCCGACCCCGACAAGCGCCTCTCGGCCCAGCTCGAGCTGGGCGTCGAGGCGTACCCCTCGGTGACGGCGCTGCTCGAGGCGCGGTCCGTGGACGCGGCCAGCGTCGCCGCGCCCACCAGCCTCCACTACTCGCTGACGAAGGAGCTGCTAGGCGCGGGCGTGCACGTGCTGGTCGAGAAGCCGGTGGCCACGGACGTCGACCAGGCGCGCGAGCTGGCCGAGCTCTCCCGAGGGCTCGGCCTCGTGCTGCAGGTGGGCCACATCACGCGCTTCTACCGCTCCGTGGCGAAGCTGGGCGAGGAGGTGGACAGGCCCTACCTCATCGAGGCCAGGCGCCTCGTGCCCTCGACGCGCGTCAAGGACGTCGGCGTGATCTTGGACCTCATGATCCACGACATCGACATCGTGCTCGGCCTGGTGCACGGCGAGCCGGTGAAGGTCTCCGCCGTCGGCCGTTGCCTCAACGGCAGCCCGCACGAGGACGTCGCGGCCGCCCAGGTGCTCTTCGCCGACGGCTGCATCGCCAGGCTGCTGGCCAGCCGCGTCGCCCCCGACCCCGAGCGCAGCCTGCTGGTGGCGGAGAGGGACCGCACGGTGCGCGTCGACTTCGCCAAGGAGCCCTACGCCGAGGTCGTCGTCTACCGCGAGCCGGGCGGCGGCACCAGCGTGGGTCACGTGCAGCTCGACAGGCACGTGATCCACGAGGAGAACCCGCTGAAGAAGGAGCTCGAGCACTTCCTGGCTCGCCAGGCCGGCCGGGCCGCGCCCATAGGCACGCTGGCCGACGACCTGCGCTCGCTGGCCCTGGCCTCCCGCCTGCTCGCCGAGACGCGCGAGGCGCGCGGCGTCGTTGCCGTCTAGGACGCTGCGCTAGACTTGCCGCCATGGACCTGGACGTCCGGGCGGTGCTGCCACACCGCTACCCCTTCCTCTTCGTGGACAGGCTCGTCTCGCTCGAGGGCGACGAGTTCGAGTGCGTCAAGAACGTCACGCACGACGAGCCCTTCTTCGCCGGCCACTTCCCCCAGGAGCCCGTGATGCCGGGCGTGCTGATCGTCGAGGCGCTGGCGCAGGCGGCCGGCGTCGCGCTGGCCGCCCGCGAGGGCGGCGCGCCGGCCGGCGTCGGCTACCTGGCCGGCATCGAGGGCGCCCGCTTCCGGCGCAAGGTCGTGCCCGGCGACGTCCTGCGGCTCACCGGCCGGATCGTGGCCTTCAGGCGCGGCCTGTGCAAGGTGGAGGCCAGGGCCCTGGTGGGCGAGGAGGTCGCCGCCGAGGCCTCGCTCTCCTTCCTGTACGCCTCCTGACATGGGCACGGGCGCGCCAGGCCGAGTGGGCGGCGGCGCGGCGGAGCCGGGCGCGCCCGCCCGCGTCGCGCGCACGGCCGTGGTCGAGGACCCGTCCGCGCTCGCCCCGGGCGTGACCGTCGCCGACGGCGCCTTCGTCGCAGCCGGCGCCGCCCTGGCCGAGGGGGTGAGCGTGGGGCACGGCGTGGTCGTGGAGGACGGCGTGCGAGTGGGGCCGGGCACGCGGCTGCTGGCCGGCACGGTGCTGCACCGCGGCGTCGAGGTGGGCGCGCGCTGCCGCGTCGGCCCCTACGCCGTGCTGGGCGGCGAGCCCATGGACACGTCGTTCGGCGGCGAGGAGAGCCGCGTGGTGGTGGAGGACGACGTCACGATCCGCGAGTTCGTGACCGTGCACCGTGCCACGGGCGAGGGGCAGGTCACGCGCGTCGGGTCCGGCACCCTGGTGATGAGCTACGTGCACGTGTCCCACAACACCGTCGTGGGCCGCCGCTGCGTCCTCACGACCTGCGTGCAGCTCGGCGGCCACTCCATCGTGGGCGACAGGGCGAACCTGGGCTCCGGCAGCCTCCTCCACCAGTTCTGCCGCGTGGGCTCCTACGCGATGTTCGGGGCGGCCAGCGCCGCGAACCAGGACGTCCTGCCCTTCGCCATGGCGCGCGGCAACCCGGCCAGGCACTACCGACTGAACACCGTGGGACTCAGGCGCGCCGGCTTCGACGGCGAGCGCTACAGGCTCCTGGAGGACGCGCTGCGGGCGCTGCGCCGACGCGACACGGTCGCCCTCGAGGAGCTGGCGTCGGTGAGCCTCGACGCGGCCGAGCTCCTCGAGTTCGTACGCACGTCGAAGCGGGGCTACGCGCGGTTCGTGACGGGTGGGCGATGAGCCAGGTCGTGCTCGTCAGCAACGGTCCCGGCGAGCTCTACACCTGGGTCGCGCCCGTGGTCAGGGAGCTGCGCCGCGCCCTGCCCGACGCGCGCGTGTCGGTGGCGCTGGTGCCGTGCCAGTTCGCGGCCGGCAACGAGCCGGAGGTCGCGGCGTCGTTCGGCCCGGACCACGTGTCCACGCCCACCGAGTACCTGCGCTCCCTGGCCGCCGGCGCGGTGCCGGCGGGCCTGGCCGAAGCCGGCGCGGGGCCGGGCGCCGTCGTGGGCCTGGGCGGCAGCGCCGGGGCGCCCGTGGCGCTGGGGCGCCGGCTCGGCTTCCCGGCCTTCCGCTACAGCTTCGAGCCCTACTGGCGCCGCGGGCTCGAGCTCCTGCTCCTGCCCGACGAGAGGGCGCGGGAGAGGGCGCTGCGGCGCGGCTCGCCGGGAGCGGCGCTGCGGGTGGTGGGCAACCTCGTCGCCGACGCGGTCGAGGCGGCGGAGCCGCCCGCCGGGAGGGGCCACCCTCACGTGCTCGTCTTCGCCGGCAGCCGCGACCAGTTCGCGCTGCACCTGATCCCCTTCATGATCGCCCTCGTGGACAGGCTCGCCCGCGACCTGCCCGGGGCGCGGTTCGTGTGGCCCGTCAGCCGCATGTTGAGGCGGAGCACGGTGGAGGCCGGCATCGCCGGGGAGGCCGCCGCGACGCTCTCGGGCGCCGCCGGGCGCCGCGAGGGCGACGCCGTCGTCACGCCCGGCGGCGCCCGGCTCGAGCTCGTGCCGGAGGAGGACCGCTACGCGCACATGCGCGCCGCCGACCTGGCCGTCACGATCCCCGGCACGAACACGCTGGAGCTGGGCGTGGCGGGGGTGCCGGCGCTGGTGCTGCTGCCGCTGAACAGACCGGAGCTGATCCCGCTGGAGGGCGCGGGCCACTGGCTGGGGCTCGTGCCGCTGGTGGGCCGCTACCTCAAGCGCCACGCCGTGAGGCTCTTCGTGGAGCGCCTGTCGGTGCCCGTCTCGCTGCCGAACCGCATCACGGGCGAGGACCTGATGGTCGAGGTGGCGGGCCGGGTACACCCGGACGCCGTGGCCGAGCGCGCCCTGGCGCTCGTCGCCGACGAGGCCGACCTGGAGCGCCGGCGCCGGCGCCTGCGCGAGACGATGCCGCGGCCCGGCGCCGCCGCCGCGCTCGTCGACGTCGTGGCCGCCCACGCCGGCCTGCGGACGGCGCGCGGGGCCGGGTCCGGCCCGTGAGCGCGGGCGCCGGCCAGCGCCTGGCGGGGAGGCCGCCCACCGCGCGAGCCCTGCTGTGGCCGCGCCGCCCCAGCGCCTACCTGGGCGTGCTGGCGGCCGTGGTCGGCGCCGTGTCTCGCGTGGCCGTGGTGCCGCTGTTCGTGACTCCGCTCTTCGACAGGGCCCTCGGCGAACCTGCGGCGCTGCCGCGCCTGCTGCTCGTCGCCGGCGCCGTCGTGGTCGTCGGGAGCTTGGCCCTGTGGGCGCAGGACGCCCTGCTGGGCAGGGCGGCGGCGCTGTCCACTGCCGACGCCCGCCGCGAGGTGTACGCCCACCTCCTGGGTCGGCCGCCCGGCACGCTGCCCGGCTCCAGCGGCGCCTTGGCCAGCCGCGTGGTCACCGACCTCAAGGAGGTCGAGAACTACGTCCGCTACGGCCTCGGCTCCCTCGTCGCCGAGAGCGTGACGCTGGGCCTGATCCTCGGCGCCCTGGTGCGGGCCGACGCGCGGGCGGCGGGCCTGCTGGCGGCGCTCGGCCTGCCGGCGGCCCTGGCACTGCGCGCCCTGGGCGCGGCGCTGCAGCGCGCCGCAGCCGGCTCCATGGCGGGCGCGGAGGCGCTCGGCCGGCACATCCAGGAGGGGGTGAGGCACCACGAGACGGTGGCGGCCTTCGGGGCGCGGCGGTTCATGCTGCGGCGCTTCGAAGAGGCGAACAGGGCCACGGCGGCGGCCGGAGCCAGGCGCAGCCTGCTGGCGGGGCTGCAGGTGCCCGTCACGCAGGTCCTCCTCTACGGCGCCCTCGGGGCCGTCGTCGTGGTGCTAGCGGGCGGCGTGCGGCGCGGCGAGCTCACCGTGGGCGAGATGGTCTCGTTCCTCACCCTGGTGGCCCTGGCCGCCGGACCGGCGCAGCTCCTCCCGGCCGCCTACGCCCTCTACCGGCAGGCCGCCGCGGCGGCGCGGCGCGTGGAGGCGCTGGGGCGGGGAGGCGAAGCGGCGGACGGCGCGCGAGCGGCGGACGGCCCGCCGGTCGCGGCGACCGGGCGCACTCCGGGCGACGCCCCGCGCGCGAGGCTCGCGGGCCCGGGCCGCTCGGGCGCGTCCCTCGGCGCGCCGCCCCACGCCCTCAGCCTGCGCGGCCTGGCCACGGGCTTCGACGCCGAGAGGCCCGTGAGCACGGGCCTCGACCTCGACCTGCCCGCGCGGGGGCTGTTCGTCGTCACCGGGCCCAGCGGCGTGGGCAAGACGACGCTGCTCAGGACGCTCCTCGGCCTCGTCCCGCCGATGGCCGGCAGCGTCGCCTGGGGCGGACGCGAGCTGTCCGGCGTGCCGGAGGAGGAGCTGCGGCGCCTCGTCGCCTACGTGCCCCAGGGGCACGAGCTCGTCTCCGGCACCGTGCGCGAGGCGCTGGCGATGGGCCGCGACGCGGGCGACGAGGACCTGTGGCGCGCCCTGGAGGCGGCGGGCGTGGCCCAGACCGTGGCCGCCCTGCCGGGCGGCCTCGACGCCGAGCTGGGCGAGGACGGCGCCGGCCTCTCCGGCGGCCAGAGGCAGCGCCTGGCGATCGCCAGGGCGCTGGTGGGCAGCCCCGCCGCCCTGCTCCTCGACGAGCCGACCTCGAACCTCGACGAGGCCGCCGAGGCCGGCGTCGTGGAGCTGCTGGCCCGCCTGGGCAGGGAGCGGCTGGTGCTGGCCGTGAGCCACAGGCCGGCGCTGGCGGCGGCCGCGGACGCCGTCATCGAGCTCTCCCCCGCCGACGAGCCGGGCGCCGCGGCGGGCGCAGCGCTGGGCGCCCGGGCCGGGGCCTAGGCGAGCGCGAAGCATGGGACCGCCCTCGATCTACGACGACGCCCCCGACCTCTACGACGCCCACTACCTCGCCTACCGCGACGACGTGCCCTTCTACGCGCGCCTCGCCGCCGACGCCGGCGGGCCCGTCCTGGAGCTCGGCGCCGGCACGGGGCGCGTCACCGAGGCGCTGGCGCGCGCCGGACACGAGGTCGTGGCGGTGGACGCCTCCCCGGCGATGCTGGCGCGGGCGCGGGAGCGCCTCTCCTCCGCCGGCCTGCTGGACAGGGTGCGGTTGGTGGAAGCGGACATGCGCCGCCTCGACCTGGGCGGGCTCTTCCCGCTGGTGATCGCGCCCTTCAACGCGCTCATGCACGCCTACACGCTCGACGACCAGGACGCCACGCTGGCGGGCGTCGTCGGGCACCTGGGCGCGGGCGGGCTCTTCGCCTTCGACCTCTACGCGCCGCGGTTCGGCCCGCAGCGCGTGCTCCGTGTGGAGCCCGAGCTGGGCGCGCTGGGCGCCGGCCCCGGCGGGCGGCACGACGTGTTCCTCGTGCAGGAGGTGGACGAGCTCGCGCAGCTCGCGACCACCACGTACTTCCACGACGCCGTGGGCGCCGGCGGGGTCGTGACGCGCCGCGTGGCCGTCCTGCGGCAGCGCTACTACACGCGCTTCGAGGTCGAGAGGCTGTGCCGCGCCTTCGGGCTGCGCCTCGAGGTGTACGGCGGCTTCGACCGCTCGCGGCTCACGGCGTCCAGCCCCGTCATGGTGTGTCTGGCCAGGCGCGACCCAGCAGCCGCCAGCCGCTAGAGGCCACGAACAGGGCGTCGGGCATGCGCAGCGAGCCCCACAGGGGCAGCGGTTCTAGGCCGTTGGGCTCGGCGAGGAGCAGCGTGATCACCGTGGCGTGCGTGACGACGGCCGTGACGCCCGAGCCGGCCGCGCCGTCCGCGACCTCGGCCATGGCGGACGCGAAACGCGCTCGTGCCTGGGCGGCCGTCTCCGCGCCCAGCACGAGCTCGTCGGGGCGCGCGAAGAGGCGCCCCACGGTCTCGCGCCACTCGACGTCGCCCACCAGCGGCAGGGCGCCCCGCCTGTGCTCGTCGAGCCCGGGGTGACGGCCGGCGGCCGGCGCGCGCCAGGCCTCGGCCAGGGCGTCGGCAGTGGCGACCGCCTTCGGCTCCGTGCTCGACCACAGGCGCGTCACGCGCCGTCCCGCTCCCCTCAGCAGCCTGTCCACCTCGGCGGCCAGGGCGTGGCAGGCGGGCACGGCCGCGGGGTCCAGCGCCCAGTCCCGCGCCGGCACCCCGGCCCTCAGCACGGGCCGAGCGTGCCTCACGAGCACCAGGTCGGCGTCGGCGAGGCGTTCGCGGTCGGACGGTGTGTACGTGTCGCTCACGCCGCGGCTTCCCAGGAGCGGGCCGCGGCGCCCGTGGCCGCGCCGGGCGCCACCGCGAGCCCCACGGCGCGGGCGGCCGCCTCCAGGGCGCCCGCCAGCAGCACGAGGTCGTGGGCGTCGGCCCAGCCGAGGAGGGACGGCCTGACGATCCTGTCGGCGAGGTCGCCCTGCCCGCCGCCCACCTGCACGCCGCGCTCGGCGAGGGCAGCGGTCAAGCGGGACGCGCCCACGCGGCTCGGCACCTCCAGCGCGGCGACGGCGGGGCTGGGCCGGCTGGCGAAGGGCCTGAGGCCGCACGCCGCGCCGGCGGCGAGCAGGGCGCGGTTCAGACGCTCCTTCTCGCGCCAACGCGCCTCCAGCCCCTGCTCGAGGATCAGGCCGAGGGCCACGTCGAGAGCCACGACGAGCGAGGTGGCGGGCGTGCTGCCGGCGCCGCCGGCGGCCTGGCGCTCCCTGTCGCGCCTGAGGTCGAGGTAGCCGGTCGGCGCGAGCCCGTCAGACCGCGCCCAGGCGCGCTCCGAGAGCCAGGCGAAGCCCAGGCCCGGCGGCGTCATCACGCCCTTCTGGGAGCCGGAGACGACGGCGTCGAGCCCCCACTCGCGGGGCCTGAGCTCGGCTGCGGCCAGGCTGCTGACGGCGTCCACGACCACCAGGGCGTCGGGAGCCGCCTCCGCGACGGCACGGGCCACCGCCGCGACGTCGTGGAGCATGCCCGTGGAGGTCTCGGAGTGCACGACGACCACGGCCGCCCAGTCCCGACGCGCCGCCAGCTCCTCCTGCAGGCGCACCAGGTCGTACTCCTCGCCGTAGCCCGCGTCCAGCTCGGCGACCTCGAAGCCGAAGCGCCGGCACAGCCCCGCCCACTTCTCCCCGAAGCGCCCCGAGCGCAGGCACAGCACGGGCGCGCCGGCCGGCACGCAGGCCAGCAGGGCGGCCTCGAAGGCCGCCGAGCCCGAGCCCGTGACGACCACGACGTCGTCGCCCGGCACGGCGAAGACCTCGGCCAGGGCGGCGCGCACGCGGGCGAACACGGCGCGGAACTCCGGGCCCCTGTGGTGCAGCACGGGCCTGGCCAGCGCCTCCAGCACCCGGGGCGGCACCGGCACGGGGCCGGGGGCGTAGAGGCGCGGGCCCCGGCTCACAGGCGCACCATCCGCAGCGTCTTGATCACGTCCTGCATCGAGCGCAGCCTGGCGATCGTCGCGGGCTCCGGCGCGCTGTCGAGGGTGAGCACGAACATCGCCAGGCCCCCCTCGGAGACCCGCGAGAGCTGCATGCTGTTGATGTTCACGCCGGCCTCGCCCAGCACCGTGCCGACGCGCCCCACGGCCCCCGGCCTGTCGAAGTTCGTGCACACGAGCATCGTGCCCTCCGGCCTGATCTCGAGGGCGTAGCCGTCTATGGCCGTGATGCGCGGCCTGCCGGCCAGCACGGTGCCGGACGCGCTGGCCTCGCCGCCGGGGCCCCGCACCGTCGCCGTGACCTGCGTGGTGTAGCCGCGCCCGCGCGCGGCGCGCACCTTGGAGACGCGGATGTCGCGCTCCCTGGCGATGGAGGGGGCGTTCACGTAGGTGGGCCGCTGGTCCAGCACCGGCTCGAGGAGCCCCTTGATCACCGCCGTGGCTATGGGGTCGGGGTCCATGGGGAACTCGCCGGCGAGCTCGACCTCGAGCTCGCGCACGCGCCCGCCGCCGAGCTGGCTCACGACGCGCCCCAGCACCTCGCCCAGCGCCAGGTGGTCGCCGAGCGCGGCCACGACCTGCGGGGCCAGCGCCGGCGCGTTCACCACGCCCCGGGAGTAGTCGCCCCGCAGCGCCATGACCGTGCGCTCGAGGATCTCGGTGCCCACGCGGCCCTGCGCCTCCACCGTGTTCGCGCCCAGGTGGGCCGTGAGGACGACGTCGTCGCGGTGCAGGAGCGGGTTGTCGGGCGTCGGCGGCTCGAGCGCGTAGACGTCGAGGCCGGCGGCGAACACCTTGCCGCTCTCCAGCGCCTCGACCAGGGCCTCCTCCCTGATGATGCCGCCGCGGGCGGCGTTCACTACCACGGCGCCGTCCGGCAGGGCGTCGAGCTCAGCCCGCCCTATCATGCCCTCCGTCTCCTCCGTGAGCGGCGTGTGCACGGTGAGGAAGTCGGAGCGCGCCAGCAGGGCGTGCAGGTCGTCGAAGAGCTCCACCTTCAGCTCCGCGGCGCGGTGCGGCGAGAGGTAGGGGTCGTAGGCGCCCACGCTCATGCCGAGACCCTGGGCGCGCTTGGCCACGAGCGAGCCGATGCGCCCCAGGCCGACGATGCCGAGGCGCGCGTTCTTGAGCTCGCGTCCGAGGAACGAGCGGTCCCACCGGCCGGACCTGAGGAGCCTGTCGGAGCGCGCCACGCCGCGAGCGGCCGCGAGCATGAGGGCCAGCGCGTGCTCGGCCGCCGAGACGTTGTTCGCCTCCGGCGCGTTGACGACGAGCACGCCGCGCCGGCTGGCCGCCTCGAGGTCGATGTTGTCGACGCCCACGCCGCCGCGTCCCACCACGCGGAGCCGCTCCGCCCTGTCGAGCAGCTCGGCGTCCACGCGCGTCCGGCTGCGCGTGATGACGGCGTCGTAACCGGCCACGACCTCGAGCAGCTCGGCGCGCTCGATGCCCGGCCTGTAGTCGACCTCGACGTCGGCCCCGTTCACCTCCCCGAGCTGGATGGAGTCGGTGACGAGTATGCGGGCCATGGCGCGAGAGGTTACCACCGCCGGGCGCGGAGGGGCCACGGCGCGGCCATCGTTGCTGGGCTCGCTGGTCCCTACGAGCTCGGCTCGGGCGTCCACGCCGGACGACAGCGAGTCCCAAGGTCCCTACGAGCTCCGCTCGGGGCTCCCGGCCCGGTCGGGCCGGGAGCCCGGGAGCCTCCTAGTGCACGAACCCGGTGACCGACCAGCCGCTGGGCACCGGGAACGAGTCGACGCCGAGGACGTCCATGTAGAGGTCGCCCTCGAGCCTGAGCAGCGTGGCGTAGCCCTGTATCGCCGACTCGAGGGCCGCCCTGGCGTCGTCCTGGAGCTCGTCCGGTACCGGGTAGAAGAGGAGGTCGACGCGCGTCGTCTCGCCCGCCGCGATGGGCACGGGCTGCATGTCGTCCGTCGCGACGGGCCAGCCGCCGAGCACGAGCGTGAGGTCCTTGCCGTGCAGGAAGTAGCCGATGTCGCCGGGGTTGTTGGCGAGCAGGACCACCTGGGCCACGGGCACCCCGGTGTGGAGCTCGTAGACGCGGCTGGCCTCCTCGTCGAGGCGCAGCAGGGGCGCCTGCGCCGTGCGGCGCGCGAAGGTGGACCCCTCGAGCAGCCGGCGCTGCCTGGTCTCGAAGGCGTACGACGCCGAGCTGAAGCGCAGCGTGCCGTCGATCGCGAACTCCAGCGGCCTGTCGACGAACGCGCGGGCAGCCGCCACGAACAGGTCGTTGCGCCCCGACAGGTCGGTGGAGACCTCGAAGGACAGCGGGGCCGTGGCGCCTGGCTCGAGGTAGAGGTCGGGCGCCAGCGCGCCGCGCACGGCCTGCCTGCCCTCGAGTGCCACGTTGTAGGCGACCGTCTCGAGGCGCACGGGGAAGCTGTTGGGGTTGCGGACGAGCGCGCCGATGGTCATCTCGAGCACCGCGCCGGCGCCGGGCGGGTCGAAGCGCTCGATCGACGTCTGGCCGGGCACGAGCTCGAACGTCGGGGGCAGGATGTCCTCGATCTGCTCGGTGCGCCTGATGTCGGTGCGCGGGGCGCAGGACGCGAGCAAGGCCAGCGCCAGGGTCGCCGCCAACGTCGTGAGCGCCCTGCGGTCCACGGCCAGAGTCTACCAGCGGCGCTGCTCCGAGGCCCGGGGCGCGAACGGCAGCAGCAGGCAGACGACCAGAACGACGGCCACGAAGAAGAAGAACACGCCGAAGCTCGTTAGCGGCAGGCGCCCGGCCGCCGCGGTGAGCGAGACGGCCCTCTCGAACAGCAGGAAGGGCAGGAACGTGTAGACGACGCCGGTGATGCCGGGCATGAGCGCCGCCAGCAGCGGTCGCCCGCCCGCCCAGGCGTAGCCGAGGGCGGCGCCGGCGACGGCCAGGGCGACCCCGGCGCCGAGGAACGTGAGCGCGGCGGTCGTGCCCACGCCCTCGGCCCAGCCGCCGCGGGCCGCGACGAGCGTGTGGACGAGCAGCGGCAGGTGGGCCAGCGCGGCCAGCGTGCTGAAGCGCCGCCGGCCCAGCACGACGCGGAGCACGAGGCCGACCCCCAGGCCTCCTATCACGGCCAGAGCGAGGAGGCGGGCCAGCATCACATGACCTCCCTGACCATCACGGCGCGGCTGCGCCGGGCGAGCTCCTCCCGCAGCCTGGCGGCCCAGGCGGCGCGGAGGTCCGGGTCGGCCTCCAGTATCGCCTTGGCCAGCTCGCGGGCCTGCTCGATGACCTCGCCGTCGTTCACCAGGTCTCCCACGGCCAGCTCCGGCAGGCCCGACTGCCTGGTGCCGCGCAGGTCACCGGGCCCGCGCAGCCTGAGGTCCAGCTCGGCGATCGTGAAGCCGTCGGCGTGCTTGACGAGCGCCTCGAGCCGGCGGCGCGTCTTCCTGGTGGCGTCGCCGGCGACGAGCAGGCAGAAGCTCTCGTGCGCGCCGCGGCCCACGCGCCCGCGGAGCTGGTGGAGCTGCGAGAGGCCGAAGCGCTCGGCGTTCTCTACGACCATCACGGTGGCGTTGGGGACGTCCACGCCCACCTCGATGACGGTGGTGGAGACGAGCACGTCGGCCTCGCGGGCCCTGAACCTGTCCATCACGGCGTCCTTCTCGGCCTGCGGCATGCGCCCGTGCAGCATCTCCACGCGCACGCTAGGGGGAAGCACCTGCCTGAGGTCCTCGAAGAGCCTGGTGGTGGCGAGCACCTCGTCGAGCGCCTCGCTCTCCTCGATGAGCGGGGTGACCACGTAGGCCTGGCGCCCCTGGGCGACCTGGGCGGTCACGAACCTGTAGACGTCGCCGCGCCTGTTGGCGCCCATCAGCCGCGTCGTCACCGGCGTGCGACCGGGCGGCAGCTCGTCGATGACCGTGAGGTCGAGGTCGCCGTAGAGCGTCAGCGCCAGCGACCGCGGTATGGGCGTGGCCGACATGACCAGCACGTCGGGTACGCCCTGCACCAGGGCGCGCCGCTGCGAGACGCCGAAGCGGTGCTCCTCGTCGATGACGGCCAGCCCCAGGTCCCTGAACTCGACGCCCTCCTGGATGAGGGCGTGCGTGCCCACGACGACGTCGGTGTCGCCAGAGCGGAGGCGCGACCTCACGGCCGCGCGCTCGCCGGCCGTCATCGCCCCGGTGAGGAGCTCGGTGCGCACGCCGAGCGGGAAGAGGTAGCGCTGCAGGTTCGACAGGTGCTGGCGCGCCAGGATCTCGGTCGGGGCCATCAGGGCCGCCTGCCTGCCGCCGCGCACGGCCACGTACATCGCGGCGGCGGCCACCGCGGTCTTGCCGGAACCCACGTCGCCCTGCAGCAGCCGCGCCATCTGGCGCGGGGCCGCCATGTCGGCGAGGACCTCCGAGAGGGCACGCCGCTGCGCGCCCGTCAGCTCGAAGGGCAGGACCGACTCGAACCGCGCGAGGTCGTCCGGCGACGCCGGCTGGCTCTTGCCCAGCCGCGTGGGGTCGCGGCTCCTCAGCACCGCCAGCTCGAAGAACAGGAAGTCGTCGAACTTCAGCCGCCGCATCGCCGCCTGCAGGGACCGCTCGTCCTCGGGGAAGTGCGCGGCGCGCCAGGCCGCGTCGAGCGGCACGAGGCCGTAGCGCTCGAGCCAGCTCCGCGGCAGGTGGTCTGGCAGCGTGGGCAGCGCCTCCAGCAGGCGCATGACGGCGCGGCGCACGTACGCCTGGCTGGTGGCCTGGTCGGTCCTGTAGACGCCGACGATGCGGCCGAACGACAGCGAGGCCTCGTCGTCGTCGACCTCGAAGCCCGTGACGCTCAGCTCCAGGCGACCCCCCTGGCGCCTCACGCGCCCGCTGAGGACGAGGTCGAGCCCGGGGTAGAGCTGCTTCTCGAGCCACGGCTGGTTGAACCAGACGGCGCCGAAGCGCTGGCCGGAGGCGCCTTCCAGGTAGGCCCGCAGCACGTGCAGCCCGCGGCGGCTGTGGCTGGCGCTGCGGCTCAGGACCCGGCCCGTCACGGTGGCGTTCTGACCGTCCTCGAGCGACGCCAGGCTGGGCAGGACGCGGCGGTCCTCGTAGCGCCTGGGCAGGTAGGTGAGGAGGTCTCGGTAGGTCTTGACCCCCATGTCGCCGAGCTTCTTGGGCGCCTGGGCGCCGATGTCGACGAGGCGCGAGGCCAGCGGATCGTCGAGGCGGTCCACGGTCAGCGGCCCCGCGTCGCGCGGGGCGAGCTTGCCGTTACCGCCGACGCTCCTCACGTGAAGAGTGTACTAAGGCCGCCTCCGTTGCCTGGCCCTCCTGGGCTTCGCTATGCTCCACTGCGACCACCGCCGGCCCAGGCGCGAGCAACGCGGCGCCAGCGCTGCCGGCGGAGCCTTGGGAGAGACCATGAGGAGAGCAGTGATCCTGATCGCGGCGCTGGCCGCAGCGGCCTTCGCCTCGGCCCAGGACCTCGGCGGCCGCATGCTGGTCGTCGGGTCCGACACCACCTACCCGCCCTTCGAGACCGTCGACGAGATGGGCGCGATCGTCGGTTTCGACGTCGACGTCGTGAACGCCATCTGCGAGCGCATCAACTGCGTGGCGCGGTTCCAGACCACGGCCTGGGACGGTATCTTCCCCGCCCTGGCCCAAGGCGAGTTCGACATGGTGGCCTCCGGCGTGTCGATCACGCCGGAGCGCGACGAGATCGTCGACTTCTCCGACCCCTACCTGGTCGTGAACCAGGCGATCACCGTGCGCGTGGAGGACGCGGCGCTGACCGTGGAGGACTTCTCCGGCGAGGGCAGCGACCTGGTGCTGGGCGCGCAGCTCGGCACCACCAACGCCCAGCTCGGCGAGGAGCTCGTCGGCGACAGGCTGCGCCTCTACGACACCTTCAACTCCGCCGTCCAGGCGCTCCTCAACGGCGACATCGACGGCGTGATCATCGACGGCGTCACGGCCGACGCCTTCGCGCAGCAGTACGCGGGCGACCTCGTCGTCAACATCCGCGGCCTCTCCAGCGACCCGCTGGGCCTCGTCTTCCCCGAGGGCGACCCGCTGGTCGACGACTTCAACGCCGGCCTGGCCGCGATCACCGCCGACGGCACGCTCGACGCCCTCATCGAGAGGTGGTTCGGCGCCGAGGACTGAGCTAGGGCCTAGCGACAGACGCGAGGAGGGGCCGGCAGCAGCGCCGGCCCCTCCTCGCGTGAGGGCGTCGCCGCGGCGCGCCGGCGGGCCGTCCCGGCGCCACCGAGCGAGGACGCCCGCCCCTCGTGGCGCCGCCGCGCGTTAGCCTGTGGCGACTGTGAGCCGTTCCCAGCCCATGGCGCGGCGCGCCGGCCGCCCGCTCGGGCGCGTGCGCCCGAGCAACATAGTCCTCCTGGCGCTGCTGCCGCTCGTCGTCTACCTCTTCGCCAGCGACGCCGACTACCAGGCGGCGCTGCGGTTCCTGCTCCCGGGCCTGCGCTACACGGTCACCGTGACGCTGCTCGGCTACGCCCTGGCCGCTGTGCTGGGGCTGGCGCTGGCCCTGCTGCTCCTGTTGAAGCCCGGCCGGCGCACGCTGCCGGGGTTCTTCGTCGTGGCCGGCCTGGGGCTCGCCCTCGGCACCGCGCTGCTCTTCACCCCGAAGACCGAGCTGGTGCTGGCCGGCTCCGCGGAGGGCCGCGTGGCCATCGTCCGCGGTACGCCTGGCCGCGTCGCCGAGCAGGTCCAGGACGGCACCTACGCGGAGGGGGCGCAGGAGCGCAGGTTCCTCAGCGCCCTCGACACCGCCGCCGCGCTCGCCTACCTCGACGAGGGCCGGGTCACGGCCGTGCTGCTGCCGCCGGACGAGGTACCCGCCGACCTGCCGGAGCTGTGGCGCTTCACGTTCCTCGCCGACGCGGCGCGCAACCCCGCGCTGCTGGCGATGGGGCTGGGCGTGGCGTTCCTGCTCCTGGGCCTCGCCGGCTGGCAGACGAGCCACCATCCCCTGAGCGTCTTCGCCGAGGTCTACGTCGACCTCATCCGCGGCGTGCCCATGCTCGTCGTCGTGCTGTTCATCGGCTTCGTGATCCCCGGCGCCCTGCGCGACCTCACGGGCGGCCGCGTCGTGATCCGCAACGACCTGCTGCGGGGCGTGCTGGCCATCGCGATCGGCTACGCGGCCTACATGGCCGAGATCTTCCGCGCCGGCATCGAGGCCATACCCAAGGGCCAGATCGAGGCCGCCCGCAGCCTGGGCCTCACGGCGGCGCAGACCGCGCGCTTCGTCACCCTGCCGCAGGCCGTGCGCATCGTCCTCCCGCCCCTGGGCAACGAGTTCATCGCGATGCTCAAGGACACGGCCCTGCTCTCGGTGATCGGCGTGGGCGACGTCACCCAGAAGGCGCGCGAGTTCGGGGCGGCGACCCTGAACCTCTTCCCGCCCTACAACAGCGCCGCCGTGGTCTACATCGCGCTGACCCTGGCCGCCTCGAGCCTGCTGAAGTCGCTCGAGAGGCGCGCGGCGTGGACGCGCTGAGCGCCGCGGCTCCCGCCTCGTCCGCGGCGGCGCTCTCCGCCGCCGTGGCCGAGGTGGACCTCTCCGCCCTCACCCACAACCTGGGGCTGGTGAGGCGGCACCTCGCCCCCGGCGCCGAGGTGCTCGCCGTCGTCAAGGCGAACGCCTACGGTCACGGCCTGCCCGGCACCGCGCTGCACCTCGAGTCGCTGGGCGTGCGCTGGTTCGGCGTGGCCACGCCGGCCGAGGCGCTGGCCCTGCGCGCCGGCGGCGTGCGCGCCAGGGTACTGCTGCTCTCCCCCGTCGCCGAGCCGGAGACCGTGTCGGCGCTGGCGCAGCGAGGCGTGGCGCTCACGGTGCCCGGCGAGGACGCGCTGCGGGCGATAGCGGACGCGGACCTGCCCGAGCCCGTGGAGGTGCACGTGAAGCTCGACACGGGCATGGGGCGCATCGGCGCCCGCACGCCCGCCGAGGCCGCGCGCCTGGCCGTGGCCGCGGCGCGCACGAGCGGCGTGCGCGTGGGCGGCACCTTCACCCACCTCTACGCCGCGGAGGAGGAGGAAGAGGGGCCCACACGGGAGCAGCTCGAGCGCTTCGACGAGCTCGTGGCGGCGGTCAGGGCCACCGGCGTGGACCCGGGGCTGAGGCACACGGCCAACTCGGCGGCCGTGTTCCGCTTCCGTGACCATCACTACGACCTGGTGCGTCCCGGCATCGTCCTCTATGGCTACTACCCGGGTCCCCTGGTCGCCGAGCTGGCGCCGGGGCTCCGCCCCGCCATGCGCCTCACGGCGCCAGTGAGCTTCGTGAAGCGGCTGCCCGCCGGCGCCACGGTCTCCTACGGCGGCCTGTGGCGCGCCCAGCGCGAGACCGTCGTCGCCACCGTGCGCGCGGGCTACGCCGACGGCTTCAGGCGCTCGCTCACCGGGCGCGCCATGGTGGGCCACCGGGGCCGGCTCCTGGAGGTCATCGGACGCATCTGCATGGACCAGCTCATGGTGGACGCCACGGGCACGGACGTGGCCGTGGGCGACCGCGTCGTCCTGTGGGGCCCAGGCGGGCCTTCGGCCGAGGAGCTGGCCGCGGCGATAGGCACGGTGGCCTACGAGATGCTCACGGGCGTGGCGGCCAGGGTGGGCCGCGTCTACGTGCCGGAGCTCCCGCCGCTCGGCTGAGGGGCTCGCGGCCGCGGACCGGCGGCGCGGGCACGGATCCGTCCCTGTCGGTGGTGGGGACGCGCGGCGCGCCGGCCTCAGCCGGCCTCGGCGGCAGCCTCCTCGACGGCGTGCTGGAGCTCGGGGTCGACCGGGGCGGCGAGGACGCTGATCACGCGCCGGCCGTCGGCCTGCTCGACCTCGAAGCGCATGCCGGAGAAGGTCACCGTCTCGCCCGGCTCGGGGATGTGCCCGAGCTCGTCGATCATGAAGCCGGCCAGCGTGTCGTAGTCGCCGTCCTCCTCGAACGCGATGCCCAGCGCCTGGCCTATGTCCTCGAGGTTCGCCGAGCCGAGGAGCCTGTAGGCGCCGTCGTCGAGCGCGCTGATCTCGGCCTCCTCCTCCTCGTCCGTCTCGTCGTAGATGTCGCCGGTGATCTCCTCGATGATGTCCTCGAGCGTGATCACGCCGGCGGTGCCGCCGAACTCGTCGACGACGACGGCGAAGTGGCTCTTGCGCGCCCTCATGTCGCGCAGCAGCGCCGCCACCGACAGCGTCTCCGGCACGAACTGCACGCTCGTCATGAGGTCGGCCACCCGCACCGCCGCCAGGTCGGGGGAACCCTCCAGGTAGCCGAGCAGGTCGCGTGCGTACACGACGCCGCGCACGTTGTCTATGGTCTCGGAGTACACAGGCAGGCGGCTGTAGCCGTGCTCGCGCACCAGCGCCAGCAGGTCGAGGAGGCTCGCGTCCTCCGGCACGCCCACGACGTCCACGCGCGGCGTCATGACCTCGCGCACCACCGTCTCCTCGAGGTCGATCACGCCGCGGATCATCTCCTGCTCCTGCGCCTCGAGGACGCCCGACTCGCCGGCCCGCCTCAGGAGCTGGCGCAGCTCCTCCTCGGACATCTGCGAGCTGAGGCTCGGCTCGATGCGGAAGAGCCTCAGCACGCCCTTCGTCAGGAACGTGAAGAGAGCGCCCACGGGGTAGACGACGACGGAAAGCAGATAGACAGGTCTGACTATCGCACGGGCCAGGCCCACGGGGTCCCGCAGGGCTATGGAGCGCGGGATGATGTCGGCGAACACCAGCATCAGGACCACTGTCACCACGCCGCCGTAGAAGACGGCCAGCCACGGCGACACCGCGGTGCCGGCGGCGAGCTGCAGCGCCGTCACGACCAGCAGCGCCGCGAAGCTCACGTCGGCGGCCGTGCGGACGATGAGGAGGGTCGAGACGTAGCGCTGCGGGTCGCGTTCGACCAGCGCCAGCGCGCCGTTGCCCTCCTCCCGGCCCTCCCAGAGCTGGCGCATGCGCCACTCCGACAGCGAGCCGAGCGCTGCCTGGCAGGCCGAGGCCACGGCGGAGACCAGCAGCAGCGCGGCGGCCAGCACCGCCCGACCGGGACCCAACCCCACCGGCAGGCCCGAGGGTGCTGCCTGAGCGAGGGCGACAGTCGTCGTTAGGAGCAGGAGGGGGAGGACCGTCTTGGCGCGCCAGCGGCGCCAGCGACTACTCGGAGGTTCTTCGTTCAACCTGGCAGCGAGTCTAGCACAAGGGGGCGCGGAGGTCGTGCCAGACGTGACGCGCGGGCCCCGTCCGGGGCCGTGGCGGCCGGCGGTATGCTCGGTGACCGATATGCCGCTGATCGTCATCGAGGGCCCCATCGGCGTGGGCAAGACCAGCCTGGCGCGCATCCTCGCCGAGCGTCTGGGGGCGCGGCTGCTCCTCGAGGTGGTCGAGGAGAACCCGTTCCTGGCGCGCTTCTACGAGGACAAGGAGCGCTACGCCTTCCCGACGGAGGCGTTCTTCCTCCTCTCCCGCTTCAAGCAGCACGCCGAGCTCTCGCAGGCCGCCCTCTTCCAGCGGCACACGGTCTCCGACTACCTCTTCGACAAGACCTTCCTCTTCGCCTCCCTGAACCTGCGCGGCGACGAGTTCGAGCTGTACCGGACGCTCTTCGACCAGCTCCGCTCGCGCCTGCCCGACCCCGACCTAACCGTCTACCTGCGCGCCGAGCCCGACCTGCTGCTGCGGCGCATCGCCAAGCGCGGACGCGCCTTCGAGTCGACGATGCAGGCCGACTACCTGGCCCAGATCACCGCCGCCTACGACGGCTACTTCGACGGCGCGCGCTTCCCCGTGGAGGTCGTGGACGCCGGCGCCATCGACTTCGTGGAGGACGAGGGCGACCGCGAGGCGCTCCTCACGCGCGTGCTGGGGCGGCTCGAGGCCGTGCTGTCGTGAGGCAGCAGGACGGCGGGCTCTACGTGGCCGTGGCCGGCAACATAGGCGCCGGCAAGTCGACCCTCACGCGCATCCTCTCGGAGCGCTACCACCTCTCGCCCGTCTTCGAGGCCGTGGACGAGAACCCCTACCTCGCCGACTTCTACGGCGACATGCGGCGCTACGCCTTCCACTCGCAGGTGTTCTTCCTGGCCTCGCGGCTCCGGCAGCACCTGCGCGAGGTGAACCCGGGCCGGCGGGTGATACAGGACCGCACCGTCTACGAGGACGCCAACGTCTTCGCCCGGCTCCTCGCCGAGGACGGCCTACTCGACGCCCGCGACCACGCCAGCTACACGCTGCTCTACGACGCCGTGGCCTCGGCGCTCAGGCCGCCCGACCTCCTCATCTACCTGCGGGCCTCGCTGCCGACGCTCAAGGCTCACATCAGGCAGAGGGGGCGCGACTACGAGGCCGACATAGACGACGCCTACCTGCTGCGGCTCGGCGAGCTCTACGAGCGCTGGATCGACGACTACTCGCTGTCGCCGGTCGTGGTCGTGCCCGGCGACGACCTCGACTTCGTGGCCGACGACAGGCACCTGGCGCTCGTGCTCGACCTGCTGGAGCGCCACGGCCTCACGCCGCCCATGGTGCGCTGAGGCGGCCCGTGCGGCTCTCCGAGCTCCTGAGCCTGGCGGCCTCCCGCGCCCCGGAGGCGCTGGGAGAGTCGCCCGCCGCCGCTCTGCGGGCCGACCCCGAGGTCTCCGCCGTGGTGCAGGACCACAGGCGCGCCGGTCCCGGCGCGCTGTTCGTGGCGCGCACGGGAGAACGCTTCGACGGCCACGCGTTCGCCGCCGAGGCCGTCGCGCGCGGCGCCGCGGCCGTGGTGGGCGACGCGCCGCCGGAGCGCGTGGCCGGGCTAGGGAGAGCGCCCTACGTGCGCGTGCTCGACGCGAAGCGCGCGCTGCCGCACCTGGCCGCCGCGCACGCGGGTCACCCCTCCGAGCGCCTGCGCGTCGTGGGCGTGACCGGGACCGACGGCAAGACCACGACGAGCTTCCTGCTCGCCCACCTGCTCGGCACCCGCTACGCCACGGGGCTCATCAGCACGGCCGCGGTGCGCCTCGGCGGCGAGGAGCTGCCCCTCGAGGGCCACTTCACGACGCCGGAGGCGCCGGAGGTGCAGGGCCTCCTGGCCCGGTTCCTGGCGGCCGGGGCCAGCCACGCCGTGCTGGAGTCGAGCTCGCACGGCTTCTCCCAGCACCGCCTCGACGCCGTCGCCTACGCGGCGGGCGTCGTCACCAACGTCTCGCCCGAGCACCTCGACCACCACGGCTCCTTCGCGTCGTACGTGGACGCCAAGGCCACGCTGGTCCGCCGGTCGAGCGTCGCGGTCCTCAACGCCGACGACGAGGGGTACGAGGCCTTCCTGACGGCGGCGCGCGAGGCGGGGACGCGCGTCGTGACGTACGGCGAGGCGCGCGAAGCCGACGTGCGCGTCCTCCGCGTCGACGAGCCCGCCGGGGCGCTCGACCTCGACCTCGAGGTGCTCGGCGCCCACGTGACGGCGCGCCTGCCCATGGTGGGGCGCTACAACGCCTGGAACGCCGCCGGCGCCCTGGCGGCCGCGTCCCTCGAGGGCGTGCCCGCCAGCGAGGCGGCCGACGCGCTGGCGGCCTTCCCTGGTGTGCCGGGACGCATGCAGGTGATCACCACCGAGCCCTTCACCGTGATCGTCGACTTCGCCCACACCCCGCCGGCGCTGGCCAAGGCGCTGGCCGCGGTGAGGCGCCCAGGGTCTAGGACCATCGTCGTCGTCGGCTCGGCCGGCGAGCGCGACCCGGGGAAGCGCGCGCCGCTGGGTGAGGCGGCGGTGCGCGGCGCCGACGTCGCCGTGCTCACCGAGGAGGACAGCCGCTCCGAGCCGGTAGCGGCGATCCTGGCGACCATGGCGCTCGGCGCGCGGTCCGCCGGCGGGCTGGAGGGCGAGACGTTCCACCTCGTGCCGGACAGGCGGGACGCCATAGCGCTGGCTTACTCGCTGGCGGCCCCCGGCGACGTGGTGGTGCTGGCGGGCAAGGGGCACGAGCGCACGCTGGAGCGAGAGGACGAGGTGCTGCCGTGGGACGAGGCGTCCACGGCCCGCGAGCTCCTGCCGCCCGGCGCCCGCTGAGCCGCCGCCGGCCGGCGTGCGCGTGGGGCCTATCGCCGGCCGCGACCCCCGCCCGCGGCGCGAAGGTGCGCGCGTACTACCATCGCAGGCATGGAGGAGCAGAGCTTCCGTCCGCTCGACATGATCCTCGCCAAGAAGGCCGGCCGCGAGCACTCGGCCGCCGACCTGGCGCGGCTCGTCGACGGCTACGTGGCCGGCGAGGTCCCCGACTACCAGATGGCGGCCTGGCTCATGGCCGTGTGCTGGCGGGGCATGACCCCGCGCGAGACCGCCGACCTCACGCTGGCGATGGCCCGCTCCGGGGAGCAGCTCGACCTCAGCGACCTGCCGCACGCGGTGGACAAGCATTCGACCGGCGGCGTGGGCGACAAGACGACGTTGGTGCTGGCGCCGTTGCTGGCCAGCCTGGGCGCCACCGTCGCGAAGATGTCGGGGCGCGGCCTCGGCCACACGGGCGGCACCGTGGACAAGCTCGAGAGCATCCCGGGCTTCCGCGTGGACCTCAGCGAGGAGGAGTTCAGGCGCCAGGCGCGCGAGGTTGGCGTGGTCGTCACGGGCCAGTCGAAGGACCTCGCCCCCGCCGACGGCCTCATCTACGCGCTGCGCGACGTCACGGGGACCGTCGAGTCGCTGCCGCTGATCGCGGCGAGCATCATGAGCAAGAAGCTGGCCGGCGGCGCCAGGAACATCGTCCTCGACGTCAAGCTGGGGTCCGGCGCCTTCATGCGCACCGAGGAGGACGCCCGCGAGCTGGCGCTGGCGATGACGGCCATAGGCCGCCACGCCGGCCGTGACGTCACGGCCGTGCTCTCGCGCATGTCCGAGCCGCTGGGCCGCGCCGTGGGCCACGCACTGGAGGTGAACGAGGCCATGGAGTGCCTGCGCGGCGGCGGTCCCGCCGACCTGCGCGAGCTGTGCGTCGTGCTGGCCTCACAGGTGCTCGCCGGGACCGGCCTGGGCGCGGGGCGCCGGGAGGTCGCGCGCGCCCTCGACGACGGGCGGGCGTACGAGCGCTTCGAGCGCTGGGTCGCCGCGCAGGGCGGGGACGTGGCGGCGCTCGGCCGCCTGCCCCTGGCCCCCGACCAGGAGCTGATCAGGGCCCCGCGCGGAGGCGTCGTGGCCGCGTTCGAGGCCCGGTCGGTCGGCGAGGCCGTGGGGCTCCTGGGCGGCGGCCGAGCCCGTAAGGGCGACGCCGTGGACCACGGCGTGGGCGTGGTGCTGCACGCCAAGGTGGGCGACGCGGTCGCCGCCGGCGAACCGGTGGCCACCATCTACCACAGGGCCGGCAGGGGCCTGGAGGCCGCCGCCGACCGAGTGAGGTCCGCCGTCACGGTCGCCGACGCGGCCGCGCCTGCGCCCCTGATCGTCGCGGAGGGCCTGGGGCTCTAGCGCCTCCTACCCGGCGCGGCCGGGGCTCCCCGCGACGAGGACGAGTTGGGGCGACGAGGGCCCCCTACTCCTCGCCGAAGACCTTCACGCCCGCGGGGCACAGCCTCACGGTCGGGTTGTAGTCCTCGTACATCCCGCTCGGGTTGTCCTTCCACAGCCAGGCGTGCAGCACCCACAGCGGCAGCACCGGGTGCTTGTGCAGCGGGAGGCCGAGCACGGTGGGCGGGTCAGCGCTGTCCCAGGCGTCCACCGGCACTATGTACTCGTGCGCCACGAGGCCCGCCACGTTGCCGTCGGCGTCGAGCTCGTACACGAGCGCCTCGGGACTGGCCGGGTCCAGCTCCGCGTCCATCAGGGCGTTGTTCAGGTAGTGCAGGCCCATGCCGCCGCGCGACGCGTCCTCGAAGCAGCCGAGGTCGTCCATGGTGCTGGCGTAGCCCTCCGCCTCCGCGGTGGCGAGGTCCTGGAACTTCGCCCCGCCGAGGTACGCCTGCAGGAGGGCCGCCTGGTCCACCTCGCCCTCGTGGCTCATGCCCTGAGCCGCGGCCGCGGCCACGAAGACGGCCGCGACGGCCGCCAACACGCCCGCCATCGCCTTGCGGCGATCCCGTAGCCGCGCACTCGGAGCGGCGCCGCCGCGCCGCGCTCTCACCAGCTGGTGACGGTGCTGCATCATGCCTCGCTCCTCTCCCAACACACACGCGCTCCGCAGGACCTGCGTCCCGCGCGTGGTGCGAAGGTAGCGCCGGCCGGCCCGGGCGCTCATCGGGGTTTCCCCCCACGTTTCGGTTCGCGCGCAGGTCTCGCGGCGCGTGGTCCGCCCCGCAGCCGGCGGGAGCTGCCCGGCGACACCCTCTGCGCGGGCGCCGCGGTGCGGACGGCTGCCGCGCGGGTGCGACGCCTGCATCGTTGGCCGTTGACATGCCACGAGCCCCCCGGCTACTATTGCTTTTGCGCCGCTCACGGCGCCGAAGCGTTCGGCAGCGACGCGGGGTGGAGCAGTCTGGTAGCTCGTCGGGCTCATAACCCGAAGGTCATTGGTTCAAATCCAATCCCCGCAACCACAGCGAAGGCCCCTCCGTGGAGGGGCCTTCGACGTCTGGCAGCGCGGCGCGGCTAGACTGGGTGCCCGTGGCAGGCGACGAGAGCGAGAACCCGCAGCAGGGAGACACGGCGACCCCGTCGGACGCCGGGGGCGGAGAGGGTCGCGGCGGCGCGCCGGACGAGGCCGGGGCCGAGCCGGGCGACGCGCCCGCCGGGGCCGACGGCGGCTCCCCTCCCACGAGGTCGGGCTTCGTGGCCATAGTCGGCAAGCCCAACGTGGGCAAGTCGACGCTCCTCAACACGATGCTGGGCGCGAAGGTGGCGCCCATCACCCCCAAGCCCCAGACGACGCGCCGCGGCGTGCGCGGCATCTACACCTCCGAGGACAGGCAGCTCGTCTTCGTGGACACCCCGGGGCTCCACCGGGGCGGCGACACCGCCCTCGACCAGGCCATGAACCGGGAGGTGCGGGACGCCGTCGTGGACGTGGACGTCGTGTTGTGGGTGGTCGACCTCAGGCGCCCACCCAGCGACGAGGACAAGGACGTCGCCCGCCTGCTCAGCGCCCTGCCGCCCGATGTGCCCGTGTTCCTCGTGGGCAACAAGGTCGACGCCGCCAAGTACCCGGACGAGGCCCTCGGGCTCTACGGCGAGCTGCTGCCCCGCGCCGAGCGCACGCTGGCGCTGTCGGCGCTCAACGACCCCAAGGCCGTCTACGCGCTACGCGACGACCTCCTCGACAGGCTCGAGGCGGCGCCGTTCTTCTTCCCCGCCGACGTCCGCTCCGACCAGACGCGCGAGCAGTGGGCCGGCGAGCTGATCCGCGAGGCGGCGATGATCCACCTCAGGCAGGAGCTGCCCTACGCCGTGGCCGTGCAGGTCGTCGACTGGCAGGACCCCGTGGAGGATGGCAAGCCCATCGTCATCACCGCCGAGATCTGGGTGGAGAAGTCGGGGCACAGGCGCATCGTGATCGGCGCCGGCGGGAAGATGATCAAGGAGATCGGCCGCACGGCCCGCAAGCAGCTCGAGGTCTTCCTGCAGGAGCGCGTGTTCCTCGAGCTCGAGGTCGTCGTGCGCCGCGACTGGCGCCGCGACAAGGAGGCGCTGCGCGAGCTGGGCTACGAGCCGTGAGGACCGGCGGGACGCCATGCCCATAGCCGCGCGCTGGCGCAGCCTGGCGGCGCTGCCGCGGGCGCGCGGGCGCGACGCCATGCCGGGCGTCTACGAGCTGGCCGACGAGGAGAAGCGCGTCGTCTACATAGGCCAGTCGGCCACCGACGTGCCCAACCGCATCAGGCAGCACCTCTCGCGACCCACCTGCGTGCGGGAGCACGCCCGCTACTGGCGCTACGCCTACAGCCGCGTGCCGCAGGCCGAGGAGGCTCGCCTGCTCGCCGAGTACCGCGAGCGTCACGGCGACGTGCCGCCCTGCAACCGCGCCCTCCCCCGCACCAGGGACGCCAGGCGCCGGTTCGTGGAGCGCTTCGGCGGCGAGCCGGAGTAGCGACCTAGACGCATTTTTCTCGCGTCACATGTGAAAACCCCTACTAGGGCGCGATATCCACGGTGATAGAACCCTGAGAGCAACCAACTCCGTCAAGAGGCCCTCGATGGAGAACAGGAGGAGCGATGAAGACCATCCTTAGAACGCTCGTGATCGCCGCCGTGCTCGGGGGAGCGGCCCTAGCGCAGGAGACCCCGCCGATGTACGTGGGCGGCTCCTTCGGCGTCGTGTTCGTCGCCGGCTTCGCGGGCGTGCCCGTGACCGCTCAGTTCGGCGTCGAGGACGTCGGCGTCCCCGGCCTCGACGTCCGTGGCAGCGCCTCTTACTACGTCACCGGCGGCGGTTTCGAGATCGGCGTCGACGGCCTCTACAACTTCCCGATCCAGGAAGGGTTCACCGGCTACGCCGGCGGCGGCCCGCGCGTCCTGATCGGCGGCGGCGGGGTCGGCTTCGGCCTGGGCCTGGTCGGCGGCGCCGAGTTCGAGGTGGCACCCTCCGTCGGCCTCTTCGGCGAGGTGAACACCAACGTCTACTTCGCGGGCCCCTTCGGCTTCTTCGTCCCCGGCCTCAGGGTCGGCGCCAACTACCACATACCGCAGTAACGTTCCGGAGCCTCACGTCACCCTGCGCCCCGGCCCCGCGGCCGGGGCGTCTTCGCGACACCATGGCCTTGTGGTGCGGCCTCACGTCTCATTCGGGCCATGCTATAACCGACCCCATGCGAGCTAGCTCCCAGTTACGGAGGGTGAGGCATGCGTAAGGTCTTCATCTGCTTGGCGATCGCGGCGGCGGCCCTTGTCGGGTCGAGCTTCGCCCAAGGTGGCTACTGGGCCGGCTTCAGCGTCGGCTATCCGGGAGCTGCTCTGCACTTCGGCATCGACGACATCTCCCCAGGACTGGCCGCCCGCATCAACGCCGGTTACAACTACATCGGCACGTCGTTCGCCCTCGGCGCCGACCTGCTCTACGACCTCCCGGTCGACACCGGCACGGCGCCCATAGGCGTCTACGTCGGCGGCGGCGTGGGGCTCGGCATCGGCGCCGGCGTGAACGTGGCGGTGAACGCCTTCGCCGGCGGCGAGTTCAGCCTGGCCCAGTCGGGCCTCCCCGAAGGCGGCATCTTCCTCGAGGCCGGCCCGTCGCTCGGCTTCAGCCCCTTCGTCTTCGGCGTCACCGCCAAGCTGGGCTTCAACTACCACTTCTAGGCTTCGATACCAAGCGACGGAGGCCCCCGCCTGGCGCGGGGGCCTTGCCTTGCGCGTAGTGCATGGCGCAGTGCGGGATCGGCGTCGCCAGCGTTCGCCGCCGGCCCCTGCGTGGGGCGCCACACGAGCGGCGATCACCCCAACAGGTAGAGGACGTCCGTGACGGCTCCGGGCAGGTCGGCGGGCTTGAGGCCGCGCTTCTTGATGCTGAAGCCGGGCGGGTAGCGGGTGGCCTCGACGCTGAAGGGGAGCCGACGCAAGGCCCTGGCGTCGTAGTCGAGCTCGCCCACGTCGTCGCCCTGCAGGCTGATCTGCACGTCCGTCATGTGCTCCTTGACGGTCGCGACGCCCTTGGCGCCGGCGAGTATGCGCAGGCGCGTCAGCTCGACGAAGGCCTTCACCTCGGGCGGGAAGGGCCCATAGGCCTCGCGCAGCTCCTTGGCCACCCGCGACACCTCGGCCAGCGAGCTCGTCTCGGCGAACCGCCCGTAGTAGGCGACCCGCTCGTCGTCGTCCTGCACGTAGGTGGGGCTGAGGCGCGCGTCCACGCTGAGGTCGATGGTCACCTGCGGCCGCTCCGCGGCGCGCTGCTCGCCCTTGAGCTTGGCGATCTCCTCGGCGAGCAGCTCGGTGTAGACCTCGAGGGAGACGGCGCTGATGTGCCCGTGCTGCTCCGGGCCCAGCAGGTTCCCCACGCCGCGGATCTCCATGTCCTTCTCCGCCAGGAGGTGGCCGGAGCCCAGGTCGTTCAGCTCGGCGATGGCGTAGAGGCGCCGCTGCGCCTGCTCGGTCAGGCGACCCGGGTAGAGCAGGTAGGCCCAGGCCTCGGTCTCGCGCCGGCCCACCCGGCCGCGGAGCTGGTAGAGCTGGGCGAGCCCCAGCCTGTCGGCGCGCTCGATGACCAGCGTGTTGGCGCCGGTGATGTCGAGGCCGGACTCGACGATCGTCGTCGACAGCAGCACGTCGTAGGCGCCCTCGTCGAAGCCGATCATCACCTCCTCCAGCTCGTCCTCCGGCATCTGGCCGTGCGCCACGCCGATGCGCGCCTCCGGCACGAGCTGCGAGAGGGTGCGTGCCCTGAGGCTCATCGAGCCGACGCGGTCGTGGATGTAGAACACCTTGCCCCCGCGCTCGAGCTCGAACAGCACGGCGTCGCGCACCGTGAGTGGGTCGTAGGGCTGCAGCACCGTCTGTATGGGCTTGCGCCCGCGGGGCGGCGTGAGGATCTGGCTCACGTCGCGCAGGCCCACCAGGCTCATGTAGAGCGTGCGCGGGATCGGCGTGGCCGACAGCGACAGGACGTCGACGTCGGCCTTGAGGCTCTTCAGCCGCTCCTTCTGCCCCACCCCGAACCTGTGCTCCTCGTCGACGACGAGCAGGCCGAGACGCTTGTAGCCCACGCCGTCGGCGAGCAGCCTGTGGGTGCCCACGACGATGTCCACGACGCCTTCCTGCAGGCCCTTGAGGACGTCCCTGGCTAGCCTGTCCGGCGTGAAGCGCGAGAGCATCTCCACGCGCACCGGCAGGCCGGCGAAGCGTGCCCTGAAGGTGTCGTAGTGCTGCTTGGCCAGCACCGTAGTGGGGACGAGCATCGCCACCTGGTAGCCGTGCCCCACGACGCGGTGCGCCGCCCGTATCGCCACCTCGGTCTTGCCGAAGCCGACGTCGCCGGAGATGAGGCGGTCCATGGGCACCTCGCGCTCGAGGTCGGCGAAGACGTCCTCGACGGCCTTGGCCTGGTCGGGCGTCAGCTCGAAGCCGAAGTTCCTCTCGATGAGCGGGTCCCAGTCGGGCAGCGGCGGGAAGGCCGTGCCCCGCGAGACCTGCCGCTTGGCGTAGGCCTTGATGAGCTCTGCCGCCAGCTCGGAGGCGTTGACGCGCGCCTTCTCCCGCGCCCGCGCCCACTCGTTCGTGCCGAGGGTCGAGAGGCGCGGCGGGTCGTCGGTGGTGCCGGGGTGCCGCCGCACGAGGGGCAGCTGCTCGACGGGCAGGTACAGCTTGCCCTCGCCGGCGTACTGCAGCAGCAGGTAGTCGCGCGTGACGCCCACGACCTGCCGCGGCTCCAGGCCCAGGAAGCGGCCGATGCCGTGGTCGGGATGGATGAGGTAGTCGCCCACCGTGAGCTGGGAGGCGTCGTGCACGGCCTTGCCGGGGAGCCTCTTGAGCCGGCGCCCGCCCTGGTAGCCGTAGAGCACCTCCTCGCTGAGGACGACCTCCTTGCGCGCCGGGTCGCGGTAGCCGCCCTGCGCGCCCTTGGCGATCAGCAGGGACACCTGGCCGGGCCTCTCGGCCACCTCGTTGCGCCAATGCGACTCCAGCTCTTCCAGCACCCGCTCGCGCAGGTAGCGCCCAGTGCGCTCGAAGCGCAGCAGCAGGTGCACCGAGTAGCCGTCGCGCAGCCACATGTGGACGTCCTGGGCGAAGGTGGTCAGCTTGCCGCGGTAGTAGCCCAACGGCTCGAGCGGCGAGGCGGCGCTCGCGAGGTCGAGGGGGTCGCGGCCGAAGCTGACGACCTCGCGTCCCGCCAGGTGGTCCCACAGCCAGGCCGTGCCGAGGACGCCGGCGGGCACGACCTCGTCGGAGCCGCTCTCGCTGCCGTCGTCACCGCGCGTCTCGGCACCGCCCGCCGTGCCGCCCGGCGCCGCCCCGGGCATCAGCTCGGGCGCGTCGAGGAACACGACGCCCGGCAGGTGCTCGAGGAGTCGCGTCGTCCAGGTGGACCTGTCGTACTCGGCCAGTGACACGGGGGCCAGCACGTGGGAGGCCTCGGCCTCGCCTCCGACCGTGAGCGACTCCAGCTCGTCGCCGAAGAACTCGAGGCGCAGCGCGCCCTCGGCGTCGTCCTCCGAGAGGTGCACGGTGACCGTGTCGCCGCGCACCGTGAAGCCGGGCAGGGCGTCGCGCTCGAAGCCGAGCCTCAGCAGGTCGGCCAGCAGCTCGTCGCGCGGGTAGTCGCGCCCCGCCTCCAGGCGCAGCGCCAGGGCGCGCGGGTCGGGCGGCATGGGGCCGAGGGCCGCGTCCAGGCTGACGACGACCTTGTCGCGGAGCTCGTGCCAGTCGGCCGGGCCGGGCTCGAGCGTGACGTCCGCGCCGAAGGCCCTGGCGTCGGCGAAGAGCGAGAGCCTGTCGGCGGTCGTGAGCAGTACCGCCGGGCCCTCGTGCCGAGCGAAGAGCGCCAGCCGCGCCACGCTGGGCAGGCCCAGGAGGCGACCGGTCGTCCTGGTGAGGGGCTCCCTAGTCGTCATGGTCGGGGTGGTCGAGCGCCGCGCGGTAGGCCGCGTTGCGCGGTGCGCCCAGCGCCGCGAGCGCGCCGCGCAAGAGCCTACCCCTTACGCCGGCCGCGGCGAGTCGCGCGGCCGCCTCCTCGGCGCTGAGGGCGGCCAGAGCGGGCTCGTCGTCCTCGTCCTCGGCGTGCTGACGCGGGCCCACCACGACCACGACCTCCCCGCGGGCCGCCTCGGCGGCGTAGCGCGCCGCCAGCTCGCCCAGCGTGCCCCTGACCGTCTCCTCGTGCAGCTTCGAGATCTCGCGGCTCACGCTGGCGGGCCGGGTCTCACCGCAGGCCTCCGCCAGGTCGCGGAGCGTCTCCGCCAGGCGGTGCGGCGACTCGTAGACGACGCTGGTGGCGTGGCTCGCGGCGACGTCGCGCAGGCGCCGCGAGCGCGAGCTGCCCTTGCGCGGCAGGAAGCCCTCGAAGGTGAAGCGGGCCGTGGGCAGGCCGGACGCGACGAGCGCTGGCACGAAGGCCGTGGCTCCGGGCAGGACCTCCACCGCGACGCCTTCCTCGAGCGCCAGCCGGACTAGCTCCGCGCCGGGGTCTGAGATGCCGGGCGTGCCGGCGTCCGTCACGTAGGCCACCCAGGCGTGCTCCTCCAGCAGCGCCGGGGCGCGCGACGGGATCGTGTGGGCGTCTAGCCTCTCGAGGCGCGCGGTGATGCCGTGCTGGTCGAGCAGCACGCGCGTGCGGCGGGTGTCCTCGGCGGCCACCACGTCGGCGCGCCGCAGTACGTCGAGCGCCCTGAGGGTCACGTCCCCCAGGTTGCCGACGGGGGTGGGCACCAGCGTGAGCCGCCGGTCCGCCCGGGGCGCGTCGCCCTCCGCCATGTGGCGAGGCTACCGCGCCAGGGCCGCCATGCGCCCGCTAGCGCGCCGCCACGAAGCGCGTCAGGCCCGTGTTCGGGTAGTAGAAGGCCAGGATCTGGCTGAAGTCGTAGCCGGAGCTGGCCAGCGCCCTCGCCCCGTACTGGCTCATGCCGACGCCGTGGCCCCAGCCGTCGCCGGTCACGGTCAGGCCCCCCTGCACGCGGAACGACATCGACTTGAGGCCCCAAGAGCGCGCCAGTGACGTGAGCTGGGAGCCGCGCAGCACGCGGGTGCCCGCGGTTCCGGCGACCTCCAGCTCGCTCACGCGGCCCGACTCGGAGAGCGCCAGCACGCGCAGAGAGGTGACGTCGCCCACGTCGATGCCGGCCGCCGCCAGCGCGGCGCCCACGCCGTGACCGTCGAGCCTCACGGACCAGTGGCGGTGCGGGCTGGAGGAGCTCGCGTCGGCCCGAGCCACGAGGTACGGGGACCAGGTGCCCCACACCTCGGCGCTGGAGGCCACCATGCCGCCCGAGTCCGCGTGGTAGTAGGTCCGCGCCGGCGCGCCGCCGTAGGTGACGACGACCCCGGCCGTGGCGGCGATCGCCGCGTCGGTGCGCGGGTTCTCGGCCGCGATGCCGCGGTAGACCTGGCAGTCCTCGGTCGCGCACAGGTCGTAGCGGGCGTCGGGGTCGAGGGAGGTGAGCGTGTAGCTGCGGGCGGCCACGGCCTGGGCCTTGAGCGCCTCCAGGGGCCACGACGCCGCCATCTCCGACGGCACGACGCCGCGCAGGTAGTCCTCGAGGCCCACGACGTTCACGACCTCCACGCCGCCGTCGACGGCCGACAGGCGTACGGCGCCGCGGTAGCGGCGTCCGTCGAAGGCGAACTGCCCCGACTCCGGCTCCAGGGTCATGGTCTCGCCGACCGCGGCGCCGTCGACGTAGAGGGTGCCGCCCGCCGCCGTCACCGGCCACTCGAGGCCGGCGCCGGCCCTGAAGCGCCGCCGACCGTCGACGACGCCAGCGTGGGGGCCGTCCACGTCGACGACCACGCTGGGCTCCACGGCCAGCAGGACCCGCACCGCGGTGGCGCCGGCCACGCTCTGAGCGAGGGACGAGTGCGCGAGCGCGAGGCAGACGAGCCCTGCGGCGAGCAGCAGGGGCCGCACGCCGGGTGTACGTAGGAGACGACGGCGCGGGCCGGCGCGCATCACCAGGAGAGTATGCCAGGCGCCGTGGCCGCGGGGCTCGGGACTATCCCACAAGGGGGAGCGGCCGGCTCGCGGTAGCGCCTCTCGCTCGTCGTCGGGCCGCCCACCGGCGAGACCGCGTGAGAGGCGCTGGGCTGGGCCCTTCTACAGGTCGCTGCCGCCCGGCATGCTCAGGCGGAACACCCCGGTGGCGTCCTGGTAGGTGACCCTGACGGTGTAGACGCCGCCCCCGAGGGCGAAGTCCTCGTCCAGCGCGATCCTCTCGCCGACCCTGTAGGTCCTCTCGAAGACCGTGGCCTCGGGCGCGCCGGGGGCGTTCGTCTGGAAGCTGGCCGGGCGCTCGTAGAGGACCGCGACGGTCACGGACCCGCGCCGCACCAGGCCGCTGAAGCCCACGGGCATGTCCTCACGCATCAGCGTGCGGCGGCTGGTCTCGGCGACGTGGTCCATCTTGTAGACGAGGATGGGCGTCTGGGTCGGCACCCCGAGGTACCAACCCCTGAGCTCGCCCACCACGAAGAAGATCGCCGCGAGCACCAGCAGGAAGCCGAGCAGGTCGCGCATGTGAGGCGGATGATAACGCGCGCGGGCCGCGCCGCTCCGTGGGCTTTGCCGCGTTGGCGCCCGGGAGAGCCCCTGGCGGGCGCGGGAGGAGCGGGCGCCGCGGCCCTGGTGGACCGCGGCGCCCGCCGTCCGTCACGCGTTCATCGCGGTCAGGGCGCGACGCTGCCGGCGGCCGCGCGCTTGATGTTGCGCAGCACCGTGTGCAGTATGCCGCCGTTGCGGAGGTAGTCGACCTCGACCGGCGTGTCGAGCCTCAGCACGGCCTCGAACTCGGTGGCGGTGCCGTCCTCGCGCCGGGCCGTGACCCGCACGCGCTGTCGCGGCTCGAGCGGCTCGGCGACGTCGATGTCGTAGGTCTCGGTGCCGGTGAGCCCGAGGACCTCGGCGTCCTGACCGTCGAGGAACTGCAGGGGCAGCACGCCCATCCCCACCAGGTTCGACCTGTGGATGCGCTCGTAGCTGCGGGCGATGACCGCCTTCACGCCCAGGAGGTACGTGCCCTTCGCCGCCCAGTCGCGGCTGGAGCCCATGCCGTAGTCCTGGCCGGCGATCACGATCGTCGGCACGCCCGCGGCCACGTAGCTGCGGCTGGCGTCGTAGATGCTCTTGACCTGGCCGTCGGTGAAGTCGGTCGTGTAGCCGCCCTCCGTGCCGGGCGCGACCTGGTTCTTGAGCCTGATGTTCGCGAAGGTGCCGCGGGTCATGACCCTGTCGTTGCCGCGCCTCGAGCCGTAGGAGTTGAAGTCCTTCCTCTCCACGCCGTGCTCGATGAGGTACCGGCCGGCCGGGCTGTTCACGGCGATCGAGCCGGCGGGCGAGATGTGGTCGGTCGTGACCGAGTCGCCCACCTTCACGAGCACGCGCGCGCCGCGGATCGGCTCCACCGGGGCCGGCTCGTCGGGCATGTCGATGAAGAAGGGCGGCTCCTGGATGTAGGTCGAGCTCTCGTCCCACTCGAAGAGCGTGCCGCCGCGCACGGGGATCGCGTTCCACTGCTCGTTCGACCGCTCGATGCCGTCGTAGATGCGCCGGAAGGTCTCGGGGTTCATCGCCCGCTCCATGTGGGCGACGACCTCGGCGTGCGTGGGCCACAGGTCGCGGAGGTAGACGGGGTCGCCTGAGGCGTCGTGCGCCAGCGGTTCGTTGACGATGTCTATGTCCACGGTGCCGGCGAGCGAGTAGGCCACGACGAGGGGCGGGCTGGCCAGGTAGTTCGCCTTCACGTGCGGGTTGATGCGGCCCTCGAAGTTGCGGTTGCCCGAGAGCACGCTGGCCGCCACGACGTCGCCCTCCTGGATGGCCTGCACGACGGGGTCGGGCAGCGGGCCGGAGTTGCCTATGCAGGTCGTGCAGCCGTAGCCCACGACGTAGAAGCCCACCTGCTCGAGGTAGGGCAGCAGCCCCGTGTCCTTGTAGTACTCGGTGACGACCTTCGACCCGGGCGCGAGGCTGGTCTTGACCCACGGCCTGGCCCGGAGGCCCCTCTCGGCGGCCTTCTTCGCCACCAGGCCCGCGGCGATCATCACGCTGGGGTTCGAGGTGTTCGTGCACGAGGTGATGGCCGCGATCACCACGTCCCCGTGCCTGAGGTCCCTCTCGACCTCGCCCATGCGCAGCTTGCCCGTGCGGCGCAGCGCGGCGTCGTCGAGGGCGAAACCGCGCTCCTCGAAGGGCTTCTTGAGGTCCTCCCTGAACTGGCGCTGCACGTCGGCGAGGCGGATGCGGTCCTGCGGCCGCTTGGGCCCGGCCACGGACGGCTCGACGAGCGAGAGGTCGAGCTCGATGACGTCCGTGTACACAGGGTCGGGCGTGGCGTCGTCGCGCCACAGCATGTTCGCCTTGGCGTAGCGCTCCACGGCCTCGACCTCGTCCGGCAGGCGGCCGGTCTGGCGCAGGTAGCGCAGGGTCTCCGCGTCGATCGGGAAGAAGCCCACCGTGGCGCCGTACTCGGGCGCCATGTTGCCTATCGTCGCCCGGTCGGGCACCGTCATCGTCTTCAGGCCGGGGCCGAAGAACTCGACGAACTTGCCCACCACGCCCTTCTTGCGGAGCATCTGCGTGACGACGAGCACGAGGTCGGTGGCGGTGGAGCCCTCCGGCAGGCTGCCCGTGATCCTGAAGCCGATCACCTCGGGCATGACCATGTAGTAGGGCTGGCCGAGCATGACGGCCTCGGCCTCGATACCCCCCACGCCCCAGCCCAGCACGCCGAGGCCGTTGATCATCGTCGTGTGGCTGTCCGTGCCCACGAGGGAGTCGGGGTAGACGACCTCGCCGCCCATGTGGGGCTTGGTCAGCACGCCCTTGGCCAGGTACTCGAGGTTCACCTGGTGGACGATGCCCGAGGCGGGGGGCACGACGTTGAAGTCGTCGAAGGCCGCCTGGCCCCAGCGCAGGAACTCGTAGCGCTCGCGGTTGCGCTCGAACTCGATCTCGGCGTTGCGCACCAGGGCGAGGGGGCTGTCGTACTCGTCCACCTGCACCGAGTGGTCGATGACGAGGTCCACGGGCACCTGCGGGTTGATCAGCTTGGGGTCGCCGCCGAGGCGGTGCATGGCGCTGCGGAGGGCCGCCAGGTCGACGACGGCGGGGACGCCCGTGAAGTCCTGCAGGACGACGCGGGCCGGCATGAAGGGGATCTCCTGGTCGGCGACGGACCTGGCGTCGTAGGCGGCCAGGCGCCTGACGTCGTCGGCCGTGACCACGTAGCCGTCCTCGTTGCGCAGGAGAGACTCGAGCAGGACGCGCACGCTGAAGGGCATGCGACCGACCTCGCCGAGCCCCGCCTCCTCCAGCGCGGCCAGGCGGTAGTAGAACGCCTGGCCGGAGCCTGTGTCGAAGGTGGACCGCGCCTCGAAGGTGTCTGGGTTCGCTCTCTCACGCATGTCTGCTCCCTACTCCTCGGCTCGAGTCTCCGCCTAAACTACGTGACGTGAAAGAGCCCGAGTCACGTAGAAGGGCGGGCCGGCCCACGCGCACCGTGGTCGTCGACGACATGGCCGCCGCCTCGGCCCTCCTGGACCCGTCCACGGTAAGGCACCTGGCCCCGTTCCTCGGTTCCGAGCTGAGCGTCACCGAGGCCGCGCGCCTCACCGGCGAGAAGCCGAACACGGTGCTCAAGCGCGTGAGGCGCTTCGTTGAGCTGGGCCTGCTGGAGGTCACGCGCGTCCGCGAGCGCGCCGGACGGCCCATCAAGCTCTACTCGGCCGTCGCCGACGTCTTCTTCGTGCCTTTCGCCGTCACCGAGGCCGAGTCCTACGAGGCCGCGCTGCGGGCGCGGGAGTCCTACGCCGAGGAGCTGCTGCGCCGCAACGTCGTCCGCACGCGCCTCGAGGCCTTCGGCGACTGGGGCACGAGGGTCTACCGCGACGAGCGCGGCCGGCTGCAGGTGCAGACGGCGGTGACCCCCGACGCGAACGTCACGATGCTCGACCCCGGGGCACCGGCAGTGCTGTCGGCCTGGCGCGACGCCGTCATGCTCGACTTCGAGGACGCCAAGGCGCTGCAGCGCGAGATGTTCGACCTGCTGCTGCGCTACCTGGAGAAGGAGGGCTCGCAGCGCTACGTGGTGCACCTCGGCATGGCGCCCGTCCTCGGCTGAGTGTGGCAGGGGTGTACGTTCTCACCTCCGCGACGTAGCATCCCGGCATGAAGCGGACGCCCGTCCTCACGCTCCTCGCCGCGGCCGTCGCCGTGCTCGCCGCCTGCGCACCCACCACGCTGCCGGGCGCCGGCGACGAGGTGACGGCCGAGCTCGACCGCACGGCGAACATCATCTACCACCGCATGGAGCTCGGCTTCCTCGAGACCGGCACGTACACGACGAACGTGCTCGTCGACATGCAGCTCCCGGAGGGCGCGAAGTGGACGCTGCAGGAGTTCGCCAACGACGGCTCCACCTACAGCCTCGTCCTCACGTCCTCGCGCGCCGAGGGTGCCGCCTGGGAGGTCTCGCCGCGGGGCGTCAGGCGCGTGAGCTAAGGGCGCCCCGACGACCGGCCCGTGAGCCAGCGCCCCGCCTCATGAGTGGGGCGCCTACGTTCGTCCTCTCCGGCGCTGTCGGCGCCGCGCCTCAGTTCAGGTGCTTGGTGATGCGCGCCTGGTAGTCGGACTTGCGGGCCACGCCGACGACCTGCTCCACGGGCTGGCCGTCCTTGAAGAGGATCACCGTGGGGATGCTCATGACGCGGAACATCTGCGCCGTCTGGAGGTTGTCGTCGACGTTGAGCTTGCCCACCTTCACGGAGCCGGCGAACTCGTCGGCCAGCTCCTCGATGATGGGGCCGACGACGCGGCAGGGGCCGCACCAGGGCGCCCAGAAGTCGATGAGGACGAGGCCGTCGCCGGCTTCGTCGCGGAAGTTGTCGTCGGTGATCTCAACGAGGTTCTCCACTGCTTCTCCTACCGCCGGCGCTGGCCGGCGGGCACTGGCGTTGGGGTCCAATCTACGTCGCGGCGTCGCGGTGGCGCGTGTCGCCGGGGCGAGAGGGGACGGCGGACCGCCCGCGGGCCCTCCCTCGCGGCCATTAGCGCCACCGGCGCGCGCCCGCGGCGCTAGCCCACACCAGCGGCGCTAGGCCCACGCCCCCAACGACGAGGCGGGGGCTCCCACGGAGACGCGCGGGGGACGCATGCCCAGCGCCCTGTAGCCGCCCTTGACGGCCGCCCTCACGATCGCGCGCGGGCTGGCCCTCTCGCCGTGCAGCGCGTCGGCGGCGCGGGCCTCGGCGACGACGTCGAGGTCGGGAGAAGAGCCGCGGGAGTCGGTGCCGAAGGCCACGTCGACGCCGTGCCTGGCGTAGGTCTCCCAGGGGAAGCGACCGCAGCCGAGGGACGCGTTCGACCGCGGGCAGTGCACGACCGCGCAGCCGGCGGCGTGCGCCAGCCTGACGTCGTCGTCGTCGACGGCGACCATGTGGACCAGCGTGGGCCCGCCCTCCAGCACGCCCAGGTCGGCCAGGTAGCGCACCGGAGACACGCCCGCGGGAGCCACCGGGTGGCCCCACTCGCCGAGGGTCTCGGCCAGCGGTCCGGTGCCGCTGAGCCACAGCTCGCGCTCGGCGGGGGTCTCGGCCACGTGGATCGCCACGGGCAGGCCCTGGGACCGGGCCCACGACGCGACGGCGCGCAGCAGCGGGCCCGACACCGTGTGCGGCGTGTGCGGCGACACGCCCACGCGCACGCCGCCCGGCCGCTCCAGCGACCTGAAGCGGTTCACCGTCTCCACCGCGCGCTGGAGACGCGGCTCGGCCTCGGCCGGGTCGGGCCCGAGCACCTCCCAGTACGCCACGCCGGTCAGGTCCGGGTCGGAGAGCAGCAGCTCCATGACCGCCGGGTCGGTGACGACGTCGCCGACGACGCGCGCACCGCTGGCCTTGACCTCGGCCAGCCCGCGCCGCGCGGCCGCCACCCCGCGCCCGCCGGCGCGCGCGTGCGCGATCACGGACCTCAGGAACCCCTCGTAGGTACCGGGCGAGTAGGGCATGTCGCTGAGGTCGAGGTGGGTGTGGGCGTTCACGGGGGCCGGGCTGACGGCGTAGCCGGCGTCCACCACGAGCGACCTGGGGTGCGCGGCGAGCACCTCCTCGCGGGGCCCCAGCGAGGTCACGACGAGGCGCCCCGGCTCGTCCTCGAAGAGAGCAACGGCCGCGTCGCGCCGGGCCGTGCCGAAGCCCTCGTAGAGGACCCCGGCCGTCACGACGCACCGTAGCGGCTCGCCGCCCGCGGGCCCCGGGGCGACGCGGCGCACGAGCTCGTCGAGCGGGACGAAGGGCACGTGGCGGTTCCTCAGGCGGCGGGGGCCGCCAGCAGGGCCTCGACGTCGGGCCGCGCGACGACGTTGTAGAGGCTGTCGCGCTGCACGGGCACGAAGCCGGCGTCGACGATCTGGCGCACGATCTCGCGCTCCGACGTGGCGCGGTGCCGCGCCCCGGCCTGGGAGACGACGTTCTCCTCCATCATCGTGCTGCCGAAGTCGTTGCAGCCGAAGAACAGCGCGGTCTGCGCGACCTTGTAGCCCATCGTCGGCCAGGAGGCCTGGAAGTTCACGAAGTTGTCGAGGAACAGTCGCGTGACGGCGACGTTGCGCAGGTACTCGTGGGCGTCGGCGCCGGGGGCCTTGCCGTGGATCCTCACGCCCTCCGTCTGCAGCGTCCAGGAGATGAACGCCGAGTAGCCGTTGCCGTGCGTCGCCAAGGCCCGGTCCTGGGCGTCGCGCAGGCGCAGCAGGCTCGCCACGCGCTGCTCCACGGTCTCGCCGAAGCCGATCACCATCGTGGCCGTCGTGTAGAGACCGAGCTCCTGCGCGGCGGCCATGACGTCGATCCACTCCCCCGCCGAGATGCGCGCCGGCGCCACGTGCCGCGCGTGCCTGACCTCGTCGACGAGGATCTCGCCGCCCCCGCCCGGCAGCCCGTCGAGGCCGGCGGCCTGCAGCTCGGCGAGCACCTCCTTGGCCGTCATGCCGGTGAGGCGCGTCATGCCCCTGATCTCCTCGGGGCTGAAGACCTCGAGCCTGACGCTCGGGTGACGCTCCTTGAGGAAGCTCAGGAGCCCCGTGTACCAGTCGAAGGGCAGGTAGGGGTTCACGCCGCCCTGCATGAGCACGCGCGTGCCGCCCATGGCCTCGAGCTCGGCCACCTTCTCGCTCACCTGCTCGTAGGTGAGCACGTAAGCGTCGGCCTGACGGCGCGTGCGGTAGAACCCGCAGAAGCTGCAGCCGACGTTGCAGACGTTCGAGTAGTTGACGTTCCTGTCGATGAGGTAGCTGACGGTCTCGGGGTCGGTGCGCGCCAGCCTCACCTCGTGAGCCGCCGCCGCCAGGTCGAAGAGCGGCAGCTCGTGGAGCGCCACGGCCTCCTCGGCGCTGAGCCGCGCACCGGACGACGCCTTCGCCAGCAGGCTCATGGCGGCAGCATAGCACCGCTCCTGGACGGCTCTCCCGCCGACCTGTATACGCGGTGGCGACAAGAAGTAAACTGCGCCCATGACCAGGAAGAGCGGGAGCCCCTGGCGGTCCGTCTTCGAGGAGACGGCCAAGGCGGCTCACGGGCGACGGGACGAGGTCGCCACCGTAGGCAGCATCAACTGGCTGCGCCACGCCATGGAGCGGCGGGGCGCGAACCCCAACGTCGTGCGCAACATCATCTACCGCGACAAGGGCCGCCTCTTCGACAAGCGCGAGCTCTACCTGATCCTCGAGGACCTCAGGCGCGACCTCGGCCTGCCGCCCATAGACGACCCCGAGCTCACCCAGCTTGGCACGCCCTTCGCCGCTGCCGAGCTCGAGGTCGACCAGGTGCTGGGGCGCGAGCAGCGGCGTGTGTACCGGACGATGGTCGGAGGTATACGGGCGGGCGGTCATCCCAAGCTGATCGTCACCGGCCGCGCCGGCTCCGGCAAGACGATGCTCGCCGACTACATCCAGCAGGCGCTCGAGCTCCACGAGAAGGACGGCCTGCGCGTGTACAGGGCCCACTTCCCCTCCCCCGAGCTCGACGCCGCCTTCGTGCGCCTGGCCGCGGCGCTGGGCATGCCGCGCGGCCTCATGGAGTCGCGCCTCGTGCGCATCGGCAGCGCCGGACCCTTCGCCGTGCAGGCCGACGCCCAGGCCGAGACCGTGAGGCTCGTCATGGAGCACCTCCGCACCGACCCGGCGCCCAAGGTGCTGCTCGTCCACCTGTCGCAGGGGCTGGGGGCGCCCGGCCGCCTCGGCTCGCAGCCGCTGCGCCTCAACACGCCCGACGTGCCGCGCGTCAGCGCCGCCGAGTGGCTGTGGAAGACGCTGCTCAGGCCCCTGGCGTCGCTGCAGCGCACCAGCGTCTACGTCAGCGCCGTCGAGGTGCCGGCCTCCGCGCACGAGGCCACGGCCCCGTACGAGGGGCCGCTCCGCCTCACGGCGCCCACGGCGGCCGAGGCCAAGCGCCTGGTGGCCGCCCACGGACCCGACCTCCCCGAGGAGGTCAAGGACGCCATCGTCGCGCGCGCCGGCAGGTCGTACGAGGAGCTGCGCTCGCTGACGCTCCTCACCTACGTCCGGCGGCACGCCCCGCACGAGGACGCCAGCACCGAGGAGGCCCTCGAGCGGCTCAGCGCCCTCGTCGAGCCCGGCGCCGACCAGCGCACGCGCGCCTTCCTCACCGCGCTCGCCGTCCTCTCCTCGGGCGAGGAGCAGGAGCTGTCGGGCGACGAGCTGGCCGAGGTAGCCCGCGCCGTCGCGCCCGGTGAGCCGCGCAAGGGCCTCTCCCACTTCGAGCTGTCGTTCCTCGACCCCCTGCCGAACCGGCCCGGCAGCTACCGCACCTTCTCGCGCCGGCTCCTGCGCCTCGTCGAGGAGCGCCTGGCGGCCACCGACCCGGAGCTCCTGCGCGCCGCCCACGCCGCCGCCGCCGACCACACCTCCGCGGCGGCCGCCGCCGACCCCACCTCGCGGGGCGCCCACAGGCACCTCCACCACGCGCTCGAGGCGCGTCGCTGGCGCGAGCTCGTCGCCTGGTGCGAGAGCCGGCCGGCGCCGTACCCCGTGCTCACGCGCATGTGGGACGCGGCCAGGCGCGAGCTCTCCGGCGACGACCTGGAGGCCTTCGCGCTGGCCTTCGCGCGGCAGATGCTCCGCCTCGGCGCCTTCGAGCACGTCGAGACCGTGAGGGCCTGCGAGCTCCTCGCCCGCTCCGACGACCCGCTGCGCCGCGCCTGGACCGCCGTGATGCGCGCCCAGGCCGAGGTGTCCGCGGGGCGCTTCGAGCGCGCCGAGGTCCTGCTCGTCTCCGCCGACGAGGGCGTGGACGACCCCGTGCTGGCGGCGGAGCGCGACCTCACGACGGCCAGCGTGATGCGCTGGCGCGGCGAGCTGGAGCGCGCCGCCGAGCTCGTCGCCCACGTCGCCGGCGGCGACGGCACGCGCTCGGCGCCGCCCGGCTCCCTCGCCGAGCGCGCCCTGCGCACGAACTCCGCGGTGTGGGCCGGGCTCATCGCCAAGGACAGCGGGGACCTCATCGGCTCGCTCGAGCAGCTCTGGGCCGAGGACACGGGCGGCGACCTCATGGGCGCCCGCCTGGCCTTCCAGCGCGGCGACGTCGCCCTACGCCTGGGCCTCTTCGACACCGCCAGGCGCGAGCTCGACCACGCTCTCGAGGCCGCCGCCACCCACGGCGCCCTGCCGCGGGAGCGCGCCCGCTTCGCCGCGCGGCGCGGGACGCTGGCGCGCCTCACCGGCGACCTCGCCGGCGCCGCCGCGTGGTTCGACCTCGCCCGCACGCTCACCGAGCAGGGGCCGGGTGACAAGCTCGACGTCGCGTTCGGCCTCGCCCGCGTGGAGGACGAGGCGGCCAGCGCGTCCCTGGCGGCCGGCGACCACGAGGCCGCCATCGTCGCCGTCACCACGGCCATCGCCACGTTCAAGGAGTACCAGCAGCGGCGCGACGTCGACGCCAGCTTCCGCATCGCCAGGGCCGAGGTGCACCTGGCCACCGCCTACGCCCTGCGCGGCCTGAACGTGCCTCTCAGGAGGCCCCTGCCGCTCCTGAACGTGGAGCGCGGGAGCGCCGACCTCGACCACGCCCTCGCCAGCCTCACCGACGTCATCAAGGCAGTCACTGACCCGCGCCGCCGCCAGCCCGCCGGCGCCTCGGCGCTGCGCGGCCTGGTGCGCGAGGCCCGCCTCATGTCGGCCTACATCACCCCGGACCCGGAGCGGGCGCTGGCCCTGGCCGAGGAGGCCGTGGCCGCCGCCCGCTTCGACTACCAGCGTTCCGACGCCCACGCCGCCAAGGCCCTGGCCCTGATCCGCTGCGGCCGCTGCGAGGACGCGCTGGCGTCCGTGGCCGCCGGCGAGGACGCGCTGACCAGGTCGACGCGCGTGCTGGCCAGCGCCGTGCGCGGCGCCCCGGCCGAGTCCGGCGACCTGGGCCTGCGCACCCAGCACGCCGTGCTGCGCGCCGTGGCCCACCTGCGCGCCGGCGACCAGGCCAAGGCGGCCGAGGCCGTCGTCAAGGCGCTGGCCGACCCGCTGCTGGCGCCCTTCCACGAGGGCGTCCTGCGGGCCTTCGGCGAGGCCGCCGAGCTCGAGGCCGACCAGTCCTGGAAGCGTCACCGGCCGCTGCGCGCGGTGCTGGGCATCTCCGGCACCGGGCCGTCCACCCCGGCGCGCCTGCCCGACGCGCTGGTCGCGGCCTGGCGCACGCGCAACGCCGCACCGGCGCCCGCCGGACGTTGACGCTGGCGGGCGCGCCCCTCGTGGACGGCGCGCCCGTCGCCACCATCGTCCCCTGCGCCCCGCCGGACCTGCTGGCGGGACTGAGGCCGCACCCCGGCCTCGACGCCTTCCGCCGCCCGCAGGCCCAGCACGAGGCCCTGCTCGCGATCGCCGCCGAGGAGCGCGGCTGCGTCACCGTCGCCTACGACCCCGCCGACCGCGTGCTGGTGGGCTACGTCGCGTTCCACGCTCCCTCGCCTGTCGAGACCTGGGGGGAGGACAGGAGCGGCGCGCTCGTCGAGCTGGGCGCCGTGGAGGTCGCCGACGCCTACCGCGGCCAACGGCTCGCGGAGCGCATGCTGGCGTCGTCCTTCGCCGGCGGCAGGTTCGACGACACCGTGGTGTTCGCCACCCTCTACCGGTGGCACTACGACCTGACCCGCACGGGCCTCGGCGAGCTGGGCTACAGGAGGATGCTGGAGCGCCTCTACGGCACCGTCGGCCTGGTGCCCATGGACACCACCGACCCGGAGGTCGCCCACGACCCCGCGAACCGCCTCGTCGCCCGCGTCGGCCCGCGCGCCCCGGAGCGCGTTGTCAACGAGTTCGAGCGGCTGAGGAGTCGCCGCTGGTAGCCTCGGGAGGACAGGCCCATGCTGGTTTCAGACGTCATGACCCGCCAGGTCGTCGCCATAGGCCCCGACACGCCCATCAGGGACGTGCAGGCCCTCATGGAGCAGCGCAACGTCAGGCACTTCCCGATACTGGAGGGCCGCGCCGCGCCGGACAAGCCGGACGCCCTGGTGGGCATGGTCTCCGACCGCGATGTCCGCCTCGTGGGCGCCGACCACCCACGCGCGCCCGCCGGGCTGAGGGCGTCGGACCCCGTCAGCAGGCTGATGGTGAGGAACGTCGTGACGGCTCATCCCGGCGACCCCATCGAGGAGACGGCCAAGACGATGCGCCTGAGGAAGATCGGCGCGATGCCGGTCATGGAGGACGGCCGGCTGGTGGGCATCGTCACCGCCACCGACCTGCTCGACGCGCTGGTGAGGATGTCCGGCGTGCACCAGGCGGCCTCGCGGCTCGAGGTCGAGGTGCCGAACCGTCCCGGCGCGCTCGCCGAGCTCCTCGGCCTCATCGCCGACAGGCGCGTGAACGTCGTCAGCGTCATGACGACCCGCGGCGACGACGAGACGGTCTCCTTCGTGCTGCGCGTGGCCACCGCCGACGCCAGGGGCCTGGCGCGCCACCTCAAGGGCGCCGGCGTGAACGTGACCTGGCCGCCCGACAGGCGGACCTGAGCCGTGGGCCCGGGACCCTTGCGCTTCGTCTTCGACCCGGAGCTCGCCTCCTTCCAGCTCGCGCCGGAGCACCCGTTCAAGCCCGTTCGCTACGAGCTGGCCCGCACGCTGCTGCTGGCCGCCGGCGCGCTCGACCCGGACGAGGTCGTGCCGCCGCGCGCCGTGACCGACGAGGACCTCATGACCGTGCACGACGAGCGCTACGTCGCCCTCGTGAGGGCGGCGTCGTCGCCGGCGCGGCGTCCGCCCGACCCCGAGCTCCAGCGCCACGGCCTCGCCACGGCCGACGACCCCGTGTTCCCGCGCATGCACGAGCTCGTGAAGGGCGTGGTGGCGGCCACGGTCACGGCCGTCGACCTCGTCGCGACGGGCGAGGCCGCGCGCGCCGCGAACCTCTCCGGGGGGCTGCACCACGCCCTCCGCGACCGCGCCTCCGGCTTCTGCGTCTACAACGACCTGGCCGTGGCGCTGCGCCGGGCCGTGGACAGGCACGGCCTGCGCGTGGCCTACGTGGACGTGGACGCCCACCACGGCGACGGCGTGCAGTGGCTGTTCTACGACGAGCCGCGCGTGCTCACGGTGAGCCTCCACGAGTCGGGCCGCTACCTCTTCCCCGGCACGGGCTTCACCTACGAGACCGGCAACGGCAGCGGGCGGGGCAGCGCCGTGAACGTGCCGCTCGAGCCCTTCACCGACGACGACAGCTTCCTGGAGTGCCTCGAGGCCGTCGTGCCGCGCGCGCTGCGCCGCTTCGCGCCCGACCTGATCGTCGTGCAGGCCGGAGCCGACATGCACCACCGCGACCCGCTGGCCGACCTCTCCCTCACGCTGCGGGGGATGCGCGGCGCCTACGAGCGCCTCGTGGAGCTGGCCGAGGAGCTCACGGGCGGTCGCCTGGTGCTGACGGGCGGGGGCGGCTACGACGCCTACCGCACCGTGCCCCGCGCCTGGGCGTTAGCCTGGTCCGCGCTGGCCGGCAGGCCGCTGCCCGACGAGGTGCCCGCCAGCTGGCGCGCCGAGTGGGAGGCCCGCCTGGGCGTGGAGCTGCCCGCGACCTTCGCGGACGAGGAGCCGGAGCCTGCGCCTCGCGCAGCGGCGATCGCGAGCCGCAACCGCTCCGTGGCCGAGAGGCTCGTGACGCAGCTCGAGGAGATCTGGAGCGAGGCCCCCGCCGCGGCGGGCGCGCGTCCGGCCGGCTGAGGGCCGGCGCGCCGCCGGCGGGCCGGTTCGCGGCGCGGGCGCCGAGGAGGAGAGAGCATGAGGGTAGGTTTCGTAGGGCTGGGCACCATGGGGGCGCCGATGGCTCGCCGGCTGCTGGAGGCGGGCCACGACGTCGCCGTGCACAACCGCACCCGCGAGCGCGAGGAGCCGCTGGCGGCGCGCGGCGCTTCGCGCGCCGCCACGCCGCGCGAGTGCGCGGCCGGGCGCGAGGTCGTGTTCACGATGGTCTCCGACACGCCCGACCTGGAGGCCGTGGTGCTGGGGCCCGCCGGCGCCGCCGACGGCCTCGCGGCCGGCAGCGTGCTCGTGGACATGAGCACGGTCAGCCCGGCCGCCACCCGCAGGCTCGCCGAGGAGCTCGCGGCGCGCGGCGTGTCCATGCTCGACGCCCCCGTCTCCGGCGGCAGCGAGGGCGCGGAGAGGGGCACGCTGTCGATCATGGTGGGCGGTCCCGCTGAGGCCCTGGAGCGCGTGCGCCCGCTCCTCGAGGTCCTGGGCAAGACGATCACGCACGTCGGCGCCAGCGGCGCCGGCCAGGTGGCGAAGGCCGTGAACCAGGTGATCATCGCCGGCACCTACGCCTCCGTCGCCGAGGGCATGGCGCTGGCCATGAAGGCCGGCGTGGACCGGGAGGCGCTGCTGCGAGCGCTCTCCGGCGGCGCCGCGTCCTCCTGGGTGCTGGCGAACAGGGCGCAGAACATGCTGCGCGGCGAGTACCCGCTGGGGTTCCGCACGCGCCTGCACCGCAAGGACCTGGGCATCGCCCTGGACGAGGCCAGGGAGCGCGGCGTGAGCATGCCGGTGGCGGCCTACGTGGAACAGCTCGAGGCCGGGCTCGTGGGCCGCGGCTTCGGCGACGAGGACGTCTCGAACGTCGCCCGCGTCGTCAGGGAGCTGTCCGGCATAGACGACTGAAGCAGCTCACAGGCGCGCGACGAGCTCCGTGCGGCGCAGCGAGCGGGCGCCCAGGCGCAGCAGCACCGCCGCCGCCAGCCACAGCGCCAGTCCCAGCGCCGCCACCAGCCACACGCTCAGGTAGATCACGCCCAGGGCCTGCGCGGCCACCAGCGCCACGATCGGCAGGACGACCACGCCGCCGAGCTGGTAGGCCTCCTGGAACGTGCTCACCCGCGCCGACACGAGCACCGACGCGCCCAGTCCCACAGCGGCCGCCGCGGGCATGACCCACGCCACCAGCACCAGCCACATCGCCGTGGGCATGAACAGCCTGCCCATCACCGGCCAGGCGGCCGCGTTGGCCGTGACGGCGTAGACGACGAACGACCCCAGGCCCACGACCACGGCGGGCAGCCAGGCGGAGAGCATCTTGGCGAGCACCAGGTCGCCGTCCGAGAGGGGGCTGTAGACGAGGACCTCGAGGGTCTTGCGCTCCTTCTCCCCGGCGAAGGAGTCGGCGGCCAGGACGCTGGCCACCATCAGCGGCACGATGAGGAACAGCGGGGCCAGCATGTAGACGATGCCCACCACGACGACTCGCTGGGCGTCGTCCAGGCCCTCGAGGCTGGCCAGCAGCGCGGGCGAGAACGTCTCGAGCGCCTCGGCCACCGACCCGACCTGCGACGCCGCGAGCGGCGCCACGAGCGCCACGCCCAGCGGCATCACGAACATGAACAGCACCGGGACGACGACGAAGGGGACCGTCACGGCCCTGCTGCCCAGGGCCACCATGAGGTCCTTGCGCACCACGGCGCGCAGGGGCCGCCAGCGCCCGCCCCTCACCGCGCCTCCCCGTGGACCGCGAAGTAGACGTCCTCCAGGGTGGCCCGCTCCGGCTCGACCCTGTGGACGGCGAGGCCCGCCGCCACGAGCGCGGCCACGAGCCGCGGGGTGGCCGCGGGCGGCAGGCGCGTGACGAGCAGTTCGTCCCCGCCGCCGTCCGCCGGCTCGACCCCGGCGTCGGGGAACGCGGACCTCACGGTGGCCGCGGCCGCCGTCCCCTGCCCCGCACCCACCCCCACCAGCAGCCGGCCGTGCGCCAGCCTGCCGGCGAGCTCCCGCGGGGTGCCCAGCGCGACGAGCCTGCCGGCCTGCAGCACGGCCACCCTGTCGCAGACGCGCTGCGCCAGCGCCAGGTCGTGCGTGCAGATCAGCGCCGTGCGTCCGGCGCCGGTGGTGAGCTCCCGCATCGTCTCCGTGACCTGGCGGGAGGCCAAAGGGTCGAGGCCTGAGGTGGGCTCGTCGAGGAACAGCAGCTCCGGCTCGTGCAGCAGCGCTCGCGCCAGGGCTAGACGCTGCCTCATGCCCCGGCTGAAGCCTCCCACGCGCTGGTCGCCGGCGGGCAGCAGGCCGAAGCGCTCGAGCATCTCGTCGACCCTGGCGCCCACGCGCTCCTGCGGGTAGCCGTACAGCTCGGCGGAGTACCTCAGGTTCTGCCGCGCCGTGAGCCGCTCCTCCAGGCCGTGGTGCTCCGGCAGGACGCCCAGCCGCGCCCTCACCGCGGGCCCGTGCTCCGACGGCGAGAGCCCGAACACGCGCGCGGCACCGGCGCTGGGCGCGAGCACGCCCGCCAGCAGGCGCAGCGTGGTGGTCTTGCCGGCGCCGTTGTGGCCCAGGAGCGCGAAGAGCTCGCCGCGGGCGACCTCCAGGTCGAGGCCGTCCACGGCGGTGACGGTGCCGAAGCGGCGCGTGAGGCCCAGGGCCGCCACGACGGGGGCGTCCCGGCCGGCCTCCGCCCGCGCCGGCGCGGCGCCTCGCGCCGCCCGCGCTCTCCCGCCGGGCGTGGGCGCGGCGGTGCTCACGGCCGGCGCGCCGCCACCCACACGCGGTCGGCGTCGTCCCGCGCCGGGTCACCGTCGGGGAACTCGACGACGTCGACGTCGACGAAGCCTGCCGCGGCCACGAGCCGGCGCAGCTCCGCGGGCGCGTAGCCGCGCTCCACGTGCCGCTCCACGAAGCTCCCCTCCGGGGTGCTGCAGTAGGCCTCCACGTAGGCCAGCCCCGTCTCCCCGTCGTACGAGTGGCGCCAGCTGTAGTAGACGTCGTCGGCCCAGCCTTCCACCTTGCCGCCGGCCCACAGCTCGCGCATGGCCAGCTCCGTGTTGGCGTCGAAGACGATCACGCCCCCGGGGGACAGGTGCCGGAGGACGTTGCGGCAGGCCGCCGTGAACGCAGCGTCGGTGAGGAGGTTGTTGAGCGAGTCGAAGACCGAGTAGGCCAGCTCGAAGCGGCGCGGCAGCGCGAACGTCGCGAAGTCGCCGAGGTGGAAGGCGGTGTTCGGCAGCTTCGCCGCGGCGACGGCGAGCATCTCGCGGCTGGCGTCGAGCCCCTCCACCGGCACGCCGCGCGACGCCAGCGGCGCCGTGGAGTTGCCCGTGCCGCAGCCGAGGTCCAGGGCCGGACCGAAGCGGTAGCCGCGCTCGGAGGCCAGGCGCAGCACGAACTCCGCCCACAGGTCGTATTCCACGTCGGCCATGACCGCGTCGTAGACGGTGGCGAGGAGCGTGAAGGGGGCCGCGCTGGGCGGGCGCACAGGCTCAGCCGGCCCCGTCGTCGACGAGCAGGGCTACCTTGCCCACGTTGCGGTTCTCGCGCATGTACGCATGGGCCTCCGCCACCTCCTCCAGCCTGTAGACCCTGTCCACGTGGGGCTTGAGGAGGCCGGCGGCCAGGTCGTCGCCGAAGCGGGCGAGGAACTCCTGCCTCACCCTGAGCTTCTCGGCCAGGGGCCTGTGCCTCAGGGTGGAGCCGATGAGCTTCAGGCGGCGCGTCATGAGCTCGCGGATGTCGAGCTGCGCCCGCCGTCCGCCGAGGGTGGCGATGAACACGAGCCGCCCGCCGGTGGCGAGTACGTCGAGGTTCGCCCGCAGGTAGGCCTCGCCCACGATGTCGAGGATCACGTCCACGCCCTGCCCGCCGCCGTGCTCCAGCACGGCCTCCTCGAAGGGCCTGGCGTGCCTGTCGACGGCCAGGTCGGCGCCGAAGCGCCGGCACGCCTCGCACTTCTCGGCGCCGCCGGCGGTGGCGTAGACGGTGCAGCCGGCGCGCTTCGCCAGCATGATCGCGTAGGAACCGACACCGCTGGCCCCGCCGTGGACCAGCACGCGCTCGCCGTCCTGCAGGCGGGCCTCCATGAACAGGTTGAGGTAGGCAGTGAAGGCCGCCTCGGGCAGCGCCGCGGCCTCGGCCCACGTCCACCCCTCCGGCACCGCGACCAGCATCGTCGCCGGCACGGCCACGTACTCGGCGTAGCCGCCGCCCGGCAGCAGAGCCGTGTAGGCGCCGCCGAGCCGCACGCCGGCGCGGTCCATCACCTCCTCGTCGCCGGCCACCAGCACGCCGGCCGCCTCGAGCCCGAGGACCTCGGACTCGCCGGGCGGCGGCGGGTAGTTGCCCGCCGCCTGCGAGAGGTCGGCGCGGTTCAGGGCCGTCGCCATCACCTTGAGCAGGACCTCGCCGGGGCGCAGGGTCGGCGTGGGCACCTCGCCCACGCCCACGCCGCCGGACTGGTCGACGACGGCGGCGCGCATGACCGCCGGCACGCCGGCCGCCGCCTCCATCGGGGACATGCCCCATGGTATACGGCCCCGCCGGGGCGGGTCGGCCGGGGCCCGTTCCTGGTAGCTTGGTGGCCATGATCGGCGTCGACCTCGGCACGACGAACGTCAGGATCCACGTGAAGGGCAAGGGCGTCCTGCTGAGGGAGCCGGCCGTGATCGCCGTCGTCAAGGGCACCACCGACGTCAAGGCCGTCGGCCAGGAGGCGTACCGCATGCTCGGGCGCACGCCCGGGAACATCACCGCCGTCAGGCCCATGGCCGACGGCGTCATCGCCGACTACACGCTGACCGAGAAGATGCTCAAGGCGTTCATAGGCAAGGTGCTCACGGGCCCGGCCCGGTTCCTGCGCCCGAACATCATGGTCTGCATCCCCTCCGGCATCACCGAGGTCGAGCGGCGCGCCGTCGTCCAGGCGATGCACGAGGTGGGAGCGCGCAAGGCGTTCCTCATCGAGGAGCCGGTGGCGGGGGCGATAGGCGCGGGCATCAAGATCGCCGAGCCCGTGGGCTCGATGGTCATCGACATCGGCGGCGGCACCACCGACATCGCCATACTCAGCATGGGCGGGATCGTCGTCTCGGAGAGCCTGCGCATCGCGGGCAACACCTTCGACCGCGACATCATGGCCTACGTCAAGGCCAAGCACAACCTGCTCATCGGCGACCGCACGGCCGAGGAGATCAAG
>JBIQHQ010000018.1:0-43555 GCA_044508445.1 Deinococcaceae bacterium
GTCGCGGTCCGGCGCCGCGGACGGTCAGAGCCCGAAGCGCTCCACGGCCAGGTCGACGAGGTGCTCGGCGATGGCGAGGCTGGCCGTCGCGGCCGGTGACGGGGCGTTCACCACATGCAGGGCGCGCGGGCTCTCGCGGATCACGAAGTCGTCTATGAGCCTGCCGTCGCGGCCGAGCGCCTGGGCGCGCACGCCGGCGCCCCCGCGGTGGACGTCGGCCAGGCCGATCTCAGGCACCAGCCGCTGCAGCGCCTCCACGAAGGCCGCCTTCGAGAACGAGCGGTAGAGCTCGTAGGCGCCCACGCGCCAGAAGCGGGCCGCCATGGCCCACAGGCCGGGGAAGGCCAGGGCGTCGGCGAGGTCGCCGAGGCGGACGTCGAAGGTGCCGTAGCCCTCGCGTGAGAGCGCGAAGACGGCGTTGGGTCCGGCCTCGACGTCGCCCCTGACCGTGCGCGTGAGGTGCACGCCGAGGAACGGCAGTGCCGGGTCGGGGACGGGATAGATGAGGCCCCTGACGAGGTGGCCCTTCTCGGGCCGCAGGTGGTAGTACTCGCCGCGGAACGGCACGATGCGCACGTCGTCGACGTCGGCGCCGGCCAGGCGGGCCAGGCGGTCGGCCTGCACGCCCGCGCAGGCGACCAGGTAGCGCGCCTCCAGCGGCCCGTGGTCCGTGGACACAGTCACGCCACCGCCCGCCGCCGCGATGCCCTCGACGGCCACGCCGGTGCGCACCTCGCCGCCCTCGGCCTCGAACAGCTCGGCCAGCCGCCGCGCCACCGCGCCGAAGTCGACGATCGCGGTGCGGGGGCTGTGGATCGCGCGCAGCCCGGCCGCGTGCGGCTCGATCTCCCTGAGGCGGGCGGGGTCCACGAGCTCGAGGTCCGGCACGCCGTTGGCGTTGCCCCGCTCGAACAGGTCCTGCAGCCGCCTCAGCTCGTCCTGGTGGGTGGCGACGATGACCTTGCCCACCTCCTGGTACGGCAGGCCCTGCTCCTCGCAGAAGCGGCGCATGAGGCCGACGCCCGCCACGCACAGCCGGGCGCGCAGCGTCCCGGGCCGGTAGTAGATGCCCGAGTGGACGACGCCGGAGTTGTGGCTCGTCTGGTGTCGGGCGACGGCGGGCTCCTTCTCGAGCACCGTCAACCTCAGGCCCGGCCGGCGCCGCTGCAGCGCGCGTGCCGTGGCGAGCCCGACGATGCCAGCCCCGACCACGATCACGTCGGTGCGTTCCATGGCGCCAGGATACGCGCTGGACCGCGCTAGACTCGCCCGGTCCGCACCGGAGGAGCCCCGCCGTGAACGACCCCCTCCCGACCTGGCTGCACGACCTGGACGCCTACCTCGTGGGCCTCTTCGCCGACGCCGGCGTCCCCGGCGCCGCCGTGTGCGTGACCGCCGGTGACAGGCTGGTCTACGCGCGCGGCTTCGGCTGGCGCGACCGCGAGGCGCGCCTGCCCGTCACGCCGCGCACGGTGTTCGGCCTGGCCTCCCTGAGCAAGTCGTTCACGGCCCTCGCCGCCCTGGTGCTCGAGGCGCGGGGCGCCTTGTCGCTGCGCGACCCGGTGGCCACGCACCTGCCCGGCTTCGGCTACCCCGGCATGGACCCCGCCGCGGTGACGCTCGAGCACCTGCTGAGCCACACCTCGGGCCTGCCGCCGCTGCGCGCCCTCGACTACGCGCTGCGCGCCGACCAGCGCGGCGACCCGTCCTTCGTCTACGTGGGCAGGGACACCTCTTCCGACCCGGACCTGGGCGGCTACGAGCGGCTGCTGGCCTACCTGCGGCGGGGTGAGCGCCCGCCCCTGGGCCCTCCCGGCCACGTCGTCAGCTACTCGAACGAGGGGGTGGCGCTGGTGGGCGCGGCGATCGAGAGGATCGCCGGACGGCCGTTCCCAGCCGTCCTCGAGGACCTGGTGCTCCGGCCTCTGGGCATGCGCTCCACGACCTTCGACCCGGCGGCGGCGCGCGCCGGCGGCGACCACGCCACCCTCTACACGCGCACGCCCGAGGGCGTGGTGCGCGCGCCGGCGTGGAGCCGGGCGCCCGCCTACCTGGGCACCGGCTTCCTGAAGTCGAACGTGCTGGACCTCGCGCGCTACCTGCGCTTCCTGTCCTCGGATGGCGGCGCGGCCCTCGGGCTGCCGGAGGGCCGGCTCGGCGAGCTGACGCGCCCGCGCGGCTGGTCGCAGCCGGGCGCCTCCTACGCCCTCGCCTGGTCGGTGCGGGAGGACCGCGGCGTCACGGTCGTGCGCCACGGCGGCTCCCTGAAGGGCGTGGCGTCCTCCCTGGGCTTCGTGCCGGAGCTGGGGCTGGGCGTGGCCGTGCTCTCCAACCTCGACGGCGCGCCGGCGCTGCGTGCCTGGCAGGCGGCGGTGAACCTGGCGCTGGGCGACCCTCCCGACAGGCCCGTCTACGGCGCGGGCCATGAGCCTCTGGCCGCGCGCGGCGAGGACGGGGCAGGGACGCTGCTGCGCCTGGCCGGCGTGTACTCCTCCGGCGAGCCGTGGGGGCGTCTGGCGCTGCGGGTCGAGCCGGCCGGCGAGGCCGTCCGCGAGCTGGTCGCGTACGCGGGGGAGGAGGAGGAACGGGTCGGGCGCGTCGCGCTGCTCGGCCCGGGACTGCCCGAGGGGCCCGGCGCCGCCGAGTTCGTCCTGGTGGACGAGCACGGCGCCTGGGACGGCGGGCGCTTCCACCTGAGCGCGGACGGTCGCCCCTTCGCCGTGCAGCACGCGACCCGCTGGTACGACCGCGAGGGTCGAGGAGACCAGGGGCGCCGGTCCGGCTCGTAGGCAAACTTGATATAACCAGACTCACATCAATTGACACTGGAACGCGGAACCTCCTATACTAGCAGCCGGAACGAGCCTGCGCCCGCCGCGCACAGGTTTCCTTCGTGCGGCTCCGGCTCATGCGTAGAGCAGCGGCGCGGGCGCGACTTCACTAGCGAGCGAGGAGACCTGAGATGGCCAAGGCCGTAGGCATCGACCTGGGGACGACGAACAGCGTCATCGCCGTCATCGAGGGCGGCGAGCCGACCGTCCTCGTGAACTCGGAGGGCAACCGCACCACGCCGTCCGTGGTGGCGTTCAAGGACGACCAGCGCCTGGTGGGCCAGGTGGCCAAGCGCCAAGCGGTGCTGAACCCGAAGGGCACGCTCTTCGAGGTCAAGCGCTTCATGGGCCGCACCTGGGAAGAGGTGAAGGAGGAGGCCGAGCGCGCGCCGTACGAGGTCGTCAAGGGACCCGACGGCGGCGTCCGCTTCGTCGTGGGCCAGAAGCAGTACACGCCGGAGGAGATCTCGGCGATGGTGCTGCGCAAGCTCGTCGACGACGCCTCCGAGCGCCTCGGCGAGAAGGTGACGAAGGCCGTAATCACGGTGCCCGCCTACTTCAACAACTCGCAGCGCGAGGCCACGCAGAACGCCGGCAAGATCGCCGGGCTCGAGGTCCTGCGCATCGTCAACGAGCCCACGGCCGCCGCGCTGGCCTACGGGCTCGACAAGAAGGGCAACGAGACCGTCCTGGTCTTCGACCTGGGCGGCGGCACCTTCGACGTGTCGGTGCTCGAGGTCGGCGACGGCGTCTTCGAGGTCCGCTCGACCTCCGGTGACACGCACCTCGGCGGCTCCGACATGGACCACGCGATCGTCGACTGGCTCGCCGAGGAGTTCAAGGCCGAGTACAACGTCGACCTCCGCAAGGACAAGCAGGCGCTGCAGCGCCTCATCGAGGCCGCCGAGAAGGCGAAGATCGAGCTCTCCGGCCTGCCGGAGACGACGATCAGCCTGCCCTTCATCGCCATGGACCCGGCCTCGAACGCGCCCCTCTACCTCGAGAAGAAGCTCACGCGGGCCAAGTTCGAGGAGCTCGTCCAGCCGCTCCTGGCCCGCATCAAGGGGCCCGTCGAGCAGGCTCTGAAGGACGCCAAGCTCGAGCGCTCGCAGATCGACGAGGTCATCCTCGTCGGCGGCGCCACGCGCGTGCCGGCCGTCAAGCGCATCGTCAAGGACCTGCTGGGCAAGGAGCCGAACCAGAGCGTGAACCCGGACGAGGTCGTGGCGCTCGGTGCGGCCGTCCAGGCGGGCGTGCTCACGGGCGCCGTCGAGGACATCGTGCTGCTCGACGTCACGCCGCTCTCGCTCGGCATCGAGACGAAGGGCGGGGTGTTCACGAAGCTCATCGACAGGAACACGACGATCCCCGTCCGCAAGACCGAGGTCTTCTCCACCGCCGACCACAACCAGACCACGGCGCCCATCCACGTGCTGCAGGGCGAGCGGCCGATGGCGCGCGACAACAAGTCGCTGGGCCGCTTCAACCTCGAGGGCATCCCGCCCATGCCCGCGGGCATGCCGCAGATCGAGGTCACCTACGACATCGACGCCAACGGCATCCTGCACGTCACGGCCCGCGAGAAGTCGACGGGCAAGGAGGCCTCGATCACCATCCAGAACACCACGACCCTCAGCGAGGACGAGGTCGACCGGATGGTGAAGGAGGCCGAGCAGCACGCCGACGAGGACCGCAAGCTGCGCGAGATGGCCGAGGCAAAGAACCAGCTCGACGGCCTCAGGCTCCAGGCGCAGAAGGCCCTCGAGGACGCCTCCGGCGCCACCGACGACCAGAAGAAGCCCGTGCAGGACGCCATCGCCGAGGCCCAGCGCCTCCTGGACGGCAGCCCCAGCAAGGACGAGGTCGAGCAGAAGAGCCGCGAGCTGGCCGAGAAGCTCCAGGCTTTCATGCAGGCGACGGCCCAGCAGCCCGGCCAGCAGGCCGAGGGCGGTCAGCAGGGCGGTCAGGGCGACGACGAAGAGGTCATCGACGCCGACTTCAAGCCGGCGGGCTGAGGGGTTAGCCAGGTGACCGACGACACCGACAGGCAGGCCGCGGACACGGCGGGGGTCGACGCCCCCGCCGCCGACCGTGAGGCGCCGAGCGAGGGCGAGGTCGAGATCCTGCGCGACGAGCTGCGCCGCGCGCAGGAGCGCCTCGAGGCGCTACAGCGCGAGGCCGCGGAGAACCGCGACCGCTTCCTGCGCGCCAGGGCCGAGTTCGAGAACTACCGGCGCCGCATGGAGGGCGAGCTGGCCCGCGAGCGCGAGGCCGGGATCGACAGCATGGTCCTGCCCGTCCTCAACGTCTACGACGACCTCGAGAGGGCGCTGGAGGCGGCCGTCGCCGCCGGGCTGGAGGGCCCGTTCGTGACCGGCGTGAGGGCGGTGCGCGACTCGCTGCTCAGGCAGCTCGACGCGCTGGGCATCTCGCCCGTCGGCCTCAAGGGCGAGACCTTCGACCCCGAGAGGCACGAGGCCCTGGCCGTCGTGCCGGCCGGGCCCGAGGCGGCCGACGGCGCCATCGTGCAGGTCCACTCGGCCGGATTCGTCAAGGGCGACAGGCTCATCAGGCCGGCGAAGGTGATAGTCGCCAAGGAAGGCGCCTGAGCGCAGGCGGCGCCCGCGGGGGCGAGTCAGTGGCCGAGTTCAAGGACTACTACGCGGTGTTGGGCGTCGACAGGGACGCGTCGCAGGACGAGATCAGGCGCGCGTTCCGCCGGCTCGCCGCCAAGCACCACCCCGACCGCAACCCCGACGACCCGGGCGCGGAGGAGCGCTTCAAGGAGGTCAACGAGGCCTACACGGTCCTCTCCGACCCCGAGAAGCGCCGGCTCTACGACGCCTACGGGCGCACCGGGAGCGTCCCCGACTTCGCCCGCGGCGCGCCCTTCACGGGCCAGGGCGGCACCGTCTACACCAACGTCTCGCCCGAGGAGTTCGCCGGCTTCTCCGACTTCTTCCAGAGCCTCTTCGGCAGCTTCATGGCCGGCGGGCCCCGTGCCGCCTCCGGCGGCGTGCCTGACGACCCGTTCTCGTTCGGTCGCGCCGCGACCCGCGCCGCCCCGCGTCCGCCCGACGCCGAGGCGAGGCTCGACCTCGGCCTCCTCGACGCCTACCGCGGCGGGCCCACGACGGTACGCGTGGGCGACAGGCAGCTCGAGGTGAACGTGCCGGCCGGCGTGCGCGACGGCGTGAAGCTGCGGCTCCGCGGCCAGGCGCCGGGGGGCGGCGACCTCCTGCTCCAGGTCAGGCACCTGCCGCACCCGCTGTGGCGCCTCGACGGGGACCACCTGCGCGTGCAGGTGAGGGTGCCGGACGACGTCGCGGCCCTCGGTGGCACCGTGAAGGTCGCGACCCTCGACGGCGAGGGCGAGCTGACGGTCCCCGCCGGCAGCTCCACGGGCCGCGTGCTGCGGCTGCGCGGCCAGGGCTGGCCCAAGCGCGGCGGCGGGCGCGGCGACCTCCTCGCCGAGGTGCGCGTGACGGTGCCCGAGACGCTCACGCCGGAGCAACGCGAGCTGTACCGGCGCCTGCGCGCCGCCCGCGAGGGCGAGGCCGTGGCCTAGAGGGGCACGGCGGTCGCCGCTGGCCCGTCCCCGCGCGTGGGCCCAGCGGGGCTCCCCGCGGGCACGGGCCGCTCGGGCTCACGGAGATACGTAGTAGCCTGCTGGGGTGAAGAGACTCCTCGAGCGTCCGCTCGCGCGGACCGGGCTCGTCGCCCTCGTCGCCCTCCTCCTCTCGGCGATCCCGGCCACGGCGCAGGCGCCGGCCGAGCCACCGCCCGCCCCGGCGCCCGCGGCACAGCCCCCGGACGACGAGGGACAGGCCGCCGGCCCCGCGGCGACCGACGAGGACCCCGTCCTGCTCCGCCTCGGCGACACCGAGGAGCGGCTCAGCGACGTCGCCTGGCGCTTCGACGTCGCCATGCGCAGCTTCGCCGCCGGCCAGGGCGTGCCCTACACCGAGGACCTCGCCTTCAGGCTGCGCGGCCTGCTGCCCCAGTACATAGAGCAGCGCGGCACCGAGCTCGTGCTCCTGCGCGAGGCCCAGCGCCGCGGTTTGGCTCCCGACGAGGAGTCCGTGCAGCAGACCCTCGACAGGCTGCGCTCCTCCGTCGCCGCGGAGGACTACGAGACGGCCCTCGCCGGCGCCGGCTTCCCCAGCGAGGACGACCTCGTGACGCTGATCCGCGAGGCGGACCTCATCGGGCAGGTGGTGCAGGCGATACAGGACGAGACGCAGCCCACGGACGAGGAGGTGCGCGTCAGGTACCTCGCCGACATCGACCGCTACACGCAGCCCGAGACCTTCTGCGCTCGGCACATCCTCGTGGCCGACGAGGCGCTGGCCCAGGAGCTCGTCGACAGGGTCAGGGCCGGCGAGGACTTCGCCACCCTGGCGAGCGAGCACGGCACCGACGCCACCGCCGGCAGGGGCGGCGACCTCGGCTGCTTCCAGCGCGGCACGATGGTCGCCCCGTTCGAGGAGGCGGTCGTGAGCGCCGAGGTGGGGGCCGTCACGGGTCCCGTGGAGACCCAGTTCGGTTACCACGCGCTGCTCGTCTACGACCACAGGCCGGCCACCGTGCTGCCGCTCGAGGACGTCCGCGAGGACGTGGCCGAGAGCGTGGCGGCCGACGCCGCCTCCGCCGTGGTGCAGGGCCTGGTGCGCGGCTCCGGGCTGGTCACCTACCCGGAGCGGGTCGAGCTCGCCGCGCCCGCTCCGGAGCCGGCGCCGGGCGAGTGAGCGCCGCGTGACAGCACACGGTCCCTCTGTAAGAGACCTGTAAGCCTCGCGGGGTTAGGTTCTCGACAGCGCTGGACGTCATCCCACGTCCACTCCACCGCCTTCTCGCAACATCCGACCAGCGCGATGCCCGGCGCCGGCCCGTCACGGTCGGCGCCGGGCGTCACTTGTCGACCATCGGCGGCGCCCCGTTCGGCTAGCGTGCGGCATGGCCAACCGCCTGGCCGGGGAGCTGAGCCCCTACCTCAGGCAGCACGCCGACGACCCCGTGGACTGGTACCCGTGGGGCGAGGAGGCCTTCGCGGACGCCCGCGCCGCGGGCAGGCCCGTGCTGCTCTCCTCCGGCTACGCCGCCTGCCACTGGTGCCACGTCATGGCGCGCGAGTCGTTCCGCGACCCGTCCGTGGCCGAGCTCCTCAACGGCTCCTTCGTGTGCGTCAAGGTGGACAGGGAGGAGCGGCCCGACGTCGACGACTACTACATGACGGCCGTGCAGGCCCTCACCGGCTCGGGCGGCTGGCCGCTCACGGTCTTCCTCACGCCGGGCGGCGAGCCGTTCCACGGCGGCACCTACTTCCCGCCGCAGGACCGGCTGGGCGCGCCGAGCTTCACCCGCGTGCTGCGCGCCGTGCTGGACGCCTGGCGCGAGCGCCGCGACGAGGTGGAGGCGGCGGCCTCCGCGCTGGCCGGGCAGATCGCGCGGCTCGGCGGCGCCGTCGCGGCGGACGGCGGCCTGGGCCTGCCCGCACCCGCCGGGGACGGCGCGTCCGCGTCCGTCGCCGACGCCACGGCGAGGGCCGTGGAGGCCCTGCTGGCACGGGAGGACAGCGCGCACGGGGGCTTCGGCGACCCGCGCGGCGGACCCAAGTTCCCGCCTCACGCCGCCCTGTCGCTGCTGCTCGCGGCCGGCGACGAGCGCGGCCTGCGCGCCGCCTGCCGGGCCCTGGACGCCATGGCCGCCGGCGGCGTACGCGACCACCTGGGCGGCGGCTTCTTCCGCTACGCCGTCGACCCGTCCTGGCGCGTGCCGCACTTCGAGAAGATGCTCTACGACAACGCCCTCCTGCTCGGCTCGTACGCGCGCGCCTTCGGCGCCACCGGCGAGGAGCGCTACCGCGAGGCGGCGCTCGGCATCGTCGGCTGGCTGGAGCGCGAGATGGCCGTGCGCCCGGCTCCCGGCCAGGTCGCCTTCTTCTCGGCGCTGGACGCCGACTCGGAGGGCGAGGAGGGCCGCTACTACGCCTGGACGGAGGCCGAGTTCCGCGAGGCGCTGGGGGGCGGGGACCTCGCCGGCCTCATGGCCCGCCGCTACGGCGTGACCGCCGGCGGCGACTTCGAGGGCGGCAACGTGCTGCGCCTGGCCGCGAGCCCGGCGGAGCTGGCACGCGACACGGGGCTGGCGGAGGAGGAGGTGGCGGCGCGGCTGCGCCGGGGGGACGAGCTGCTGCTGGCGCGCCGCGAGGCGCGCGTGAGGCCAGCCACCGACGACAAGGTGCTGACCTCGTGGAACGGCCTGCTGCTGTCGGCGCTGGCGGCGGCGGGGACGCAGCTGCGCGAGCCGCGGCTGCACCGGCTCGGGCTCGAGCTGGCGCGCTTCCTCGTGGCGCGCCGCGACGACGCGGGCAGGCTGACCCACGCCTGGCGCGCCGGGGAGTCGCGCGTCACGGGGCTGCTCGAGGACCACGCCTACCTGGGCTGCGGGCTCATCGACCTCTACCTGGCGACGCTGCGCCCCGAGCTGCTCGCCGAGGCGCTGCGGCTCGCGCGCGAGGTCGAGGAGCTCTTCGCCGACCCGGAGGGCGGGGGTTGGTTCGACGCGTCGGCCGGGGCCGGCGGCGCGCCGGCGCGCCTGAAGAGCCACGCCGACGGCGCCACGCCCAGCCGCTACGCCGCCGCGGCGAGGCTCGTGTGGTGGGCCGGCCGCTACCTCTCCGACCCGTCGCTGCAGGAGCGCGCGCTGAGCGCCCTGTGGCCGCTGCTGCCGGCAGCCGCCACGGCACCGCAGGCGTTCGCCACGACCCTGACGGCGCTCCGCGAGATGACGGGCGACGCCCGCGAGGTCGTCGTGGTGGGCGCCCGCGAGCTGCCCGAGGTCGCCGCCGCGCTCGCGGCCGTCAGGGAGGCCGGCAGGGGCGACGAGGCCCTGCTGCTGCTCGACCCCGCCGACGAGTCGGGCGGACGCCACCCGCTGGCCGGCCTGGCGCTGGCCGAGGGGCGCTACCCGCCCGGGGCGCCGCTCACCGTGTACGTGTGCCGCGCCGGCTCCTGCGACCTGCCGGTCCACGACGCGGCGTCCGTCAGGCGTGCCATGCTTGCCGCGTAGTACCTTGCGAGGGTCGCCGCGCGTGGGCGGAAGCGGCAGCGGGAGGGGACATGTACACGGGTCTGCTCGACCTCCATAGCGTCATCAGGTGGGTCGTCGTCGTGCTGGGCTTGGTCGCCCTGGTGAGCGCGGTCGTCGCCGAGCGCTGGACGCCGGCGCAGAACGCGCTGGCGCGCTGGTTCACGATCGCCGTCGACGTCCAGGTGCTCCTGGGCCTCGTGCTGTGGTTCGTCAGCCCGCTGGTCCAGGGCAGCCTCGGGAACATGGGCGCCGTCATGCGCGACCCCGCGCTGCGCAAGATCGTCGTCGAGCACCCCGTGCTGATGATCGTGGCCGCGGCGCTGGTGCACGTGGGCGCCTCCCGCGGACGCAAGACCGACAACCCCAGGCAGGCGCTTCTCTTCTACGTCCTCGCCGCCGCCGCCGTCGCCTACGCCATCCCTTGGGACAGGCCGCTGCTGCCCGGCCCCTGAACCGCAGAGCTTAGGTGACGGGGCCGGCCGGAGGGGGAGCGGCACGCTCGGGCCCGGGCGAGCCCGGGCTGCGCCTGCTCGTGGGTCCGCCCGCGTCGGGGAAGACCACGCGCACGGTGGAGCGCGTGCTGGAGGCTTGCCGTTCCGGCTGCCGCGTGTGGTGGGTCTCCCTGCCGCACCAGCGGCCCTACGTCTTCCGCCGCGTCACGTCCGGCGGACGGGCGGTCCTCGGACTCGAGGTCGTGGGCGCCCAGCAGGCCTACTACCGCGTCCTCTCGGCCGCAGTGCCGGACGACCTGAGGCCGCTGGTCGTTGGCACGGCCCGCATCGTAGTCGTGGCCGAGGCCCTCGGGCGCGTCATGGGCCGCCAGCCCTCGCCCGGCGAGGCCAAGCTCTTCGCCGCCGCGATCGCCGAGGCCAAGCGCTACGAGGTGCCGCCCGCCGGCCTCCGCGGGCTCGTGCCCGGCGCCGAGCTCGAGCGCCTGACCCTCGTCTACGAGGCCTACGAGGTGGAGAAGGGCGCCCGGTGGGACTACGACGACGTCCGCAGCCAGGCGGCGGCACTAGCGGGCGAGGACCGCTTCGCCGCGGTGATGGGCGCGCCCCGCGCCCGCGCGGCGGCGGGCCTGCCTGACGCCGTCGTCGTCGACGGCTGGCGCGAGCTCGGGCCCCTCGACTGGGTCTTCCTGCGCGGCCTGGCGCGCCACGTGCCCGTGCAGGTCGCGCTCCCGTCGGCGCCGCCCGGGCTCCGGCCCGACGAGGTCCTCGAGCCGACCCACGCGCCCGTGGAGGTGCGGCGGTACGCGGCCGTCAACGCCGTCGACGAGGCGCGATGGGTGCTGCGCAGCCTCAAGCGCGACCTCGCGGCCGGACTCGACCCGCTGGACCTGGCCGTGGTGGCGCCCGGCGGCGCCGGCGACGCCCTGGCGGCCCTCGCCGACGAGTACGGCGTGCCGCTGATGGACGAGCGCGGCGTGGCACTCGCCGACACGCCAGCCGGACGCGCGCTCCTCGACCTCATCGAGCTCCGCTCGGGGCCGACGCCGGCCCGGCTGCTCGCCGTGCCGGAGCTGGCGCCCGTGGCCGCGACCGCGCTGCGCCTGAGGGTCACGGGCGCCGACGCTCTGGCGCGCGTGGCGCGGGCCGTGGGGCTCGGCGAGGAGCTGGCCCGCTGGACCGACCTGCTGGCGGTGAGGGGCGACCCCGTCGCCTGGACCCGCTGGCTCCTCGACGAGGTCCTGGGGCGGACCCACGACGTCGAGCCGGCCCTCAGGGAGCGCGTGCTGGCGGCCGCCCAGCACGCCTCGCGGCTGGCCGGCGGCGAGCGTTTCAAGGAGTGGCTGGCCGCGCTCCTGCGGGACGTGCGCTCCCCGCGGGCGCTCGCGGGCGGCGTCGCGCTGCTCGACGCCGACCTCGCCTCCGGCCGCCGGTTCGAGCGCTGCTACGTGATGGGGGCCACGGTGGGCGCCTACTCGGCGGGCGAGCGCGAGGACTACTTCGTGCCCGACGACGCCAGGGCGCCGCTGCGGGGCCTCGGCTGCCTGCCGCGGCGCTTCGCCGGCGGGGACGAGCTGGTGATAGCGGAGCTCCTCAGCCGCGGACGCGTCACGGTCGTCACGGCGCCGCTCGCCGGACCGGGCGGGGCGCTGGTGCCCGACGAGCGCCTCGTCGGGGAACCCGGTGCCCTGGCGCCGCTGCCCGTGCTCCCAGCCGGCAGCCCGCTGGAGGCGGGCGCCGACGAGCCGTACGAGCCGGCGTTCGCGCCGGTGCCGGGCCCCATCGAGCCGCCGCCGGCCCCGGACGGCGGTCCCGACGTCGAGTGGCTGCGCGAGTACGCCGAGGAGTGCTCCCTGCGGGCGTGGGGAGAGCTCGCCCTGGACCTCGGTGACGGGGACCTCGCCGCCGCAGCCGCCGCGGGCGGGAGGCGCGCGGCCGCCGAGGTCGAGCTGAGGCGGCTCATCGAGGAGCCGCCGGGCGGAGGCGAGGACTGGCGACGGCTGCTCGACGACCTCAAGGCGCGGCCCGGCCTGGACCCCACGCGCCTCGCGTCCGTGGCCGCCGACCACCCCTGGGCGGCGGGGTGGCTGCGGGACCACGCCGACACGCTCACCTGCCTGACCTGGAACGCGGCCGTGCGGCACGAAGAGCTCGGCGTCACCGCGTACGTGGACGCGGCCCGGCGCGAGAGGCTCGCCGGCGGCGGTTCGATGGCCACGCTCTACCGCTTCGCGCCGCCCTACTCGGGCGCCGAGTGGGAGTACGCGCGCCGCTGGCAGTCGGCGCGGTGGACCGAGTACCTGGCGGCCGCCGTCGTCATGCGCCGCTGGTCGCGCCCCGCGCGGCACGTGGCCATCGTCGTGTGGCCGGTGCTGGGCGTGCCCTTGCGGTTCGAGAACTCGAACCGCCCGGTGATGCTGGAGAGGCTGGACGAGGTGGAGGAGGGCGTGGCGCGAGCCCTGCGGGACCTGGCCGCCGGCCGCGTGGAGCCGAACCCGGACGAGTACCGCTGCGCCCGCTGCCGGCTGGCCGCCGTCTGCCGCAAGGGGGAGCTGCCGTGAGGGTCAGGGTCGCCTCGGCCGGCACCGGCAAGACGACGAGCCTGGTGCGGCGCTACCTCGAGCTCATCGGCGACGGCACGCCGCTGCGGCGCATCGCCGGCGTCACCTACACCAGGTCGGCGGCCGCCGAGCTGCGCGCCCGCGTCGCGGGCGCCGTCGCCGAGGTGCTGGAGCGCGGCAGCTACCTGCACGGCCTCTACGCGCCCACGGGCGGGCTCGAGCCTTTCGAGCAGGCGCGGCGCGAGCTGGGCGGGGCGCTCCTCAAGACGATCCACGGCTTCATGATCGCCGGGCTGAGGCTCTCGGCGCCGCTGCTCACCCTCGACCCGCGCTTCGCGATGGTGGCCGAGCGGGACGCCGCGGCCGAGTTCGAGGAGGAGCTCCACTCGCTGCGGCTCCTGGCGCGGGACCCCGAGCACCCGCTGCACGGGGCCCTGCTGGCGGCGGGCGACCACGCCGCCACGCTGCCCCTCGAGGTCTTCGCGCGCCGCTCGCTCGCGGCCGAGCTCGTCTTCGACCCCGACCCGCTGTCGCAGGCGGTGGGGGCGCTCTACCGCGCCGCCTACCGGCGGCTGCTCGCGCGCTACGCCGGTCGGCGGCTCGGGCCGGGCGAGGTGGAGCGCGCGGCGCTTAGGATGCTCGAGCACCCCGCGGCCCGGGAGCGGCTGGTGCGCCGCTACCCCGTCGTGCTCGTCGACGAGTTCCAGGACGTGAACCCCCTGCAGGGCGAGTTCTTCGCCCGGCTCGAGGCGGCCGGAGCGTCGGTGGAGGTCGTCGGCGACCCCAAGCAGTCGATCTACCTCTTCCGCAACGCCGACGTGAACGTGTTCCGGCGGGCGCTGGCGGACGCCACGGAGAGCGGCGAGGTGCTCCCGCCCCTCGCGGAGACCCGGCGCCACTCCCGCGCCCTCGTGGCCGTGCTCAACCGCCTCACCACGCGCCTGGCGCGGGCCGGCAAGGGGTTCGAGGCGGGCGAGGCGCCGGAGGTCGCGGCGTCCGGCACGCAGGCCGCGGTGGACGGCTCCGTGGAGCTGGCGGTCGTGGTCGGCCACGGTCGCCTCGACGCGCTGCGCTCCGCCGAGCGCGAGCTCCTCGCCTCCCGGCTCGTGGCGCTGCACGAGGAGCGCGGCGTGCCCTTCTCCCGCATGGCCGTCCTGGCGCGCACCCACGGCCAACTCGCGCGGGTGCGGGCGGCGCTCGAGGCCAGGGGCGTGCCCACCGAGTACGGGCGTCGCGGCCTGTTCAGGCGTCAGGAGCTCCTCGACGTGCGCTACGCGCTGGAGGTCGGCGCCGGCGGCGGGCGCGAGGCGCTGGCTCCCTTCCTCCGCGGGCCGCTGTGCGAGCTGAGCCTGGCCGAGGTGAGGGACGTCCTCGACGCGCCCGAGCCCTACGCGGCGCTGCGCGGCGTGAGCCCCGCCGCCCACGCCGTCGTGGAGGAGCTGCGACGCGTCGCGCTGGCGCCGCCCCTGGCGGCCCTCAAGGCCGTGCTGCGCGAGAGCCTGGCCGGCAGGCCGCCACTCGTCACGCGGCTGTCGCGCGCGGCGCGGGCCAACGTCGACGCCATGCTCTTCGCCGTCGCGGACCGTGAGCCGGAGGACCTCGGCCGGCTCGTGGACCTGCTCGACACGCTGGCGAGGCGCTCCGAGGAAGAGGAGGTGCCCGTGGGATCGGGCGGCGTGAGGCTCCTCACCGTGCACTCCTCGAAGGGCCTGGAGTTCGACGCCGTCGCCGTCTACGACGCCTCCAGGGGGCGTCGCCGCCGGACCCCGGCCGTCGTGGTGGACCCGGACACGGGCCGGGCGGCGCTGCTGGAGGCCGTGCCGGACGACGCGGTGCGGTCCGCCTGGGCGCGGCGGGAGGACCAGGAGGACCACAGGCTGCTCTACGTGGCGCTGTCGCGCGCTCGCGACCACCTGCTGGTCACGGGCTCGCGGGTGGCGGGGAGGGATCCCCGCGGCTGGCTCGCCACGCTCCTCGCGCTGGACCTCGCGGACGACCCGCCTGGGCCCCACGTGACGGTGACGAGCCACGCGCCCGGTCGCTTCCCGGGACGGGTGGCGTCGGTCGCGTCGCCCGCCCCCGCCGTGGCCGCCTCCGCCTGGACGGAGAGGCGGTTCCCGCACCACCGGTACGCGCCGCTGTCGAGCCCGTCGCGCCTGGTCGACGTGCTACTGCACGCGGGCGAGGTCGCGGAGCCGCTGACGCGCTACGAGGCCCACGGCCTGGGCGACGGGCTGGCCCTCGCCGCCGCCGACCTCGGGGAGGACGGCGCCGCGCCCGCGCTGGACGACGGCGGCCACCCCGGTCACTACCTCGACCTGCCCGGTCGCGGTCGGGTGGTGGGAACGCTCGTGCACTTCGCGATAAGCCAGGACTGGGCGCCCGAGCCCGCCCGCCTGGAGAGCCTGAGGGCGCACGAGGTGATGTTCCCCTACGACCCGGAGCGGCAGGACGACGTCCTGCGCGAGGTCGCCGAGCTGCTGGCGGGCTACCACGACCTCCTGGGCGGGGCGTTGCCCGCGCTGGCGGAGCGGGAGGTGGACCGCGCCGAGCTGCCGCTCGCCTACCCGGGCGGCTCGACGGTGTGGGAGGGCGTGATCGACAGGCTCTACCGCGTGGGCGGCGAGTGGTGGATCGACGACTACAAGACGGACCGCCGCGTGCGCCCCGAGCGCTACCACGTGCAGCTCGGGCTCTACAGGCACGCGGTGGAGGGCGCCCTGGGAGAGTCGCCCCGCACGCGGCTCGTCTACCTGCGCTCGCGGCGCGTCGTCGAGCTGCGGGCCGCTGAGCTCGACGACGCCCTCGGCGCTTCGGGCGTGCTGGGGACGCCTTGAGCCGGCCTGCGCGTCTGCCGGGGTGGGCGTGGAAGCCTGCCCAACGGGTCTAGGCTGCTGCCCAGCTCGCCGGCCCCTCGCCGCCGCCGAGGGTCATGCTCGCCTCATGGACGAGCCACGCTCCGCGCCACTGCCCGCCACCATCGCCGGCACCGCCGGCACCCTAGTCGGCGTGTCCGGCTCCCGCCTGCAGTGGGAGGGCGAGATGCCGGTGGCCGACCTGCCCGCCTTCGTGGCCCGCTTCGCGGCCGGCGAGGCGGTGCCAGTGATCACCAGCCGCGGCCGGCTGCACGTCAGGTCCCGCGACTGGGTCGTCTGGCCCGGCGAGACCACGGTGAAGGTCCGCTTGGCGCTGGAGGACGTCGGGGCCTGGTGACCACCGGGCACCGGGCGCACCGCGGGCCGAGGTCGCAGGCCCGCCGTGGACCGGGCCGGGCCCGCGCCGCGGGGCGCGCCGCTCAGCCGGCGGCCCGGCGGGGTTCCAGGGCGCCGAGGACCTCGGCCACGGCGGCGCCCACCACCTGGGCGCCCAGGTTCTCGGGGTGGAAGCGGCGGTCGGGGCACCCCTCCGTCATCACGGCCACCACGACCTCGCGCCGCTCGCCGCCGGGCTCGCCGATGGCGATGACGCCGGCGTCGTTGCGCACGCCGCGCACCGAGCCGCTCTTCGACGCGATCACCACGGGCGAGTCGCCCACCTCGGCGCTGTACTGGTCGTAGCCGATGGCGCGGCCGAGCTCCGTGAACTGCTGGCGCGCGTAGATGCGCTTGGCCAGGGCGGTGAGGTCGTCCGGCAGCAGCTCGCCGCGCCACAGGCGCGCGAAGTAGTCGGCGAGGTCGCGCGGGGTCGTGCGGCTCGGCGTGGGCTTCTGGTCGCCCGCCACAGCGGCGACCTGCAGCTTGCCGCGCAGGTGGGTGCCCGACCAGCCGCGGTCGGCCACGACCTGCCGTATCCGCTCGACGCCGAGGAGGTCTATGAGCAGGTTCGTGGCGGTGTTGTCGGACACGACGATCATCAGCGTGGCCACGTCGAGGAGCGGGTAGGAGGTGCCGGGGCTCAGCACCTTGAGCACGCCGGAGCCCGTCACCTGGTCCTCGGCGCGGAGCTCGACCCTCTCGTCAAGGTCGTGGTCGCCGCCCGCCACGGCCTCGAGCAGCGCCTGGAGCACGTAGACCTTGATCGTGCTCGCGGCCGTGAACGGCTCGTGCGGGCGGCGCGCCACGGGCGCGTCGTCGGCGCTCGAGCCGTCGGCCAGCGCCAGCGCCACGGCGCCCAGCCTGGCGTCGGCGGCGGGCGACGCCTCGAAGCGCGGGTCGCCGTGACCCGCCAGGCGGCGCTCCAGCGCCTCCAGCCTCGCGGCCAGCCCGGCCGCATCCTGCGCTCCCGCCGTCCCCGCCAGGCCCCTGCCGCTCGCCTCTGCCACGCGCGAACGTTACCGCGCCCGCGCCGGCGGGCGGGACGGTTGCCGAGGTTGCACGGGTCCCGGCCCACTCGTATTGTCACGGGCCGCGCCCGTGCCCTACACTTCGGGCGCCAGATACCGATGGCGGTCTCACGGTCGGCCGGCCCACGCCGGAGCGGGGTGGTGCGCCTGCCGGGGCTGGCAGTCAAACGAGCCCGGCGGCCCGGGCGGCTAAGGAAGGTCATGGCAGAAGGCAAGGTCAAGTGGTTCAGCAGCGAGAAGGGGTACGGGTTCATCGCCCACGACGACGGCGGTGACGACGTGTTCGTACACTTCAGCGCCATCCAGGCCGAGGGCTTCCGGACTCTCAACGAAGGCGACGAGGTCACTTTCGAGGTGGAGCAGGGCCCGAAGGGCCCGCAGGCTCGCAACGTGGTCGTAACGCACCGGGCGCCGGTGCAGGCGCCCTCCTTCGAGCGCTCCGGCGGCGACCGCGGCGGCTACGGCGGCGACCGCGGCGGCTACGGTGGGCGCGACCGCGAGGGCGGCTACGGGCGCGACCGCGACGAGGGCTACGGCGGTCGCGATCGCGGTGACCGCGGTCGCGGCGGGCGCAACAGGCGCTACTGAGCTAGCCGTACGTGCCTGGGCGCTCGCGGCGCCGAGCGGGACGTGCGCCCGCGCCGCGAGCCTTGTGTCCTCAGGCCAGCGCGAAGGCCCGGTCCGCCCTCGCGGACCGGGCCTCTCCACGTGCCGGGCTGGGCGGCCCGGCGCGGTGTCAGCTCGTCGCCACCGACGTCCCGGCGGCGCTCCTCCTGCGGCTGAAGCCGTTGGCGGGGGCGCCGAGGAGCGGGAGCACCCAGTAGTCCAGGCCGTAGTAGCCGGCTATGCGCCAGGCCAGCACGATCCAGGTGGCGAGGATGAACATGATCGGGTTCGTGGAGAGCGTGCCGGCCAGCATGAAGGCCACGTTCATCAGGCCGCCGAGGAAGGCCACGACGCCGGTGAGGAAGCCCAGTATGAGCGCGATGCCCACGAGCGTCTCGCCGAAGGCGACGAGGTAGGACATCACCGGAGCGGCGGGCAGGAAGACGTGCTCGACGAGCCAGGCGTACCAGCCGCTGACGGCGGGGGAGTCGCCCACCGAGAGGCTCAGCGCTCGGTTCAGGAAGCCGGAGACGGCGGTGCCGGCCTCCGCGCCGACCCACTTGGGGTCCGTCACCTTGTGCCAGCCCGCGTTCAGCCACAGCCAGCCTAGGTAGATGCGCACCACGGTCCAGACCGGCGCCATGAACTTCGAGGCGAACAGGGTCTTACTGATGTTCGGTTCCGGGTAGTACGTCGTGGTACGAGGCATTCGCGTCGCCTCCCTTTCGTCTCGCAGTATCCTGGCCAGCCATGGCCGAGCCAAGGGACGTAGGTACCGCCCAGGTTAGGGGCGCGGCGGCGGGGTGTCCATGAGGCGCCTGACCGGGACCCTGGTGCTGCCGGGTGGGGCGGCGCGCGGCACCCTCGAGCTCGACGGCGGGCGCATCGCGCGGGTCGAGGTCCTCGGCGACCCGGGACCGGCGGCCGGACTGCCCGCTCCCTACCTCCTCCCCGGCTTCATCGACGTCCACGTTCACGGCGGCGGCGGCGGCGACGCGATGGACGGCCCCGACGGCGTCGCCACGCTAGCGCGCTGTCACGCCTCGCACGGGACGACCACGCTGCTGCCCACGACGATCACGCGCCCTTGGCCCGACGTGATGCGGGCGCTGAGGGGCGTCGCGCAGGTGAGGGACGCGTCCGGAGGCGAGCCGGGGATGGCCGACGTCCCCGGCGCCCACCTCGAGGGGCCTTTCATCAGCCCCGAGAGGCTGGGCGCGCAGCCTCCCCACGCCGTGGACCCGGACCCCGCGCTCGTGGCCGAGGCCCTGGCCCTGGACGTGGTCAGGGTCGTCACGCTGGCACCCGAGCTGGCGGGCGCGGCGGAGGCGGCCCGCGCCTTCGCCGGCGCCGGCGTGCGGGTCAGCATCGGCCACACGGTGGCCACGGCCGAGCAGGTCGAGGCCGTGCTCGACGCCGTGGCGGAGGCCGGGGGCGTGTCCGGCTTCACGCACCTCTACAACGCGATGTCGCAGCTCGGCTCGCGCGCCCCAGGCGCGGTGGGCGCGGCCCTGGCGCGGCGCGACGCCTACGCCGAGGTGATCCTCGACCTGCACCACGTGCACGGGACGGCGTTCCGCGCCGCGCTGGCGGCCAAGTGGGAGCGGCTGCTGCTCGTCACCGACGCGATGCGCGCGGCCGGGACGGAGGCTGGCGAGAGCGAGCTGGGCGGCCAGCCGGTGGTGGTGGCGGGAGGCGCGGCGCGCCTGCGCGACGGCACGCTGGCCGGCAGCGTCCTCACCATGGACGCGGCGGTGCGGAACGCCGTGCGCTGCGGCCTCGACCTGGCCGCGGCGGCGGCGCTGGCGTCCACGGCGCCGGCGTCCTACCTGGGCCTCGCCGACAGGGGGGCCCTGGCCCCCGGACTGCGGGCCGACGTCGTGGTGCTGGGAGCCGACCTCGAGGTCGAGGAGGTCTACGTGTCCGGCCGCCGGCTGTAGCCGGTCAGCCGGCGTCCAGCTCCTCGGTCACCAGGCGCTGCACCAGGGCGGGGTCGGCGCGCCCGCCGCTCCCGCGCATCACCTGTCCCACGAAGAAGCCCTTGAGGCCCGACTTACCGGACCTGTAGGAGGCGGCCTCGTCCGGGTGTGTCGCCACGGCGCGACGCACCAGCTCCCTCACCTCGTCCTCGGGCAGGACGCGGTCGAGGCCGCGGGCGGCGACGAGCCCGGCCGGGTCGCCGCCGCTGGCGGACGCCTCGGCGAGCACCTCCTTGGCGACCGTCGCGGTCACCCGGCCCTCGTCCAGCAGGCGCGCCAGCCCGGCCAGGCCGGCGGGCGTCAGGCGCAGGCTCTCGCCGCGCGCCCGCAGCTCGCGCGCCACCTCGTTGACGACGAGGTTCGCCGCGGCCCCGGCCGGGGCGCCCGCGGCCACGGACGCCTCGAAGAACGCGCGCAGCTCCGCGGAGCCTGCCAGCGCGTCGGCGTCGTTGGGCCGCAGGCCGTGCCGCGCCGCCAGCTCGGCCGCTGCGGCGGCCCGCGCCGGGTCGGCGCGCGCCGCGTCGGACGGGCCGGGCCGCTCGTCCCGGGCGTCGCGCCGTCCGGCGGACGGCGACGCGGGCTCCGTCGCGGCGGCGCGCCTGGCGTAGCGGTCCTTGAGCGGCACGATCCTGACGAACACCAGCTCGTCGCCGCGGCCGTCCACGGGGTCGCGCCAGAAGTAGCCGAGGCGCTCGAACTGGTAGCGGGTGCCAGGGTCGTCGTCGAGCACGGACGGCTCGATGAGCCCGCGCCTCTCGACCAGGGCCTCGGGGTTGAGGTGGGCGAGGAAGTCGCCGCCCTCCTCGGGGTCCGCAGCCGTGAAGAGCCTGTCGTAGAGGCGAGCCGTGAAGGGCACGCCGCGCTCGCGCGACACCCAGTGGACCGTCGACCACACCTTCACGCCCTCCGGCGCCGCGCCCATCTCGTCGAGGAACGCCGTGCACCGCAGGCGCGCGACGCGACCCGCGTCGTCGGTCACGACGTCGTCGCAGCGCACCACGGGCCCGTGGCGCAGGCGCACGGCGCGTCCCGGCGCCAGGCGCTTGTAGCCCCGCGGCGGGTCGATGGCGAAGTCGTCGCGCTCGATGACGACCTCGCGCGTGAGCGGCACGCGGCGGCTGCCCTCGCGCGGCACGTCGTGCGGCCAGTAGGGAGCGTCGAGCCACGTCGTCTCGCCGGCCGGGACGTTGGTGAGCTCCACGACGAGCGGGTCGAGGACGGCCAGCACGCGCGGCGCCTCGGTGTTCAGCGTGTCGCGCACGGAATGGTCGAGGAGCTGCGGGTCGGTGCGGCTGTTCGCCTTCGCCACGCCGACGCGGTTCGCGAAGTCGCGCAGCGCCGCGGGCGGCACGCCGCGCCGACGCAGTGCCGAGAGCGTGGGCATGCGCGGGTCGTCCCAGCCTGTCACGTGGCCCTCGTTCACGAGCCGCAGCAGCTTGCGCTTGCTCATCACCGTGTGGTCGAGGACGAGTCGGGCGAACTCGTACTGGTGCGGCCGCTCGCCCTCGACGAGGTGGCCCACGAGCCAGTCGTAGAGCTCCCTGTTGTTCTCGAACTCCAGCGTGCACAGCGAGTGGGTGATGCCCTCGATGGCGTCGGAGAGCGGGTGCGCCATGTCGTAGAGCGGGTAGACCTTCCACCTGTCGCCGGTGCGGTAGTGCGGCGCGTGCACGATCCTGTAGAGGATCGGGTCGCGCATCTTCATGTTCGGCGAGGAGAGGTCTATCTTCGCGCGCAGCACGTGCGCGCCCTCGGGGAACTCGCCGGCCCGCATGCGCTCGAACAGCTCGAGGTTCTCCTCCACGCTGCGGTCGCGGTACGGTCCCGGACGCCCCGGCTCCCTGACGGTCCCGCGCAGCTCGCGGATCTCGTCCTCGGTGCTCGAGTCCACGTAGGCCAGGCCGCGCCTGATGAGCTCGAGGGCCCACTCGTAGAGCCGCGGGAAGTAGTCGGAGGCGAAGCGGACCTCGACGGGCCGGAAGCCCAGCCACTCGACGTCGCGGATCGCCGCCTCGACGAAGCGCTCCTCCTCGGTCTCCGGGTTCGTGTCGTCGAAGCGGAGGTAGGTGACGCCGCCGTAGTCCTCGGCGAGGCCGAAGTTCAGGCAGATGGCCTTGGCGTGGCCCACGTGCAGGTAGCCGTTCGGCTCGGGCGGGAAGCGCGTGACGACGCTCGTCACGCGGCCGGACGCGAGGTCGGCGTCGACGATGTCGGTGATGAAGTTGGGCGCCACCTGCCTCTGCCCCTCGCGCGGGACCCTGGCGGGCGGGCGGTGCGCTGTGCGGGGCCTGGCGGTGGTGTCCTCGGCGCTCATCCTTGTCCCTCCCATGCGCCGGCCGGCGGCGCCGGCGCGGCGTGAGCTTGGAGTCTACCGCCTAGGTCGCGTAGGGGACGACCAGCACCGTGACGAACAGGTAGCTGACGGGGAACGTGAAGAGCATCGAGTCGAGGCGGTCGAGCACGCCGCCGTGGCCGGGCAGGAAGACGCCGGCGTCCTTCACGCCGGCCCAGCGCTTGAGCAGCGACTCGAAGAGGTCGCCGAGCTGCGCGGCCAGGGAGGTGACGACGGTGAGCGCCACGACGGTGCCCACGCCGAGCTGCAGCCCCGCGACGCGTCGGGCGAGCAGGGCCGTGCCGGCGACGATGAGCAGGGCCAGCAGGAGGCCGCCCACCGCGCCCTCGACGGTCTTGCGCGGGCTGACGCGCGGCGCCAGCGGGGTGCGCCCGAACAGCGACCCCAGGGCGTAGGCGCCCACGTCGGTGGCGATGGCCGAGAGCAGGGGTATGCCGAGGAACCACAGGCCGAGGTGGCCGTCGGGCGTGTAGCGGAGCGTGATCACGTAGCCCAGCAGGAACGGCACGTAGAGGTACCCGGCGACGGTGAAGGCGGCCGCGTGCACCGAGTTGCGGTTCGGCACCGCGACCTCCAGGACGAGCACGTAGATCACGAACGTCACGAGCAGCGCCTCGCGCCAGCTCACGCCGCCGGCCAACGTGGGCATGCCGGGGTAGGTGGACGGCAAGGAGGCGGGGACGGTGAGGACGGCCGCCACGAAGAGGCTGCGCTTCCTGACCGGCACCCCGCGCAGGCGCATCAGCTCGGCGTACTCCGACAGGGCCACCACGGCCAGCAGCACGAACGCCGGCGCCAGCAGCGGCAGGCCGACCCACAACACGAGCATGGCGGCGAGGAAGATCGCCAGGCCGCCCGCCACGCGCGCGCGCAGCGTGCCCTCCGCACCAGGCTCGGCTGGCGGCTCGTTCACACCGCCAGGATGTCGGTCTCTTTCGTCTTCGTCCTCTGATCGATCTTGGCGATGAACTCGTCGGTGGCCTTCTGGACGTCGGCCTCGGCGCGCCTCAGGTCGTCCTCCGACAGGCCGCGCTCCTTCTGCAGGGACTTGAGGCGCTCGTTGGCGTCGCGGCGGATGTTGCGCACGGCGACGCGCGCCTCCTCGGCCATGTGGTGGACGGTCTTCACCAGGTCGCGCCGGCGCTCGTCGGTGAGCGGGGGCACGCTGATGAAGATGTTGTCGCCCTGGTTGTTGGGGTTGAAGCCCAGGTCGCTCTCGAGGATCGCCTTCTCGATCGCCTGCAGCGAGCTCTTGTCGAAGGGCGTGATGACCAGCGTGCGGGGGTCGGGGCTGGAGACGGTGGCGATCTGCGGCAGGGGCACGGCCGTGCCGTAGTAGTCCACGTGCACGCGGTTCAGGATCGAAGGGTTGGCGCGGCCGGTGCGTACCGAGCCGATGTTCTGCTCGAACGCCTCTAGCGAGCGCTGCATGCGCTCCCTGGTCTCGGCGAGGACCGTCTTCATCGCTGACCTCCGGGTCTCAGGCTACAGGCCAGCAGTCTACCGCGCTCGCTCAGGCGACCTCGAACGCGGTTTCCACGTCCTGAGCGATGAGCGTGCCCACCTCCTCGCCGGCGAGGAGGCGCTGGAGGTTGCCGGGCGTGAAGATGTCGAAGACCCGTATGGGCAGTCCCCTGTCGATGCAGAGGCTCACGGCCGTCGCGTCCATGACCGCCAGGCCGTTGCTCAGCACGTCCATGTACGACAGCGTCCTGTAGCGCCTGGCGTCGGGGCTCGTGCGCGGGTCGGCCTCGTAGACGCCGTCGACCTTGTTCTTGGCCATCAGCACCATGTCGGCCTCGATCTCGAGCGCGCGCAGCGTGGCGGCCGTGTCGGTCGTGAAGAAGGGGTTGCCCGTGCCGGCGGCGAAGATCACGACCCGGCCCTTCTCGAGGTGCCGCAGGGCGCGGCGCCTTATGTACGGCTCCGCGACCTCCTGGATGTTGATGGCGGTCTGGACCCGCGTGTCCACGCCCACGGACTCCAGGGCGTCCTGGAGGGCGATGGCGTTCATGACGGTGCCGAGCATGCCCACGTAGTCGGCGGTGGCGGGGTCCATGTGGGCGCCGTGCTGCGCGCCACGCCAGAAGTTCCCCCCGCCGACCACGAGGGCCAGCTCGACGCCGCTCGCCTTGGCCGCCGCGATCTCGCGGGCCAGGGAGGTGGTGGCCTCGGGGGAGACCCCGAAACCTCCCGGGCCCGCGAGGAACTCGCCGGACAGCTTGAGCAGCGCGCGGCGCAAGGGCCTTACTCGCCTACGGCTATGCGGGCGAAGCGGCCGACCTGGATGTTCTCGCCCAGCGTGGCCGCGGCCTCCTTGACCAGCTCGCCGACGGTCCTCTTGTCGTCCTTGACGTAGGGCTGGTCGAGGAGGACGACCTCGGCGAAGAACTTGTTCAGGCGGCCCTCGACGATCTTGTCGGCGACGGCCTCGGGCTTGCCCTCCTCGATGGCCTGCTTGCGCAGGGCTTCGCGCTCGGCGGCGACGACGTCCTCGGGGACGTCCTCGCGGCGCACGTACCGCGGGTTCGCCATCGCCACGTGCATGGCCAGGTTCTTGGCCAGCTCGCGGAAGCTGTCGTTGCGGGCCACGAAGTCCGTCTCGCTGTTGACCTCCACCAGCACGGCCAGCTTGCCGTTGTGGTGGAGGTACGTGCCCACGACGCCCTCCTTGGCCTCGCGTCCGGCCTTCTTGTCGGCCTTGGCGATGCCGCGCTCGCGCAGGAGCTGGGCGGCCTTGTCGATGTCGCCGCCCGCGTCCTCCAGGGCGCGCTTCACGTCCATCATGCCGGCGCTCGTCATGGCGCGCAGCCTCTTGACCATCTCGGTCGTCACTGCCATGGTGTTACCTCACCCTCGTTCCGGGTTCTCGCTCCGCGGGGCGCCGAGGCGGGGCGCCCGCGCGGTCCAGGGCCCTGCGGGCCCTCAGTCCTCTGCCGCCTCTGCCTCTTCCTCGAGGGGGCTCTCTTCGTCGGCCGCCGTGGCGGCCTCCTTGATCGCGCGCTCCGGCTCCGAGAGCGGCGCCGGCAGCGTCTCGCGGTCGGCGTCCAGGGCGGGGCTGGGCTCCGCCGCCTCCTCGACCCCGCCGCGCACCTCGACGATGAGGTCGGCCAGGCGGGCGGTGATGAGCTGGATCGAGCGGATCGCGTCGTCGTTGCCCGGCACGATGAAGTCGAGGACGTCGGGGTCGGAGTCGGTGTCGGCCAGCCCGACGACGGGGATGCCGAGCTTGTTCGCCTCCTTGACCGCGATCGCCTCCTTGGTGGGGTCGATCACGAAGAGGGCGTCCGGCAGCTTCGACATGTCGCGGATGCCGCCCAGGTAGCGCTGGAGCCGGTGCATCTCCTTGCCGAGGTCGATCTGCTCCTTCTTGGTGAAGCGCAGTATCGACTCGTCCTCGAACATCTGCTCGAGCTCCTTGAGGCGGTCCACGCGCGTGCGGATCGTCTTGAAGTTCGTCAGCAGCCCGCCGAGCCAGCGCTCGTTGATGTACGGCATCCCGCAGCGACGGGCCTCGGCCGCCAGGATCTCCTGCGCCTGCTTCTTGGCCCCGACGAAGAGGATCGTGCCGCCGCGCTGGGCGACGCCCTTGAGGAAGTCGAAGGCCTTCTCGCTCTCGACCAGCGTCTTCTGCAGGTCGATGATGAAGATCCCGTTGCGCTCGGCGAAGATGTAGCGCTTCATCTTCGGGTTGGCGCGCTTGGTCTCGTGGCCGAAGTGGACGCCGGCCTCCAGGAGCTGCTTCATTCCCAGGTACGACATGTCTTCCTCCGTGGGCGGGATGTTGAGGTGGGAGTCACAGGTAGGCCGCCCACGGCGCATAAGCCCCGGCGCGCGAGCTCTCCTGTCGCTCGAGGATGCCGGCGGACATCCCGCTGCCGCCGGCAAACCCAGCCACTTTACAACATGGCGCCGGCCCTGTAGGGCCTCCGCCGCGACGCTCCGGTCCCCGCGCTCAGGCGTGGGCGCGCGCGCCTCACTGCAGGGTGCGGAGCGCCTCCTGGGCGGCGGCGTAGTTCGGGTCGATCTCGACGGCGCGCTGGTAGGCGTCGCGGGCGCGCTGCGAGTCGCCGGGCCCGCCGCGGCGCTGGTACGACTGGCCGAGCCAGTAGAAGGCCTCGGCGCTGGGCGGCTGTGACAGCAGCGCCCCGTGCTGCGCGCGCCTTATGGCCTCGTCGACCTGGCCCGTCTCCAGGTAGGCCCTGGCGAGGTAGGTGAAGAGGGGCGGCAGGAACACGGCGCCGTCCATCTGCACGGCCTGCTCCAGGCGCGGCAGGCTGGCCTGCACCTCGCCGCACTCGAAGAGCACGATGCCGAGGTTCGAGGCTGCCGACAGGCTGTTCGGGTCGAGGTTCACGGCCTGGGCCAGCTCGTACTCCGCCGTCGAGCAGTCGCCGAGGCGGTACGAGATGTCGCCCAGGTTGTTGTGGGCCGTCGCGCTCGTGGGGTCGAGCACCACCGCGCGGCGGAACGCCTGCTGGGCCAGCTCCAGCTCGTCGAGGTCGCGGTAGACGCGCCCCAGGTTGAGCTGCACCGTGCTCCTCTGGGCGTTGTCGAGGAGCTGCGAGGTCGCCGCCAGCGTCACGGCCTGCTCCAGCGTGGTCCTGGCCTGCTGGAGGTCGCCGAGCTGGTAGAGGACGAGGCCCTTGGTGTTCTGGACGCGCGGGTCGTTCGCCGACACGGACTCGGCGCGCTGGATGGTGTCGAGCGCGTCGGCCAGGCGGCCGCTGTAGGCCGTGGGGTCGGCCTGGTACTGGTACTGGTAGGTGTTCGCCAGTTGGATGAGCGCGTCGAGGTGGTCGGGCTGGACGCTCAGCGCGGCCTGGAACGCCTCGATGGCCTCGGGGTACGCGCCCTGGCAGGCCAAGGCGCGCCCGTGCCCCACCTGGGCGTCGGCGTTGTCCTCGTCGACCCTGAGCGCTTCCTGGAAGTAGAACTGCGCCAGCGAGCAGTTGCCGCGGTCGAGGTAGAACTGCCCGTCGCTGATGAGAGTGGCCACGTCGGGACCCGCCTCGTCCTCCTGGGCTAGGGCGGCGCCGCCGAGGCACAGCAACGCCAGCAGCGACGCACCCAGGAGCCGTAGCGGCTGACGTGTGGTGGGATGGAAGCTGATCAACATGTCCTCCGACGACCGTTTCACGCGTTGTGGTGTGAAGACTCTAACATCCACATCTGGCGCGCCGGTCGGTCCGCTTCGCGGCGCCGGAGGAAGGAGCCGGCCGGGGGCCCGCCCCCTGCGCCCCGTCCTGCGCCGGTCGGCACAATCATCGCCAGGTTCGGTGAGAGCGCCGTGTGCGTCCCCGTGGGGACTTCCTCACATCCAGGCGCCTCTCGAGGGAGGCGGCGGGAGGCCCGGTGAGGCGCCTCCGCGGTCCGGACGCGCCACCGTCCCCGCGAGAAGGGTTACGATGTGCGGTCGGCGCCGGAGCCCCGGCCGCGGCGGGGACGCCGCTGCGGAGGCGGCGCCAGAGGAGAAGCGAAGGACCCCGTGACCGAAGCCATCTCGGCCAGCGCCCACCCCGCCACGGGAGCGGGGGTAGCGGCGGGCCGCTTCACGGTCCGCCTGGCCTGGGCGGCGCTCGTCGCCAACACGCTGGTGATCCTGCAGGGCGCCGTCGTGCGCCTCACTGGCTCGGGCGCCGGCTGCGGCAGCCATTGGCCCACCTGCAACGGGACCGTGGTGCCCCTGAACCCCACCGTCGAGACCCTGATCGAGTTCAGCCACAGGGTGCTCTCGTTCGGCGTGCTGGTGCTCGGCGTGTGGCTGCTGGTGCGCGCCCTGAGGGTCAGGCGCGTCAAGCCCGGCTTCGCCGCCTTCGCGACGACGGCCATGGTCTTCCTCGTCGGCGAGGCGCTGATAGGCGCCGCCACCGTGCTGCTAGGCCTCACCGGCGACAACACCAGCGTGGCCAGGGGCGTGTGGGTGGCCGCCCACCTCGTGAACAGCCTGCTGCTGATCGGCACGCTGGCCTGCACCGTGGCCTTCGCCCGCGACAGGGCCCCTGCCTTCCCGCTGCGGGTGGCGGCCCAGCTCCCGCTGGCGGCGGTGCTGCTCACGGGGGTGCTGGGGGCGTTGGTCCTCAGCTTCACGGGCGGCATCGCCGCCATGGGCAACACGATCTTCCCGCCGGACTCGCTGGCCGAGGGCCTGCGCGCCGACTTCGACCCCGCCTCTCACCCGCTCATAAGGCTCCGCATCCTGCACCCGCTCATCGCCATGGCCGTGGGCACGTACCTGTTCGTGGGCCTCGGCCTGGCCTGGTGGCTGAAGCCGGTGCCGGACGCCCGCGGCGTGGCGCGGACGCTCCTGGGCGTCTACCTGGCGCAGCTCGCCGTGGGTACCTTCAACCTGGCGCTGCTGGGACCCTTCGTCCTGCAGCTGCTGCACCTGCTGCTCGCCGTCTCGGCCTTCGCGCTGCTGGCGGCCCTGTCCGTGATGATGCTGGGCGGTGACGCGAACAAGGGCGCCGGCGCGCTCTGGAGACGCTCCGCCGTGGAGGGTGCATGACGCAAGCCGCAGCGGCGCGCAGGGCCACCTGGCGCGACTACTTCGTCCTCACCAAGCCCAAGGTCATAGTCCTGCTGCTCATGACCACGGTGGGCGCCATGTTCATCGCCGCGGGCGGCTTCCCGGGCTGGGTGACGCTCCTGGGCGCGATCGTGGGCGGCTACATGTCCGCCGGCGCCGCGGGCGTCTACAACATGGTCTACGACGCCGACATCGACGTGCGCATGAAGCGCACGGCCAAGCGGCCCACGGTCACGCGCGTCGTCAGCACGCGCCAGGCGCTGGTCTTCGCCGTGGTCCTCACCGTGCTCTCCTTCGTCGTGCTGTGGGCCACGACGAACGTGACCGCCGCGCTGCTCTCCTGGGCGGGCATCGCCTTCTACGTGCTCATCTACACGATGTGGCTGAAGCGCTCGACGTGGCAGAACATCGTCATCGGCGGCGCGGCCGGCGCGATCCCGCCGCTGGTGGGCTGGTCCGCCGTCACCGGCCACCTCAGCCTGCTCGCCTGGATCCTCTTCGCCGTCGTGTTCGTGTGGACGCCCGTCCACTTCTGGGCACTGGCGCTGATGGTCAAGGACCAGTACGCGAGCGTGGGCGTGCCCATGGCGCCGGCCGTGATAGGCGAGCGGGCCACCGTGATGCAGATGGTCATGTACACGGTCCTCACCGTCGTCCTGACCGTGCTGCCCTTCTTCCTGCACGAGTTCAGCGTCGCCTACTTCGTCGCGGCCCTGGCCCTCAACGTGGTGCTGGCGCTGCGCGTGGCGGCGGTGTTCAGGGTCGTGCGCGAGGGCGGGTCGGTGGACAGGGTCACGGCGCTGCCGCTCTACAAGTACTCGATGACGTACCTGGCGCTGCTGTTCCTGACGATGGCGCTCGACCGCGCCCTGCTGTGAAGCGCGCGCCGCGCGGCTGATGCGGCACGTCCTCCTGCGGCCCAGGTGGCTCGTCGGGCACCTGCTGGCCCTGGCCCTGGCCGTGCTGTTCGTGAACCTCGGCCTGTGGCAGCTCCGGCGGCTCGAGCAGCGGCGCGAGCACGTGGCGCAGGTCACCGAGCGCACGCGGCTCCCCCCGGCCCCCTTGGGCGCGGTGCTGGCGGCCGGCGGCGACCTCCCCGAGTACCGCACCGTGACCGCCGTGGGCGAGTTCGACCCGTCCGAGGAGGTCCTGCTGCGCGGTCGCAGCCTGGACGGCCAGCCCGGCTTCGACGTCCTCACTCCCCTCGTGCTGAGCGGGGACCTGGAGGGCTCGGCCGTGCTCGTCGAGCGCGGCTGGGTCCCCTACGCGCTGGACCGGGTGCCGGTGAGCGAGGCGCCGCCGCCGGCGGGCCGGGTCGAGGTCACGGGCCGCCTGCGGGAGCCCACGGGCAGGAGGCCCGGGTCCTTCGGCCCCCGCGACCCCGCGGAGGGGGAGCTGACGCAGACGTACTACGTGGACGTCGCTCGCCTGCAGGGCCAGATGCCGTACCCGCTCGTCGACGCCTACGTGGAGCTCACCGCGGTGGCGCCGCCGCAGCCCAGCGAGCTGCCCCTGCCGCTGCCGGAGCCCGACCTGGGCGAGGGGCCGCACCTCAGCTACGCGATCCAGTGGTTCTCGTTCGCGGCGATCGGCGTGGTGGGGTACGTCTTCCTCATGAGGCACCTAGTGCGCGGAGAGCGGCGGGGGGACCGGCGCTAGCGACGCGGCGCCATACGTCTGGACGACCGACAGCGCGCACCAGGTCCGGTGGGGCTCCGGTCGGGAGCCTCGTACCAACGACTATCCGGGGCGTAGGGCAAGGTCACTAGCGTAGCTCGTTCGCCCATACCGCGGGAACCCGTCGATCCCCGGTCGGAAGGTGCTGGGCGGCCATGACAGGAAGCCGGCCGGTGCTCTCTGGCGCCGAGTGGCGAACGGTTGACCAGGCCGGCTGGGGAGGCCCCGGTACCCGCACGAACAAGCTTCGAGGAAGGGCACGGCGCGCCGCCGTGTCGACGACGACGCGGAGTGAGACTCCCGTCAGGCGGTCCTGGTTAGCGTTCAACGCGCCTTCGTGCCCGGGGGTTCCCGGCTCAGAACCGGGGCACGAAGCAAGAATCAGGGGGGATCGACGTCAGGCAGAAAGACCACTAGCCCATCCACTTCCGTATGACAAGCGACAGCCAGCCAGCGTGGCTCCAAAGCTCGACGAGCCAACCGCTACTCGCCCGGCGGCGAAACCGCCGGAACCCGATCTCGAGGTAGAACTTGATGAGCGACCGCGCACATCTCGGACATCTCGTCACCGTCCTTCTGATCGCACTGCTGGGCGGCTTCGGCCTCGCAACCGCTCAGTCCTTGGACGCAGAGTGGGAGTACCTCGTCGTTAGCTACGGCACGACCTACTTCAGCGACCCCCTGCTGGAGGCCGACGCCTCCGACGCCACGTTCTCCAAGGTGCAGCTCTTCAGCGACCTAGGAGTGACATTGCCGAACGAGGCCATAAGCCTCCAGCGGAACATCGATATCCTCGGCCGTTTCGGCTGGGAGCTCGTCACAGTCGTCGGCACCATAGGCGGAGACCAGCAACTCGTATTCAAGCGGCCCTACGACGAGCAACGCAGCGCCGATGAGGCCGCGCGGATCCGCGCCGAACGCGAGGAGCTCATCGCCGCCTACAACGAGGCTAGGTCCGACACGAGTTCCACAGAGCAGACTCCTGAACTCGTCGACTTGGACGCTGTGGAACGCGCACAAGCTACAGACGCACGCAACCGTCGTGACGAGGCCACCGTGCGGTCCGCCATCGAGGCGGCTGCCGCCCACGGCTCTTCACTCGTCGCCTTGGACGTCGAGGGGCGAGCCTACTCGCCTGAGGCCGCACCCCGGGTCTACGTGCGCGTGACGCAGGATGTGACCGGAACGGCCCTGGTCGGTCCGGGCCAGTACCGAAGGAGCCTCGTCGACATCGCGGTCGAAGGGCTCTTCGAGGCGCTGGGACCGGCAGGGCTGTCGAAACCGCGATACGGCTTCTGCCTGGGAGACGACGCTGACGGCGAGGTCAACATCACCGTCACGGCCGTGCTCCAGCACGGCGGAACCACCACCGCCGTCGGGAACTACACGGAGGTACGTTGCTTCTGATCGCACGGGGCGGCCCAGTCGAACGACCATGCGATCAAGGACAGCCGGGACTCATGGGTGAAGCGCTGCGTCAGTAGCCGGCATCGGCCTCCGCCGCGCCTCACCCACCCGCGGAGACGGCCGCCTCCCGCAGGGCGACTTCAAGGGTCTTCATCAGGCTGCGGAACGGCGTCACGAACTTCTCGACGCCCTCCGCCTCGAGCCTGTCGGCGACCTCCTCGAGGTCGATGCCCAGCGCGCGCAGGTCGGCGATCGTCCGCTTGGCCTCGTCGAGGCCCTCGGTGACGCGCGTGGCGGGGTCGCCGTGGTCCCTGTAGGCGTCGAGGGTCTCGAGCGGCATCGTGTTGATCGTCTCCGGGCCGATGAGCGGCTCGACGTACTTCGTGTCCGGGTAGCTGGGGTCCTTCGTGCCCGTCGAGGCCCACAGCAGGCGCTGCACGCGCGCGCCGGCGTCGGAGAGCCGCCGCCAGCGCGGCTCGTCGTCGGCGAAGCGCCGCGAGAAGACCTCGTAGGCGACCTTCGCGTACGCGATCGCGGCCCGCCCGCGCAGCGCCCGCGCCGCTTCGGTGCCCATGGCGTCGAGCAGCGGGTCGACGTGCACGTCGAAGCGGCTGAGGAAGAAGCTGGCCACGGAGTTCACTCCGCGCACCGGCTCGCCGCGCGCGAGCCTGTCCTCGAGCCCTCCCAGGTAGGCGTCGATGACCTGCCGGTAGCGTTCGAGCCCGAACAGCAGGGTGACGTTCACGTTCACGCCGTCGGCGATGAGGCGCCTTATGGCTCCCAGCCCGGCCAGCGTGGCCGGCACCTTGATGAACACGTTCGGTCTGCCCAGGCGGCCCCACAGGTGCCGCGCCTCGGCGTGGGTGGCCTCCTCGTCGTGAGCCACCTCGGGGGAGACCTCCAGCGACACGAAGCCGAACCTGCCGCCGGAGGCGTCGTGGGTGGGCCTGAACAGGTCGGCCGCGCGCGCGATGTCCTCGACCACGAGCTCCTCGTACGCCTCCTCGACCGTGGCGCCGCGCGCGGCGAGCGCCGCGATGGCCTCCCTGTAGTCGCCCGACCGGGCTATGGCCTTGTGGAATATCGCCGGGTTCGAGGTCACGCCGCGCAGGCCGTCGCGGTCTATGAGCTCCTGCAGCGTGCCGTCCTCGAGCCACGAGCGCCTGATCTCGTCCAGGTAGACGGACTGGCCGTGCTCCTGCAGCCTCTTGAGAGGGTTCATGAGGGCTCCTCGCGCGCGCCCGTCGCTGGGCGCCTGGACTCTCGGCCGATGTTACGACCCGGCCCGGCGCCGGCGGGTGGCGGGGACGCCCGGCCGTGCCGCCCGGACCCGAGGGGGCGGGACCTGGCCCGGCTCAGCCCCGAGGGGGCGGGACCGGGCCCGGCTCAGCCCCGCGCCCGCTCCCAGCCGGTGGCCACGACGTCGTCGCCCCGCAGCTCGAGCCGCGCGCGCGGCAGCGGCAGCACGGCCGGGCCGCTCACGGCCTGGCCGGCGCGCAGCGGGTCGAAGACGCTGAGGTGGCAGGGACAGGTGATGGCCGGGGTGGTCGCGTCGTAGTTGAAGCCGAGGTTGATGGCGGCCAGGTCCTCGTTGAGGGTGGCGATGCACTGATGGTGCGTGCAGACGCGGCTGAGGGCGACGAGGTGCGCCGCGCCGACGTCGAGCCCGCCGGCCACCGGACGGGGCACGCGCACGGCCACCGCCGGCGTGGCGTCGAGCATGAACTCGACGGCGTCCCACTCGTCCGTGAAGGCGTCCAGCGGCGCCACGGTCGCGGGTCCGGCGTCGTCGAACTCCGGGGTGGGGTCGGGGCGGCGCTTGAAGAAGTGGACGTCCACCGCCCGGTACAGGCCGTAGCCGCCCCCGCCCACGGCCGCCAGCACGGGCAGGCGCCAGAGCCACTTGACCACCTGGCGCCTCCTCTCGTCGATGGGTGAGCCCGCCGGCGGCGCGTCGGCGTGGGTCTCGGGGGCGGGCGCCCCACCTCGTCCTCCCGCCGGGGCACTGCCCGGTTCGCCGGCGGGGGGACCACCCTGCTCGCGTTCGCCCTTCATCGTCCGGAGACGACCTCCACCACGTAGTCGACCACGGCGTCGAGCTCCTCCTGGCTGAGCGTGGCGCCGAAGCCGGGCATCATGCCGCGGCCGAAGGTCACCGCGTCGCGCACGTTCGCCACTTCCGCGGCGCGGGCGTTGCCGGCGAGGGCGACGCCCACGCCGCCCGCGCCGGTGGGACCGTGGCACTGGGCGCAGTTCGCGGCGAACACGGACGCCCCGGGGTGACCGGGCTGGGAGACCGCGGACAGGTCGCCTCCGCCGTCCGCTGGCGCCACGCCGGCGCGGGCGCTGGCCAGCAGCTCCTCGGCCGTCGGGTCGTCGCCGCCCGCGGCCTGGTAGGCCTCGAGCACCCGCGTGGCCTCGTCGAACCGCCCGAGGCGCACGTACGCCTCGCCGAGGGCGAGCTGGGCCGAGGGCTCGAGGCCCTCCAGACCGTCCGCGGCGGCCGCGCGCTCGATGAGCGCCGCGGCGTCGCTGGGCGCTCCCGACCTAAGCATCAGCTCACCCATGCGGGAGAGCGCCACGGGCGCCTGCGAGCCCGCCTCGGTGAGCGCGCGCACGTAGGTGGAGGCGGCGCCGCGCATGTCGCCGCCGCGCCAGTAGAGGTCGCCGAGGGCCAGGAGGTTCTCCGCGGAGGGGTCCGCCTCCACCGCAGCGGTGAGCTCGTCCACGCGCTCGATCAGCTCGAGACGCGCGGCCACGGTCTCGTCGGGCTCGCCGCCCTCCACGTCGACGTAGCGCCGCAGCGAGCTCTCGGCCGTCGCCAGGTCGTCGTTCGCGTAGGCGACCTCGGAGAGGAGGAAGAGCGTCTGGGGGTCGTCTGGCGCCACGGCGGCCGCGCGCTCCAGCCAGTCCTGGGCCTCGTCGAGGTCGGACTGGAGCGCCAGCACTGCCAGCCTCTGGAACACCTCCGGCGGCACGTCGTCGCCCTCGGCGGCGCGCAGGTACGCGGCGCGTGCGTCGTCGAGCTGGCCCACGCCGAGGTAGGCGTCGCCCAGCGCGGTGAGGTTCGCGGGCGTGGGCTCGCGGTCGGCGGCGCGCCTGAGGTCGCGGATCTGCTGCGCGGCCTGTACGTCCGTGGTCGTGACGTTGGAGTCCTGCCCCACGCGCGGCAGGACGTAGGAGGGCAGGAACGCCGCCGTGAGCACGCCCAGGCCCAGCAGCGCCACGGCGGCCACGGGGGGCCGGCGGCGCCGAGCGGCGGGAGCGGGCTGGTCGGGGGCGGGCGCGGCGGCCGACGTCGTCGCCTCCCCGGCCGGTGGCGCCCCCGGCGCCGGCGGCACGGGCGGCGCGGCCGCAGGACCACCGGCTTCGGCCCGGCTGGCGGCGGCCGCGGCTCCGCGGCGCCCGCGGGCGTCGAGCTCGGCCCGGCGGGCGTCGATGGCCCTGAGCGTAGCGGCGGCCTTCGCCTCGTAGCGCCGCCTGAGCCGCTCGCGGCGCTCCTCGGCCAGGTCCTCGCGGGCGTCCAGCTCGGCGATCGCGCGGAGCAGCGCCTCCTTCTCCTCCCGCAGGCCGGCCAGCACGGGGTCGGTGTCGTCGGGCAGCGGGTCGGCGTGCCCGGGCGAGAGTAGTGGCAGGGCCACGTAGGCGAAGGCCAGGAGCGCGAGCAGCGCGACGACGACGAAGGTGATCACTCCGAACGACCCTCCAGCTCAGACCGGACGCGCGCGATGTCCTCGGGGTCGGCCTCGACCGGCTCGCGCGACCGGCTCACCCAGCGCCGGCCCACCACGACCAGGGCCGCGACCCCGAGGACGCCGGCAGCGACGGGCAACGCCCACACCACGAGGTGGAGGCCGCGTTTGGGAGGGTCGAGCAGTATCCAGTCGCCGTAGCGCTGCTGGAAGAAGGCCAGGATCTCCTGCTCGGTCCTGCCCTCGTCGAGCTGCTGCTGGATGATCTCGCGCATCTGCTGCGCCAGCTCGGCGCTCGAGTCGGCCACGCTCTCCGAGGTGCACACGGGGCACCGGAGCTGCCTGGCGATGTCGAACGCGCGCGTGTCGAGCTCCACCTGCTGGGCCAGCGCGGCGCCGAGCAGGACCAGGCACAGGAGCGCGGCCGGCACGCGCCGGCCGCCGGCGGCGACCCTGCTCACCGCAGCAGCGCGGCGAGCTGCTCGTCCATCAGCTCGGGGGTCACGGGTCCCACGTGCTTGTTCACGACCACCCCGTCGCGCGAGACGAAGAAGGTCTCGGGCACGCCGAAGAGCGCCCAGTCGACGCTGACGGCGCTGTCGTCGTCGATGGCGTTCGGGAACGAGAGCCCGAACCTCTCGATGAAGGCGCGCCCCTCGGCGCGCTTGCCGCGGTCCTGCGTCTGCACGCCCACGAACAGGACGTCGGTGTCCTGGTACTCGCGCCAGTAGGACTCGAGGAGCGGCGCCTCGTCGTAGCAGGGCGCGCACCAAGAGGCCCAGAAGTTCACGACCAGCGGCCGTCCCTTGAGGTCGGCGAGCGAGAGGGTGTCGCCGAACTCGTCCCGGTAGAGCTCGTAGAGGGGCAGCTCGAAGGTGGGCGCCGGCCGGCCGACGAGCTCGGAGGGGATGTCCCTGTCCGGCTCGCCCCGCAGCAGTCCGAACGCGAAGAGGCCGCCCAGGGCGGCGACGACGAGCACGGTGATGACCACGCCCTGCCGCCGCACCTACGCCTCCCTCGCCGCCGCGGCCGGGACGCTGGCGCGCGCCGGGACGCGCCGCGCCGCGCCGCCGATGGCGTAGGCGGTGCCCAGCACGAGCAGCGCGCCGCCCAGCCAGATCCAGGTGACGAGCGGGCTCTTCACGACGCGGAGCACCACGAACGTGGTGTCGGGGGTCACGTCGCTGTTGAGGCTCAGGTAGACGTCGTGCCACGGGGTGTAGAGCACGTCCGGCGTGGGGATGCCGCGTCCGCTGCCGGCGAAGACGTTGATCCGCGGTCGCAGCGTGGTGAGCAGGCGCTCGCCGCGACGCACCTCGACGAGCACGCCGGCGCTCACGCGCGCGGGCGTCGGGTCCACGAAGAGGTCCGTGGCGGTGAGCGTGTAGCCCTCGAACTCGGCCGAGCCGCCGATGTCCAGGCGCACCTGCTCGTCGACGCGGTAGCCGCTCGAGAACGCCACGCCCACGGCGACGATCACGACGGCGAAGTGCACGACCATGCTGCCCACGCGCCGCCGGTTCTCGTGGGCGTAGCTGCGCAGCACGGCCAGGGCCGGGCGCTTGGCGAGCCGCATGCGCGGCACCAGGGCGCCGGACAGCAGCAGGCCCAGCGACACGACGTTGTAGCCGGCCAGGCCCACGGTGAGCATGGGGTAGACCTTCCTCACGCCCAGCAGCCACGCCAGGGCGCCGGCCACGACGAGCCCGCCCAGGAGCCAGGCCAGGTTGCGGCGCAGCGACTGCTCCTCGGCCCTGCGCCACGGCAGCAGCGGGCCTATGCCCATGAGCAGCAGCACCAGCAGCCACAGGGGCAGCGTGACCTGGTCGAAGAAGGGCGGGCCAACGGTGACGCGGTCGCCGGTGACGGCCTCGACGATCAGGGGGAACAGCGTGCCGAGCAGCACGGCGAAGGTGATGGCCAGGAAGAGGACGTTCACGCCGAGGAAGCCGCCCTCGCGACTGACCAGCGAGTCGAGCTCGGCCCTGTCCTTGACCTCCTCCCAGCGCGTGGCCAGGAGGCCGAAGGCGAAGAGCACGACGAGGACGAAGAACGCCAGGAACGCGGGGCCCACAGGCCCGTTGCCGAAGGCGTGCACCGAGGAGACGACGCCGGAGCGCGTGAGGAACGTGCCGAGGATGGACAGCGAGAACGTGGTGAGTATCAGTGCCACGTTCCAGGGCTTGAGCATGTGCCTGCGCTCCTGCACCTGCACCGAGTGCACGAAGGCCGTGGCCGTGAGCCACGGCATGAGGCTGGTGTTCTCGACGGGGTCCCAGGCCCAGTAGCCGCCCCAGCCGAGCACCTCGTAGCTCCACCAGCCGCCCGCGACGATCGCGGCCGAGAGGAACCCCCAGCCGGTGAGCGTCCAGCGGCGGGTCATCGTCATCCACTCGGTGCCGGGGCGCCTGGTGATGAGCGCCGCCATGGCGTAGGCGAAGGGCACGGTGAGCCCCACGAAGCCCAGGTACATGAGCAGCGGGTGCACCGCCATCATCCAGTGGTTCTGCAGCAGCTCGTTGGGCCCGGGCCCGTCGAGTGGCGGGTTCGCCAGCACCGTGAAGGGGTTGGCGAGGAACGCCAGGACGAAGAAGAAGAACGTCTGCACGCCCTGCATCACCGCCAGCGCCCACGGGCGCAGGGGGTTGAGGGGCGCGGTGGCGGCGACGAGCGCCGTGTAGCCGGACAGCAGCCAGGCCCACAGGAGGATCGAGCCCTCCAGCGCCGCCCACATGGTGACGACCTTCACCCACACCGGCGAGGCCACCCGCGAGTGCTGTGCCACGTAGGCGACGGAGAAGTCGTCGGTGAGGAGCGCCGCCTCCATGACCAGCACGGCCACGGTGGCCACGAGGAACCCGACCACGGCGGACAGGCGCGCCGAGGTCATGAGCCTGGCGTCGCGCCTGGCGGCGCCCACCGAACCGCCGACGGCGCCGTAGAGCGCCACCGCGAACGCCAGGAACGCCGCGGCGCCGCCCACCACGCCCAGCTCTAGCTGCACGGCACTCTCCTCAGCGCAGCGACTCCTTCAGGGCGTCCACGTCGACGTGCCCGTCCTCGGGCGGCCGGTAGTCGTTGCTGTGCTTGACGAGCAGGTTGTCGCCCACGAACGTGTCGCCCTCGAAGCGGCCCTCGACGACGACACCGCCGTTCTCCTCGAAGAGGTCGGGCGGTGCGCCCCGGTACCGCACGGGATAGGTCTTGATGTCGTCGGTGACGTCGAAGGTGAGCTGGAGCTGCGCGTCGTCGAAGGACACGCTGCCTGGCACCACGAGCCCGGCCAGCCGGATGCGCCGGCCCTCGAAGCTCGACGCGTCGCGGGCGTACTCGCTGGGCAGCACGAAGTAGACGAGCGACGTCTGGAGCGCCCGGGCGATCATCAGCCCCGCCGCTGCCAGTACCGCGACCCCGAGGACCGCGTAGACGACCTTCTTCCTCACTCCTCACCTTCCGCCTTGGGCTTCTTGCGCTCCAGCCAGCGCAGGTAGAGGAAGTAGCCGACGTAGACCACGAGCAGCTCCACCCAGGCGAGCGCCACCCACTGGTTCGGTGTCATGTCAGCCCACACGGACGACCTCCGCGGAGACCTGCGCCGGCTCCTCGGCCGCGCGCGGCAGCTTGAACAGCCCGATGCGCACGCGCTCGGAGACGAAGTAGAGGTAGATGAGCCCGGCGACGGCGACGTTGACGAGCAGCACGCGGAGCATCGACGCGTCCATCGTCACGCCGCTGCCGTCGAGGTTGATGCTCTTGGCGGGGTGGAGCGTCCTGAACCACTCGGCCGCCAGGTAGTTGAAGGGCAGGCTGATCACTACGATCAGCATGATCACGGCCGAGACGCGTCCGCGGCGCGTGGGCTCGTCGATGAGCGCGCGCACGATGAAGTAGCCGGCGATGAGCGCGACCATGATGGCCGTGAGCGTGAGCTTGGCGTCCCACGTCCAGAAGGTGTTGAGCGTGGGCCGGCTGTAGATCATGCCCCCGGTGATCGTGAGCGCCGAGTAGACGAGCGCCGCCTCGGCGTTGGCGACGGCGCGCACGTCGTCGCGCTCGCGCCCGCGCCACAGGTAGAGCACCGACCAGAAGCCCGACACGGCGACGGCGAGGAAGCAGATCCACGCCACGGACACGTGCGCGTACATGATGCGTATGAGGTCGCCCTGTTGCACGTCGGGCGGGCTGACGACTAGCGCCAGGTAGGCGCCCACCGCGAGACCCACCAGGCAGGCCAGACCGAGCAGCGTGAGCCAGAGGGGGCGCGTGCGCGGCCGCTCCAGGCTCGTGACCGGATCACTCATCTTCGACTCCCATGCGCTGCGGTACGACCTGGCGGTCGCCGCTCCCACGTGAGTGTAAGGCCGTAGCCCGCCGGGGCCGGTGTCGGGGTCGCCGCAGCGAGACCTCGCGAGGCGGGCGCACCCCGCCCCCCGGCGCGCCCGCCAAGGACGCCGCGGACCTCCTGCCGCCCGCTGGCCTCACTCGTCCACCACCACGTGGAAGAGGGAGGCGCAGGCCACGAAGTAGACGAGGTCGAAGCCCACCAGCAGCAGGAGCCAGTCGCCCGCGGGCCCGGCGGAGGCGCCCATCAGCGACTCGGTGGCGCGCACGGCGGCCAGGACTATGGGCACCACGACGGGGAACATCAGCACGGGCAGCAGCGCCTCGCGCGCCTGCAGGTTCGCGGTGAGGGCGGCGTAGAACGTCGCGACGGTGGCGAAGCCGAAGCTCCCCAGCACCACGGTGAGGGCGAGCAGAGCCGCCGCGCCCGCGCCGGCGACCGACGCGCCGTACAGCGTGGTGGCGACCGGCGCGAGCAGCAGCCCGAGGGCGCCCAGGTAGGCCCACGAGGCGAGCATCTTGCCGAGGTAGACGGCGGCGCGCGGGACGGGGTAGGTGAGCAGATGGTCGAGGGCGCCGTCCTCCAGGTCGGCCTGGAAGCTCTGCGCCGCGGCCGTGACGCCAGCGAACACCAGGGCCACCCACAGCACCCCCGGCGCCGAGCGCGCCAGCACGCCCTCCTCGCGCCCCAGCGCGAAGGCCATCATCAGCAGGGTCGTGCCGGTGAAGAACACGGTGGCGACCGTCGCCGCCCGGCTGCGCAGCTCGTGCAGCAGGTCCTTGCGGGCCACGGCCAGCACGGCGCCGATGTCGCTCAACCCGCCGCCTCCCGGCCCGCGTCTGCCGCCCTGGCCAGGCGCAGGCGGCCGCCGGCGAGCTCGACAACGGCGTCCGGCGCCAGGTCGTGCCTGTCCTGCTCGTGCGAGGCGAGCAGCACGGTGCGCCCGCGACGCCTGGCCTCGGCCAGGCTCTCGTCCACGAGGCGCTTGCCGTCCTCGTCGAGGGCGGCGTAGGGTTCGTCGAGGAGCCACAGGTCGGCGTCGACGAGGAGCTGGCGCGCCAGCCCCAGCCGCTTCTTCATGCCGCTCGAGTAGAAGCGGACCTGCTTGTCTGCCGCCGCGGACAGGCCCACGCGCTCGAGCGCCTCCGCGACGGCGCCCTCGGAGCGGGGCTGTCCCGCCAGCGCCAGCGCCAGGCGCAGGTTCTCGCGTCCGGAGAGGACGGGGTAGCTGCCGCCGGCGGCGCCGAGCAGTCCCACGCGCGCCCTGGCCGCGTCGGCCTCGCGCACGAGGTCGTGGCCGAACACGCTCCCGGCGCCCGCGTGGGGCCGCAGGCGCGTGGCGAGGAGGCGCAGCAGCGTCGTCTTGCCGGAGCCGTTGCTGCCCCGCAGCACGACGAGGCGCCCGGGCGCGACGTCGAGGTCGATGCCGCGCAGGACGGTGTCGCGACCCATGCGCCTGACGACGCCGCGCAGGCTTATCGCCGGCGCGCCGCCGTCTGCCGCCGGCTCCGGCGCGGCGGGGTCCCGCGTCGCCGCGGTCATAGGCGCGAGATCAGCCAGTCCGGCGTGATCCTGATGAGGTAGGCGTTGAGGGTCGTGTAGGTGCCGGTCACCATGAGCACGCCGGCCACGACGAGCACGCCGCCGGCGACGCGCTCGACCCACGGCAGGTAGCGCCTGAAGCCCCGCGAGAACTCGAGGAAGGGCCCCACGAGCAGCGCGGCCGCGAGGAACGGCACGGCCAGGCCGAGCGAGTAGGCGGCGAGCAGGCCCACGCCCTGGCCGAGCGTGCCGCTGGCGCCGGCCAGCGTGAGGATGCCGCCGAGTATGGGCCCTATGCAGGGCGTCCAGCCGGCGGCGAAGGCCATGCCGAGGAGCAGCGCGCCCACGGGCGTGTTCGTCTCGCCCCGGTACCTGGGACGCGAGTCGCGGTAGAGGAACGGCAGCCTTATGACGCCCAGCATGACCAGCCCGAAGGCGATGACGAGCGCCCCGCCCACGACGGTGAGCAGGCCCTTCTGCGCGCGCAGCAGGGAGCCGAGGAAGCTGGCCGACGCGCCGAGCGCCACGAACACGAGCCCGAAGCCGAGCACGAAGAGCAGGCCGTTGCGCGCGACGAGGCTGCGGCGCGCCTGCGCGCTGCCGCCCACGTACGCCAGGTAGCTGGGCACGAGCGGGAGGACGCAGGGCGACAGGAACGACAGGACCCCGGCGGCGAAGGCCAGGGGCAGCGTGGGGGTCACGCGGCCGCCTCGCGCGGGTCCGTGGCGGTCGGGCGCGCCATCACCCGCCGATGATACCGGCGTGAAGGCGCAGGGCCGCGGGACGAAGGTACCGGGAGGGGGAGGGCGTTACTATGTGCCCCTACCGCGACCAGCCCGGCGCCCCTACGGGGCGCGGTGGCCCCTGGGAGGAAGCGCATGTCCATCGCCAAGCTCCGTGTCCTCGCGGCCGCGGCCCTCGCCGCCGGCCTGCTCCTGGGCGGCAACGCCCTCGCCCAGCAGGAGGTGGCGCCGCTCGACCCGCCCGAGCCCGTGCGCGTGGCCGTGGTGCCGATCCTCAAGTTCGCCACGCTGTACGTGGCCGCCGAGCGCGGGCTCTTCGAGAAGTACGGCCTGGACGTGCAGATCGACATCGTGGCCTCGGGCACCGAGGCGATCGCGTTCCTCGAGCAGGGCCAGATCGACGTGGGCGGCATCGCCATCGTGACCTCGCTGTGGAACGGCTGGAACCAGGGCATTGACATCAGGGTGTTCGCGCCCGGCGGCCTCGAGCCCTTCGAGAACAGCCCGACGAAGTTCATGGTGCGCCGGGACCTCTTCGACTCCGGCACCGTGGACACCATCGAGGAGCTGCGCGGACGCACCGTCGCCATGGCCGGCGGGCCCGGCTCCGGCGGCGAGTACCTGGCCGCGAAGGCGCTCGAGCGCGGCGGCCTCACGATCCGCGACGTGCAGCCCATCAACCTCGCGAACGCCGACATGCCGGCGGCCTTCGCGAACGGCTCCATCGACGCGGCCGTGCTGGGCTCGCCCTACGCCGAGCAGGCGGAGGCGGACGGCACCGCCGTCACGCTCGCCACCGACCTCGTGCCCGGCCTCATGACCGTGGCGTTCGTGGGCTCCGGGCACTTCCTGGAGGACAGGCCCGAGGTCGCACGACGCTTCGCGCTGGCGCTGCTCGAGGCGGCGCGCCTGATGCAGGGCGACGACTACCTCGACGACGAGAACGTCGCCGCCTACCTCGCCTACGTGAACTCCACCGAGGAGGCCGTGAGGACCGGTACGCCCGTCCTCTACGACCCCGACCTGACGATCCCCGTCGACGGCCTGGCCGACGTGGAGCGCGTGCACCGCGAGAACGGCAGGACCGACTACGACGAGCCCATCGACCTCTCGAAGGTCGTGGTCACCGACTTCGCCGAGTGGGCGCGGGAGATGGCCGGCCCGTACCAGGAGTAGCCTGGGCCGGCATGCGGCCGGGCGGCGCGACCCGCGCCCCCGGCCGCCTACCGTGAGAGGTGAGGGGACCTTGGAGCCGAAGGTCGTCGCCCGCGCGGCGCGGAAGGTCTACCCGTCGCTGGCGGGCGACGTGCCGGCGATCGTCGACTTCGACCTGGAGGTGAGGGAGGGCGAGTTCGTGTGCCTCGTCGGTCCCTCGGGCTGCGGCAAGTCGACGTTCCTGCGCGTCCTCGCCGGCCTCGACTCGCTCTCCGGCGGCGAGGCGTACATCGTGCCGGGACCGGACCCGAGCCG
>JBIQHQ010000018.1:43655-57884 GCA_044508445.1 Deinococcaceae bacterium
ATGGAGGCGCAGGCGTGAGCGCCGCCGCCCGTCCGGCGGCCCGCCGGCGTCGCGGCGCGAAGGCGCGGTCCGCGGGGACCGGCCCGTGAGCGCCACGCGCGCCCGCGCCGCCGCTCCCGCGGGAAGCGAACCGGCGCCGGCTGGCGACCTCGCCTGGCCCGTCGCCGGCGCGGCGCTGCTGGCGCTGCTCGCCACCGTGCTCGGCCTGTGGCACGACTGGTGGTGGGCGCTGCTCGCCGCCCTCTTCACCCTGCTGGTCTTCGCCGCCGAGGCGCTCGAGCGCCGCCTGCCCTTCCGCCTGCAGCGCGGCTACCAGGGCGCCCTGGCCTGGGTCTTCCCGCTGCTCCTGCTCTGCGCCTGGGAGTGGCTGTCGCGCAGCGGCATCCTCAACGCCCGCTGGTTCCCGCCGCCCACCACGATCCTCGGCGCGCTGTGGGACCTCATCGTGAACGCCGACCGCTTCAGCGGCCACTCGCTCCTCGGGCGGCCCTGGCTGCTGCCCGCGCGGGTCGTCGAGTCCGGCTGGGCCGGGGTCACGGCCACGTTCGCCGAGAGCCACCTGTGGGCCACGCTGGCCCGGGTGCTCGTGGGCTTCGTGCTCGGGGCCGCGCCCGGGGTGCTGATCGGCATGGTGATGGGCCTCAACAGGACCGTGAGGGCGATGCTCGACGCCACGATGTCGGCCGTCTACGTGCTGCCCAAGATCGCCGTGTTCCCGCTCCTCATGCTCGTCTTCGCCGACCCGTTCGGCGAGGGGCCGAAGGTCACCGTCGTCGCGATCTCGGCCTTCTTCCTCGTGGCGCTGTCCACGATGGCCGGCGTGCAGGGGATAGACCCGGTGCTGGTGCAGGCCGGGCGCAACTTCGGCGCCGGCCGCTGGCAGATGTTCAGGCACGTGATACTGCCCGGCGCCCTGCCGATAGTCTTCAACGGCCTGAGGCTGGCCCTCGGCACGGCGCTCGTCGTGATCGTGGCCGTGGAGTTCGTGCGCGCGCAGACGGGCGTGGGCTACCTCGTCTACTACCACTGGCAGGTGCTGTCCACGCCGAAGATGTACGCCGCGCTGCTCGTGATCATGGCCATGGGCGTGGGCATGACGGCGCTGCTGCAGGCCATAGAGCGCCGCGTGATGCCGTGGCGTCGGTGAGGCCCGTCCGTCGGGCCCACCCGGTTCGTCGACCCGTTGCGGCCCCCGTGCCCTAGCCCGCCTCCGCCTCGCGCGTGGGCTCGGCCGGCGGAGCCGCGAACGTGGCGCCGGCGATGGGCCCTATGACGAAGCGCGAGTAGAAGGTCAGCAGGCGCCAGCCCAGTATCGCCGCGGCGACGGTGCCGCCGGACGAGCCGTCGGGGCCGGCGCGCTGCCTGTCGGCCGGCCCCGCGAGGAACAGCGAGGCCGTGAAGATCTCGAGGAGCCCGGCGCCGCCCGGCGTGGGCATGACGGTGGCCAGGACCGTGGGGAGCTGCGCCACGGCGAGGGTGGTGAGGTAGGGCGTGCCTGGGCGCAGCGCCGCGAGCAGCACCCAGAACGTGGACAGCGTGCTGAGGTAGACGACGGCGGTGAGGGCGTGGAGCAGGGCCCGCTGAGCCAGCGTGACGCGCATGATCTCGCCCGACGCCGACTCGACGCGGTCGAAGAACCGCACGGCGGAGCCGCGCCAGCGCCCCAGCCAGCGGAAGCGGAACAGCGCGCGACCGAGGCGCGTGACCCACCGCAGCCTGAAGGTGAGCACCCACATGAGGAAGGCCGCCAGCGCCGCCACCGCGATGGCCAGGGCCGCCAGCTCGGCCCGCGAGAGGGCCGCGGCGGAGCGGCCCAGGAGGAGCAGGCTGAGCGGCACGGAGTAGGCGAGGAAGGCGAGGTCGAGCACCCACACGTAGACGTTCACCGACCACGCCGCCACGCCCGTGAGCCCGTCGCGCACCAGGGCCAGCGCCATGGCCGGTGCCTGGCCCGCGCTGCCAGGCGTGATGGCGGCGCTGAGGAGGCCGAGGGCGTAGGCGCGCAGGCAGGCGCCCAGGGGCAGCGGGTGCCCGCTCAGGCGCGTGAGGAGCTGCAGTCGGGCGGCGGCGGCCAGGTAGTTCACGGCCAACAGCGCGGCGCCCACGACGAAGGCCCAGGCCGGCACGCGCCCCAGCGAGGCCAGGTTCTCGCCCAACAGCCACGTGGTGACCACCAGGCCCCCGGCGCCGAAGAGGAGCGCCAGCCAGGCCCCGCGCCTCATCCGAAGAGGTGCGCGTACTCGGGGCTCGCCGTCACCGGGAGCTGGGCCCTTATCGCCTGCCTCTCCGGCTCGAGCCAGGCGGGCAGCTTGAAGGCCAGGCCCAGCTCCGCGAGCGGCTCGTCGACCGCGAAGCCGGGGCCGCGCGTCGCGAGCTCCAAGGTGGCCCCGCCCGGTCCGGGGAAGTAGACGCTCTTGAAGTAGGTCCTGTCGAGGACCTTCGTCGCGGGGATCCCCGCGCCCATGACCAGGCGCCTGCCCTCCTCGAGGCCCGCCGGGTCGGCGACCTCGAAGGCCACGTGGTGGAAGCTCCCGCGCCCCAGGCGTCCCTGACCCCCAGGGGCGGCGACGAGCTCCAGGGCGCGCGCCGCTCCGGGTCCCTCGCCTGCGGGGGCCAGGCGCACGCGTCCCGCGTCCCGCGCCGCGGCCTCGAGGCCCAGAAGGCCCGTGAGCAGGTCCTCGGCCGCCGCCGGGTCGGGCGCGGCGTAGGTCACGGCATCGACGCAGAGGACCGCGTGCTCCGGCGCGATGCCCGCGGCGGGGAAGTACCTGGTTGGCGCGAGGAGGTCGGCCGGGTCGCCGCCCGCCGGCGGTGCCGGCAGCGGCGGCTCGTCGCCCTCCACGACGGCGAGGCGCGTGCCGTCGGGGTCGGCGAACGTCAGGACCTCGCGCCCCAGGCGGTCCTCGGTGGCGGCGCCGTGGTCGGCCAGGCGGCCGCGCCAGTAGGGGAGCGCCCCGCGCGGCACCCGCAACGCGACCTCCCTGGTGCCGGGCCCGGGGTGGCCCGGGCCGGCGCCTGGCCACGGGAAGAACGTGAGGACGCTGCCGGGGTTGCCGGAGGCATCGCCGAGGTAGAGGTGGTAGGTGCGCGGGTCGTCGTAGTTGACGGTGCGCTTCACGAGGCGCAGGCCGAGCACGCGGAAGTAGAACTCGATGGTCTCCTGCGGCCGGCCGCTGATGCCGGAGACGTGGTGGACGCCGCTGGTCTGTACTGGCAACCCTGCTGCCTCCGCTCGGCCGCCGCAGCGGGAGAGCCGCGCACGCGCGTGCGGCGGTTGAAAGGCTTCGGCCCGTTCGGCTAAGATACCAAGGCTTTGCCGGCCGCCCGGTCCCGAGCCGCGAGCGGCGGCACCGTCATGGGAACGCCAACGGTAGCCCACCGGGAATCGAGAACCTGAGATGAAGTACAACAAAGGCGCCATCCTGCGCTCGGTCGAGCAGCCCTTCCTCCGGGACGACATCCCCGACTTCGACACCGGCGACACCGTGAGGGTCGACTACAAGGTCACGGAGGGCAACCGCACGCGCATACAGGCGTTCGAGGGCGTCGTCATCGCCCGCAAGAACGGCAAGGGCGCACGCAGCACCATGACCGTGCGGAAGGTCTCCTTCGGCGAGGGCGTGGAGCGAGTCTTCCCGATCAACTCGCCGCTCATCAGCAAGATCACGATCGTGCGCCGCGGACGCAGCCGCCGCTCCAAGCTCTACTACCTGCGCGAGCTGCGCGGCAAGGCCGCCCGCCTCAAGACCGACGTCGGCCGGCAGGAGGAGGACCGTGCTGCCGCCCGCGCCGCCCGCGAGGAGCAGGACTGAGCGCCGGCGTCGCCGCGGACCAACGAACTCGAGAGGCCCGGACCGCGCAGGTCCGGGCCTCTTCGCGTGGGTGGGCCGGCGCGTCGGGCATGGGAGGTGGGTCCCGCCGCGCGCGGCCAGTGGGGTCAGGCGATGAAGAGCATCTCCTCGGGGTCGAAGCGCTCGGGGTCGAGGACCAGCGCCGCCGCCGACGTGCCCAGGTAGCGCTCCAGGGCGGCCAGCGCCGCGGCGTCCACGCCCTTGCCGGCCTCCGACGCGAGGATCGACAGGGCCTCCTCGGCCGAGAACGCCTCGCGGTGCGGCCGCGGCGCGGTGAGCGCCTCGAACTGGTCGGCCACGGCCAGCAGCCTCACGTCGAAGGGCAGGAGGCCGGCCGGGACGGCGCCGTGGTAGCCGCGTCCGTCGGGCCGCTCGTGGTGTCCGGCGGCGAGCGGGACGGCCTCGGCGAAGGCGTCGGCCCACGAGAGGATGTGCTCGCCGTAGGCGGTGTGGCGTCGCACGACCTCCAGCTCCACCTCGTCAAGCGCGCCGCCCTTCTCGAGCACGGCGTTCGAAACGCCCAACGTGCCGATGTCGTGCAGCGAAGCCCCCCGCGCCAGCGCGCGGCGCCTGTCGAGCGCGTCGCCCGGCGTCTCGAGCTCGTCGAACATGCCGAGAGCCAGCTGCCTCACGCGGCTCGAGTGCCGCACGGTCCAGGCCGACTTCGCGTCGACGACGCGGCCGAACACCTCGGCCACGCGGCCGAGGCGCTCGTCGTCCACGGCCAGGGTCTCCTCGCGCGGCGCGGCGGACGTGAGCTCGTGCCAGACGCGGTCGTGTCTCAGGGCCTCGTCGAGGTCGCCGGATACGAGGGGATGCTCGAGGGCGGCGGCCGCCTCCGGGTCGAACCAGGTGCCGGCGTGACGCCGCGCCAGCTCCACGGCCGCGTCGCGACCGCCCTCGGCGAACGCCTGGGCGGCGGCCTGGGCCAGCGCGACGATGCGCCCGGCCAGCGGGATCGCCTCGCCTGCCAGTCCGGCCGGGGCGCCGCTGCCGTCGAAGCGCTCCGAGGCGGAGGCGATGGCGGCGGCCACGCCGTGGCCGAGGCCCATCTCGGACGCCAGCCGCGCGCCGCGCTCGGAGTGGGTGCGGGCCAGCGTGGCCACGAGGTCGAACCGGCCGAGGCCGAGGTCGAGCAGGTACTTGAGCCGCCACGGGCCCTTCACGGCGCCCACGAGCTGGTTGAACACCAGCGCGCTGCCCTCGCGCAGGCGCTCGAGGTCGACGCGCCGCAGCGCCCGGCGCAGCCGGGCGTCGTCCCTGCCGAAGAGGTGGTAGAGCTGCGCAGAGTTCGCCGAGGCGCCCAGGTCCTTGAGCAGCAGCGCGTGGTAGAGGTCCGCTAGCTGCGGCTCCGGGAGACCCAGCCGGCGACCGATGCGCAGGCCTACGACGGCCGTGCGCAGCGCGTGCTCGCGTTCGTGGCCCTCGCTGACGTCGAGGGCGTGGCTGAGCGCGGCGAGCGTGTCGCCCAGCGTGGTGCCGTGCGGCGTGACGGGCCGCGCCTCGCGCTGCCCGGCGAGGAGGCTCTGCCCGAGGCGCTCGACGCGGATCGCTGGCTTGGTTCTCCGCTCTCCTAGGGTCACACCCCCAACATGCACGCGGGGTGCTTACGGCAGCCTGACACGCGCCGCAACGCCCCCTAACCTGGGTTTCACGAGGCGCCGTGCTCGCGTCGGGGAGCCGCGTCCGGGCGCCGCGTCACCCGGTTCGGCCTCCGCTCATCGAGCGCCTGTACCCTGCTCGGGCGGTCGACCCCGCCGCGCTGCAGGGGACCCGCCGCTTCGGCGCGGTCACCCGGGGGGTCGCCCGCGGGAGGCGGTGAGATGTCTTGATCGCAGACAGCACTCCTCGTCCAGGTCGTCCGCCGACCGCGCCACGGCGCGAGCGGCGACCCGCTTCTCGGCGCCGCCGGCCGGCCGCCAGGCCGCGCCCCGCCCTGCTGGTGCTGACCGCCTGCGCGCTCGGCGCGGCGGCGCTGGCCCAGCAGGTGCCGGACGGCACCACCGAGTACGCGCTGCCCGGCGACGCGGTCTTCCCCGAGGGGATCGCCGTCCACGAGCCGAGCGGCACGTTCTTCGTCTCCGGAGCCGGCTCGGGCGGCATCTACCGCGTGGACCTGGCCACCGGCGAGGCCACGGAGTTCGTGGCCGCCGGCACCCGTCAGCAGTTCACGACCATCGGCCTGGACGTGGACGACCAGGGCCGCCTGTGGGTGGCCGGCGGCGGCAGCGGCGAGGTGCTGGTCTACGACGTCGAGAGCGGCGAGCAGCTCGCCACGTTCACGACGCCGGAGGCGGACGCCATGTTCCTCAACGACGTCATCGTCACGGACCTGGGCGCCTTCGTGACCGACTCGAACCGTCCCACCCTGTGGCTGGCACCGGCCGACGCAGTGGGATCGGGCGGGGGAGAGGCCGAGGCCTGGCTCGACTTCACGGGCACCGTCTTCGAGTACGGGGAGGGTTTCAACGCCAACGGCATCGTGGCGAGCGACGACGGCGGCGTCCTGCTCGTCGTCTCGGGCTCCGGCGCCATCTACCGGGTCGACGTGGGCACCAAGGAGGTCTCGCAGGTGGAGGCCGGCGCGAGCTTCCAGGGCGGCGACGGCCTGGTGCTCGACGGCACGACGCTCTACGTGGTCCAGAACGGCGCCGACAGGGTCGCCGTGCTGCGGATGTCGGACGACCTGACGAGCGGCGAGGTGATCGGCTACCTCGAGGACGAGCGGCTCACCGACTCCTCCACGGCCGCGCTGGTGGGCGACGACCTCCTCGTCGTGAACACCCAGTTCTCGGCGATGCGGGGCACGCCCACGCTGCCCTTCACCGTGTCGGTCGTGCCCACCGCCGTGGAGGGCGCAGGGCAGTAGTCGGGCACGGTCACGGCGCCTGCCACGCGGTGGTGAGCGTCGTGGACTCCGCTGGCAGCGGGCCCATGGGCGCGGACGCCAGCGCCACGTCGTCGGCCCCGGAGCCGACCTCGAACGACACCGCGTCCGCGCTCTCGTACGAGGAGCCCGCCGGGTTGTCCACGTACGGGAACGCGATGTTGGCCGTGCGGCCGAGCTTGACCACCCACACCTGGTTCTGTCCGCCGAAGGTGTCGCTGGTCGCGGCGACGATGAGCCCGCCGTCGCTGGTGGCGACGGCCGCGTCGCTCGCCGCCGCACCGCTGTCGGTGTTCAGCGTGTCGTTGCCGCCGCCGCCCAGCACCTTGTAGGCGTCGCCCTGGACGACGAGCACGTCCTCGCCCTCGAACAGTTCGGAGGCGTCGTCCGCCTGCATGCCGAGGACGACCACGCCGCCGTCCTCCTTCACGACCACGCCCTGCGCCACGTCGTTCTCCGCGGTGGACGGCGCGCGGTGCACGGTGCTGCTCACCAGCTCGCCGCCCGCCGTGAGCTCCACGACCCACGCCTCGTAGTGCCCGGCGGGGTTCGGCTCCGGGTTCGGGAACGCGCCGTAGCTGTAGCCAGCGACGACGAGGTCGCCGCCCGGCAGCTCGGCGACGTCGAAGCCGCCGTCGGTGCCGGACTGGATGAGCGGGTCGCCGTCGCCGCCGTTCTGGTCGTACGCGTCGTCGATCGCGCGCTCCCACTCCACGCCGCCGCTCGCGTCGAGCCTCACCAGGTAGGCGTCGCCGAGGTTCGAGGAAGTCCCGCCCACGAGCGCGTGGCCGCCGTCCGCCGTGGACGTCACGCCGGTGAAGGCGTCGCCGGCGAAGGCGCGCGACCAGACCACGTCGCCCGACTCGTCCACCCGGGCCGCCCACGCCCGCGGCGTGAGGCCGTAGCGCCCGGCGAGGACCACGCCGCCGCCCGCCGCCAGCGCCATGGAGGCGATCTCGACGGGCTCGGGCGCCGAGTAGGTCCTGCCCCACAACACGTTCCCGCCGGTGTCGAGGCGGACGAGTCCCGTGCGCGTGGCGACGAGGAAGCCGTCCGGCAGCGCCAGTGCCGCCTCCGCCACCCCGCCCGTGACGGCGCCCGAGTAGGCCTTCTGCCACGCCACGTTCCCCACGGGGTCGAGGCGCATGGCCCACAGCGAGGCGCCGAAGCCCGTGATGCCGTCGAAGAGGCTGCTGTTGCCCACCACGAGGTAGGAGCCGTCCGGGGCCTCGACGACCGCGGCGGCGTCCTCGCCCTGGCTGCCCGCACGGCTCAGCGAGCGCGCCCAGGTGGCCGCGGGGCGCGGGGCGTTCGGGTCGCTCGAGCAGGAGTCGAAGCTCGCCACCGGCTCCACCTCGTCGAGGAGCGTCGTGTCGTAGTCGCTGCCGATGAGGGTCACTCCGGCCTTGGCCGTGAGCCCCGCGTCCAGCACGCCGCGCGTGCAGGGTGGCGGACCCTCCACGGTGGCGTTCGCCCTCACGACGCCGCTCACCGAGGCGTAGGGCCCGACCGCGCCGTAGAGCAGCACCTCGAGCCGAGGGCCGGCCGACGCCTCGACGCTGAGCGCCGCTCCGTAGGTGGGCTGCTCGAACTGCAGGTCGGTGTCGCCGTCCCAGAAGCCGCCGAAGCGCCCGTCCTGGTAGCCGACCCCGGCCGTGAAGCTGGCCGCCTCGTTCACGCTGGCGGTGAAGGCGCCGGAAGCGCTGCCGGCCAGGCCGACCTCGAGCTTCACGGCGGGGGTGATCACCACGGGCACCGGGCCCGCCGGGGTGGGGACGAGGAACGTGATGGGAGCGAAGGGTATCTCGCCCAGCGGCACGCTCTCGGCGAACGAGGCCTGCCCGCTGCCCACCAGCTCGGCCAGCAGCGTCTGCTCGCCGCCGAACTCCATGGTCAGCTCGTCCACCTGGAAGCTGGCGATGTCGATGTCGAAGCTCAGGTCGAAGGTGGGGGCCAGCGAGATCGCGCCGCTCAGCTCCACGCTGCCGCCGCCGCCGGACCCCACCAGGTCGAACGGGAACGAGATGCCTTCCGCCTGGGCCTCCAGGCCAGGCGCGCCGCCCTCCGCCGTCACCTGCGTGTCCAGCGTCATCTCCAGGTCCTCGAACGCCTCGACGAGGGTGGCCTGGCTGGTGCTCACGACCAGGCCGTCGCCCTGCGCCTCGACGGCCTCGACGCGCCGCAGCGCGCCCATGGGCGTCTTCGGGCTCACGCCGGCGAGGATCACGTCCCCGACCTCGAGGGAGAGGCCGGCGGCGCCGGGTCCCTCGAAGACGTACTGGCCGTCCTGCGAGACGCTCGTCAGCGCGCCTAGCGCCGCGTCGTCGAGGACCTTGGTGGTGGAGGGCAGGGTCGCGCTGCCGCCGCCGGGTGGGTTCGGCCCCGACGGGCCCTGCGGACCACCGCAGGCGGTGAGCGCCAGGACCACGAGTGCCGCGCGGACGTTCCTCAGGCTGTCAGCTCGCATGCGCATCTTCGACTTCCTTCCGTCGAGCGGCAGGGTAGGTCGCCGCCGGTAACGTTCCGGTCAGGTTCCGGCCGCCCGGCGCCGGTGGGCTGGCCGGCGCGCTCGGTCGCCCACTGGCACCGCGCTCTCGGTGCGCTCCCGGGCGGCGGTCTCGGCGAGCTCCCGCGCCGCGGTCTCGTGGGGACCCCGCGCGTCGAGGAACTCCTGCCAGCGCTCGGGCAGGCGCTCACCCACCTCCGCCAGGACAGCTCGCGCGGCCTGGTAGTGACGAGCCAGGGTCCTGTGGTTCGAGAGCCGCCGCAGGGCGGTCAGGTAGACGCGCAGCGACCGCCTGTCGTAGGGGTCGGCCTCGACGAGCAGGCGGCCCACACGCGCGGCCTCGCCCGGCCGCGAGCCGAGCAGGTCCTCGGCGCGCCCCCGCAGCCGCAGGTGCAGGGTCTCGCGGACGGGCCCCACCAGCTCGAGGTCGGTTCCCGCCTGGTAGTGGCCGCGCCAGAGGCCCGTGTCGAGGGTCTCCAGGAACTCCTCGGCGTCCGAACCGCAGGACCCCAGGGCGTAGCCGTTCGCCGTGGTCGTGACCAGGCCCGGGGAGAGGCCGGACCTCAGGCCGTGCACCAGCTCCTTGAGGCTCGAGGCGGCGCGCCGTTCGTCCTTCCCCGGGTAGAGCTCGTCGAGGAGCCGCGACCTGGTGGCCTCGGCCCGCCCCGCGACCCTGGCCTCGAGCAGGAGCGCCAGCAGCCGCCGCCGCTTGGCGCCGCGCACGGGGGTCACGCCCACCGGCGTGCGCAGGCGCATCGCGCCGAGGACCTCGAGCCGCCACGGCGCGGGAGCCTGAGCTGGCTCCTCCGCCGGCGCCGCGCCGGGGAAGTACTCGTCGACCATGCGCGCGCGCCGCTCCTGACCGTGCGCCGCGAACCAGGCGCGGCGCCTCCGTGCCGACGCGACGTCGCCCTCGAGGCGGTCGAGCTCGAGGCCCACGGTCTGCGCGTCCATCTCGAGGCCCAGCGCCGACGCCTCCCCCGCCGCCCTACGGAGATCGCGCCCGGCGGACGCCTCGTCGCCCAGACGCTCGAGGGCGTAGGCGCGGGCGAAGAGGGCGTAGACGAGCGTCTGCCTCAGCCCGGCGGCCTCGCAGGCGGCGACGCACTCCTCGGCCAGTTCCAGTCCGGCGCGCGGGAAGCCGGCCAGCGACTCGGCGTAGGAGGCCTCGTAGAGCGTGTTGGAGAGCAGCTTGGGGCTGTTCAGGCCGCGCGCCCTCGCCAGGGCGTCGCCGCCGTACTTCCTCGCGAGGTCGGCGCCGTAGGGCAGCGTCCGCTGGCGGTAGAGGTAGCACAGCATCCTCTCGCACTCGACGAGGTCGGCGGCCGGGCCCAGCCGCTCGAGCTCGTCGCGGCTCGCCTGCAGCACCTCCTCGGCCGCGGCGTGCTCGCCCTCCTCCAGCAGGAGCACGCCGAGCTTCACGCTGGTGGCGGCCACGCTCCTCGGGTCGGCGAGCGAGCCGTAGATGGCGACGGCCTCGGTGATGTCCTCGCGCTTGCGGCGCATGTCCCCCAGGCTCTGCCACACCTCGGCGCGGCCCTGCAGGGCGTCGGCGAGCTCCCGCGACGGACCGGCGCCACGCAGCGCGCCCACGGCCGCGGTCAGCAGGTCGGCGGCCTCCGCGAAACGCCCCTGCAGGTGCCTCACCCGGCCCAGCACCGTGCGCAGGCCCGCACGCTCGTCCCCGTCGGACGCGTGGAGGCGGGCCAGCACGAGCCTCTCGGCGGCGTCCAGGTCGCCGCCCTCCACCATCGCCGCGGCGGCGAGGGCGGCGAGGCCCGCCTCACCGCGCAGGTCCTGGTGCGCGGTCCACAGCGCGAGCACGCCCTCGTGGTCGCCGGCCAGCGCGCGGAGGCGCAAGACGGCGGGGCGCCGGTCGGGCTCGGCGAGGTGGTCGACGGCGCCCTCGGCGTCGGCGGCGCGGCCCTGCATGACCAGCAGTTCGGCGAGCAGGAGGGCGGCGTCCGGCGAGCCCCGCGGCGCCGCGAGGGCGAGCCCGGCCAGCCGCGCCGCCTCGTCAGGGTCGAGGTAGCGGAGGCTGCGCGCCGCCCGCAGCGCCAGCTCGCCCCTCGTCTCCCCCTGGGCGCGGACCGCCGCCGCTGCCAGGTGGCGTCCGCGGGCGGACGGGTCCTGGCAACGCTCGGCCGCCTCCGTCAGCAGCGCCAGCGCCTCGTCCGGCGCCACGTCCGCGTCGTCGAGGAGAGGGGCGGCCGCCTCGGGCCTGTCGCGGAGGACCCTGACCGCGCGGGTGGCGAGCTCCCGGCGGACCTCCCGGTCCACGCCATGGACCGCGAGGCGGCGGAACAGGGGATGGACGAGGTCGCCGCCGCACGCGATCCCGCGGCTCGCGAGGGACGCCGTGGTCGCCTCCAGCTCGGCACGCGCGAGGCCGGTGACCCGCGCGAGACGTGAGGTCCCCGTCGGCGGCGGCAGCAGCGCCAGCGCCGCCATCACGCGGCGCTCCGCCTCGGTCCTCGCGCCGGCCAGGGCCTCCTCGACCAGGGCGCGCACCGTGGGCGGCACGAAGCCGTCGGGGGGCCGCCTCCAGTGCCAGCCGCGCCCGTCGTTCCAGAGGAAGCCGTCGCGGGCGAGGTGCCTCAGGTACTCCAGGGAGAACAGCGCGTTCCCGGCGGCCTCGGCGTGGATCCAGTCCGCGGCGGAGCGCGGCAGGGAGCCGGTGACCTGGCCCCGGAGCAGTTCGGCCGTGGCGTCACGCGACAGCGGCGCCAGCCTCAGGTCGCGGAAGGGCCGGCCCAGCGGCGCCCGCGCCGTGACGAGGACGCCGACGCCTGGCCGGCGCGAGGCCACCTCGGCCAGGCGGGGGACCCAGGACGAGCCGCCGCCGTCCGCGCCGGGCAGGTCGTCGAGGTGCAGCACCACCGGCGCCAGCGTCGAGAGGGCGGCGCACAGCGACGCGATCGCGGACGCGTCGGTGCCGCGAGCGGGCCCGTCGCGCTGCGCCTCCCCAGCGACCGCGGCCGCGACAGCCTGCAACGACGCCGACGCCGGCAGGACCAGCGTCCGGCACGGTAGCTCGCGCAGGAACGCCGCCGCGGCGCGGCTCTTGCCGCAGCCGGCCTCGCCCCACAGCGCCACGGCGACGCCGGAGCGCCTCCTGAGTACCGGGCCGAACGCCCGGGCGAGGTCGGTCGCGCGAGCCGGCATCTAGCGGCTCCCCTCCTGAAGACGGCCGACTCTACTCAGCGACGTGGAGACCGCGCCGGGACGCTCGACACGGCGGCCGGGCCCGTGAGGCGTTAGGGGCGGGGGCAGCGGTTCCGCCGGTCAACCAGGCCCGCGGAGGCGGGCCAGCAGTGATTCCGGCCAGCTAGGCCCGGGGCGGCGGGACCTCCGCCGTCTTCCTGATGCGGAAGGTCGTCGACGCGAACAGCCAGAAGCCGCGGCGCTCCTGCGCGGCGAGCTCGAGGCCGTGGCGCTCGACCCAGACGGGCACCTCGTAGGGGGCGAAGCGGTCGCGCGTGACGACCTCGAGGATGTCGCCGAGGGGCATCTCGGCCAGGCGCTCGTGGATGCGGACGAGGCCGATGGCGCACGAGGTGCCGCGGTTGTCGAGGCGGTGCAGCGCGCCGCCCGCTGGGGCGGTCCCACCGGCGCCGACGGGGCTCACGCCCGTGGGCTCCGGCTGCGCCGCGGCCCTCACGGCCGTCATGCACGGGCCTCCCTGAGGTCGTTCAGGTCGCACACGCCGCGCACCGGCGAGCACGCACGGTAGAGCGGGCAGGTGATGAAGATGACGACGAGCGCGGCGATGAGCCCCAGCTTCAGGGGCACGAGCAGGCCGATGCCGTCGCGCCAGAACGGGCTCAGCACCCCTCCGTAGCGCAGTGCCATCCACAGGCCCGTGAGGACGATAGTCGGCAAGGACGTCCGCACCACCCGGCGGAAGCGCTCGAGCTGCCGCGCCCCGGCCACCACGGCGTCGAGGTTCGGGTGGCGGCGCCCGGCCGGCACGGCAGCGCCGAGGTTGAAGAGCGCGCCGCCCAGCCACGCCGCGAAAGCCCACAGGTGGGCTGTGCGCACCGCGCTCAGGTAGCCGGAGCCGGCACTGTCGGCCCACGACCACACGGCGAGCAGACCGGCACCCAGGGCGAGGCCGGCGAGAGCCGCGGCCCGGCTGCGGTGCGCGTTGCTCACGAGGACCGCCAGCGCGACGCCGCCGAGCGCCAGCGCCCACGACTGCCACGGTGCGAGGTAGCCTACGACCAGCGGCGCGGTGGCGCCGGCCACCAGCAGCGGGGCCAGGTAGCGGCCCATGACCCTCACGCGACCCAGGAGGGCGTCGTGCAGGTCCGCGACGCGCCGGGGGTCGAGGCCGTCCTCGCCTCGGCGCAGGTAGAACAGGCGCCACGCCAACATCCCGGTGGGCAGGGCCAGGCTCCAGAAGGCGGTCCACCGCCACAGGAGCGGGAAGCCCGTGAGGCCGTGCACGCGCCCCGTGAACAGGACGCCCACGAGCGATGCCGTCGAGATGAGCAGGAACGCCAGCTTCGGCAACAGGGGCGTCTCGGTCCTGACCTGGACGATGAGGTTCGGGTCGAGCACGGGCGCGATCGAGGCGGAGGTCGGGGCGGGCGGCGCCGTGGTCGGCGCGCGTGCGGATGTGGTCAGCCCGTGGGCAGGCGCGGTCGAGCCACGGGCGGGGGAGCTGGTCGTCACGTCGGCCATGGCTGCCGCGAACGTAATGCCCGGTCGCCCTGGCGGGCGTTGACCTCGGTCAAGAGCGGGGCGCGCATCCGTGCTGGTCGGCGCGGTGTTTCTTGATGCCCGTTGGCCCGGTCGATGCCGTCGGCCTCGGGGCCGCCGCTGCCCCCCTGGGCGGGCGCCGCCTACCCGACCGCAACGCGCGTTTGACAGTCTCGCGCCGCGCTCTGGTAGACTGGCGTTCGCCCGGTCAACCGGGCGCGACCTTCGTGGGGCTGTGGCGCAGTTGGGAGCGCGTCTGAATGGCATTCAGAAGGTCAGGG
>JBIQHQ010000019.1:0-52921 GCA_044508445.1 Deinococcaceae bacterium
GGCACGGGCTTCGCGGTCCGCAGCGAGCGGATCCCGTGGAGGAACTCGAGTCGGTGAGTTCATCGACAGACACGGAGAAGTCCAGCTCGGCCGCCGTGAGTGGGAAGAGCCTGCGGACCACGGCGCGTCCGGCGAGCAGGTTCACGCCGCCGCGCCTGAGCCGCCTGGCGGAGGAGCCGGTGAGCGCGAAGCGCCTGTAGCCTCCCTCCTCCATCGGGAAGTGGACCTCGTCGAGGAGCTGCGGAACCCGCTGGACCTCGTCCAGGACGATCCAGTCGCTGCGAGGCCAGGCGGTCACCAAGCCGCGGAGTAGGCCGGGCTCGCGCGTGAACCTCACGACCTCCTCTGGCTTGAGGAGGTTCAGGTGCAACGCGGCCGGGAAGTGCTCCTTCAGCCACGTGCTCTTGCCGGTCCCGCGCGGGCCGAACAGGAAGAAGGCTCGATCGGGAGGCCGGAGCGTGCGTGGGAACATCGACGCCGATTTCGCCGTAGATCTGGCGTCGAGGCCTACAGGCGGTCGGAGTCGCTACTCGACGACCCCTCGCGAGCTGCCCAACGCGGCCGCCGCCCTCACCTCGTAGCGCGGACCCGCGGGGCCGAGGTGGCTCTCGTACAGGCGCGCCTCCGCGGCGGTCCAGCGGCCGAAGAGCCGCGTCCTGTCGAGGTCCTCGGGCAGCGGCTGCGGCGCGCGCGACCGCGCCAGCGTGACGTGAGGGTGGAAGGGCCTGTCGTCGACCTCGAAGCCCTCGCCCAGCAGGGCCTCGGTGAGGGCCGCGTGCAGCCCGGCGAGCCGCCGCAGGTCGCCTCCCACACCAGCCCACAGCACGCGGGCCCGCCGCTGGTCGGGGAACGCGCCGACGCCAGCCGCGGTGAGGTCGAGCGCGCCCGCTCCCGACGCCGCCTCGCGCAGCGCCCGCTCGGCGGACGCGACGGCCCCCTCCTCGACCTCGCCCAGGAACGCCAGCGTGAGGTGCATGGCGTCCGGCTCCACCCAGCGCCAGCCGCTCGCGCCCGAGCGGGCGACGATGGCGAGCTCCGCCACCACGTCTTCGGGTAGCGGCAGCGCGATGAACAGGCGGGGCATGACTCATCATCATGCGCCGCCGACGCGACCGGTGCCCAGGTCCACGCGCCGGGTCGCCGCGGTCCCCTGCGCCTGCGGGCCCATGCCGAGGGCTGCGGAGCCCGACGGACGCGTCGCCATGCCCCGGCCGCGGCGATCCTGTGGCTTGTCGCGAGGTGCTCGCGTCCCTTATCCTTCCACCGACGAGCGGTTCACTGTTGAGTGAATCACCTTCCGGTGAAAGCGAGCCAACATGCCGGACCCCAGCCAGAACCCCTTCCGGATCGGCGAGCACGTCTCGGGCTACTCGTTCGCCGACAGGGAGGAGGAGGTCGCTCGCGTGCGCGCGGCGATGCTCTCGGCCTCTTCGCTGCTCGTCTACGGTCCGCGGCGCATGGGGAAGAGCTCGACGATCTTCAACGCGGCCGAGTCGGCGCGCAACGCCAGGCCGAAGCCCATCATCGTCACGGCCGACGTCGCCACCGCCACGAACCTCTTCGACGTCTCGGCGCGCCTGCTGCGCTCCCTCTACCTAGAGACGCGCTGGCTGAAGCTGCGCCTCGAGGACCTCCTCGGCGGCCTCGCTCCCCGTGTGACGGTGAAGCTCGACGAGCACGGCGGCCCGCCGGCCATCACGTTCGGCATCGACCGCCGCACCGCCAGCGAGGAGGAGCGCCGGCGGGCGTTCGAGGGCGTCTTCGACAGGCTCAGCTCCATCCGCGAAGGCACCCGCCGGCCTGTCGCCGTCGTGCTCGACGAGTTCCAGGCCGTCCGCACGTTCGCCGGCGAGAGCTCCGAGTGGCATCTGCGCGACGTCATGCAGCGCCACGGCGACCTGGCCTTCGTCTGCGCGGGCTCGCAGGAGTCGTTGATCCACGGGATGATCGGCCCCGACCGCGCCTTCTACAAGATGTTCGACCTGCTGCACCTCGGGCCCATAGACGAAGACGTGTTCGCCGACTGGCTCGAGGAGCGCCTGGCGCGCGGCAGCGGCGTGGCTCCCGGCGTGGGGCGCGAGCTCGTGAGGCTGGCCGGGCCGCGCACGCAGGACGTCGTGCAGGTCGCCAGGCAGCTCTACTTCCGCGGCCTCGCCGCCGGGCGGCGCGTGGAGGTGGCCGACGTGAGGGCGTCCTTCGACGAGGTCGTCCGCAGCGAGGCGCCGCTGCTGCGCACCATCTGGAGCGAGCTCTCGGCGCAGCAACAGGACGTGCTGCGCGTGGTGGCTCTCGGGGTGGAGCGGCTCTACTCGGCCGAGGCGCGCGACCAGTACGGCCTGCCGGGCGCCTCGTCGGTGCACAAGGCCGTCGAGACGCTCGTCGCGCGGGGCCTGCTGGTGCGCCGGGACGACGGCGTGGCCTTCGACAGCCCGTTCTTCAGGCGCTGGGTGCGCAGTGAGGTGGCGCCGGACCTCGGCTGAGGTCGGCGCGCCCGAGGAGGCCCGTTGAGCCGCTGGGAGACCGTAGACACGGCCACGCTGCCGGGCGGCGACGTCTTGACGCTGAGCCGGCGCGGCGACGAGTACGCGCTGCGCGTGGCGAACGTGGAGCTCATGAACAGCCGCCGGCACGGCTCGGAGGAGAGCCTCGCGAGCCTCGTGGTCGAGAGGCTGCGGCCGAGCGGCCGCGCCGCGGTTCTCGTCGGGGGCCTGGGCATGGGCTTCACGCTGCGAGCCCTGCTGGACGCGCTGCCGGCGGGCGCCAGGGTCACGGTGGCCGAACTGGTGCCCCAGGTCGTCGAGTGGAACCGCGCACACCTCGGGCACCTGGCCGGCGAGCCTCTTGACGACCCGCGCGTGAGGGTGGTGGTGGCCGACGTCGCGGACGTGCTGAAGGGCGCCGACGCCAACTTCGACGCGGTCCTGCTCGACACCGACAACGGGCCCGAGGGCACGACGCAGGAGGGCAACGAGAGGCTGTACGGGGCCGCAGGGCTGCGCGCGCTGCACCGGTCCCTGAGGCCAGGCGGGGTGCTGGGCGTGTGGTCGTCGTTCCCCAGCGAGCCGTTCACGAGGCGCCTGGCCGCGGCCGGGTTCGACGTAGAGGTTAGGCGCGTGCGCTCGCGCGGCAGCAAGGGGGAGAGGCACGTGATCTGGCTGGCGCGCAAGGGCCGGGGGCGCCAGGCGGGGAACGGCGTGGGACGCCGAGGGCGCGAGGGCCACGGACCCTAGACGGGGAGGGGCCGGGGGCCCTAGGCGCGGAACGGCCGGGTACGGTCCGCGCGGCGGGCCGGAGCGGCTACAGCCTCCGCCTCACTCCCCGCCGCGCGCCAGCCGCGAGGGCCACCAGATGGCCCTGCCCACGTCCAGCGCCAGGGCCGGGACGAGCAGCGAGCGCACGACGAAGGTGTCGAGCAGCACGCCGAACGCGACGATGAACGCGAGCTGCGCGAGGAACAGGATGGGGATCACGGCCAGCGCGGCGAAGGTGGCGGCCAGCACCAGCCCGGCCGAGGTGATCACGCCGCCGGTGACAGCGAGGCCGCGCAGCACGCCGCGACGGGTGCCGAGGCGCAGCGCCTCCTCGCGCACCCGCGTCATGAGGAAGATGTTGTAGTCGATGCCCAGCGCCACGAGGAACACGAAGCCGTAGAGGGGCACCGCCGGGTCGGCGCCGGGGAAGCCCAGCGGCCCGTTGAACACGAGGGCCGCCACGCCCATCGTCGCGCCGAACGACAGGACGGTCGTGACGACCAGCAGCAGCGGCGCCAGCACGCTCCGCAGCAGGGCCATGAGTATGAGCGTGATCACCCCGAGGACCACGGGGATGATCAGCGTCCTGTCGCGGATGGAGGCCGCGACCGTGTCGATGGCCGTGGCCGTGGCGCCGCCCACGGCCGCGTCGCCCCGTAGCGCCGACGCCAGGTCGGCACGCAGCTCGCGCACCGTGGCCACCGCCGCGTCGGAGTCCGCGGCGTCGGCCAGCGTGCCCTGCAGCAGGACGTCGCCGTCCACGACCGTGGGCTCGGGTGCCGGGGCGCCGGGGCGACCGGCGACGAGCCCGTCCTCGCTCACGCCCACGGTGCCGCTGGAGGAGCCGGCGGAGGTCACGGCCACGCGCGCGATGCCGGGCGAGGCCAGCATGACGTCGGCGGCGGCCTGCATCTCCCCGGCCGGCACCAGCACGTAGACGGGGCTGCCGGACCCGCCGGGGAAGTGCTCGGCCAGCAGGCGCTGGCCCGTGAGCGCCTCCGAGCCGCCGAGGACCAGCTCGGACTGCGGCACGCCGCTCGCCCTGAGCTGGGTGACGCCGACCGTGGCGAGCGCCAGCGCGGCGGCGGTGACCGTCCACACGAGGCGCGGCCGCCGCGCGACGCCCTCGGCCAGACGGGCCCACCAGCCCGTGGGCTCCACGTCCTCTCCCAGCTCCGGCTGGTACGCCGGGCGCCGGGGCCAGAACGCCGCTCGGCCGAGCGCGTAGAGGACCGCGGGGAGGAACGTGAGGGCGGAGAGCATCGCCAGCAGGATGCCGATGGCCGTCACGGGCCCCAGCGAGGAGTTCGAGCGCAGGTCGCTGAGGAGCAGGCAGAGGAGGCCGGCGATCACGGTGCCACCCGACGCGAGTACGGGCTCCACGGAGGCGCGGACCGCGCGCCTCATGGCCGTGAGCGGCTCGGGGACGTGGCGCAGCTCCTCCCTGTAGCGGGCCACCAGCAGCAGCGAGTAGTCGGTGGCGGCGCCGATGACGAGGATGAAGAGGATGCCCTGCGTCTGGCCGCTGAGGAGCAGCACACCGGCCTTGGCCAGCCACCACACCGCCAGCAGCGCGGCGCACAGCGCGAAGAGGCTCGTGGCCAGCACCGCGAGGGGCAGGAACGCGGAGCGGTAGACGAGCAGCAGGATGCCCGCCACCGCCACCAGAGCCACGGCCAGGAGGAGCCCGTCGATGCCGCCGAAGGCCTCCACGAGCGCGGCGCTGAGCCCGGCCGGACCCGTGACGTGGACGCTCACGCCGGGCGGCAGGTCCCGCGACAGCTCGCCGCTGAGGCTCGCCACGTGCGCGGCCAGCTGGTCGTCGGCCACGAGGGGCACGAACGCCTGCGCCGCCAGGCCGTCCTCGGAGGGGATCGCCGGCGAGGTGCCGCCCGCCACGCCCTCCAGCGACGCCGCGGCGGTGAGGCGCGCGCCTATGGCGGACAGGTCCTCCGCCGTCAGGGGCGCGTCTGAGGTGAAGACGGCGACGGCGGGCACCGAGCCCGTGCCCACGAACGCCCCGAGCCGGTCCTGGACCGCCGTGGCCTCGGCGGAGTCGGGCAGGTAGGCGGTGGGGTCGTTGCTCGAGACCTCGTCCACCCGCCCGAAGTACGGCCCGCCGACGCCGGCGAGACCGAGCCAGGCGGCCATGACCAGGCCCGGAACGAGGACCCTCGGCCACCGGGGCCGCCCGGCCGCGGCGGTGTCGGGAACGGTTCTAGTAGCGCTCACGCCCACCAGTCTGCCGGGACCAGGTGAGCCGAGGGCTTCGCGCCTGCCTGTGGCCGCGACGACCACCGGCGCATTGACAACGTTTGTTGCAGAGACTTATTGTTCTACAACAGTCCGTGTAACGACCGTTGGTCTGTGAGGGCTCCGGCAGGGGCGTCTCGTACGTCCCCAAGTCTCTCGACGCCGCCTCGGGCGGTAGGAGGTGCGGGATGGGTCAGCGCTCGACGCTGCTCCGCAAGGTACTCACGGTTCTGCTCGTGCTCGCTGGGGCGGCCGGCGGCGCCCTGGCGCAGCAGACGCTCTCGTTCACGCTCGACACCACGGAGAACCGTGCCCCAGAGGCTCAGGCCATCGCGGCCATGCTCGCCGAGATCGGCGTGGACGCCCAGGTGAGGGTCTGGCAGTCGGCCGTGCTGGTTGAGGAGATGCAGGCCGGCAACCGCTCGGCCTCGACCGGCGACTGGGGCTCGGCCTACTTCGACCCCTTCGACCTCGGGATCCCCAAGTTCGGCACCCAGGCGAGGGGCAACCGCTCCTTCTACTCGAACCCCGACGTCGACGAGGCTTTCCGCGTCGCCTCCACCACCCTCGACGACGACACCCGCCAGCAGGCTTACTTCGACGCCCAGCGCATGATCTTCGAGGACGCCCCCTGGATCTTCGGGTACGTCCTCGAGAACATCGAGGCCTCCAGCGACGCCGTGCAGGGCTGGCAGCCCGCCGCCGACAACAGCGAGAGCATGCACAAGGTCTCCGTCGAGGGCTCCGACACCCTGGTCGTGGGCATGCGCATCGACGACCTGCTCACCTTCGACCCGGCCATGTACCGCAGCCGCGACACCGAGGCCGTCCTCCGGAACATCTTCGACTCCCTCGTGGGCGCCACGCCGGAGGGGCAGGTAGTGCCCATGCTCGCCAGCGAGTGGCGCGCGGTGGACGACACGACCTTCGAGTTCGACCTCGTGGAGGGCGTCACGTTCTCGAACGGCGAGCCCCTCACGGCCGAGGACGTCGTCTTCACCTTCGACCGCATCATCACCGAGGGCGGCGTGGACGGCCAGACGAGCCCGCGCGCCGGCCTGCTCGGCCCCATCGACAGCGTCGAGGCCGTCGACGACCACACGGTCCGCTTCCACTACAAGGAGACCTTCCCGCAAGGGCTGCTCGAGCAGGCCCTGGTCCACTTCCAGATCGTCCCCAAGGACTACATGGAGGAGGTGGGCGTCGCCGGCTTCACCGAACAGCCCATAGGGAGCGGCCCCTTCGTCTTCGCGGGGGGCAGCCTCGATTCCCAGGTGACGCTGCAGCGCAACGAGAACTACTGGCAGGGCCCGCCGCCCCTCAAGACCCTGGTCTTCCGCCTGATGCCCGAGCCCTCCACGCGCGTGGCCGCGCTCCTCTCGGGCGAGGTCCAGATCATCCAGGAGGTGCCGGGCGACCTCGTCGACCGCATCGACTCGGCGCCGGGCGTCTCGGTCCACACCGCCCCGGGCACCCGGGCCTACTTCATCGAGCTGAACGTCTCCAAGCCGCCGTTCGACGACGTCCGCGTGCGGCAGGCCCTCAACTACGCCATCGACTGGGAGAACATCCTCGGGAACATCTACCGCGGCCGCGGCCAGAGGCTCTCGACGGGCTTCCTGCCCTCCGGCTTCGGCTACGACCCGGACCTCCAGCCGTACCCGTACGACCCGGACCGCGCCCGCGAGCTCCTCAGGGAGGCCGGTTACGCCGTCCGCTGAGCACCCGTACCCAGCGCGCCGCTAGGCGCCGCGTCCAGCGCCGTTGCTCGCCACGCACCAGGTGGCGGGCAACGGCTGACCTGGGGCGCGCAGCGCAGTACCCTCTATCTGGCAAGGACCGGATTTGACCAAGGTCGTAAAGCGCCTGGCCGCCGCGATCCCGGTGGCACTCGGGGTGGCGATCGTCGCCTTCCTGTTCCTGCGCTTCCTGCCCGGCGATCCCGTCGAGATCATGCTCGGCGACACGAACGTCGGCCAGCAGCAGATCGACGCCCTGCGCCGCGAGATGAACCTCGACCGGCCGCTGCTCGAGCAGCTCGGCCTGTTCCTGGGCGGGGTCGTGAGGGGCGACCTCGGCTACAGCATCGTCAAGGACCAGCCGGTGGCGCGGCTGATCGTGGAGACGCTGCCCGCCACGATCGAGCTGACGGCCTTCACGATCCTCTTCGCACTCGTCATCGCCCTGCCCGTCGGCATCGTCTGCGCCCTGCGGGCCGGCTCGCTGCTGGACAGGCTGGTGCTCGGCAGCACCCTGGTGGGCGTGAGCATGCCCGCCTTCTGGTTCGGGCTGCTGCTGATCCTGCTCTTCTCCGTCGAGCTGGGCGTGCTCCCCACCTCCGGACGCATCGCGGCGGCCATGTTCGTGCCGGGGCGGACCGGCTTCATGCTGGTCGACACGCTGCTGGCCGGCGACCTGCGGGCCTTCGGCGACGCGCTCAGGCACCTGGTGCTGCCCGCGGTCACGCTGGGCGTGGTGTTCTCCGTGGTCCTCGCCCGCGTCGTGCGCAGCTCGATGGTCGAGGTCATGGGCCGCGACTACGTCACGACCGCGCGGTCGAAGGGCCTGCGCGAGCGCACCGTGGTCATCAAGCACGCGCTGCGCAACGCGCTGATCCCCGCCCTCACCGTCACCGGCCTGCAGATCGGCGAGCTGCTGGGCGGGAACATGATCGTCGAGACGATCTTCTCCTGGCCCGGACTCGGCCGGCTCGTCGTGAGCTCGATATTCGCGCGCGACTACGTGGTCGTGCAGGCGGCCGTGATGCTGTACGCGCTCACCTACGTGGGCGTGAACCTCGTCGTGGACGTGCTCTACACCTACCTCAACCCGAGGATCGCCCTGTGAGCCGGGGGTCTGCCACGTGAAGAGCGCCGTCGCCGGGCTCGGTCCGACGGCCGCGGGCGCGCGCCTGTCCGGTCCGCTGCCGCAGTTCCTGCTGGCGGCGCGCCGGGTGCTGCGCTCCCCGGTGGGCGCCGCGAGCGCCGCCGTAGTCCTCGCCTACGTCGTCGTCGCCGTGCTGGCGCCCGTGGTGGTGCCTCACTCCCCCGACGCGACCGACCTGGGCGCCAGGCTGAGACCGCCCTCGGCCGAGCACCGCTTCGGCACCGACGGCCTGGGACGCGACATCCTGAGTCGCGTCATCTACGGCGCGCGCGTCAGCCTCCTCGTGGGCGCGCTCACGGTGGCCATCACGGCGACCTTCGGCACGGTCCTGGGCGTTCTTGGCGGGTTCTACCGCGGCACCTTCGACGCCGTGAGCGGACGCCTCACCGAGCTGCTGCTGGCGTTCCCCTACCTGATCTTCGCCATCGGCATGATGGCCTTCCTCGGCCCGGGCTTCGCGAACCTCGTGCTGGCGCTCTCGCTCAAGGGCTGGGTGGAGTTCTACAGGCTGGCCCGCGGCGAGACCCTCGACCAGGCCGGGCGCGAGTACGTGGAGGCCTCGCGCGCCCTGGGGCAGAGCAGCCTGCGCACGCTGTTCCGCGAGGTGCTGCCCAACGTCCTGCCGCCTGTCCTCGTCCTCGCGACCCTCCGCGTCGGCTACTTCATGGTGCTCGAGGCCTCGCTGTCGTTCCTCGGCGTGGGCATCCCGCCCACGATCCCGGCGTGGGGCTCGATGATCGCCGAGGGCCGCAACGTGCTGTTCATAGCCTGGTGGGTGAGCACGCTGCCCGGCATCGCGCTGCTCGTGCTCGTGCTGGCCATCAACCTCCTCGGCGACAGGCTCCAGGAGGCTTTCGACCCCAGGAGGAGGAACCGCTAGTGGCACAGAGGCCCAGGGTCGGCATCACGGTGCACCTCGGCACGGTCCACAGGCACGGGCGCGAGGAGGAGCGCTTCGAGCTCGCCGCGCGCTACGCGCAGGCCGTGAGGGACGCGGGCGGCGCGCCGCTGCTGGTGCCCACCGACTCGCCGGAGGCGGCCGAGGAGACGCTGGACGCGCTCGACGGGCTGCTGCTGAGCGGCGGCGGCAGCCTCCCCGCCAGGTACTTCGAGGAGAACCCGGACCCGAGCCTGCGCCAGACGAACCCGGTGCGTTACGACGTGGAGGTGGCGCTGGTGCGGGCGGCGTGGTCGCGGGGCATGCCGCTCATGGGCATCTGCCGCGGGCACCAGACGATCGCCGAGGCGCTGGGCGGCGACCTCATCCGCGACGTGCGCGGCGGCGGGCGGCCGGAGCACTACCAGGAGGAGGCCCCCACCGTGCGCACGCACGCCCTGGCCGTCGAGGAGGGCTCCCGCCTGGCGCGGCTCGTGGGCCGCGAGACGCTGGTGAACAGCTTCCACCGCCAGGCCGTCGGCAGGCCCCCGAGCGGCTGGCGGGTCGCGGCGCGCTCGCCGGACGGCCTCGTGGAGGCCATCGAGGCCGAGAGCGGCTTCGGGTCCGGTTGCCAGTTCCACCCCGAGTGGCTGTGCGACGAGCCGGGCTTCGCCGCCCTGTTCGCCGAGTTCGTGGCGGCGTGCACGGGGTACCGGTCGCAGCGGCTCCCGGCCCGCGCTACTGGTTGAAGCGGCTCCAGGCGCGCTCGGCCGCGGCCAGGCGCTCCTGGGCGCCGGGCAGCATCCCCTCGACGAGCGTGAGCAGCGCGTGGCTCACCGACACCAGCGCCGTGTAGGAGTCCAGCACGCCCGTGCTGGCGACGTACGCGCGCAGCACGGGTATCCCCTCGGGCACGTCCCGGCCCGGGCTGGCGTCGGTGAGGACCGTGGTGGGCACGCCGTTGTCGGTGAGGTGGCTCAGGGTCCTCTGCACCTCGGCGGAGTGCCGCCGGAGCGAGACGACGAGGACGAAGTCGTGGGGCGTGAGGTCGAAGATGCGGTCGATGCTGATGCCGCCTGGTGCCGGCGCGCACTCCACCAGGTCGCGCATCGTGCGCAGCACGAGGCTTATGTGCAGCGCCAGCGGGTAGGAGAAGCGTCGACCGAACACCAGCACGCGGCGGGCCTCGGCCATGCGTCGCGCCGTGGCCTCGAGGGTGGGGACGTCGAGGCCCGAGTAGCTCCGCTGCAGGTTCAGCAGCTCGCGCTGGTACAGGTCCTGGAGCGTGAGGTCCTGGCCGTGGCCGGGCTCGGTGAGCACGAGGTCGGCGCGCGCGCCCACGGTCTGGAGGTACGCGGCGCGCGCGCTCTCCTGCAGCTCGGGGTAGCCCTCGAAGCCGATCTTCTGGGCGAACCTCACGATCGTGGAGCGGTGGACGCCCACCTCGTCGGCGAGCTGGCTGCTTGACGCGTACCCCCACCTGTCGAGGTGCTCCACCATGTGCGCCGCCAGCCGCTGCTCCTGGGCCGTCAGCGACTGCGCCGCCGCCTCGAGCCGCGCGAACAGCTCGCCGTTCGCCGTGGCCGCGGCGCGGCCGCCCGTGACGCTCATCCCTCCGAGACTACAGGAACCTCGATGCCGAGCAGCGGGGCGTACTGCTGCGCGCCGAAGATGTCGCTGTCGCCGGGGCTGCCGCTGGGGCGGGACCGCAGGATCGTGAACTTGATGGCGTTGGCCGGGTCGAAGGTCACGAAGTCCGTGATGCGCGCCTCGGCGATGCCGAAGAGCCTGGCCACCGCTTCGCGGCTCAGCACGCCGGAGCGCTTGACCAGCTCGTAGTCCTCGCGCTCCCTGAAGATCACGTCGAAGGTGATGCGGTCCACGCCGGCGTTCTTGCTGCGGATCGTCTTGGCGAGGTCGGCCAGGCGCCTCGTCGCCGGGGGCCGGCCGGGGGCCGGGGCGTCCGCGCCGTCTCCCGTCACGGCGCCACCTGGGCGGGCCGCCGCTCGAGGTCCTCGGCCCCCGCCACCTCGGTGGTGTGGAGCTCGAACAGCTCGAGAGGGTCGTCGACGCGCAGCGTGTGGTTCAGCGTCCACCTGTAGGCGGGGCTGACGCGCACGACCTCGTCGAGAGGGAAGGCCACGCCGCCGGCCGTGCCCTTCACGTCGGGCAGCCGCGCGTAGAACATCTGCCGGGTGCCGGCGAGCGTCACCTCGGCCGCCATCTCGGCGGTGGGCGCCACGCCGAAGACCAGGATGCCCAGCTCGTGAGCGGGCGTGTCGCGCAAGGGCTCCAGCTCGCCCATGACGCCGTCCCTGCCGTACACCTGGTAGTGGAGCTCGTAGCCGCCCTCCTCGGGCGTGCCGAAGCGCTCCTCCACCTGCCGCCGCGCCCAGCCGATGACGTCGTCGATGCGCGCGATCGTGTAGGGGTCGCGCACGCCGGCGAAGCCCACGTAGCGCTCGCCGACCCTGCCCGCGCCCTCGAGCTTCACGCGCAGCTCCTCGGCCGGCACGAACCGCGGGCCCGTGACCCGCGTGGTCTTCTCGTCGTACTGCTCGTAGACGCAGCCGCTCATGTCGAGGGCCCCGCCCGCGAAGTGCTCGTAGTAGGGGTTCGAGCGCTCGTACATCGCGTGGCCAGCCACCGAGGCCGGCGTGCAGCGCTGGTAGGGGCTCATCGCCGTGACCTTCACGTCCTCGTGGCTCACCTCGCCGATCACTGTCTCCTTGCCGGCGTAGGGCTCGGCGTTGAACGACGCGCACTCCAGGACCTTGCCCAGGTAGTAGCTGAGCGCCTCCGGGAACCCGGCGCGTATGGCGGGCGCCGCGAAGATCGCCGCGTCGGAGCTGCGCCCGCCGATGATCACCTCGGCGCCCCGCTCCAGGAGCGCCATGTAAGGGTGCACGCCGGCGACGGCCACGATGCGGTCCGTGGCCTCCAGCTCCTCCGCGGTGAGCGGTCCGCGCCCGTCGAGGCCCGCCACCGTCTCGCCGGCGGCCATCCTGGCGCGGACCTCCTCCTTGGGCACCTCGGAGTAGAAGTAGCCCAGGCGGAACGGCGGGAGACCGTGCTCGCGCGCGATGTCGCGGATCATCCCCACGAACATGTCCACGCGGCTGTTCGCGCCGGTGTCGCCGGCCGAGCCGATGATCATGGGCACGCCCAGCTCCCGCGCCGCCAGCAGCATCCTCTCGAGGTCGTGACGCTGCCACTCCGCGGGCGACGTGGAGGTGTCGGTGCCGAGGGGCACCGGGCCGATGTCGTCGGAGCCGGAGTCCGCCAGTATGAAGTCGGGCCTGGTGGCGACACCCAGCTCGAAGCTCTCGACCTTCAGCGGCGCGAAGCCGAGGTGCCCGTTCGGGCACAGGAACCGCAGCGTCGATCTGCCCATCACGCGTCCTTCCGAGACGTCTCGCCACCGGCCGGATGGCGCCGGCCCCGCTCGCTCGCTCCTGTCGGGGTCACGACGCCGGCCCAACTGGTGTTGCAGGTATCTCTGACGTGACAGCAATTGTTGCACAATCCTCCGGCGGGCGCCACGCCTGGGGAGGGTCCGGACGGTCCGGGCCACCCTGCCACGGACGCCCCGGGGACCTCGTCCTCCTTCCCTCGGCACCACGTCCCGCCCCGACACCCCGCCCGACACCCTCCGGGGGCGTCTTCTGGCAAGGTGTAGGGGCCGGCCCAGGGGCCCGCGAGGAGGACAGCATGCCGAGGCTGCGCTTCACCATCAGCATGTCGCTCGACGGCTACGTCGCTGGGCCCGACCAGACCCGGGAGGAGCCTTTGGGCAGCGGCGGCGAGAGCCTGCACGACTGGGTCGTGCGGCTGCGCTCCTGGCGGGAGGCGCACGGCCGGGAGGGCGGCGCCGAGGGCGTCGACGACGAGGTCATGCGCGAGTCGATCGCGAACGTGGGCGCGACGATCATGGGCCGCAACATGTTCGGCGGCCATCCCGGCCCATGGGACCCCGTCGCGCCGTGGCGCGGCTGGTGGGGCGAGAGACCGCCTTTCAAGCACCCGGTGTTCGTCGTCACCCACCACGCCAGGGAGCCGTTGCGCTTCGACAACGGCACCACCTTCACCTTCGTGACCGACGGCATCGAGTCGGCGCTCGAGCAGGCCAGGAGGGCTGCGGGCGACCGCGACGTGGCCCTCGGCGGCGGCGCCGACGTGGCGAACCAGTACCTGGCCGCGGGCCTCGTCGACGAGATGGAGCTGCACGTGGCACCGATCCTGCTGGGCGGCGGCGAGCGCTTGCTGGAGGACGTGGGCACCGACATGCACGGCCTGAAGCTGGTGCGGGCGGTGAAGGGCGAGGACGTGGTCCACCTGAAGTTCGCACGCTAGGCCGAGTCTCACGCGCCGGCGCGCGACGGCCCCGACCCATGCCACACTCGGCCTGGTGACGAAGAAGATCGGGTTCCTCTCGTTCGGGCACTGGACGCCGTCGCCGCACTCGCACACGCGCTCGGCGGCGGACGCCCTGCACCAGTCGATAGACCTGGCCGTGGCGGCCGAGGAGCTGGGCGCCGACGGCGCCTACTTCCGCGTGCACCACTTCGCGCGGCAGCTCGCCTCCCCGTTCCCGCTGCTGGCGGCGATCGGCGCCAGGACGAAGCGCATCGAGATCGGCACGGCCGTCATCGACATGCGCTACGAGAACCCCTTCTACATGGTCGAGGACGCCAGCGCCGCCGACCTCATCGCCGGCGGGCGCCTACAGCTGGGCATCAGCCGCGGCTCGCCGGAGCAGGTCGTGGACGGCTGGCGGCACTTCGGCTACGCGCCGCGGGAGGGCGAGGACGACGGGGCCATGGCCAGGCGGCACGCCCAGGTGTTCCTCGAGCTGCTCGAGGGCCGAGGCTTCGCGCAGCCGAACCCGCGCCCCATGTTCCCCAACCCGCCGGGGCTGTTGCGCCTCGAGCCGCACTCGGAGGGCTTGCGCCGGCGCATCTGGTGGGGGTCGGCGACGAACGCCACGGCCGCCTGGGCGGCGGGTCTGGGCATGAACCTGCAGAGCTCGACGCTGAAGTTCGACGAGTCGGGACAGCCCCTGCACGTGCAGCAGTCCGAGCAGATCCGCGCGTTCCGCGAGGCGTGGCGGGAGGCCGGCCACCCGTGGGAGCCGCGCGTCTCGGTGAGCCGCAGCATCTTCCCGCTCGTCGACGACCGCGACCTCGCCTACTTCGGGCGGGAGCGCGACGACGCCGACAAGATCGGCTACATCGACGAGAGGACGCGGGCCGTGTTCGGGCGCAGCTACGCCGACGAGCCCGACGTCCTCGTCGAGCAGCTCAGGCAAGACACGGCCATCGCCGAGGCCGACACGCTGCTGCTCACGGTGCCCAACCAGCTCGGCGTGGACTACTGCGCGCACGTGATCGACGCCGTGCTGAGGCACGTGGCGCCGGCCCTCGGGTGGAGATGACCGGCCCGGCGACGCCGTCCTAGACTCTGCTCATGATCTCGTCGGGACTCGTCAACCTCTACACGCGGGACATCGAGGCGGGTATCGCGTTCTACCGCGACCTCCTGGGCCTGCGCGAGACCTTCAGGACGCCGCGCGAGGGCACTCCGGAGCACGTGGAGTTCGCCGCCGGCGGCTTCACGGTCGGTCTCGGCACGGTGGAGGCCGCCAAGCGCGTGCATGGCGTGGACGGCATGCCGGGCGCGCCGGCCATGTCGGTGGTCTTCTGGACCGACGACGTCGACGCCGAGTTCGCGCGGCTGGTGGCGGCGGGCGCGCCGGCGGTGAAGGCGCCTCACGACACCGGCAACGACAACCGCAACGCGCTCGTCAGGGACCCCGACGGCAACCTCGTGGAGCTCGTCTCGAAGCGCAGGTGAGCGCGAGGCCCGGCCTCGGCGGGGCGCCCCTCGCGCCCGTCGCCGCGGCCGCCGGAGCGCCACCCGCCCGCGCCGCCGCCGGAGCGCTCCCCACTCGCGCCGCCGCCGGAGCGCTCCAGGCTCACGCCGCCGCCGCGGCCGCCGCCTCGCGCGTGGCCGTGACCTGCCGGGCCAGGGCGTAGACGCCCACGACGGCGCCGGCGGCGGACGCCGCGAAGCCCACCGAGGTGGCGGACATGACGGCGCTGAGGCCGAAGTCGCCGAGGGGCCTGACGCCGTTCGCCAGCAGCGTGTTGAGGCTCATCACGCGTCCGCGGGCCTCGTCGGGGCTGAGGAGCTGCATCAGCGTCACCGCCGTCGTGCCCACGACGTTGCGCGCGGCGCCGTGAACGAGGAGCGCCGCGGCGCAGAGGAGCAGCGACGTGCTCGAGGCGAACACGACCAGCGCCGCCGCCCACACGGCCAGCGCCGTGAGGAACACGCGGGACCGACTGGCGCTGCCGAGGTACGCCTGCACGCTCGAGGCGAGTACCGTGCCCGCGCCCACGGCCGAGAACAGCAGGCCGAGCTGCGCGCCGCCCGCTCCCAAGGTCTGCGCGGCGTAGAGCGGCAGGACCACTGACGGCGAGGGCCCGAGGAGCAGCAGGAGCCCGTAGCCCGTGACCACGGAGCGCAGCCCCGCGTTCCCGGCCACGACGGCGAGGCCGTCGCCCACCGACCGCAGCAGCGGCCCACGCCCGGCGGCCGGCGCGGGCGGGGCGTCGGTGCGGACGAACGCCAGGCAGGTGAGCACGGAGGCGAAGCCCACGGCGTTCAGCGCGAAGTTCACGGTGAGGCCGAGGGTGGAGGCCGTGACGCCGGCGAGCGCCGGGCCCACGGTGCCGGCGGCGGTCATGACCAGCGCGTTCAACGCCGTGGCGCGCGGCAGCTCGGCGCGCGGCACGAGGTGGGGCAGGAGCGCCGAGCGGGCCGGCTGGTCGAAGCTGGCCACCACACCGGAGCAGAACGCCAGGGCCACGACGAGCGGCAGCGTCGCTGCGCCGGTGGCGGTGAGCACCGCCAGCGTGGCCGCGAGCGACAGCAGCAGCGACTGGGTGACGAACAGCACGCGGCGCTTGGGGTAGCGGTCCACGACGCTGCCGCCGATCAGGGAGAACGCGATGAACGCCACGGCCTGCGCCAGCGACACGGCGCCCATCGCCACCGGCGAGCCGCCGCTCAGCTCCATGACGAGCAGCGACTGACCGACCACCTGCATGAAGGTCCCGACCCCCGACACGGTCTGGCCGAGCCACACCAGGCGGTAGTCGCGATGCCTTAGGACAGCCCAGGGGGCGGGGCGTCCCGCGACCGCCGCGGCGGCGCTCACCGGCCGGCCCCTTCCGTGGCCAGCGGTCTCGCCGCCGCGTCCGCCGCCGCGGACCGCGGCAGGTCCGCAGGCTCCCGCAGCAGCTCCTCCGGCGTGGCCAGAGGCGCCGACAGGGTGCGGAGGAAGGCCTCGAGCTGCGCGAGCTGCTCGTCGCTCAGGCCCAGCGGCGAGAGCTCGCTGTGCCCGGCCGGCGCGTGGGGCGCGTCGTCGTAGTGCCTCAACACCTCGCCCAGCGTGGCGAACTGGCCGGCGTGCATGTAGGGTCCCGACTCGGCGACGTTGCGCAGCGACGGCGGCTTGAAGGCGCGCTCCAGCTCGTGGCCCTCGGCCTTGAGGAAGCGCAGCTCGGTGCAGTCGCGCGGCTCGGCGTCGCTCCACGGGCCCAGGCAGTTGAACTCGCTCTCCAGGACCTGCCGGGCGCCGAGCGCGCGGCCCGTGTCCTCGGGCAGGTCGGGGCGCGCCGGCACGCCCGTGTTGTGGAACTCGTTGTTCGTGAAGAGCGGCCCGTTGTGGCAGTTCGTGCAGCCGGCCTCGCCGATGAACAGGCGCAGGCCCGCGACCTCGTCGTCGCTGAGGAGCGCCGCGGCGGCCTCGTCGTCGCCGGCCGCCACGGCCGCCACGTACCTGTCGAAGCGGGACTCGCCGGGCATGAGCAGCCGCTCGTAGGCGGCGATCGCCTTGCCCACGTTCACGAACACCCGCGTCACCTCCTCCTGCTGCGCCGGGCTCAGCGACTCCCAGTTCGCCCGCGCCACGGGGTCGTCCACCGGACCGCCGCTGGCAGGGAGGCCGGAGAGGTCCGGCAGCGGGCCGAAGACCGCCTCGTACTCGTCGGCGTACTGGTCGGCGATGAGGTGCGCGTACTGCAGGCGGCTGCCGCCGTGCTCCACCGAGCTCTCCAGCGGGCCCAGGGCCTGGCTCCACTGGCTGTCGGCGCGACCGTCCCAGAAGAGCCAAGGGCTGTAGGCCGTGCCCACCACCGTCATCGTCTTGCGGCTCGTCGTGCCCACGCCCTCGCCGAGGGGCTTGCCGTCGGTGAAGTCGAGCTCGGCCAGGTGGCAGGTGGCGCAGGCCACCTGGCCGTTCCCACTCAAGCGGGTGTCGAAGAAGAGGCTGTGCCCCAGGTCGGCGGCGCGCGGGTCGTCGCCGTACGCGTTCGAGGGGTCCGCGGGCAGCGGCGGCAGGCTGCTCAGCGACAGGCTCTCGAGGGTCGCGAGCTCCGCCTCGCTCCAGGAGTCTCGCTGCGAGCAGGCCGCGAGGCTCACGGCCAGGCCGATCAGGGCGAGCAAGGCCGCGGCGCCGAGGTGCAGTGGTCTGTGGCTCACTGTGGTCTCCCGTGGGCTGTGGTCCGAGGCGGCGGGGCGCATGGCGTTCCTCTCGTCGACCGGCGCTCAGTCGAGGATGAAGTTGAAGCGGACCTTGTCGGTGCCGGCGTCGGACTCCACGACGAAGTCCATGACCCACCAGCCGCCCATCTGGAACTTCACGCCCTCGACGAGGTACCGGCCGTCGCCGAGGTAGTCGGTCACGATCGGCTGGGTCGGGAGGCCATGGCCGTGCTGCGGCATGTCGCCGTCCACGCTCACGTGCGCGTGGTCGAGCGGCCGTCCGTCGGCGGTCGTGAGGGTGAGCGTCCAGGTGTGGATCTCGTTGACGGGGATGGGCGTCTCGGAGGGCTCGTAGCTCACGACGTAGAGGCCGTTCTCGGTGGGGAGGGTCGTGGAGAGGTCGAGGTCGTCGGGCACGTAGCTCATCCACAGCCAGCCCACGACCACGAGGAGGACGAGGACGGCTCCGGCCACGATGCCGGCGGTGCGGATGCGCTTGGCGGTCTTGCTGAGGCCCGTGTTGCTCATGTCGATCTCCTTCGCTGCGCGGCCCGTGGGCCGCTGGTGTCCGGCGCTCCTTGCGGCGCCGAGGTAGAGGTTCGCGCGGCGCCGTAACGCCACCGTCCAGGCACCGTCACGTCGGCGTCAGCCCGGCGCGTCGACGTGCAGGAGCACGGTCCCCCCGTGCCGAGGCGCCTCCGGGTCGCGGCACCGGAGGGTGACGACCGTCTCCGCCGCCTCGAGCAGGCCGTCGACGACCTCGCCTGCGCGCAGGAGCAGCGCGTCGGTCCAGGCCAGCGAGCGGGAGGGGGCGCCGTCGCGGCTGACGACGAGCAGACGCCCGCCCTCGAGGCTCACGAGGTGCTGGCGCGTCCGCCTCGAAGTGGGGACGCCCTGCAGCCGCAGCTTGGGCAGGTGACCCTGGGCGTGGAGGAGGCGGGGCCGCTGGCCGCCCACCGCGTTCGTCGCCACGGTCGCGTCCGGCGCGCGCTCGAGCACCTCCGCGAGCCGGGCCCGGAAGCGCGCCAGCGCTGGGTCCGCGCGCAGGTCCGCGAAGGCCGCCTCCCTGCTGGCTCCCCGCGGCGGACCGGCGTCGAACACGGCCAGCGGGAGCGAACGGCCCGGCAGCCTGTGCTCCAGCCGGTGCTCGCCGCGCCCGACGAAGAGGGCGTCCACCACGGCGCGGTCGCCGGGGACGAGGACGACCTCGTCGACGAGCTCCTCCCGCTCGACGCGTCCGCAGCCGGTGCCGACGAGCTTCAGGCGCGCCCCGGGCAGGCGCAGCCGGAACACGTGCGCGCGAGCGGCGTTCGCCAGGTGGAGCCTGACGATCTCGCCCACGGCGACGTCGGTCCGCCAGGCGGTGCTGCCGTCGGCGAGAGGTTCCGCGCCGGCCCCGCCCCGTCCGCGCGCCGACGCCGGCTCGTCGAGCACGAGGAAGCGCTGCGTGTCGGCGGGCGGCCAGTAGCCGTCGTCGCGCGGCGCGACGACCAGCAGGCCATGTAGGTCCGTCGGAGGCGAGGGCGTCTCGGCCGGCGCCGTCGCCCGGTAGAGGTAGGTCCCGGGCGGAGCGCGCCTCGCCTCGAACAGGGTGACGAGGCGCCCATCGGGGACGAGCGCCCGCACCACCACGCGCGAGCCCTCGGCGGCGGTCAGCACGGGGCCCGGCGACCAGCCGCTCGGGCCCGGCGCCGGCGCGCCCGCGCCGCCCGTCGGCGGGCTGGCGGGGCCCACGGCGAGGACGAACTCCTCGCGCCTGTCTGTCGTTGTGCGCACCTCTCACGCTCCTCCGGCGGACGAGCCGCCCTGGTCTGCGGCGAGCCTGCTCGGGGGCCGTAACGCCAGCGTCCAGGGAGCGTCGGGCCGTCGGGTCGCACCGTCGTCCTCCCCCGAGCCTGCGCCCCTGGCCCGAGAGCCGCGCTCGGCGCCCCTCCGCCCCGGACGCACGGCCGCGCCGCGCTGCGGGCGGAGAGCGGCGGGTAGGATGCGCCGACTTCCCCGCACGCGCCGGGTTCACGCCGGTAGCAGCGGGACCTTCGGGAGAGGCGCCGTGCACGTGGAGGGAGCCAGGCTGGAGATCAGGCTGCTGGGCGGGTTCGCGGTGGCGCGGGGCGGCGCGGCCGTGAACTTGGGCTCCCGCGCGGCACAGGCGCTGCTCGCCTACCTGGCGCTGACCGCCGGCGCGCGGCACAGGCGCGAGCGCCTCGCCGCCCTGCTGTGGCCGGACGCCAGCGACGAGAGCGCGCGCCAGAGCCTGCGCAACGCGCTCTGGACGCTGCGCAAGGCCCTGGGCGAGGAGCACTTCCTCGCCGACAAGATCAGCGTGGGCATGGACCCGGGCTCCGGGTACGTCCTCGACGCCGCGGAGCTGTCGCGCGGCGGCGGGATCGAGGAGCTGGAGGCGGCCGTCTCGGCCTACGGTGGCGAGCTACTGCCCGGCTTCCACGAGGAGTGGGTGCTGCTCGAGCGCGAGCGCCTGCGCGCCGAGTTCGACGCGAGGATGGAGCGTCTCGTCGAGCTCCTCCTCGCCGCGGGCCGGGCCCACGACGCGCTGCGCTGGGCCGAGCGCTGGTTGGCCCAGGGCATGGCGCCGGAGCCGGCCTACAGGTCTCTCATGCTGGCGCGGCACGCCCTCGGCGACCAGGCCGGCATGGCCGGCGCGTTCAGGCGGTGCGTGAAGGCCCTGGAGGAGGAGCTGGGCGTCGAGCCGTCGCCGGAGACCCGCGCGCTCTACGAGCGGCTGCTGCGCGACCCGCCGGAGGCGCGGGCGGAGGGACGGTCCGGCCAGGTCGCCGGTAGCGCGCCGGCGGGGCGGTCCGGCGCGGAGCAAGAGCGAGCCGACCCGCCGGTGTCACCGGCGCCGGTGGAGCCCGCGCCCGGCACGGCTGGGCCGGAGGCCGCTGCCCTCCCCCCGTTCCTCGCCGCCGCCGCAGAGCGCGCGCAGACGCTGCCCAGGGTCGTGGGACGCGAGCCCGAGCTGGCCCGCCTGGCCGCGGCCCTGGACGAGGCCCTCGCGGGGCGCGGTGGCGCGGTGTTCGTCACCGGCGAGGCGGGGCGGGGGAAGTCGAGCCTCCTGGGCGAGTTCGCGCGCCGCGCCCTGGAGGCGCATCCCGGCCTCGTCGTCGCGACCGGGCACTGCGACGCCTTCACCGGAGCCGGCGACCCGCTCCTGCCGTTCCGCGATGCGCTCGAGACGCTCACCGGCGACCTGGAGCCCCGCCTGCTGGCCGGCACCGTCGACCGCGTCCTCGCCGAGCGCCTCTGGCGCCTCATGCCGCGGGCCGTGGAGGCCGTGGCGCTGCACGGGCCCGAGCTACTGGCCGGCTTCCTGAGGTGGGGCCCGCTGCTCTCGCGCGCGGCCCTGCGCGATCCCAGCGGCGGACTCCGCGCAGCGCTGGCCGCGGCCGAGCCCGCGCCGCACCTGGCCGACCAGGGCGCCCTCTTCGAGGCCTACACCAGGGCGCTGCGCGCGGTGTCGGCGTCGAGCCCGGTGGTGCTGCTGCTCGAGGACCTGCACTGGGCCGACGCGTCCTCGGTGGCGCTCCTCTTCCACCTGGCGCGGCGCCTGGGCGGCGCGCGGGTCCTCGTCGTCGGCACGCTGCGCGCCGAGGAGCTGGCGGGCGAGGAGGCGGGGGAGGCGCGCTCGCTACTCCGCCTCCTCGCCGAGCTGGAGCGGTCGCAGGGGGCGGTGCGCGTGGACCTCGACGCCGGAGCCTCCGGACGAGCGTTCGTGGACCAGCTCCTCGACAGCGAGCCGAACCGGTTGGGCGAGGAGTTCCGCGAGCGCCTGGCCCGCCTCACCGAGGGCCTGCCTCTGTTCGCCGTCGAGCTCCTCGAGGACCTGAGGTCGAGCGGCGGGCTCGTGCGCGACGAGACCGGGGCGTGGACCGCGTCGCCCGACATCTCCTGGCCCACGCTGCCGGCGCGCGTGGAGGGCGTGATCCGCACGCGGCTCGAGCGGCTCGACAGCGACCTCGTGGAGGCGCTGCAGGTGGGCAGCGTGGAGGGCTCGACGTTCACGGCCGAGGTCGTGGCGCGCGTCCTGGGCGTCGACGCCAGGCAGCTCACGCGCCGCCTCAGCGGCGAGGGCGAGAGGGCGCACCACCTCCTCGAGGGCGTGGAGCTCGCGCGCGTGGGCGCCCGGCGGCTCGCGCGCTTCCGCTTCCGCCACGACCTCTTCCAGCGCTACCTCTACGGCGGCCTCACCGGGCTCGACCGCGCCGTGCTGCACGAGGAGGTCGGCCTGGCGCTGGAGGAACTGCACGCCGAGGACACGGGGCCGGTGGCCGTGGAGCTGGCGCGGCACTTCGAGGAGGGCGGCCTGGGGGTGCGCGCCGCCCGCTACCTCGTGGCCGCCGGACGGCAGGCGGCCGCGCTCTACGCCCACGCCGAGGCCGCCGCCCGCGCGCGCCGCGCCCTCGACCTACTGGGTGACGCCGCGCCGTCGCCGGAGGACGAGCGCGTCCGCCTGGACGCCCTGCTGCTGCTCGGCTCGTCGCTGCAGGCCGTGCACGGCTACGCGGAGCCGGTGGTGGCCGACGCCTTCGCGCGGGCGCGCGTCGTGGCGGCGGGACTGGGGGCCGCCCGCGAGGAGTTCGCCGCCGCCTGGAGCCTCTCCCTCTACCACTCGCAGCGCGCCGAGTACGGCAGGGCCGTGGAGCTCGGCGAGGAGCTGCTGGCCATCGGGGAGCGCGAGGACGACGAGCGGCTCCTGCTCCAGGCGCATCACGCCGTGTGGTTCGCGCGGTTCTGCCTGGGCGACTTCGCGGCGGTCCTCGAGCACGCCGCTGCCGGCGCTGCGCTCTACCCGGGCGACGCGGGCGAGGAGGAGGGCCTGAGGGCGGGTGGTCACGACGCCGGCGCCTGCGCCCACCTGTTCGCGGCGCGGTCGCTGTGGTACCTCGGCCGGCCGGACGCGGCGCTCGCGGAGGCGGAGAGGGCCCTCGCGCTGGCGGCGGGCTTCCGCCGACCCGACTCGCTGGCGCACGCCTACGCGCACGCGGCCGAGGTCATGGTGCTGCGCGGCGACGGCGACCGCGCCGCCCGCCTGGCCGCCCGCTGCACGGGGGTGGCGTCGGCCAACGGCCTCTGCTTCTGGGCGGCGTGGGGCAAGGTCCTCGGCGGCAGCGGCCTGGCGCTGCAGGGGAGCCTCGCGGAGGGGGTCGCCATGATGCGCGAGGGGCGCTCCGAGTACCCCGGCATCGGCGTGGCCGAGGAGCTCACGCTGTGCGCCCGCCTGGCCGAGGCGCACGCCGGCCTGGGCCAGCTCGAGGAGGCCGAGGAGTGCCTGGCCGCCGCCTTCGCCGCCGCCGACCGCATGGCCGCGGAGGTCTGGCGGGCCGAGCTGCACAGGCTGCGCGGGAGGCTCTCCGCCCTGCGGGGCCGGCCGGCGGCGGAGTGGGAGCCCGAGTTCGACCTCGCCACGGGCGTCGCGCGCCGCCACGGCGCCATGTCGCTGGAGCTGCGCGCGGCGACGTCGCGGTACGAGGCCGCGCTGTCTGGGGGCCACGACGAGGTGCGGCGCGACGCGCGGGCGGGGCTGGCGGCCGTGCTCGGGAGGTTCGGCGAGGGCCACGACACCGCGGACCTCGGGCGGGCGCGGCGTTTGCTGGAGGGAGACCGAGCCGCCGGCGCCGCCGGCCGGAGCAGCCCGGCCTAGGCCCGGGAGAGGCCGGCCAGCAGCGCGCTCCTCACGTCGCTCGCCAGCGGCGCACGAGCGTGCGGGTTCGTCCACAGCGACGGCGGCGGACCCTCCCCCGGTGCCGCGACGAGCCGGGGAGCGCGCCGCACGACCACGGCGCTGAGGCGGGCCAGGCGCCTCAGGTACTCCCCGCGGTGCCGGAAGCCGAGGCGCAGTAGCGCCGCGGCGTCGGTGGTCTCCACGTCCCGGCGCACCTGGTCGAGGAGCGCCGCGAGGCCGTCGGCACCGGGAGGCTCGCCCTCCACCCCGACGAGCAGCACGTTCGCGCGGTCCGGCACCGTCTGGCCGAGCTTGAGGGCCAGGACCCCGGCCAGGCGCCGGGCGTCCAGGGCGTCGTCCTGAGCGCCGCGGAGCCGCGTCACCTCGAGCATCACCTCCTCGCGCGTCGTGAACCTGACTGCGAAGTCCGGTCCCCGGGCGGAGCCGTTCCCCGTCGGCTCGTAGGCGACGGTGAGGCGCTTGTCCTGCACGAGCCCGTAGGCCGCGGCGAGCTCGAGGAGGAGGTCGCGGGCGCTGGCCTCGTCCCTGGCGCCGCGGAGCTTCTTGCGCACCTTCGTGAGGTGCTCCCTGGCGAACGACGCGAACCGACGCGAGGCCAGCCAGCCCTCCAGCACGCCAGCGAGGGCGTGCGGCTCGTCGCCGAAGAGGCCCTCGAGCAGCGCGGCGCGCGACGACCCGGCCCTGCCCATCCCGCCTAGGACGGCCTCACCATCACGAGGTACTGCCAGAGGACGTTCCTGCCCTGGGCCGCGAGCCGCAGCCCCTGGCCCTCGGCCGCCCCGACGATCACCTCGGTCGGCCACGCGAACGCCCTGTAGCGCCGGCCGAGGGCGCGGTACACCAGCCGCTGCAGGGCCGTGGCGGAGCGCGTGAGCGCGTTCGAGCGCGGGAACGTGAGCAGCAGGGCGCGGCGCGCCAGGCGGGCGGCCGCGGCCGTGAGAGCCGGCCCCTCGGCGGAGCAGCAGACGACGCGGTTCAGCACCACCACGTCGGCGGGGTCCACGTCCTCCGGGTGGGCGAGCAGGTCGTGCACGCGGAACGAGGTGCGGCCGGAGAGGCCGAGGCGCTCGGCCAGCCGCGCCGCGTAGGGCGCGTAGGCGCTCACGAGCTCGACGACCTCGCCGCTCGACGCGCCGCGCATCAGCAGCTCGGCGGCGAAGGCGCCCACGCCCCCACCCACGTCGAGCACGCGCGCGCCCTCGACGACGCCGGGCGGGACCGCCGCGAGCGCGCGGCTCTCGATGTCGCCCAGGCCCTTGGCGAGGTACTCCTCCACGTCGCGCCTGGCGTCGTCGGCCCCGAACATCTCCTCGCAGGGCGCGGCGCGGCAACAGCTACAGCTCACGGCGCCTCCAATACCTGCCTACCTGCGGGCGCGCCGTACGACGGCGCTCGAGGCCCGCACCCCCGCGGGCGCGCCGGGCACGGGCGCCCGCGGCCCGTCGGCGCCGCCGAGGTTACACCAGGCCGTCGTGAGCACGGCCCCGCTCCCGACGTGAGTCGCCCGGTACCGGGGGTAGCGCGGAGCGGCGCGGCGCGCGACCGGCCTGCCCTAACCTCAGGCATGGACACGCGCCAGCTTGGTCTCGTCATCGTGGCCCTGGGCGTCGCGGTCGTCGTCGTCGGCGCACTGGTGGCGGTGGGCGGCCTGTCCTGGTTCGGGCGTCTGCCCGGCGACATCCGCGTCGAGTCGGGGAACGTGCGCGTCTACCTGCCGCTCGCCTCCATGCTCGTCGTCTCCGTCGTGCTCAGCCTCGTCCTGGCGATCGTCAGGCGGCTCTTCTAGCCGAAGAACCTCTCGAGGAGCGCGGGGGGAACGAGGTCGACGCCTGCGATCACGCGTGCGCGCAGGTCCTCCTCGACGGCCTTCATCGTGGGCGTCACCTTCGACCGGGGCAGCTTCAGGCGCAGCGCCACGACGAGCTCCACCTGACGGAGCCGCAGGGCCAGGTCCACGGCCCGCCCGCCGCCCGAAGGCAGCGGCGCCACCTTCAGGAACCCGCGCAGGAACGGCGGCAGGAAACGCTCCGCCGCCTCCGCGGCGGTGGGACCGCCGTCGTCGCGCGTCAGCAGGCGCACGGCGTAGTAGAGCGGCATGGCGATGTCGAAGGCGTAGGAGCCGTAGGCGCAGTCGTCGAAGTCGATGGCCGTGAGCCTGTCCTCGTGGACGAGGAAGTTGCCGCTGTGGAGGTCGGCGTGGACGAGGCCGGCGTCGAGCCCGGCTCCCCGGGGCGCCAGGAGCGGCGCCGCCAGCTCGGACACCTCCTTCGCCGCCGACGCGAAGCGCGGGTCGAGGTCCTCCAGCTCGGTCGCCCGTGACGCGTAGCTGCGGTTGGCCAGCGCGTGGCGGCGGGGCCCCGGCGGTGTCCAGTCGCGCGAGTGCGCCTGCAGCTGCCCCAGCAGCCCGCCCCAGCGCTCGATGAGCTCGTCGGTCCAGCGCGAGGACGGCACCGTCGAGCCAGGCGCCCTCGCGAACGCGACGGTCACGTGGCCGCTGCCCGGGAGGCGCTCGACCCAGGCGCCGGTCGCGGCGCGCACGGGCTCGGCGACGCTCACGCCGGCCTCGAGGAGGGCGAGCAGCCAATCCACCTCGGCCTGCACCAGGTCCGGCGTCCTGTGCGTGGGCGCGATGACCTTGAGGATGCGCGGCGCGCCGCGGCTCTCGAACGCGTAGACGTCGCTCTCGAAGGCACCCAGCGGCCTGAGGTCGTCGGCGGCCACGCCATAGAGCCGCGCCGCCTCCGCGAGGCGCGCGGGCGGCCCGGCGGCGGGCACGTCGGAGCGCGGCGCCCCGTCCGCTGACGCGAGCGAGTCGCCGTCTGCCGTCCTCGTCACCCGCCCTGTTTACCAGGACCGGTGAGGGGTCACGGTGTCTTCACCGGGTCGAGGTCCATGCCGTCACCCCACGCCCACGAAGGGGCTCTGCACCGCCGACTGGCCGCCGACCGGGAGGCCGCGGCCCCGGGACGACGACAGGGCCGGCGGTGAGCCTCTCATCGACCCTGCCTAGACTGCCCGCATGAACCAGGTACCGCGCGTTCCTCCCCGGTCCGGCCGGGCCGCCGCGCGCCTCGCCGTCGGCGCCGTCGCCACCCTCCTAGTCGCCTCGGCGTGCGCGCCGATCATCACCGTCGAGACCCAGGTGCCGCAGGACGCGGTCGTGGTCGTGAGGCCCGAGACCAGCGGCGTGATCCTCTTCGTGCGCGTGCCGGAGGACAGGCCCTCCGGAGGCATCGAGGTGGTCGAGGCCGGGGGCCGGTCTTTCCGGGTCCCGCCGGGCCACTACCCGCCGCCCGGACAGTGCCGCGTCTGGGACCCGGAGCTCCCGCCGGGTCAGCAGTCGCCGCCCGGGCCCTGCGACGACCTCGAGCGTCGCGTGCCGGCGGGCAGCTACCTGATCTACGGCTGAGCCGAGGTAGAGGGGCGCGGGGCCAGGGTCCCCGTCAGGGACCGGGCAGGTCCAGGACGGCGTCGAGCCCCCGGTGCAGGCCGGTGAGCCCGTGCACCCTCCTGATCGCGAGGAGGGCTCCGTCCACGTACGGTTCGGCCGAGGAGCCGGCGTCGGCGCGCAGGCTCAGGCGCTGGTCCGACAGGCCGAAGACGACCTCGGTGCTGAGGGTGTAGCCGGGGAGGCGGACCGAGTGCACCTGTGCCCCGCCCAGCGTGGCGCCGCGGGCGGCGCGCTCGCCGACGGTCCGCTCCACGGGCACCTCGTGCCGCGCCTGCGCCGTCGCGCCCAGCCGGGCCGCCAGCTCGCGGGCGGTGCCGCTGGGGGCGTCGGGCTTGCTTGCTCCCGCGTAGTCGATCACCTCCCAGTGGGGGATGAGCCGGGCGGCGGCCTGGGCGAACCGCTGCAGCAGCACGACCGTGAGGGCGAAGTTGCCCACGGCCAGCACGCCGCGTCCTGCCGCTCGTGCCGCCGCGTCGACCTCGGCGTAGTCGTCGTCGGTGAGGCCGGAGGTGCCCACCACGACGTGGGCGCCGCTCCGCAGGGCCGCGAGGACGTTGTCGTTGGCGACCTCGGGGCTCGTGTACTCGACGAACACGTCGCAGGCGGAGGCAGCCAGCGCCTCAGCGGCCGAGGCGTGCACGGGAGCGGTGAGGCCCGGCTCGTCGAGGGCCGCGCCCAGGGTCCGGCCGGCGTGGGCGCGGGAGACGGCCGCGACCAGCTCCATGTCGTCCTGCCGTGCCACGGCTCGCGCCAGCGCCGAGCCGGCCCAGCCCGTGCCGCCCGCGAGGCAGACCCTAGTGCGTGACATGACCGCGAGCGTAGCCGGTCGGCGGCGCGTAGGTCCGCGGTCCTCGGGCGCCCATGGTTCTCGCGCGGCCCCACGTGTTCCTCGCCCGGCGCCTCGGGATCACCGGGCGGCGCCTCGCGGTCCTCGCCCGGCGCTTCGTGATCACCAGGTGGCGCCTCGGGTCCTCGCCCGGCGCCTCGTGATCCGCGCCATGACGGCCGCCCTTGACACCCGCCCGACGCGCCCCTACACTGCCGGCACAGTAGTTAGTAAGACTTATTTACTTTCCGCAGGAGGTGAGGCTGACCCCTTAGCCGACGTGGAAGCCAGGCCGTCCCCGGCCGAGACAGGGGCGCGGCCGCGTCCTGTACCTTCTAGGAGGTACGCATGAAGCAGACGCTCACGAGGGTCCTGTTGGCGCTGGCGCTATGCGCTCTCGCGGCCACGGCCGCGGCCCAGAGGTCGCTCGAGATCTACATCACCGGCCTCACCGAGGACACCCTGAACTGGTTCAGGGAGGTGGCGTTCCCGCGGTTCCAGCAGGACCACCCCGACGTGGACCTCGAGATCCTCACCGGCGGCTGGGGCGACTTCGACGCCGCCGTGGCCGGCTGGATCACCACGGGCGACGGGCCCGACATCGTCTACCTGGGCTCCGAGTACGCGGCCCAGTACGGCCCGCTGCTGTCGAACCTCGACCCGTACCTCTCCGAGTGGCAGGAGCTCGGCCAGTTCCTGCCGGCCGCGCTCGACGTGGCCACCTACGACGGCCACCTCGTCGGCCTCCCGCTGCTCATGAGCCCGCGCCCCATGTTCTTCCGCACCGACCTCGCCGCCGACGCCGCGGCCGTCCCGCCGCTCACGTTCGACGACTCGCTGGCGTTCGTGCGCGCGAACTCGGCGGTCGAGGCGGGCGCCATGTCGAAGATGGGCTTCATGGACATCGGCTCGAGCCTCTTCGACGCCCAGGAGTTCATCGCCTACATCTGGAGCGCGGGCGGCGAGCTGTACCACGAGGACGGCTCGAGCGCCTTCGACAGCGAGGAGACCGCCCAGGCGCTCAGGTTCATGTACGACCGCAGGCGCGCCGTCATGCCCACCGAGACCACCGCCGGCCTGCCGCCCATCGAGGGCTGGCCCATCGCCTCGGGCATGGTCGTGAGCGGCATCTTCCCCATGTGGAACATGCCTCCGACCAGCGACCCGCTGTGGCAGAACATCGCCATCGGCCCGTACCCGGCCGGTCCCGGCGGGCAGCCGCTGATCCAGGTCTTCACCGACTGGCTCTCGGTCCCCGCCTACGTCGACGACCCCGAGCTGGCCACCGAGTTCCTCAAGTTCATCACCAGCCGCGACAACGCCATCGAGCTGAGCCGCGTCGCAGGCTTCACGCCAACACGCCAGGACGCCTGGGACGAGCTCCGCGCCGACCCGGTGTGGGACAAGATGCTCGACATGGCCGTCGACTACGGCCGCGCCTTCTCCGACATCAGGGCCAGCGCCGAGCTGCGCCCGCTGATCGTCGAGCAGGTGATGCTCTACCTGACCGACCAGCAGAGCCTCGAGGACACGCAGACGTTCCTCAAGGAGGAGTACGACGCGATCCTGGAGGACAACGGCTACCTCTGAGCCGCGTCCTCGTCGCCCGGGGCGGGCACCCTTCGCCCCGCCCCGGGCGCCTCCCGGGCTAGCGGTCGCCCGCGGGGGACACGACACTACTATCTGACCAAGGAAGGTACGGCCCGATGGACCCCAGCGTCGCGGCGCGGCTGCACAACCTGTACTGGTCGCTCGGCACCGTGGCGTTCATCGTCGCGGGCTCCTGGCTGGTGGGACTGCTCGCCCGCGCCATCGCCAGGGCCAGGGGGGCCACGCCGCTCACGCAGAGGCGCGCGTTCTGGGGCTTCGCGCTGGCATCACCCTGGATCCTCGGCTTCGTGATCTTCGTCCTGGGGCCCTCTCTCGCCTCGCTGTACTACAGCCTCACCGACTACAAGCTGGGCCGCACGCCCGAATGGGTCGGCCTGGAGAACTACCGGACGCTGCTCGGCGGCGTGGGCGCGCACGGACGGCGGTTCGTGCAGGCCATGTACAACTCCTTCTACTACGCGGTCGTGGGGGTGCCGCTGCAGATCGCCACCGCGCTCGGCATGGCTCTGCTGCTGGCGCGGCCGCTGCCCGGCATAGGCGTCTTCAGGCTGGTCTTCTACCTGCCGGTGATCCTCGCGGGCGGCCCGGCGATCCTGCTGGCGTGGCGGTACATGCTCGCCTCCAACGGCGGGTTCGTGAACGTCACGCTGCAGGGCATCGCCGCTTCGTTCGCTCCGTTCGACTGGCTCTACCGCGCCTTCATCTTCGTCGTCGAGGGGTTCAACGCGTTCTACGCCGGCGTCGCCCGCAACGACCCCGTGGGCCCGCTCATGTACCTGCTGCCCGGACTCGTGGGGCTCCTGGTCTGCTTCCTGCTGCTGGCGGTGCGCGACGAGGAGAGGCGGCGGGGCGTCGCCACCACGACGCTCGAGGTGGTGGGGGGCGTCGTGGCCGTCGCGCTGGCGCGCGCAGCGGTCGTCAGCGGGTCGGCGTTCGACCTCGCCCTGCTGGTCGTGGGGCTGGTAGTGGGGGCGCTGGCCCTGGTGCGGAGCCGCCGCCCCGGCGGCGCTCTCGCCGGGCGCGCGCTGCTGGTCGCCGGGGCGTCGCTGGCCGTGGCCACGTTGGCGCGCACCCTTCCCGGCCAGCTCGACGGCGGTCGCCTGGGCACCCTATGGCGCCTCGTCACGCTCCGCTCGTCGCTGCGCGAGCCGTCGTCCCTCGACTACCTGCAGGACGGCTTCGCCGCGCACGCCCCGTCGCCGCTGTGGCTGCTGGCGGTCGCCGTGGTCGTGGCCGCGCTCGTCGCCCACGTACGGCTCCCCGACGGCGCCAGGCGCGCCGTCGTCGGCGTCGGCGCGGCGCTGTTCGGGCTGCTGGCGCTGGGGTCGCTCCTCGACGGCGTGCACTACTTCAGGCAGTTCGACGTCCTGGCCGCGGGTCAGCCCGTGCACCACTTCGCGCTCTTCCGCCAGGTCACGGCGAGCTTCCCCGACTCACAGCGCGTGCCGCTGTGGCTGTCGAACGAGCTGTGGTCGAAGCCGTCGCTGGTGCTCATCACCATGTGGAGCAGCGGCGCCGGCATGCTGATCTTCCTCGCCGCCCTCAAGGGCGTGCCGCGCGTGATGTACGAGGCGGCGGAGGTGGACGGCGCCAGCACCTGGCAGCGCTTCTGGCGCATCACGCTGCCGCTGATCTCGCCGGCGATGTTCTACAACGTCGTCATCGGCATGATCGCCGCGCTGCAGACCTTCGAGGCCGTGTACATCATCCAGAACACGCAGACCGAGCAGAGCCTGGCCTCGGCCGCGTACTTCCTGTTCGTGAGGACCTTCAGGCAGCTCGAGATCGGCCAGGGCGCCGCCGCGTCGTGGATCCTCGCCGTCATCATCGTCGTCCTCACCGTGGCCCAGTTCCGCTACTCGAGATGGGTGCACTACGCGTGAACGGCTCCTCCGTGCTCACGCTCCCCGACAGGCGGGCCGGCAGCCGGCGCGGTACCGGCGCGCGGGCGCGGCGTCTGCTGGGCACCAGGCTCGGGCAGCTCGCGGTCTACCTGGTGCTCCTCGGCGCCTCGCTCTTCTTCCTCTTCCCAGTGGCATGGATGGCCGGCACGTCGCTCAAGACGATCGAGGAGGTGCAGCGGCCGCAGCTCAGCCTGCTGCCCGCCGACCCGCAGTGGGCGAACTACGCCAAGCTCATCGCCGAGCAGGGCTTCTTCCGCGCCTACGGCAACAGCCTCTTCACCGTGACGATGGTCCTGCTGGGCACCGTGTCGAGCATCGCCGTCGTGGCGTTCGCGTTCAGCCGCCTGCGGTGGCCCGGCCGCGACGTCGTGTTCGCCCTGATGATGGGCACCCTCATGCTGCCGGCGCAGGCCACGCTGGTGCCGCAGTACGTGATGTTCTACGAGCTCGGCTGGCTGCGCACCTTCAACCCCATCACGCTGCCGGGCTTCTTCGCCGGCGGCGCCGCACTCGTCTTCCTGCTGAGGCAGTTCATGCTCACGCTGCCGCGCGAGCTCGACGAGGCCGCCGAGATCGACGGGGCCAGCCCGCTGCAGCTCTTCTGGTACGTGATCCTGCCGCTCTCGCGGCCCGCCGTGGCCACCGTGACCGTGTTCCTGTTCGTGGGCCAGTGGAACAACCTGGTGCAGCCGCTCCTCTACCTCCAGCGCGCCGAGCTGTTCACCATGCCCATCTACGTGGCGCAGAAGCACAACCTGCAGGAGTCGCCCATCCCCTGGCAGGACATCATGGCCGCCAGCGTCCTCTTCGTGATCCCCGTGATCGTCGTCTTCATCCTCACGCAGCGCTACTTCGTGGAGGGCATCTCGATGACGGGGTCGAAGGGGTGAGGGAGTGACGCCGACGACGGCTACCGCGGGCGCCGGCGAGGGGCGTGAGCCGTGACCGGGCCCTCCCACTGCCTCGTGAGCTTCCGCGGCCTGGAGGCGCCCGCTTGGGTGCTGGAGGCCATCAGCGACGGACGCGTGCCGGGCGTGTGCCTCTTCGCCTTCAACTTCCGCGACCTGGGGCAGTTCCAGGCGCTCACGGCGTCGCTGCACGAGGCCGCTCGCGAGGGCGGTCAGCCGGCGCCGCTGGTGGCCATCGACCAGGAGGGCGGCCAGCTCATGGCCGTGGCGGGCGGCGCCACCGAGCTGCCGGGGAACATGGCGCTCGGGGCCACGCGCTCGCCCGCCCTGGCGCGCGCCGCCGGGCGGATCCTCGGCGCGGAGCTCTCCGCCCTGGGCGTGAACCTGAACCTCGCGCCCGTCCTCGACCTGGCCACGCGGCCCGAGAACCCCGTGGTGGGCCTGCGGTCGTTCGGCGACGACCCCGACCTCGTCGCCGCCCTCGGCGCCGCGATGGTCGAGGGCATGCAGGGCGCCGGCGTGCTGGCCTGCGCCAAGCACTTCCCCGGCCACGGCGACACCGCTGTGGACTCGCACCACGGCGCGCCCAGCGTCGACAGGAGCCTCGGCGACCTCATGGGCCTCGAGGTGAGGCCGTTCAGGTCCGCCTTCGACGCCGGCCTGGCGGCGGTGATGACCGCGCACGTGCGCTACCCGGCGCTGGAGGACGCGCCCGCCACCTTCTCGGCGGCCGTGAACCGCGGGCTGCTGCGAGAACGGCTCGGCTTCGACGGGCTCATCCTCACGGACGCCCTGGACATGCACGCCCTGAACGGCGTCCCCGGCCCACGACGCGCGCGCCTGGCGCTCCAGGCCGGCGCCGACCTCGCCGTGCTGGGCCACCTGGCGGACCAGGAGCGTATCGTGGCCGGCCTGGCCGGGCTGGCCCCTGCGGCGTCGCGGCGGCGCGTGGACGAGGCGCGCGCGAGGCTGGCGGGCACGGGCCCGCGGTCCGTGGACCCGGCCAGCGACTGGGCCGAGCACGCTCTGAAGGCCAGGGAGATCGCCCGTGCCGCGGTCACCGTGGTCGCCGGCGCCGGCCAGCTGCCCCTGGCCCTGCGCGCCGACGAGCGCCTCTGCGTGGTGACGGTGAGCGCGGACAACCTCACGCCGGCCGAGACCGCCGCCGGCGGCGACGCGCCGCTCGCCGACCAGGTGGCCAGGCGCCACCCGCACCTGACGGCCGTGAGCCTCGCCCACGGGGAGCGGCGCGAGGAGTCGTTCCGGTACGTGCTGGACGCCTGCCGGGGTGCCGCGGCGGTCCTGCTGGCGACCGTGGACGCCGCCTCCGACCCCGCGCAGCGCCGCGTCTTCGACGCGCTGCTGGAGCGCGGCCAACGGCCGGTGGTGCTGGCGCTGCGCAGCCCCATGGACGCGCTCGCCCTCGAGGGCGCCAGGGCCGCCCTGTGCAGCTACGGACGCCGACCGGACCAGACGGAGGCGGCCGTGGCCGTGCTCTTCGGCGAGGCGGAGGCCAAGGGCACGCTGCCCATAGGCAGGAGGGCGTCGCCCCCGACCGTCGGGGGGCGTCCGTGAGCGGGGCGGTCAGGCTCGTCCCCGCGCTGCTCGCCCTCGCCCTGTCGGCCGCTGCCGCGTCCCAGGGCTCGTGGTGCGTGGCGGTCTGGTACCCGTCCTCCGAGCACCCAGGCGGCGCCGACTCGATCGCGGCGAACCTCGACGTCATCGACGTCGTGCACCCCTTCTGGTTCACCCCCGACGCCCGGGGCGCGCTGCTCGACCAGGGCGGCGCGAGCGCCGACGCGCAGGTGCGCGCCTGGCAGGAGGCGGGCCTGCTCGTCGTCCCCAGCGTCTTCAGCGGACACTGGAACTTCCTCGAGGGCGAGCTGCTGCCGGCGCACGTGGACGCCATCGTCGAGCTGGCGGTGGCGCGCGGCTTCGACGGCGTCGACGTGGACTACGAGGGCTTCCCGCTCCCCACGCGCGGGGCGTTCGCGTCGTTCGTGGAGGAGCTGGCGGAGGCGCTGCACGACCGCGGCAGGCTGCTGTCGGTGACGGTCCACGCCAAGACCGAGGACGCCCCGCCGTTCGAGGGCGCCGCCGCGCAGGACTGGGATAGGCTGGCCGACGCCGCCGACGTGCTGAACCTCATGACCTACGACTTCACGAGCCGCGACGAGCCGCCCGGTCCCGTGGCGCCCCGCGCCTGGGCGGGCGACGTCGTGGCGTACGCGCTCGGCGTGACCGACGGGGAGAAGGTCCGCGTGGGCCTGCCCTTCTACGGCTACACCTGGACGCGGGCGCGCCCGCCGGCCCGCGCGACCACCTGGGAGGCTACGGACAGGACCGTGAGGCAGTTCGGCCTGGAGCCGGTGCGCGACGAGGCGAGCGGCGAGCTCGTCGTGGACCTCGACGTGCGCGGGCTGCCGCGCCAGGTGACCTACGTGAGCGACGCCGCGACCACGTCGGCCCGCCTGGCGGCGCTGGCGGGCAGCGGCGTGGGCGGCGTGGCCGTGTGGGGCCTGGGCGGGGAGGACCCCGCGAACTGGGACGCGCTGAGGGAGGCGCGTCCGGCGCCGTGCGCGGCGCGTCGGGCGGCCCAGCGGTGAGCCGCCTGGCCACGCCGTCGACGGTGGGCGGAGCGCCGTGAGCCGGACCCTCGGTGGGCCGGCCACGCAGGAGGGGCTCAGGCGCCACAACCTCAGGGCCGTCCTGAGGGCCCTCTACCGCGGCGAGGCGCGCTCGCGCAGCGAGCTCGCGCTGGCGACGGGCCTGACCAAGCCGACGGTGTCGACGCTCGTCTCCGAGCTGATCGCCGAGGGCCTGGTGAGCGAGCAGGGCCTGGGCCGGTCGTCCGGCGCCGGCGGCAAGCGTCCCACGCTGCTGCGCTTCGAGACCGGAGCGCGCCAGGTGGTGGGTGTGAGCCTGGGCGAGGGGCGGGCGCTGGGTGTCCTCTCCGACCTGGGCGGCGACGTGAGCGCGATGCACGTGAGCGACCTGGGCGACGACGCTGCCGCGGCCGTCCTCGAGGTGGTGTCCGGCCTGCGGGCGCAGCTCGACGCGCCGCTCGTGAGCGTGGGCGTGGGGCTGCCCGGGGCGCAGGACGGGGAGGGCCTGCGCGGGCTCGAGTCGCGCGTGGGCGTGCCGGTGCACGTGGCGGGACGCGCCGAGCTGGGCGCGCTGGGGCAGCTCGCCTACGGCGGCGGCGGCGAGGGGACGCTCGTGAGCCTCGTCGTGGACGACGGCGTGGAGGTGGGCGTGTGCCTGGCCGGCGGGGCCGTCCACTACGGCAGCGACCTCGGCGCGCTGGCGCCGGGCCTCGACTGGCGGACCGTGGAGGGCGACCTGGTCGCGGCGCTGCGCGAAGGCTCGGCCGGGCGCGGGGGCCCGGCGGGCCTCGTCGGCGACGTCCCGTCGCGGCCCGGCTCCCTCTGCCTGGCGCTGCGCGCGTCAGCCGCGCGTGGCGACGCCGCCGCCGAGCGGGCGCGCGTCGCGCTGGCGGAGCGCCTCGCCGAGGTGCTCGCCTGGGTCGTGGCCACGCTGCGGCCCGACCAGGTGGCGTTGGGCGGGCCCCTCGCCGAGCTCGGCGAGCCGTTCCTCGCCCTCCTCAGGCGGCGCTTGGCCGCGCGCCTGCCCGCCTGGCAGCTCTCGGAGCCGCACCTGACGCTCGTGTACACCCAGCAGGTCTCGGCCATGGGCGCCGTGGCCCTGGCCGTGCAGCGCGAGCTGGAGCTGCTCTTCGGATGAGGGTCCTCGTGCTCACCAACGACGCCGGGGCCGTGTTCCAGAGCGCGGTGATCCGTGGGGCCTCGGCGGTGCTGGAGGCCGCCGGACGGCGGGTGGAGGTCGTGGAGGTGGGCCCGCAGGCGCCGCCGTCGGACCTGCCGCGGGGCGTGGGGAGCGCGGACGGCGCACTCGTGCTGGCGTCGGCCCTGTCGGAGCCGGCGCTCAAGGAGCTGTGGCGCACGGCCGGCGCCGTCACGCTGGTGAGCCACCTGGTGGGCGACGCCCCCGTGCCGGCGGTCCTCCACGACAACGCCCAGGGCATGCGCCAGCTCGTCGAGCACCTCGTGGCGTGCGGCCGGAGCTCCTTCGTCTACGTGCGAGGCGACCTCGCGCAGGTCGATGGGCGCCAGCGCGAGGAGGCGTTCCGCGAGGAGATGCTGAGGCACGGGCTCGAGGTGGGCGAGGAAGACGTGCTCGAGGGCGGTTTCGAGCCGGCGGTGGCGCGCGCCTCCGTGGCCCGGCTCGCCGCCGCCCGCGACGACCTCGACGCCGTGGTGGCCGCGGACTACCTCATGGCCATCGCGGCGGTAGAGGAGCTGCGTTCCGCCGGCGTGGCGGTGCCCGGCCGCGTCTCCGTGGTGGGCTTCGGCGACGGGCCCGAGGCGGCCGCCGCGGACCTCACCGTGGTGGCGGCGGACGTGGAGGAGCTGGGCAGGCGCGCCGCCAGGCAGCTAGTGGCGCAGCTCGAGGGCGGCAGGATCGGCGGCCACACCCTCCTCAGCACGCGCCTGGTGGTCAGGGGGACCAGCGCCGGCTAGGCGGCGGGCATCGCCGTCGCTACCGAGACGGTCCGCGGCGGCCGTGACGCGCCGTCCCGGCAGGCCTCCCCGCTATAGTGGCGCCACCACGGAAGGCGCGCCCCTCCCACGCGCCGGCGCGCGGCCCGCGGCCTCCGAGCGCGGGCGGCGCAGGAGGGTGGGGACATGCAGCAGGTCACCGGATACGTGCTGGTCGTCGTCGGTCTCGTGCTCTGCCTGGCGCAGGCGCTCGCGATGCTGCGCGGGCTGCTCGCCCCGCCGCCCGCGGCCCAGCGCGACGCCGCCCAAGTGAAGATCGTCGACCTCGTCAAGCTGCTCGTCGACAAGGTGCCCGTGGCCGCCGTGGGCGTGCTCTTCGTATGGCTGGGGTCCGCGATCCTCGGCTGGCTGGCCTAGCCGAGGGCCCACGAGCGCGCAGGTGCGCCAGCCCGCCCGAGCGGGGCACCCGAAGGAGGTGGGTCTATGAGGGCCCATGCGGCTCCCGTGCGGTACGCGGTGGGACTGGTGCTGGCGACGTCCCTCACCGCCTGTCAGCAGACCCCCGCCGGACCTACCGTCACCAGCGTGACGATCGAGGGTGGGGACCATGCGCTCGTCCAGGGCGAGAGCGTGGAGCTCACCGCGGTGGTGATCGCCGATCCCGGCGCCACCGAGGTCGTCTGGGAGACCGGGGACACCTCCGTCGCGTCGGTCGCTGCCATAGATGCCGACGAGGCGCTCCTCACGGCCGAGGGCCCCGGCGCCACGACGGTCACGGTCACCAGCGCGCACGACCCGGGCAAGTCTGACGTGATCGCCGTGTCGGTGAGCGAGCCAGGTGAGCTGTTGCGCACCTGGCAGTTCGGGACCACGGACGCCGACGGGCCCTACGGGATCGCGGTCGACGACGCGGGCGACGTGTACGTGGGCGGGGGGACCTTCGGCCTCCTCGGCGAGGCGGCGTTCGGCGGCGAGGACGGCTTCGTGAGGAAGTACGCGCCCGACGGGACGGTGCTCTGGACCGATCAGTTCGGCACGTCCGCGAACGACGGGGTGCTAGGCATCGCCATGGACCCGGAGGGGAACGTGGTGGTCGCGGGCTTCACCTGGGGAGCCCTGACGGACGACCCCAACGCCGGTGAGGCGGACGCGTTCATAAGGAAGTACGACGCCGACGGCGAGCCGCTGTGGACCGAGCAGTACGGTTCCTCGCTCACCGAGGTCGGGTACGACGTCGCCGTTGACGCCGGCGGGAACGTCGTCGTCACGGGGTACACGGAAGGTGTGCTGGGATCGTCGAACGCGGGCTTCTCCGACGCGTACGTGGCCGCGTTCGAGCCGGACGGCGACCCTCGGTGGCTGTGGCAGTTCGGTACCAGCACTCTCGACGCCGGTCAGGCCGTCGCCACCGACGCCGCGGGCAACGTCTACCTCGCCGGCTTCACCCTCGGCGTGCTCCCGTTCCTCGGGAACGACGGACAGCCGAACGACGCGTTCGTGGGCAAGTTCGACGGCAACGGCAACCAGTTGTGGCTGCGCCAGTTCGGCTCCACGGACCCTGACACCACGGGCGCGGTCGCCGCCGACGCCGGCGGAGGGGTCGTCGTGGCAGGCACGACCTCGGGGACGATCCCGGGCGCCTCCTCCGTCGGGGGCTCCGACATGTACGTCCGCCGCTACGACGGGGAGGGCGAGCACTCGTGGACGCGGCAGTTCGGCAGTCCGGGGTCCGACGAGGTGCAGGGCATGGCCATCGACGCGTCCGGCAGCATCGTCGTGGTGGGAAACACCGTCGACGCCCTGCCCGGCCAGACGAGCCAGGGCATGGCCGATGTCGTCGTGCGCAAGTACGCTTCGGACGGCAGCCACCTGTGGACGCGCCAGTTCGGGACCTCGGAGGACGACGTCGCCGTGGCAGCGGCGTTCGGCGCGGAGGGCGAAGCGTACGTGACCGGGCGTACCTCGGGCGCGCTGGCCGCGCCCTTCCTCGGCGTCACCGACGGCTTCGTGCGCGTGTACGGTCGCTGACGGAGAGGGCGGTGTCGGGTCGGCGGTCGGTCAGCCGCCCACAGGTGCGGCGTTCACACTGACTCGTACGCCGATCGACTGCCGAGAGCTTAGCCTCTAGCCACGGTGGCCGAGGACCTGAGGACCCTCTACGCTTTGGTGAGGCGCACCAGGGCCGGCGTCCTCGATTGGCTCGAGAAGCTGCCCCCCGGGGTCTTCACCTTCGAGCGCGAGGACTTCGCGTTCGGCAGCCTGAGCCGCATCTTCAGCCACGTCGCCGAGTGCTACCTGCTGTGGCTGTCGCGCGGCGGCATCGGACGGCCGGAGCCGGGGCTGAGCGCCACGGACGTGGCCGCTCTCCGGCGGGCGTTCGCGCGCGTCGACGACGCGGTCGAGCGGGCGCTAGCGACTTTCGCCGCCTGGGACGAGCCGTTCGTTTACACCTTCGACGACGGCTGGGAGGAGACGCTCACGCGGCGGTGGCTCGTCCTCCACCCGGTCACGCACGAGTTCCACCACAAGGGTCAGGCGCTGGCCCTGGCGAGGGTACTCGGCTACCCGCATCCCGGGAGCCCAGACACCGACCTCGTGCCGCCGGGGTGGCTGTAGGACAGCTGGGGGCGATGCCGCCGAGCAAGAGCCGAGAGTGGGAACTAGAGTTGGCGAGCTCGCCGCCTGGTAGGGGAGGCCGGAAGCGGCGAGCTCTGGGTCGCCGGCATGCCCCGGGGCCGCCTGGGTAGCCGGCATAGGAAGGATCTCCACTTCCCCCCGGTGACTGATACGCGGACGAGGGCAGATCGGATGCGGGGAACCGTACCGGCGCCACCGGCGCGGTCGGTGCGCCGGCCGGCCTACCCCTCGGGCTGGTAGGGCGCCTCGTCGTCGATGTTGCCGACGAACCGCGGCAGCCCCTGGTGCCCCAGCAGCTTGCGGAGGGCCATGTTCTCGCCCGTGTGGTACCAGTAGTGGTACACGACGCGCAGCAGCAGCGAGCCGAAGGTGGTCCTGCCGGGAGTGCCGTCCGGCAGCGAGTACCGCTCCTGCAGTCGTGCGCTGTCGAGCGTGTCGAGCCACGGGTCGGCGCGCGCCGTGATGGCGCGCCACGCCTCCCACGCCTCGTCGAGCGGCGGGGTGCTGGCCGGCGCGCCGCTCCGGAACCTCTCGTCGATCTCAGGGTACGGGAGCTCCCCTTGGGCGAAGTAGAGGAAGTACCTCTGCTCCTGCCACGCCAGGTGGCCGAGGCTCCAGCCCAGGCTGTTGAGGGGCAGGGCGCGCTTAACGGCCTCCTGGGGCTCGAGGCCCCCGAGGGCCCGCGCGAACTCGCTGCGCGCGAACCGGAGCTGCTTCACCTGTGGGTGCGTCACGGGGAACTCCTCCTTCGCGCCCGCCCCTCGCAGTGAGCCTAGGGTGCCGCCACCTCCACGGTCACGCCCTCGCCCACCTGGCGGGTGGCCGAGACGCTGACGACGCGGTACACGTCGCCCGGACCGCCGCGCGGGTCGACGAACCCGGGGCTATCGAGCAGGTCGCTGACCTCCACCCAGCTCCCGGCCATCATGCGCGACACGACCCACGACGTGCCGGGCTCGCCCGGCTCCCAGGCCAGGCGCACGCCGCCGTCTTCCAGCAGCTCGGCCGTGAGCCCCGACACCGGGGCCGGGGCGGCGAGGCTCCAGGCCGCAGCGGTCCTCACCTCGCTGAGCTCTGACTCGTTGCCGGCGGCGTCGACGGCCTGCAGGGCGTAGTCGAAGGCCACGCCCGCCGTGGCCTCGCGGTCCTCGAAGCTCGTGACCGACGGGTCGAGCTCGTCCGCGATGACGGCGAACTCGCCCGCGCCGGCCGGCGAGCGCAGCACGCGCACGAAGGCCACGTCGGCGTCGAGGTCCCTGACCCAGGTGAGGGTGACGACCTCCTCGCCGCCTTCCGCGCTCGCCCACAGCGGCGCCGACGGGGGCGTGAGGTCGAGCACGCGGCCCGTGGCCTCCTCCGAGGGCGCGCCTGCCACGTCGCTGGTGTTCACGGCCCTCACGCGGAACGCCACGTCGAAGAGCGTGTTCGCGGGCACCGGCACCTCGAGCGTCGTCTCGCGGGTCTCGCCCACCAGCGACATGGCGTCGAAGGGCGTGCCGGGCCGGCCGGCGTAGACCTGGTAGCGCCCCACGTCCTCGTCCTGGGGCGGCCGCCAGCGCAGGACCAGGGAGTCCTCGCGCGGCTCCACGGCCAGGCCGCCGGGAGCACCGGGCGGGTGCGGGTTCACGGCGCGCTGGGCCCAGACCGGCCCCACGACGCCGCTGCCGTCCTCGGCGTAGGCGGCCACGTAGTAGTAGTAGTCGGTCCCGCCGGTCAGGCCCTCGTCGGTCCATGACCTCTCGGACGTTCCCAGGAGCGGCGAGACGGGCTCAGGGTCGTCGTCGGGGTCCGTGGCGCGGAGGACCCGGAAGCCGGCCACGTCTTCGCTGGGCGGCACCGCCCAGTGCAGCGTGATGGACCTGTCGCCCACGTCGGCGCTGGTGACCTGCGGCTGGGGCAGGTCCAGCGCCACGGGCACGCGGACCGTGAGCGCGGCCGAGGGCGGCGTGCGCCGCCCGAAGAGGTCGCGTCCCACGACGCGGTACGTGACCGTCTCGCCGGGCGTCCTGCCCTCGTCGACGATCCAGTAGGGCGCGTCCTCCTCGGGCGTCTCGCCCTCGGTGGGCAGGGGCGTCCACGCCTCGCTGAGCGGCCGAGCCGAGCCGTCGGGCTCCACGACCTCGGCCCGGTAGGCGACCACCAGCTCGCTCTCGTCGGGGCGGTCCCAGATGAGGCCCACCGAGCCGCCCTGCACCGTGGCGCGCAGGCCCGTGGGAGCGTCGAGGGGCGGCGTGGAGCCCACCGTGACGCTGGCCTCGCCCACGAGCTCGCCGGCGGCGGTGCGCACCTCGTAGCGCAGGCGCTGCCCCACCTCCACGTCGTCGTCGTGGTAGAGGATCCCGAGCGTCTCGGAGAGGTCTGGGTCGAGGGCCGCCCGCACCGTGAAGAAGGCGCGGGCCAGCGCGAAGCCCTCGGCGTCGTCGCCCGCGGGCGCCGCGCTCGGGTCGTAGATCGCCAAGGCGGCCTGGTACGTCTGTTGGTCCACCAGAGAACGTTCAGGCGGGAGCGGCGACGGCACCTCCCACGTCGCTTCCGACCCGTCCTCGGCGCGGCGCGTGACGACGAAGCCGCCGTCGGGGAAGACGTCGCCGGGCAGGTACCAGCGCAGCGACACCCGCGCCCCCTCGGAGACCACCGCCACCCCCTGCATGGCCCTGTCGTCCGCCGGCTGGGCGGTGGCGAGGGCGAGGCCGAGCAGCGCGAGGAGCGCCAGCGCCAGGCGCGCCGCGGAGTGGGCGGCTCGGGCCGGCGCGCGTCGCGGAGCCGTGGCGCCGCCATGCCGCGGAGCCGCGGCGCCGCCATGCCGCGGCGTCCCGGACCCCGTGGCGGGCAGCTCCCGCGCGCTCGTCGAACGTCCCTGCCGTGTCATGAGGTCGCGCGTCATCAGTTGAGCGTCACCCCCACGTTCTCGATCGTGACGTCGATGTCGGGCACCACAGGCAGCTTGATCTTCACCTTGAAGTCACCTCTGAACTCTGTGGGGTTCGGCGCGGCCAGGCGGCCGACGGCCTTGATCGACACGCCGAGGCTCTCGCTCTCGCCGCAGATGCTGCCGCCGGCCTCGGCCCAGCCGTAGGCGCTCAGCTCGGCCGAGAACCTGAACGCCGGCAGCATCTGGACGCCCAGGGCGCCGCCGAAGCCGAAGCCCGCCGAGGCCCACACGCTCCAGTCGCACACGAGCGCCGAGCCGCTCTTCGAGTAGTCCCACCTGAACCCGCTCTGGGCACCCACCCAGACGCCCAGGGCGGGCAGGCTGACGTTGGGGTCCAGGAGGCCGGCGTGCCGTATGTAGCCGGCCACCAGGTAGCCCTGGGTCTCGCGCGGGATCACGTAGGCGGAGAGGGGAGCGCTCTTGCGCCCCAGCGCGAGGTAGTACTCGCTGTCGGCCCACGACGCCTTGAACTCGATGGCCCCGTTGAACCGCGCCAGCAGCAGGCCCGCCTCGCGGATCTCGGCGGGGCTGAGGTGCGAGCAGTCGATGCCCTCGACCGCGTACGGCTGCGGCCCGGCGCAGAGCGCGCCGGTGATGCCGCTGCCGTTGATCACGAACCGGCCGGCGATCTGCGAGGGCACTGACGTCCGCTGCCTGTAGCCCTCGTCGAGGTTCTTGCCGATCCAGCCCTGGCCGGCGAGCTGCAGGTCGCCGCCCTTGCCGAGGTTCACGACGAGGTTCGCGTCGAGGTGCCAGAGCTTGCCGTAGAGGGGTGGGGCCGCGCCGCCCTGCACCGGCGAGCCGATGAGCGTGCCGGCCAGGAACGAGACGGGCAGGTCGGGGTCGAAGCACTCGAGCGCGTGCGTGGCGATGCTCGGCAGCACCGCCGCGGCCACGTCGCCGTCGTCCACGCGGCAGTCGCCGCCGCCCACGTCGATGCGCAGGTTCGAGGCGATGCCGCCGCGGAAGGCGTAGAACGCCAGCACGTCCACGCCCTGCACGTTCACGTTGATGGGCCTGTCGATGTTCGCCAGGTCCACGCCGGCGGAGACGAACCAGAAGGGCTCCGGCAGCGGCCCGCCCGTGTCGACGATGCCGAAGAGGCCCAGCGCCTCGACGCTCACCACGTCGGGGATCGTCAGGCTGCCGCCGCCGGTGAACGAGAGCGCCAGGCGCTGCAGGTCCACGACGCCGCCCACGACCAGCGAGAACGTCACGGGCGACTCCTCGAAGTCGCCGAACTTCACGCCCACACCCTCGAACGCCCAGCGCGTCTCCCGGCCGTTCGCGTGCCAGTACCACGACGGCGCTGCCTTCGCCTCGAGGACGTCGGCCAGGCGCAGCTCGCCACGCAGGCCTATCGCGTAGCTGCCGGCCTCGCGCTTCACGGCGATCTCGGCGCCGGCGCCCAGGTAAGGGAAGCCGAACATGTCGAGGGCCGGCACCCTGGCCAGGGTGCGCCACTCCTGGCCGCCCAGGTCCACGCTGCCGTCGCTGTGGAGCGTGAGGTCCTTGAGGAGGAGCTGGAGCTGGAAGGCGTTGAGCAGGGTCTCGGCCGTGGACACCGAGTCGTCGTAGAGGCGCGCCAGGTCCTTCTCGGCGTCCGTGAGGCCCGGCAGTCCGTCGATCAGGGCCTCGCCCGCGCTGGGGTCGAGGGTGGTGGGGTCGGCGGCGAGGTCGCCGTCGAGCGCCCACACGGCGCTGGGGAAGCGCAGGCCCAGGCGGAGGTTGGGCTCGTTGACGAAGACGCCCAGCCCGCCCACCACGGCGGTGCTGCCGTAGCTGTGCGCCACCGGGGCGATGGTCACGGGGAGCCACTGTGGTCCGGTGGGCCTGTGTGCGGGCTGGAAGCCCACGGGCACGTCCTCGCCGAAGAACGGCAGGTGCACCATCCCGTGCGGGCGGGTGAAGCGGACGACCTGGTCGTCCACGACCAGCAGCTCGAGGCCGGTTACGTCGGTGAACGTCCAGCCGCCGAGCTGGAGCCGACCGTTCTCGTCGCCCAGCTCGCCCGTCAGGTAGGCGCTGGCGCCGGCGGAAGTCCAGGCCAGGTCGCCGGCGAAGGTCGCGCCGGACCCGACGGTGCCGCTGTCCGACAGCGTGAACTCGGCGTCGTGGTAGAGCACGCCCACCCAGGTGCCGCCGGCCAGGGCCGGGTTCGCCCGCCCCACCTGCTCGTAGGCGCGGTAGGCGTGCGCGAGAGCGGTCTGCCCGTCCTCGCGTATTAGGTTGTAGTCGGTCGCGGTGCTGAGGTCGACCATGGCGCCCCGCTCGCCCACCCGGAACCGCCACGGCGAGGTGCCCACCTGCGCGCCCGGCCCGCGCTCCGTGATCGTGACCATGAAGCCTTCGGTGGGCGAGCCCGTGGGCATGAGCACCTGCTGGAACCCCTGGCTCTCGCCGGTGGGGAGGGTGACCACGCCCGCGAGGCTCGGCATCTCGCCGTAGGGCCTCAGGACGATGTCGGAGAACGTCAGCGAGATGCCGTGCACGGCCAGCGGCAGGTCGGCCTCGAGCGAGTCGGCGACCAGCTCGGCCGTCCCCTCCATGACCGTGGGGCCCAGCAGGCGCAGGTGCTCGAAGCGCACCGGGATGGGGTCCTGCAGCCTGCCGCCGACGACGAAGTTCACCAGCTCGCCCTCGCCGGTGACGTCGTCGGGCGAGAACGGCGGCACGTAGGTGCCGTCCTCCTGGAACCCGCTGCCGGGCACCGGCTCGAGGCGCGTGAGGCGCACCTGCCAGCCGTCGCTCAGGAAGAAGCTGATGACCTTGGGCGGGAGCTGCAGGCGGGTCTGGCCCACGAAGCTCTCCGACCCGAACGCCTGGACGTAGAGGTACGCCTCCGGCAACGGGTCCTGGACGACGATGTCGGCCTCGCCGTCGTCGTCGGTCTCGGCCTCGTACCGGCTGCCGTCGTTGAACGTGACGACGTGCACGAGGTGGGGCGCGGCGCCCCGCACGTGCATGGTGACCTTGCCCGTCTCCAGGAAGCCCTGCAGGTCGTAGCTGTAGCCGAGCGCGCCGCCGAAGGTGATGCCGCTCGGCGTGACCGTGGCCACGGGCTGGTCATCGAGTCCTGGTACGTCCACGTACAGCGCGACGGGGAACGAGCCGGCGAAGGCGTGCTCGAACGTGAGCTCGCCGCCCTCCGGCCCCTCGAAGCGCTCCACCCTGTCGCCCGGCAGCTCCAGCCGGTACGGCAGGCCGGGCATGAGGTCGGTGACGTGCACGGGAGTGGGCACCAGGTAGGGCACCACGGGGTCGTCGAGGGCCAGCGCGCCGCCCGGAGGCACCACGCTGAACGCCAGGCTGTCGCGCAGCTCGGGCTTGCCGAGGACCTGGAACTGGTCGGGGTAGCGCGCGTAGAGGTCTAGGGTCACGTCCGGGCCGAAGAGGTCGACGGGCACCTCGACGCGCCACACTCCAGGTTCGGGCAGGTCGTCCACCTCGCCGCTGTCGAGGCGATAGGGGTCGTCCGCCGCGCCGTTCACCACCAGGTCGTAGCCGTAGGCGGGCACGAGCCCGGAGGCCACGACGGTGACGACCTCGCCGGCGAGCACCTGGTCGTAGACGTGCTCGAGCGCCAGCGTCTCGCCGCCGCGTTCCCAGGCCACGCTCACCGACGCGGTGGCGCGCGGCTCCTCGCGGTTGCCGCCGCCCGCCACCGTCACGTAGGCCTGCAGCTCGAAGGTGAACTCGCCCTCGGCGAACGCCTCGACGGTGCCCTCGGCCGTGTCGGGGCCGGTGGGGCTCAGCGGGACCGTGCCGAGCTGCGGGCTGTAGGCCACGTACGTGAGGCCCGGCAGCAGGCCTGTGGCTGCGGCAGTGACGTCGAAGCGCGCCTCGTCGGGGAGGGGCGTGGCCGTCACGGTCAGCTCCTCCGTGCGGACGGGGAGCTGCGTGAAGACCCGCCGTCCGTCGAGCCTGACGCTCTGGCCGCCCTCCGCCAGCGAGAGCGTGAGGTCGAAGCGGTCGAGGGGCAGGTCGTAGACGTGGTCGGCCTCGATCGTGCCGCCTGCGTCCGCGGCGAGCAGGTCGAAGAGCCCGTCGCCGTAGTCGACGCGGTAGAGCAGCCCCGGCGCCAGGTCGGTGGCCGCGACGCGCGTGGGCTCGAAGAGCGTCACGACGCCGGGGACGTCGAGGAACCCGAAGGCGACGACGGTGGTCGCGGCCTGGGCCAGCAGGCCCTCGCCGGGCAGCCGGCGCAGGCGCACCTGGAACGTGCCGGGCGCGCTGTAGGCGTGGGTGAGCTCGCCGTCCTCCTGGACGACCTCCACGGCGCCGTCGCCCCATTCCAGCCTGGCGCCGTCGGGCGCGTTGCCGGCGAGGCCCTCGATGGTGAGCGTGACGGGCTCGCCCAGCGTGCCGGAGGGCTCGAGGTCGAAGACCAGGGCCGCGGCCGTGACGCTCACGACCGCGCTGTCGAGCAGCCCGCCACCGGGGTCCTCCAGCCTGACCGTGTAGACGCCCTCGGCGGCGTAGGCGTGCGTGTACTGCTCGTCGCCGCCGGTGAGGAGCTCGAACGCGCCGTCGCCCCACTCGAGCCTGCCGCCCGCCGGTCCGTTCGTCACGCTGGCCGTGACGCTCTCGCCCACCAGCGCCGACGTGGGGCTCACGTCCACCGTACCGGCCGGCGTCACGACGATGACGTCCGTGTCGATCTCGTACGTCGTGGGCACCGTGAAGTCGTAGAGGGTCAGGTGCAGCGTCTTGGCCCCGGCGGTGGCGTAGACGTGGTCGAAGGACTGCACCGCCGCACCGAAGCGGTCGACGTTGTCGGTCGGCGAGCCGTCGCCCCAGTCCAGCGTGAGGTCGAAGTCCATGCCGAGCGGGATGTGCACCTCGACGCTCGCCGTCTCCCCGACCAGGACCTCCGGCGTGAGCACCACGAGGTCGGCGTCGGGCAGCCACTCCTGCGCCGCGGCGTGGGCGGTAACGGCAGCCCAGACCAGCGTGGCGAGGAGGAGCGCGCGTCTCTCGGGTCGCGCACCTGGGCGCCTGTTCGGTCCGCGTCGGGCCAGTGACCCTCCGCTTCCGTCGACCAAGGGTCCACCGATGGCTGGTGCGGGTACGTGAGCGTGTCGTTCCATCATCTGTCTCCGAAGCCGTACCTGAGGCCGAGGTCGAGGCTGGCGGCCGACGTGCCGCCCGCCGTGGTGCGCCCTTCGAGGCCGAGCTGCAGGCCGAGGCTGGCGTCCTCGCGCCGCAGCACGTCGACGGCCGCGACGACGCCGCCGGACAGGCTGAGCGCGTTCGCGTAGCTCAGCTCGGCGTCCACGTCCACGGTCACCCTGTCGAGGTCGAGGCGGAAAGAGCCGTTGAGGGCCGCCGAGAGCTGCTGCTGGTAGCGCAGGCTGGCCGCCAGCGACCCCGATACCGGTCCCAGGTCCGCCGCCACCGCCGCCAAGCTGGCCGTGAGGTCGGGGCGCAGGTCGCCGTTCGAGCGCCAGATGGCGCCGCCGTCCACGCTGCCCCGCACGTTGAGGCCGGCCGTCTGCCAGCGGGCCGAGAGGCGTCCGCGTGCGCCGTGCCCGCTGCCGGCGGCGTCTAGCTCGCCCCTGTAGCTCGCGCCCACGCTGAGGTTCGAGCCTATGGGCAGGTCGAAGCCGACGCCCCACCGGTACGCGGTGCTACCGTCCTGCGCCCGGTTCCTGGCGGCCTCGGCGGTGAGGGAGACGGGGTCCAGGCGCCTGGTCGTGACGCTCACCGACTGCGAGTCGGCCGTGCCTGTCGACCTGAGGTCCCACCCCGCGCCGAGCGAGACGTCCTCCTGCGGCGTGACCTCGGCGGCCAGGTTCGCGTCGACGCGGTAGCGTGCGCCGGCGCCAGCGTCGTCGCTGGAGACGTCGAGGCGCAGGCTGGGGCGCAGGCTGCGCGACCGCGGCCCGCCGAAGGCCGCCCCCGCCCCGACGCCGAACGAGACCGTGCTGCGGCTCAGCTGGACCGACGGCACCTGCAGGTTCGTGGACTGCACGGAGGCCCGCCAGTCGACCGACGAGACGCCCTCGAACGGGTCGCGGTAGCGGTCGCTGGCGGCCAGGCGCGCGGTGAAGACCTGGCTGCCGGCGCTGCCCTCCGTGGACTGGACCGCGACGAGCGCCTGCACGTCCGGCGCGTCGGCGGGCTTCGCGACGACGAGCGCCTGGAAGTTCGTGCTCGCGCCCACGGTCGGGTCGGTGCCGTCGGACGGTGTCCTCTCGTGGGTGATCGAGAGGAGCTCGCCGCCCTCCCTCATCTCGAAGCTCACGCCCTGCCGCCTGATGCCCACGGGGTCGAACCGCAGGCTCACCTCGCGGCTCCCCACCGAGAAGGCGATGTCGCCGCGCGCGATGGGCCCGACGTTCGGCGCGGCGTCGCCGCCCAGGAGGATGAGCGCGTACGAGACGCTGAACTCGCCTCGCAGGTCCGTTATCCCGTTCTGAGGCCCGGGCTCCCCAGGTCCCGCTTGCGCCAGCACCGCCCCGGGCTGGAGCGCGAGGCACGTGAACAGGAGTGCGAGACGACGTCCGATGCGCGACCGAGGCGCATCCGCCTGCATCAGATGGCTGTCCTGTTCGTTAGAAGCACCTGAGGAGGATATGAGGAACCTCGTCCAGCACGCAGGAGAACAGTTCACACTCTGCCGTGGGGGACGGGAAAGCCTGACAGTTGAGGGGTCGCCACGGGCGCTGCCCCTAGGGTCCAGCAGCCGCGCCGGTCCTCCGCGGCTACCGGACGAGGGGGTTCGGTGGCCCGATCACGGAAGACGCGTCCGTGCGGCCTGATGCGCGAACTCTCCCAATCGGGGACTCCAACAGAGCTGACGCCATCCCCCTAGACAGGTCGACCGACCACGGAGCCCGCGAACGATAGCGACGCCGGGCATCTGGTCGGGCCCTTATCCTCGACCAGGTGCGTTCGCCTATGGGGCCAGCAGCAGGGAGCCTGACGACACTGATGGAGCTTCTCTCCGAGAGTGGGCGGGCCCATCGTGGGCGGTACATGTGGCACTCGGGTGACGCCTATGTCCGCTTCCTCGCCGAGTTCTTCCTGAGGCGCAGCAACAGGACGACCGTCGAGCGCTTCCTGCCCCGGTTCTTGGAGGCGATCCCGAGCTTCGAATCGCTCGCCTCTGCAGACCCAGTCGAGGTCGTTGAACTAGCTTGGTGGGCTGGACTGCGACGACGAGTCGCGAGGCTCCCCGAGGTCGCGAGGAGGTTCGTCTCGCGGGACGTTTGGACCGCTGAAGAACTGATGGGGCTCCCTCATGTCGGAGCCTACGCTGCACAGGGAATCGCCCTCTACGTGTTCGGTGAGCCTACGTTCCCCGTGGACAACAACGTGCGACGTGTGGTCGGCAGGTACTTGGGCCTCGGCTCTGAACAGGAGCTCGCCGCGGCGGTCGAGCGTTTGACGAACCTGGCGATGGAGGATGGGGGTATCGAGCGACTGCAGGAGGTCCACCGCGGCGCGCTTGCGTTGGGGTGGCAGCCCTGCACCTCGAAGCCGCGATGTGCGGTCTGTCCCTTGGCGGAGACCTGTCGCTTCCGCGACGAGGCTCGGATTACCGAGGCGCCCCACCTGGAGCGACAGAGATGAGGCGAGAGGAGAGAACCGACTCAGACCAGCGTCGCTCGGCTGGGGAAGCTCTCCACGTCCTCGAACACGCTCTGTAGGAAGTCCCTATGAAGCCAGAACGAAACCTTAGGTACGGCGCGACCGGTCGGGAGCTCAGCGACGTCCAAGCTGTCCCGTCCATGGGTCCGCACGAAGGCCAACCGCGTTTCTGACCCCTTGGGTAGGTCTTCGTATCGTCCCTGACGCACTAGCCTCACGGTCCGGACCCAGGTCTCACGGACCTCGGTGTCGAGCAGTTCCTCAGGGAACCCCCAGAAGACGACATCTTCTAGACGATATTGCCCTTCGTCGTCGACCCGGTAGAAGGTGACCAGGAAGCGGTTGAGCAGGTCCAGGCGCAGCGAGGACGTTTCCCAAGACTCACGGACGAAGTCTGCGAAGTCGAACGCCTTGAAAGGGAAATCCTCACGAGGTCTCCTGCCGCGCGTCTGCAAGGGGAACGAACGCATGTAAATGCCGGCCTTGTCGAACTCGGCGATCCGCCTCACTCCAGGCACGCCGAGGATCGCGTTGTTCAGCCATTGCCTACGGTTCTTGTTCTTCGAAGATGGGCGTTTCGCGTTCGGACCGATCTTGCTCCAGGCTTCGTCTTCAGTGAGACCAAGGAACGGCTTGAACTTAGTGAGCACGAAGCGCTCGAGGTCGCCCGCGCGCTTCAGTTCGTCTGCGCTCGCCACGAGCCTGTATCCCGGCTCGACCTTGTACTTGAGCTCTCGAGCCACGAACTCCTTGACGATGCGAGTCACGTACGGCTTCTTGAAGGAGAACGCACGCCTCTTCGCTGGCACCGGCGAGAACGGCTGTGACACGTAGTCGTTGCCCTTGCCTTGGCCCGTCGTGCAGGCTCCCAAGTAGTTCGTGAGGCTTTCGGAAAGCTCGTGTGCCCGACCAGAGCGTACGTAGCCAGCTATGAGGTTCCATTCGGCCTCGATCTGGACGAGGTCGTCATCCGGCAGGTCCCAGATGTCCACGAAGCGGACGACGCGTTCTATCACTGGCTTACCTTTCACGTAGTGGTAGCAGACCAGCAGTGTGCGCCAGTTCTTCTGCAGGAACGCGCTGCTGTCGAACCTCTCGTGGCAGACCGTGTCGAAGTTGATCTGGTTGAGCTTGAGGCGCTCCTTGGCCCTCCAGCCGCTCTCGTCACGAACAATGCCCGTCGATTTCAGTTCTAGCCCAGCCTCCGCGAAATCCGGCTTCGTATCGCTGTTGAGCTCGTACAGGAAGTAATGGCGCTCTAGGACCTGTCCGAAGTTGCCCTTGCCTCGGATGCCGTGTGCCGCGAGCGCGGGACCGATCGCGTCGAGGAGGGATTGGCCGACGAGCCGTCGCGCGTACCTTAGGATGTCGTCTCGATTTGTCGGGTCGTATGGAAGCGCCATTGGTCTGTTCCCCCCAACCTCCCTATGTTCGCTCTGACTGCGGACGTGGTCAAACCAGGTTGTGGCCCTGTTGCGTCACGGCTCGATCTTCTCGATCGGTCCGCGATGAAGAAGCGGTTCGTGCCTAGGGGGCCGAGGTATCCGTCCGGGTGGACATGACCATTAGGAGGGTAGGATGACTCGATGCGACCGATACGTGTGGCCGAGCTCTTCGCGGGCGTGGGTGGCTTCCGCATCGGTCTCGAAGCCGCGAACCGCGAGCTAGGCCACGAGGCCTTCAGGGTCGTTTGGAGCAACCAATGGGAGCCTTCCACTAGGGTCCAGCACGCCGCCGACGTCTACGTCCGGGCGTTCGGACCCGAGGGGCACTCGAACTCGGACATCGCCAAGGTCCCGGCCGAGCTCGTCCCGGACGTCGAGATGCTGGTGGGCGGGTTCCCTTGCCAGGACTACTCGGTCGCCACGACGCTCCAGAAGGCCGGTGGGCTCGCGGGCAAGAAGGGGGTCCTCTGGTGGGAGATCCACAGGATCCTGCGTGACAAGAGCCCTCGTCCCCAGTACCTGCTCTTGGAGAACGTCGATCGGTTGTTGAAGAGCCCCAGTAGCCAGCGTGGCAGGGACTTCGCCGTCATGCTCGCCTCGCTCGCGGACCTCGGGTACGCGGTCGAGTGGCGGGTCATCAACGCCGCGGACTACGGCATGCCGCAGCGTCGCAGACGTGTGTTCATCCTCGGCTACCTACGTGGGACACCGGCCTTCGAGCGCGTCGTCTCTACGCTTCCATCGCTGTGGATCCTGAAGGGCGGGGTCATGGCGCGGGCCTTCCCGGTGAAAGAGAACGACCATCGCCTTGGTGACTCGTTCCGCATCACTGGGAACCTAGTAGAGATCACCGATCGGTTCAACGCTGGGACCGGGAACGCGTCGCCGTTCATGGAGGCCGGGGTCATGGTCGAGCGCATGGTGTCCACACAGCGCACCGAACCGGACTACGCAGGTCCGAGGGCGACGCTAGGAGACGTGCTGGTACCCGAAGACCAGGTCCCGGATGAGTACTTCATCGACGGCGACCTCGAGAAGTGGCGCTTCCTGAAGGGCGCGAAGGTCCTCGAGCGCAAGAGCCGGTCGAACGGTCACGTCTACCGCTACGCCGAGGGCGGGATACCGTTCCCAGACCCCGTGGACAGACCCAGCCGGACCATCATCACAGCCGAAGGCGGCAAGACCCCGTCGCGCTTCAAGCATGTCGTGGAGTGCCCAAGCGGGCGGCTCAGGAGGCTCGTACCGGTCGAGCTGGAGCGTCTGAACATGTTCCCGGACGACCATACGTACGGGGTTCCCGACTCCAGGAGAGCCTTCCTCATGGGGAATGCCCTCGTGACCGGGATCGTCACCGATATCGCGACCATGCTCTGGCACTTCACGGCAGCGTTGCCAGACGCGAAGTTGTCGACAGAACGCGTCGTGAACGTCTGATGCGTCGGCGGCCCTCGTGATCCAGCACTCCTAGCGGCCCGAGCACCGAGACCTGTGGTTCAGGGGGACGGTCAGGAGCTAGGCGCCCCCGCCGCCCGCAGCCCATACCGCAAGGCGACCCCCATGTTCGTCGCGTCGG
>JBIQHQ010000047.1:0-6736 GCA_044508445.1 Deinococcaceae bacterium
TTTCGGAACTCCCGCGGCGGCTAGGCGCTCAGAGCGCCGTGCGCAGCACGAAGTAGTTCCCGCTCTGCCAACAGGTGCCCACGAGCCCCAGCCCGCCGTCGTCCTCGAAGTAGATGGCGTGGCCGGGCGAGTCGCAGCCGGCGGGCGCCTGGCGGGCCTGGGTCGCGAGCAGGGTGCCGTCGTTCGTCACCTTGACCTCGGTCACGGAGTCGTCGTTGAAGCCCGTAGAGACGATGGCCACGTCGCCGTCGTCGAGGAGCTTGAGGTCGATGCCGACCGGGCCGTCGCCCACGTCCACGGTGTCGCGCACGACGGGCAGCCCGGCGCCGTCCCAGTTGAGGAGCGTGAGCTGGTCGTCGCCGAAGAGGCTCACGGCGCACAACCAGCCCGCCGACGACTCGGTGTTCACGCAGCGCAGCTTGCGGGCGTCGAGGCCCAACGTGAGCGCCAGGACGGGCGCGTCGCCGTCGCGGTCGTCGAGGTAGAGGTAGCTCGACACGCCGCGCGTGAGCACGAGCGCGGGGGCCGGCGTGGCCAGGTCGTCGTCGGCCACGAACGCCGAGACCAGCTCGCCGGCGAAGTTGCCGGCCGGCAGGAGCTCCGAGGAGAAGGTCCAGTCGGACATGGTGGCGCCGGCGGACGCGACCGCCGCGTCTGGCGACCTGAGGGGCGGCGGGGGCGGGGAGTTCAACAGGAACCGCACGCCGACCGACGGCTGGACCTTCGTCACGAGGTCGGCGTAGATGGAGCCACCGGCCGGGTACATGTCGTAGGTGACGCTGCTGCCGTGGTCGACGGGGGTGTCGAAGGAGCTGCCGCTCCCGAAGTACTCCGCCACCGTGACGCCGCCCGAGCCGAAGCCCACGAGGCCCGCGTAGCCGCTGCCGACCGGCTCGTCCGCCATGCCGACGACCCCGAACATGGGGGCGTTGCCCGCGTCGTCGACCGTGTACTGCGGCTTGTCGGTCGTCAGGTCGACCAGGGTGAACCCTTGCCCCGTCGCCATGCCGACCAGGATCCGGCCGGTCACGGGACCGAACGCCACGGGGTCGCCGCCCGACCTCGGCACGTAGCTAGCCAGCAGGGCCAAGCCCTCGGGGCTCTGCAGCGACATCGCCCGCAGCCCGGGGCCGACGTTGTACAGGCCCTCGTCGGTGATGAAACACGAGCTGAGGACGAGGGTGAGGGCGAGCACCGGTACGGCGACGCGCCTCCCGAGGCGAGGGGGTCGAAGCATGCGGTCCACCTCCGCACGACACGGTGGAACGACGCCTCTTAAGCGGGTCTAAAGCGGGTCCGGGTAGCTGCCGGGGGCGCGGTCGGCCAACCGGACACGCGCCCGGCACGCCGCGCCGCCGACATGCGCCCTCGTGGCTCAGGCGTGCACCCCGCGCCGCAGCCTCTGCGCCAACAGGCGGGCCCAGGTGAGAGTCGCGGGGTGCGCGGCCGCCGAGTCGAGCAGCGCGGCGGCCTCGCGCGCGCGGCCCCGCGCCAGCAGCACCTGGCCGAGGCGCACGTTGGCCGTCTGCTGCGCGGGCTCGTCGCCCGCTTCGACGGCGACGGCGAGGGCCCGCCGAGCGCACGCCTCGGCCTGCCCCAGCTCGCCGGCCTCCATCTCGATCCAGCCGAGCGTGGCCAGCATCCCGCTCTCCAGCCCGCGCTCTCCGCTCGCCACCACGCGCCGCAGCGCCTCCCGCGCCAGCTCCTTGGCCTCCTCGAACCGCCTGGCCTTGCAGGCCACGTTCGCGAGGTTGTGCAGCAGTACCGGGATCACCTGGTGGTAGCCGTGCTCGCGGGCGAGCCGCAGCGCCTCCTCGAAGCGCTCGCCGGCGGCCTGCGGGTCGTCGGTGTTGAGCTCCAGCGCGCCGAGGTTCAGGAGCTGCGTCACCACGCCGGAGACGTTCCGCAGGTCCCGGTTCGCGGCGAGCGCCTCCAGGTAGCGCTCGCGGGCGCGGTCGTACTCGCCCACCGCCTGAGCCACCAGGCCGAGCCGCCCCAGGACCTCGGCGTGGTGCACCGGGTCGTCGGAGGGCGAGGCCAGCAGGCCCTCGTAGACCTCGCGCGCCCTCTCGTAGTCGCCCGCCCTGTAGTGGGAGCTGGCCAGCGCGTGCCGCGCGACCCGCTCGCCCGCGGCGTCGCCGCACCTAGCGAGCAGGGCCACGGCCTCCTCGCCCGCCTCCACGGACGCCCGGTGGTCGCCGAGCCGCGCGCTCACCCACGCCAGCGCCGCCAGGGAGCGGCCCCGCGCCGCCTCGCAGCCCGTGCCGATCGGCCAGGCCTCCGCCGCGGCGGCGGCGAAGAGCGCCCTGCCCTCGTGGAGGCGAGCGCGCAGGTCCGCGTAGCGCATGAGGGGGAGGGCCGCGCCGGCCACGAGCTCGGCCCGGTGCGTGCGCACGGCGTGCCCCCAGGCGCTCCTGACGTCGTCGAACTCGGCGTCGATGGCGTCGAGGACCCCGCCGCGCAGCGCTCGCAGCTCCTCGGCCCTTCCCGCGAGGCGCGCGAGGAAGTGCTCGGCGTGGCGGTCGAGGACCGCCCGCTCCCGCGCCGGGCTGCGGGCCAGCCTCTCGCGCGCGAACCGGGCCACGAGCGGGTGCTGCTCGTAGCGTCCGCCGCTCCCCAGGCGCAGCAGGGCCGCGTCGACGAGGCGCGCGACCTGTGGCAGCGAGACGCGCGTGACCTCGCGCGCGTCGGCCAGCGTGAAGCCGCCGGAGAAGGCGGAGAGGGCCGCCAGCGTCCTGCGGTGCTGCGGGTCCAGGCGGCTCCACGACCTGTCGAAGCTGGCACGAGCGCTGGCGTGGCGGTCGGGCCCCGAGGGGCCGGCGCGGCGCAGGAGGTCTACGTCGGCCTCCACCTCGTCCGCCAGCACGTCCACGGGCACGGCGCGGACCCAGGCGGCCGCCAGCTCTATGCCCAGCGGCGAGCCGCCCACGGCGCGGCACACGCGGACGACGCTGGGCAGCAGCCCCGGAGCGAGCTCGAAGCCGGCGTCCACGCGACGCGCCACCTGGCGGAACAGGCGCACGGCGTCGAAGGCGGCGGCGCCCTCGGTGTCGGCCGATTCGGGCACCCGCAGGCCGTCGAGGGGGAACGCCACCTCCTCCCGCAGGCCCAGCAGCTCGCGCGACGTGGCCAGCACGGAGACGCTGGGGGCGAGGTCGAGTAGACGCTCGATGGCCCCCGGCGCTCCCTCCACCTGCTCGAGGTTGTCGAGGACGAGGAGCGCGCGCTCCGCCGGCAGCAGCGCGCGCAGCGCCTCGATGCCCCGCTGGCCGAGCAGGCTCGTGCGCCCCAGCGCGCGGGCGACGGCGAAGGGCAGCGCCGACGCGTCGTGCACGCCCTCCAGCTCCACGTAGGCCACGCCGCCGGGGAAGGCAGGCTCGCCGGCCGAGAGGAGGTCGTTCGCCACCTGGACCGCCAGGCTCGTCTTGCCTATGCCCCCCGGGCCGTGCAGCGTGACGAGGCGCGCGCGTCCGCTCACGAGGAGCCCGTGCACCTCGAGCCGCTCGGGCTCGCGGCCGAGGAGGCCGCGGTCCGTGGGCGGCGGCGCGGGGCGAGGCGGGTCCTCGGCGGGCGCTGGCTGTCGGCCTGTGCTCGCCGTGCCAGGCGTGGGGTCGCCGCGGTCACGCTCGCCGTTCGGGCCGCTGGCGACGAGCCCTTCCGGCGACGTGGTCACGACGATGCCGAGCTCCTCGGCCTCGCGCCTGACCTCCGTCGCGGCGGGGTGTCCTGACCCCTCCAGCAGGCGCGAGAGCCGGCGCAGGGTGTCGGCGTCCGCCGGCGGGGCGCCGGGAACCCGGTAGGCGGCATCGGCGAGCCTGGCGGCCGGTACGTCCCCGCCCTCGCCCCGAGTGGGCGCACCGGCCGCGCCGGTCTCAGCCCAGCGCAGCAGCGCCTGCCTGTAGCGCTCCGCGACGGACTCGCGCCTGGCCAGCACCCACTCCTCGAGCTCGGCGCCCATCCGCTTGGTCTCCACGCCGAGGAGGAAGGGCCCGCGGTACAGCTCCGCGGCGCGCGCCTCGTCGTCGGCCCCGAGGGCGGCGAGTAGGGCGTGGACGTCGGTGTCGAGCCGCGTCCACACGGTGGCGAGGTCGGCGTCCACGGCGTCCGTGAGCGCGCCGCGCAGGGTGCTGAGCGCCACGGAGAGGTTGCTGAGCGGACGTGGCGAGCCGGGCCAGAAGAGCCGGGCCAGCGACCCGCGCGGCGTGGCGCCCTCCAGCGCCAGATAGGACAGCAGGAGCAGGAGCTTCGGCTGGCGGACCTCGCCCAGCGGGCGCAGGCCTCCCAGCGTGTGCAGCATGTCGGATTGTATCTGCGGGGACACGACCGCCCTGCCGGGGCCGAGGAACGGTCGGGTGCGGCCTCGCGGGTCGCTCGAGGCCGCCCGGGCCCGGCCGCGCGCGGGCCGTCCCCCCGTCGCCCGACCGCACTGCGCCCGCCCGAGCCGCCCGCGTAGTAGATTCGTGACTCACCCCCGGGGCGGGTCGCGAGAGGAGAGCGCATGTCGCTGTTCCCAGGCATCAACGTGGTCTCCATCGAGGTCCCCGACCTTCAGGAGGCGCGCCGGTTCTACGGCGAAGTCCTCGAGTTCGGCGAGCCTTCCTACGACCTCCCCGACTTCCGTTGGATCGAGTGGCGGCTCCCCGAGAAGCCCACGGGCATATCGATCACCACGGCCGGTGAGGGCTGGCAGCCGCACCACAACGTCACCATCGTCTTCGACACCGACGACGTCTACGCCATGCGCGAGAAGCTGATGGCGAAGGGCATCCGCTGCGACGAGGTCGTGTCGGTGCCCGGCGTTGTCACCTACTGCAGCTTCTACGACCCGTTCGGCAACAAGCTGCAGATGGTGGGGTAGAAGCCGCGGCTGGTCGGTGGGCGCCGCGGCTGGTCGGTAGGCGCCGCGGCTGGTCCGGTGGGAGCCGCGGCGCCTCTCGGCGTGGGGCCCGGGCCCCCCGTGGGCGAGGAGGAGCGTTCCGCCGGGCACACACCGCGACCCCCGGCGGCCGGACGTCGCGCGCGCCAGCTCGGGTCGCTACGGCTCCGCACCACCGCCGATTGACGAGAAGTTGGCGCGGCGCTACATTTGCGGTGGTGTAAGCGCTTACGGGCGTTGCCGGAGAGGCACTGGCGGGAGGCCGGGTGGTCGTCACGGATACCAGCCGCGTGACAGTCCACGACGTCGCGACGCGGGCGGGCGTCTCGATCGCGACGGTGAGCCGCGTCCTGAACCACCGCCCCGGCGTGAGCCCGTCGACGCGCGCCAAGGTCCTCGCCGCCGTGGAACGCCTGGGCTACAGGCCCGACAGGGCGGCCAGGGAGCTCAGCAACCGTCGCCACATCACCGTGGGGCTCTGCACGGCCTACGGCCATCGGCGCCTCATCCCGTTCTTCATGCTGTTCCTCGAGCACCTCATGGAGGAGCTCACGTTCAGCGGGCTGCGGCTCAAGGACGTCCCCACGGGCCGGGACGGTCTGCCGGCCGAGCCCACCGACGCCTGCATGCTCTTCGGCGCCCACGCCGACGACCCGCGCATCGACGACCTGCAGAGGCGCAACGTCCCGTTCGTGCTCATCGGCCGCCGGGAGGGCGTGCGCTGCGTGGCCGCCGACGACGTGGCGGGCGGGAGGATGGCGGGAGAGCACCTGCTGCGCCTGGGCCACAGGGACGCGCTGCACGTGACCGGCGACTTGTACTCGCAGGCGATGAGCGACAGGGCCACGGGCTTTGAAAGCGCTTACGCTGATGCCGGAGCGCCGCGGCCGCGCGTGCTCGAGACCGACGACCTCTCGGCCCTCGGCGCCTACCGCGCCATGACCCGGGACCTTGCCAGGAGCGACGAGGGGACCAGGCGCCGGCGAGCCCAAGTCGGGTCCGCGGGCGCGCGCGGCAGAGCGGGGGCCGCGACGGCGGACGACCAGCCGTCCGGCGCCCGAGGGACCGACTACACGGCCGTCTTCGCCGCGACGGACGAGCTGGCCAACGGCGTCATCGCCGCCCTGACGGACGCGGGCCTGCGCGTGCCGTCGGACGTGTCGGTGATCGGCTTCGACGACATGCCCGAGATCGGCGACGGCCTCACGACCATCCGACAAGACATCGCGGCGGTCGCGAGGACCGCCGTCGAGCTGCTGCACGAAGCACTGAACGGCGCGCCGGTCCGCGGCGTGCGCGTGCCGGTGAGCTTGGTGGTGCGTGGAACCACGGCGGAGAGGCGGTGATGCACTGCACCTGGTGACCGCGGGCGCGAGCAGGCCGACCGGGACTCGTTAGCCGAGCCGGTGGCGGCCGACCGCGACCAGCCGAACGAGGACCGAACCCGACGAGGAACCGAGACCCTTTCCGGTCGCCGCAGAGGCGACGATCACAGCGAGTCAAGCGGAGGGAGACGGCATGAGGAGAGTCCTACTCACGATCGCGCTGCTGGGACTGGTTGTCAGCGCGGCACAGGCCCAGACCATAAGGATCATGGGCTACGGCGGGGGCGACCCGGCCATCGTCCAGCGGCTGCTCGACGAGGTCGTGGGCCAGCAGCTCGCCGCCGACGGCATCACCGTCCAGTACGAGCCCATCGAGACCGACTACAACCAGGTCCTCACCAACGCCCTGTCGGCCGGCACGGCGGCGGACGTCTTCTACATCCCCGGCGAGACCGCGCCCGGCATCATCGCCACCGGCAAGGTCCTGCCGATCACCGACCTGGTGGACACCAGCCCGTTCATCGACAGCCTGATG
>JBIQHQ010000020.1:0-13006 GCA_044508445.1 Deinococcaceae bacterium
CGGTCTCCACGCTTGCTTCATGGCCACCATCCCATCCCGGCTATGTGCGTGGTGTGCGGTCGGCGTATGCGCAATCTCTTAGAGGCTCTGCGCCCCACTGCCGCATCTGAGACTCGAGAACACGGGAGACTCTATGCAGTCACCTGTTACCTGGGCGTTGTGGTCTCACCCCCCGAAGTGAATGTCGCTCCCCAGTCCTTGAGGAGGCGACGCACCACCTTGCCGATGACGCGGGACCCCATAGGGGCAGTGAAGAAGCGCTCGGCAGGGCCATTGGGATTTATCGACTCAAGTAGAAGCGCTCCATTGGGATGTTCCGCAACGAGCCGCTCTATTACGCAGCCGTCATCCGCAATCCAGACGGCGCACATGTCTCCCGGCGTCTCGAGACCGTCATCGCATTCCACGATGGCTATGTCCCCCCTCCAAAGATAGGGCGCCATGCTGTCGCCCGAGGCCATAAGACCGATAGAACGATCACCCTCGATGCCGGGAATAGACACCTGCTCAAGCACTTCGGTGTCCCCCCAGGCCGGGCCCTTCCCGGCGGCGTAGACGTTGATGACGCGGCCCTCGGTCACATCCGGTAGCCCCTCAGAGCTTCTAGGTCGGAGTAGAGCGGCTAGGTTCTCGATTAGCTGACGCGCAACATCGACAGCGTTTTCGCCGGTGAGGCCGTTAGCCTCGAAGAAGGGGATGGCGAAGGGCGCGCCGCACTGCACCAGCTTGCCGGCGTCCCGCTCGTAAAGCGAGATGGTTGCTTGGGCGATGGGGGGATTGAGGGAGCGACCGACCTTGTCCTTCAGCTGCTCACGCAACGTCTCGGACAAGCGCAGGCTGGAGTCGTCCGCCAATAATCCGCGCATCCATGCGGACTCTACTACCGGCGTTAGTGGAGTTGCACAAAAACCAATGGTACTAGGAGCGCGGGTCGCTCGCCACACAAGGGCAAGCGGCGAGCGTGCCCGGACTGAGTCAAGGAGAGAGCGTGAAGACGGGCGAACAACCAGCTACTATGAAATGTAGTCGTTGGATTCAGGTACTCAGTGACCAGCAGTTGAATACGGAGCTGCGAGAGGGCGTCGACGACCTCGACACCGCCATACGCGGCGACGGCAACGGCACATCCGCCCTAGCCGCCCGCGTCCGCATACTCGAAGAGGTAGGGAAGGATACCACGAAGATAGTCAGAGAGTGGAGCGAGTAGAAGCCCTCCTGGGAGGGCGTCAGGTGGACCATCATCGACGTCGGATCCGCCCTAGCCAGACGTCGGCGCCGCCCTAGCCATCCTCGGTGGAGGCCTGGGCGCCGCCATCCTCTCCGCCCTCGGAAAGATCGCCGCCCTGCCCTAGGCCACACTAGGCGCCCGCTATTGCACCCTCCCCTTACATTGGTGTATACGGGGCTTCATTCACCTGTCACATTCAGGTGACATGGGCATGCATACCATCGGGCGAGAGGGGGAAGGCCCATGACGCTGGCATTGCCACCCGTGCATGCACCGGACGTCCGCCGGGGTTTGGAACGCGCCAAGTCCCTTGCGGGGTCGACGCCCACCAAAGATGACAATAGTTGGTGGGGCCCCCATAGGATTCGAGCCTATGCCCGAGCGATACAGGAGCTAGACCAGGACATAGACAGGATGGAGGCCCTATGGCCCGAACTCCAACCCAAGGAGAAAGCCGCCTTGGTCGAGTCGGCCTATGAGATTCTCGATGTCCTAGACGACCGCCCGCCCGTCGGACGTAGCGTTGATAGGAAGGCTCAGCGGGGGCTCCGTTGGCACTTGAGTGCAGTGTTGTTCGCGCCGATTCTCATGCGCGTGAATCAACAAGCGGAAAGAGTCTTCTGGCGCTATTGCGACGCCATATTCTCGAAGGCAGAAGGGGATTCAGAATCCCTAAGACAGCTCTTGGCCCAACGGCTTGAGCAGATTCGCGGTGCTAGCGAACAGCCCGCCGCCCAAAGCACTCCGGGGGAGATCAGGGAGCATGTCAGGCGGGCCCTGGAAGATTAGTCGCTTCCAGGGCTTCGACCAAGACATAAGGCGCCTGGGAAAGACGCATTACAAGAAGGACCGAAGTGGGCGCAGCGACTTTGAAAAGCTTGTTAGGCAGATAATCCGGGAGCTCGAGCTCGACCCCTTGGCGCGAAAGCTCCCCTGTGGTGCCACGTGTGATGAGGAGCGCTACCCGAATGGGTGGGCCAGCGATAGGTGCCTTCTCCGCAAGGCTCGATTCCCACTTCCCAACCAGCGAGGGGCTGCGCGGTTCGGCCGGATTCACTTTGAGGTTAACAGCGAGAAGTGGACGGTGACCTTTGTTACCGTCTACACACATGCGGAACACCCCGTAAACTATGACGAGCCAACCCTAATCAGGCGGCTCCGCCAGGCACGGGAGTCGGGCTGAGTCCGCTAGATTGTACCAACGGGCCCGCAACGAATTGACAGCCTCAGGGCTCCCATACGAACTGAGGGCCCGTGCCCTGCCGGTACGGGTCGGCGACGATGAGCATGGGCAGTGGCAGCAGCTCGTCAGCGTTCGGTATCGCCTCCCCCAGCTCCTCCAATTCCCAAGGCTGAATCCTCTACGCCGCACCTTCGAGGTATCCGTACCCACCGACAGCACCTGGTCACGCGCCGAAGCTAGCTGCTCATCCGCAGGCATCGGCTCTGCAGGCCCCGGTCAGGCGGAGGCCTCCAACCGCCCACGCGCCCATAGTGACCCGAGAGGGGGCATCGCAGTGCGTCGGGGGCGAACGAGACCCACGACTAGCCTAGAACTCCGTCCGGGACGTTAATGTGCCCGCTTATGCTGGGGCCTAGCGGAGCTGGGCGCAGATCCCAGTCTTGGGGAAGTTCCCCCGGACCTGCCCGGAGCCCGCGTTCATGAGAGCGGCGCCCCTTCGGGGGCGCCGTCCCTCACGCTGTTCGTCTGGTGGAGCTGAGGGGATTCGAACCCCTGACCTCGTGAGTGCGATTCACGCGCGCTCCCAACTGCGCCACAGCCCCAAGCGCTCCGCAGTGTACAACGCCCGAGGGAGGCGGGTGTAGGCCGGGCCAGTGCGGCGGCGCGCCACGAGGCGCATGTGGCGAGCCATGTAGCCGCCGGGTCCGGTCCGCGGGCGCTAGTCCGCCCGGCGGTCGTAGAGGAGGGGCAACGGGTCCACGGGCGTCCACGAGCGCTCCTCGCCGGGCACGGCGGGCGCGACCTCGAAGTGCAGGTGCGGGGCCGTGGCGGCGGCGTTGCCGGTGTTGCCCACGAAGCCCAGCACGGTGTCCACCCCGACGCGCTGCAGGGGCTCGAGCCCCGGAGCGAGCGCGTCCAGGTGGGCGTAGAAGTAACGCGTGCCGTCGTCGCCGAGGACCGTGACGGAGATGCCGCCGTTGCGCGACTCGCCGGCGCGCCACACGGTCCCGACCGCCGCGGCCCGCACGGGCGTGCCGCGCGGCGCCATGATGTCGACGCCGGCGTGGGAGCGCCCGCCGCTGCGCGGGTCGCCGAAGCTGGGCCACACGTCGGCGACCCTCACGCCCTCCACGGGCATGAGCAGCACCGGCACGGACGGGCGCGCGTCCGGCGCCTGCGCGTGGCCCGCGGGAGCGTCCGGCCTGGGCTCCGGAGCGGCGAAGGTCTCGGCGGTCGCCGGCGGGTCGCCGGGCACGTACGGCTCCCCGAGGTCGAGGAAGACGGCGGCGGGAGCGCCGCCCGCCACCGCAGGGGGCGGGGTCGGCGCGAACAGCAGCGTGGCGGCGGCCACGCACGCCAGCATCAGGGGGAAGGCGAAGCTCACGGGGGAGGCTAACGCCGCGCCGCGGGAGAGCGGGTTACCCGCGCATGAGACGGCGCTCACGCGACCCGAAGGGAGCCGCCGGTCTCAGGCCGTGGCGGTCGGGGCCGGCCGCGTCGCCAGCGCCCTCTCGATGGTCCTCAGAGTCTCCTCGCGCTCGGCGCCGGCGAGCTCCAGCCGCGGTCCGCGCACGCGGGCGGAGCCCCAGCCCACGACCTCCTGCGCCAGCTTGATCTGCTGGACGAACCTCGTGCCCACGTCGAGCCGCAGGAGCGGCAGGAACCAGCGGTAGAGCTCCGCGGCCTCGGCGGTGCGCCCCGCGACGGCGAGCTCGAAGAGCCGCACCGACTCCTCGGGGAAGGCGTTGACGAGCCCGGCGATCCAGCCGCGCGCGCCGGCGGCGACGGCCTCGACCACGAGGTCGTCCACGCCCACGAGCACCGTGAACGTGGGGGGCATCAGTGCCCTCAGCGCGGTCACGCGCCTGACGTCGGCGCTCGACTCCTTGACCGCGTTCAGGTGCGGGTAGGCGGCGTGGAGCTCGGCCACCTGGTCGGGCAGGAAGTCGGTGACGTAGCCGAGCGGGTTGTTGTAGAGCATGCAGGGCAGCGCCGTGGCCTCCAGCACCTGCGCCACGTGGGCACGCATCTCGCGCCAGTCGCCGGCGTAGACGTAGGGCGGCAGCACCATGAAGCCGCTCGCGCCCGCCGCCTCGGCGTCGCGCACGTAGCGCACGGCCTCGCTGGTGGACAGCGCCGACACGGCGGGTACGACGGGCGCCGAGCCGTCGAGCTCCGCGGCCAGGCGCTCCACCGCCCGCAGCTTCTCGGCGTGGGTCACCGTGGCGCCCTCGCCCAGCGACCCGAACGGCACGATGGCCACGCAGCCCGCCTCCACGAGCCACCTGGCGTGGCGCACCAGCAGGTCTAGGTCCACCTCCATGTCCGCGGTGAACGGCGTCGTGATCGCGGGGATGACCCCGTCCCAAGCCACCTTCATGGCGAGCTCCCTTCCGGCCGCCGTGCGCGCCGGGTGCTTGCCTACTCATACAATCCTTCAGCTAGGAGACGCAGGGAGGCAGCCATGAAGCTTCTGGAGGTGGTCGACTCCCACACCGGCGGGGAGCCGACGCGGGTCGTCGTGGCCGGCGGGCCGGACCTCGGCGGGGGGCCCATGAGCGAGAGGCTGGAGCGCCTGCGCGCCGGGCACGACTGGCTCAGGCGCGCCGTCGTGAACGAGCCCCGCGGCTCGGACGTGCTCGTGGGCGCGCTGCTCTGCGAGCCGCGCGACCCGCGGGCACTGGCGGGCGCGGTCTTCTTCAACAACGTCGGCTACCTCGGCATGTGCGGCCACGGCACGATGGGGCTCGTCGTCACGCTGGCGCACCTCGGGCGAGCCACGCCGGGCGAGCACCTCGTGGAGACGCCCGCGGGCACCGTCGCGGCGCGGCTCCACGACGACGGCCGCGTGAGCGTGGCGAACGTCCGCTCGTACCGCGCACTGCGCGGCGTGAGCGTGTCGTTCGAGGTGCCGGGCGGCGGCAGCCGCACCGTCACCGGCGACGTCGCCTACGGCGGCAACTGGTTCTTCCTATGCCACGACCACGGCCTGGACGTGGAGCCGGGCAACGTCCCCGCTCTCACCGAGGCGGCGCGGCGCATCAAGGCGGCGCTGGCCGCGGCGGGGGTCACGGGCGAGGGGCACGAGGTGGACCACGTCGAGCTCTTCGGCCCCAGCGACGTCGCCGACTCGCGCAGCTTCGTGCTCTGCCCCGGCGACGCCTACGACCGCTCGCCCTGCGGCACCGGCACCAGCGCCAAGCTCGCCTGCCTGGCCGCCGACGGCCTCCTGGCCCCCGGCGTCGTGTGGCGGCAGGAGAGCGTGATAGGCAGCGTGTTCGAGGCTGCCTACGCGCCGGCGGCGGAGGGCGGCGTGCTGCCCACGGTGACGGGCACGGCGCACGTCACCGCCGAGGCCACGCTGCTCCTCGACCCCTCCGACCCCTACGTGCACGGCATCCCGGGCGCCGCGGGCGGGCGCCCTTGAGGTACAGGCAGAGCGTGGGGGGCTCGGGGCGGTGAGGGTGGTCGTCGTCGGGGCCGGCGTCGTGGGCCTGTCCGCCGCCCACCACCTGCTGGCGGCCGGGCACGAGGTGCTCGTCCTCGACCGCGGCACCGAGGGCGAGCAGAGCGCCTCCTACGGCAACGCCGGCATGGTCGTGCCCAGCCACTTCACGCCGCTGGCCGCGCCGGGGGCCGTGGCGCAGGCGCTGCGCTGGATGCCCGACCCCGAGAGCCCCTTCCACGTGGCGCCGCGCGCCTCCCTCGACCTGCTGCGCTGGGGCCTGGCCTTCTGGCGGGCGTCCAGCCCCGCCAGGGCCGAGGCCGGCAGCCGCGTGCTGCTGGCGCTGGCGCGGGCCAGCCGCGCGGCCTACGTGGAGCTCGAGTCCGAGGTGGGCCCCTTCGGCCTGCGTACGGGGGGCCTGCTCATGCTCAGCGCCACGGCGCGCGGGCAGCACGAGGAGGCCGCCCTGGCCGCGAGGGCGCAGTCGCTGGGGCTCGACGTGGTGGTGCTGGACGCCGCCGGCGTGGCGTCGCTGGAGCCGAGCGCCGGCTACGAGGTGGTCGGGGGAGCCCACTACCGCGAGGACGCGCACCTCGACCCCGGCGCTCTCATGGCGCGCCTGCTGGCGTCGGTGCGCTCACGAGGCGGTGAGGTGCGCCGCGAGGCGCCCGTGGAGCGCCTGCTCACGCGGGCTGGCCGCGTCATGGGGGTCTCCGGAGCGGGCTGGCGCGAGCTCGCCGACGCCGTGGTGCTCGCCGCGGGCGCGTGGTCGTCGCGCCTGGCGCGCGCCGTGGGCCTGCGCCTGCCGCTGGAGGCGGGCACCGGCTACAGCCTCACGGCGCCGGCGCCGGCGGCCGGTCCGCGCCTACCCGCGATCCTCAGCGAGGCGCGCGTGGCCGTCACCCCGCTGGGCGACAGGCTCCGTGTGGGCGGGACGATGGAGCTGGCCGGCCTGGGGTCTGCCGGGGGTCGGCACGACCCTCGACGCGTGCGCGGCATCGTCGCGGCGCTGCGCCGCTACCTGCCCCGCCTCGACGTGACCCCCTTCGAGTCGGCGGCGCCCTGGCGCGGCCACAGGCCCGTCTCGCCGGACGGGCTGCCCTACCTCGGCGTGCCCGCGCGCCTGCCGGGGCTCGTGGTGGCGACGGGTCACGCCATGCTGGGCGTGAGCATGGCGCCCGTGACGGGGCGCGCCGTGGCCGAGCTGGTCTCCGGCGGCGTGCCCGACCTGCCGCTCCGGGCGCTGCGGCCAGAGCGGTACTCGTAGGGCCGCGGCGAGACCTGCGTCGCCTGCGTTCCCCGGACCGCGGCGCGCGGCGGAGGCGCACGTCGCCGGCGCTCCCCGACCCCCGTCCGGGCGGGCCCCGCCGGGGCGGGGTCGCCCCTCGCGAGCGTCGCGGGCGGCGGGGGTAGCATCGACGCAGCGTGAACGCGCAGCGCTGGGACCGCAACTTCTTCCTCGGGGTCGTGAACGGGGTCTTCGTCACGGCGGGGGACGCGTTCTTCCACGGTTCGCTGGTGCTGGCGCCCTTCCTCGCCGAGCTGGGCACCTCGCCCGTGGTCATCGGCCTGATCCCGGCGATGCGCGTGGCGCTCTACTTCCTGCCGCAGCTCGTCGTGGCCAACCGCCTGTCCCACGAGGCGCACAAGCTGCCCTACTACCGCATCACGTCCACGACACGGAACCTGGCGTTCCTGGCGATGTCGCTGGTGGTCCTCTTCGGCAGCGGCCTGTCGCCGGGGCTGGTCGCCGGCGTCGTGGTGGCGATGGTGGCCATCAACGCCACGGCCGGCGGCATCGGCGGGGTGCCCTTCGCCGACGTCACCGCCAAGGTCGTGCCCCACGGGCGCCTCGGGACGTTCTGGGCGGCGCGCAACGTCGTGGGCGGGGTGCTGGCGCTGGGCTCCGGCTACGTCGTCAGGGCCGTCCTCGAGTCCGACATACCGTTCCCGCGCAGCTTCGGCTACCTGTTCCTGTGCGGCACGATCCTCGCCTCGATCGGCAACGCCTCCTTCAGCTTCATCCGCGAGCCCGCCGGCGAGCCCGGCATGAGGCGCCCGCTCCTCGGCATGCTCCGCTACGTGCCGGGGCTAGTGCGCACCGACAAGGTGCTGCGGCGCTTCCTCACCATGCGCTTCCTGGGCCTCCTGGCCCTGCTGGCCGAGCCCTTCTACGGCATACACGCGCTGAACATCGGCGCGCCCGACGGGGCTCTCGGCACCTACGTGATCACGGCGACGGCCGCCGCCATCGTCGCGAACTTCGTCTTCCGCCGGCCGGCCAACGCCGGGCGCAACCTGCTCGTCCTCCAGGTGGGCTACGGCGCGGTCCTGATGGCCCTGCTACTGGCGCTGGTCGTGCGCGACCACCGCTGGTTCGCGCTGGTGTTCCTGTGCTCGGCCGTGGGGAACGCGGGCATCGGCACGGCGGCTTGGAACCTGCTCTACGCCATCTCGCCGGCGAACGAGCGCGCTCTCTACATAGGGCTCGTGAACTCGGTGCTGGCGCTGCCGAGCCTGGCCCCCGTGGCCGCCGGGGCGCTGGCCCTACTCGTCGGGTTCCCCGTCCTCTTCGGCGTGGGCCTGGCGTTCGGGGCCGCCGCGCTGGCCATTTCCCTGCGCGCGCGCGACCTGCAGGAGCTCGACCAGGCGGCCCTCAAGCCGAAGGCGAGCCCGGCCGTGCAGGAGATCCTCGAGGAGGTCAAGGCCGTGGCCGAGGACGCCGAGCAGGGCCTCGAGCCACCCGAGCCCGCCCACGTCGGTCGTCGCGAGGGCTGACCGCGCCGGCGCACGGGGCGCTCAGAGCCTGACGAACTCCTCGGTGTTGATGACGAACACTATGGCGCCGCCGACGGGCACCTCCATCGGCTGGCTGGCGAAGACGCCCTCGAGGGCGTGGATGGGCGAGCCCGCCGTCACGACCTTCGTCCGCTCGCGGCAGGTGGCGTGCAGGATGTCCTTCACTTCCTCGACCTTGTGGTCCTCGACGCCGATGAGCACGGTCGTGTTCCCCTCGCGCAGGAACCCACCCGTGGAGGCCAGCTTGGTGGACTGGAACCCGCGCTCCCGGAGAACCTCTTGCAGGCGGCCGGCGTCGGCATCCTGCACGATGGCGAGGATGAGCTTCATGTTCGAGACATGGTAGCAGAGCGACCGGCGACGGGCTGAGGGTAGGATGCACGCGAAAGGTCAGGGGGAGTGAGCGAGCGCCGCTACGTCGTCGAGCTGACGAAGCCTGTGCCGGCCTCGAGGCTGCCGGCGGCGTCGCAGGAGATAGCGCGCCGTCTCGGCCTCGAGGTGCCGCGCGTCGTGACGCTGCTCAAGGACCGCGTCGGGCCCGTGACGAAGCCCGTGCTCGCCGCCAAGGCCGACGCCATCGCCGCCGTCTTCCAGGAGGCGGGCGTGCCGGTGGCGATCTACGACGCCGCCGCCTACCAGACCGAGTGGGGCGCGGAGCCGGTGCAGGTGCGGCCGGCCCCGGCCCCGGCGCCGGAGCAGCCGGTGGCGCGGGCCCCGGAGACCGAGGCGCCCGTCACCGCGACGCCGCCCACGAGCGAGGCCGGGCCGACCGAGGCGCCGGCGGGGGCGACGCGGCGGCCGGAGCCAGGAGGGTCGGCGGGGGCGTCACCTCAGCCTGAGGCGGAGGAGCCGGCCGAGGAGGCCGCCGAGGGGCGCGCGCTGCCGGCGCCCGGCCATGCCTACGGGCCCGTGACTCCCGTGCCGGAGCTCGACGGCTGGGACATCGACGACCCTTGGAACGGCCTGGACCCCTGGCGCGAGCCCGGCCTGGGAGCGCGCCGGCCCGAGGCGCACGACGACGTCTCCGTCGTCGAGCCCCCGGCGACGGGCGACCGCGGCGCGGAGGGCCCCCGCGACGGCGAAGGGGCGAGGCGGCCGGACCCCGGCGTGAGCGGGACCGAGGCGGGCCAGGACCTGCCCATGGCCGTGCGCCAACCCCTGGGCGAGTGGCCGCCGCCCCCGGCGGACCGCGCCGCCACCGTCCGGCCCGGCGTGTGGGAGGCGGCCGGCGAGAGGCGCCCCCTCCGCGCCTTCCTGCTCGTGGCGCTGGCCGTGGCCGTGGTGCTGTTCGTGGCGCTCCAGCTCCTCTACGGCGCGCGCTCCGGCGACGCGGCGAGCTACGAGGACGGCCTCGCCGCCTACCGTACCGGCGACTTCGCTGCCGCGCGGCGCACCTGGGAGAGGGCTGCCGAGGCAGGCTCGGCACGGGCCGAGTACATGCTCGGTTACCTCGCCCACCACGGTCTCGGCAGGGAGTGGAGCTACAGGGAGGCGGCGGAGCGCTACGCCGCCGCCGCCGAGGCCGGCCTGCCGGAGGCCCAGCTCGCGCTCGGCGAGCTCTACCTCGAGGGGCTCGGGGTGCTGCGGGACGAGGCCGTGGGGGCGACGTGGGTCGGGCGCGCCGCGTCCTCCGGTCACGGGCCCGCGCTCTACCGCCTCGGCGAGCTCTACTTCCACGGGACGGGCGTGGCGCAGGACTTCGAGGCCGCCCTGGCCGCGTTCTCCGCCGCGGCCGAGGCGGGTTCGCGGCCCGCCGCCGACTTCGTGGCCCTGGCGGACCACCTGCGCGGCCAGAACGTGAGCGCTCCATGAGGAGCGCCGCTCATCTACTCAAGAAGTGCCCATCTGGCGCTGGTACGTTACCGCCGATGACGACCCGCCCACTCCTCATCGCGGTCCTGCTGGCGCTGCTCCCCGCCGTGGCCCTGGCGCAGCAGGGACAGTCCAACCCCATCCAGCTCCGCACCGAGATCTACATCGTCAGCCTGGTGACCGCCGACGACGGCACGCAGGAGGAGCGGTTCACCGCCGCCACCGAGGCCATCCCCGGCCAGGTGATCGAGTACCGCATCTTCGCCAAGAACGCCGGCGAGACCACGCTGCCCGCCGGGCGCGTCACGATCACGGGGCCCGTGATGGAGGGCTTCGAGTTCGTGCCCCGCTCGGCCACGCCCAGCTCGGAGAGGGTGCTCACCGAGTTCTCGGTGGACGGCACGACCTTCGGCACCCCGCCGATCCTCGTGGGCGAGGGCGAAGACCGCAGGGTCGCCGAGCCCAACGAGTACCGCGCCGTGAGGTGGACGCTGCTGGTGCCGCTCGAGCCGGGGCAGGAGGAACCCTTCTACTACCGCGTCGTGGTACTGGAGGAGTAACCGGGTCCGCCGCGGTCAGGAGGCGGCCGCCTCCCGCTCCTGGTACTGCAGCTCGTAGAGCTTCCTGTAGTACCCGTCCTCGTTGCGCAGCAGCTCGAAGTGGTTGCCCTGCTCGATGAGCTTGCCCTTGCGCATGACCATGATCCTGTCGACGTTCTGGATCGTCGACAGCCGGTGGGCGATGATGATGCTCGTCCGGCCCTGCATCAGCTTCTCGAGCGCGTCCTGTATGAGCTCCTCGGTCTCGGTGTCGACGTTCGCGGTGGCCTCGTCCAGCACCAGGAGGATGTCCGGGTTCTGGACCAGCGCCCGGGCGAAGGCGATGAGCTGCTTCTGGCCCGTGGAGAAGCCGGCGCCGCGCTCGCGGACGACGGTGTCGTAGCCATCGGGCAGGCGTGAGATGAAGTCGTGGGCGTTCACGAACTTGGCGGCCTCGATCACGCGGTCGAGCGGTATGGAGTCGTCGCCGAGCGTGATGTTGCTGCGGATCGTGCCCGAGAACAGGAACGGGTCCTGCAGCACGATGCCCACGTGGCGGCGCAGCTCGACCTGGTCGTAGTCGCGCACGTCCACGCCGTCGATGAGCACGGCCCCGCGCTGCACGTCGTAGAACCGGCTCACGAGGCTGATGATCGTCGTCTTGCCGGCGCCGGTGTGGCCCACGAAGGCCACCGACTCGCCCGGCTCGATGGTGAAGTCCACGCCGCGCAGCACCCACTCCTCGTCGTCGTAGGCGAACCAGACGTCGCGGAACTCCACCCGGCCGCGGAAGCCGTCGTCGAAGGCCGCCACGGCGTCCTTGTTCACGACCTTCTCCGGCGTGTCCACGAGCTGGAAGATGCGCTCCGACGAGGCCATGGCGGCCTGCAGGATGTTGAACTTGTCAGAGAGCTCCTGCAGCGGCCTGAAGAACATCTGGGAGTACTGGATGTAGGCGACGAGCATGCCTATGGTCACGACGTCGGTGAAGGGGTCGCCTATGAGCCTGGAGCCGGCGTAGAAGAGGATCAGGCCGGTGGCCAGCGCCGACGTGAGCTGCACCGTCGGGTGGAAGAAGCTGAACCAGCGCACCTGCTCGACGTTCGCGTCGAGCAGGTCTAGGTTCAGCTCGTCGTAGCGCCTGGCGTTGCGCTGCTCCCTGTTGAAGAGCTGCACCGTCTTCATGCCAGAGAGGTTCTCGGCGAGGTAGGCGTTCGAGATCGAGGTGCGCAGGCGCACGGCCCTGTAGGCGGTGCGCTGCTGCAGCCTTATGTAGTTGAGGGCGAAGAAGAGGACGGGCATCACCGCCAGGGTGATGAGCGCCAGCCGCCAGTTGATGCTGAACATGTAGACGGTCAGGAACACGATCATGCCCACGTCGGCGACGAGGCCCACGAGGCCGTCCGTCATCATCTGCTGGATCGCGTCCACGTCGCCGGTGATGCGCGTGATGAGCCGGCCCACCGGGGTGCGGTCGAAGAAGCCCATGTGCAGCCTCTGGATCTTCGTGAAGATCTGGCTGCGGATGTCGTAGACGATGCGCTGGCCGAGCCAGGCCACGGCGTAGGTGTAGCCGTAGCGCAGCCCGAAGTTCACGAGGCGCAGCCCCAGGTACGCGAGCACCACCCACAGCAGCCCGCGCAGGCGCTCGTCCACCGTGAGCGAGGCGAAGGGCTCCTGCGCGGCCACCACGTAGCGGTCCAGGGCCAGCGCGATGAGCGCGGGGAAGGCCGGGGCCAGCACGCTGTAGAGCAGCAGCAGCCCCACGCCCAGCGCGAACTGGGTCTTGTAGGGCCGCAGGTACCTGAGCAGCCGCAGCATCATGCCCTGGTCGTAGTCCCTGACCAGGGCCTCGCCCTCCTCGTCGAGGACGCTCTCTCGCTTGATCCGGCGCCGTGCGGTCTTGCGGTTCGCGCGGCGCTCGGCCTTGGCCCGCTCGACGGAGTAGTCGGGCAGGTCCATGTCGGTCAGGCGCGGCGGACGCTCGTTCGCGGCCGGCG
>JBIQHQ010000020.1:13106-29494 GCA_044508445.1 Deinococcaceae bacterium
CTGCTGCCGCCTGTCGATCTCGGCGTACCAGCCGCCCTGGGCGACGAGCTCGTCGTGCGTGCCCTGCTCGACGACCCTGCCGGCCTCGAGCACGTAGATGCGGTCGCACTGCTTCAGCGCGCTCACGCGGTGCGCCACGATCAGCGTCGTGCGCCCGGCGTTCACCTCTTCCAGCCCCTCGAGGATCGCGGCCTCGGTCTGGGTGTCCACGGCCGAGAGCGAGTCGTCGAAGATCATCACCGGCGCGTCCTTCATGATCGCCCTGGCGATGGCGGTGCGCTGGCGTTGGCCGCCGGAGAGCGTCACGCCGCGCTCGCCGAGCCGCGTCAGGTAGCCGTCGGGGAAACCCTCGACGTCGCCGGCGAGCTGCGCCAGCTCGGCGGCGTGCTTCACGCGCGGCATCAGCTCCTCCTGCGGGGCCTCAGGCACGCCGTAGGCGATGTTCTCGGCGATCGTGTCGGAGAACAGGTAGGGCTCCTGCGGCACCAGCCCTATGTAGCGGCGCAGCACCTCGATCGGGTAGCGGCGCACGTCGACGCCGTCTATGAGCACCTGGCCGGAGTCGGGGTCGTCGAGGCGCGCGATGAGCCGGGCGATGAGCGTCTTGCCCGACCCCGTCCGGCCCGTGAGGCCGACGGTCTCGCCCGGCTCGATCACCAGGCTGACGTGGTCGAGGGCCCTGACGCCGTCGAAGGCCACGGAGACGTCGCGCAGCTCGATGCGCCCGCGTATGGAGGTGAGCGTGTAGTCGGTCAGCTCCGAGTCCGTCACTTGGGGCTTGGCGTCGAGTATCTCGCGCAGGCGCCCCCAGGAGGTGGTGCCGCGCTGGATGATGTTGCCGATCCAACCGATGGCGATGAGGGGCCACTGGATGCCCTCGAAGAGGAAGACGAAGCTCGAGAACTGCCCGATCGTCAGCTCGCTGCCCAGGCCCAGCACGAGCCTGCCGCCCACGAGCAGCAGCAGCGAGATCGTCAGGCCGAAGAGGAACTCGGTGAGCGGGAACAGCGGCCCGTCCACGCGGGTGAGGGAGAGGTTGCGGCGCACGAACTCGTCGTTGAGGACCTTGAAGCGCGTGGTCTCGCGGTCCTCGATGCCGAAGCCCTTGACCACGCGGATGCCGCTGAAGTTCTCCTGCGCCATCGCGGCGATGTCGGAGAACTGCTCCTGGACGAGCTGGTAGCGCCTGTGGATGATGCGCAGCAGCACGTAGAAGGAGACCGTGATGAAGGGGACGACGGTGAGCGTGAGCAGCGTCAGCGTCGTAGACAGCGAGAACATCCTGTAGACGGTGAAGCCGAGCAGCAGCGTGGTGTTGAGGCCCTGCATGATGGCGATGCCGACGAGCTGCCGCACGGCGTTCAGGTCGGCCGTGAGCCGGGCCATGAGGTCGCCCACGCGGGTGTTGTCGTAGTAGTGGCCGTCGAGGCGCGTGAAGTGCCGGAAGATCTCGTGCCTGATGTCGAACTGCGCCTCCCAGCTCGCGCTGAGGATCAGGCGCCTGACCAGCATCATCGAGGACCCCGCCGCCAGCGTGATGGCCACCAGCAGCCCCACCTCGCGCAGCAGTCCCGGCATGGTGAGGCTGCCGGTGCGCAGCCCGTCGATCACGCGGCCCGGTATGAGCGGGGCGAAGGTCGAGAGGTAGCCGTTCAGCACGATCAGCGCGACGCCAAGGGCCAGGCTGACGCGGTGCTTCTTCAGGTAGGGGGCGAGGTCGCGGAAGGTGCTTGTCACTGCGCTCCTGTTGTCGGCGGGGGGACCGAGGGCGCGCCGCCACGGGGCCGTTCGCCCGGGCTCAGGCGCCGACCATCGGCGCGCGCCAACATTGCCGGCGGCCACTATAACCGCTCAGGGCACCAGCAGCGGGTCTCCGTACGGCACCCCTCCGAGGAGGAGCTCGAAGGTCAGCGGACCCGGTTCCGTCGTCCTGTAGGTGCCCCTGAGGATCTCGCCGCCGCGCACGGTCTGCGTCGCCACCAGGGTGCGCCGGCCCTCGAGCGTGGTCACGTACACCTGCGCGGTGGTGCTCCCGATGCCGGGGAGGATCGTCCAGGCGTAGTCGAAGCCGCGCGGCTGGGGCTCGCGCACGGCGGCGCGCACGCCAGGGTCGCGCAGCGCCACCGGCTGCACGTTCACGACCAGCAGCAGCGAGCGCTGCTCCGCGGCCGCTAGCGGCGGCGGCGACTGGGCCACGACCACGCCGGCGGGCAGCGCGCGCGAGGCCACGCGGCGCAGCTCCACCTGCCAGCCGCCGGACGCGGCGACCTCCTCGGCCCGGGCGCGCGTCATGCCCACGAGGTCGGGGGCGCCGTCGGCGGTGTCCGGGGGCGCGCCGGCCTGGACGACGAGCCGCAGCGTCGTGTCCTGCACGGGCACGGGCCGGTACGCCGAGGGCGCCTGCGACAGGACCTCGCCGGGGAACCCGTCGGGCGTCGACACCTCGTCGACCACGACGCGCCCGGGGTCGATGCCGGCCACGGCGGCGAGGGCCCGCGCGTCGTCCACCTCGAGGCCCACGAGGTCGGGCAGGAACGTCATGGTGGGCGCGGGTCCGGCCGAGACGAGGACGTCGACGGGCTGGCCGGCGCCCAGCGGCGCCCCCTCCGCGACCGACTGCGCCAGCACGACGCCGTCGGGCGCCGAGGCCGGCACCCGCGAGGCCTCGCCCAGCTCGAGGCCGGCGGCGCGCAGGGCGGCGCGCGCCTCGTCCGGGTAGGTGAGGCCTATCAGCGCCGGCACCGTGGTCCTCTCGACGAGGCCGGGCGCGAGGGCGTAGCCCAGGCGCACGGTCCGGCCCGGCCGCAGCTCGGCGCCCCTAGGCGGGTCCACCTCCACGACGCTGCCGGGCGCGGCCTCGGAGGGGACGGCAGCGACCTCGACGGCCAGGCCGAGGTCGGACAGACGCTCGACGGCGGCGCGCACGTCGGTGCCGAGCAGGTCGGGGACCGTTACCGCCGCGTCCACCACGCGCCGCTCGAAGGTGCCGTAGGCCAGCAGCGCCGAGCCCAGCAGGAGGACGGCGCACAGCGCCCAGGAGAGCGCGAGGGGGGACGCCTTCTCCAGCGCCCGCACCCGGGGCGCGGCGCGCAGGGGCCGCGAGCGCGGCTCCTCCTCGACCGTGGCGGGGGCGGAGGCGGCCCCGTCGAAGCCCAGGCCGTAGAGCAGGCGCCGCGCGCCCCGCCCGCGGATGTCGGCCGCGGCCGCGGGGTAGCCGTTCTCGGCCAGGACGCTCAGCAGGGCGTGGTCCTCGGCGCGGGGCAGGCCCTGCTCCGGCTTGAGCCAGGCCACGTAGCGCGCGCCCGGCCGCGAGATCACGTCGTGGACCGCGGCGCGCCCGTCGCGCTTGAGCCGCTTGAGCAGGCGGCGGTAGCGCTCGAAGGCGGCCTCCTCGCCGGCGGGCAGGTCGAACCACTCCACCCGCACCGGCGTGCCGTCGGGCGCGATCGCGTCTATGTGGGTGCGACCGCCCTCGAGCTGCCTCTGACCGACCACCTCGTACTTGCCGTCGAGAAGCGGCACGAAGGACCTCTCAGCGCTTGGTCTTGCGGTAACGCTAGCTCATGCCCCCGGCTCGCGCGCCGGCCTGGGCTCGAGCCCAGGCCCGGCCACGCCGCGGCCCGACTCGGTGCTGCGGCGAGCGCGCTCCTCCTCGGCCGCGCGGCGCTCGCGGTCCTCGGCCTCCTGGAGGCGTCGCTCCGCCTCGACGGAGGCGTCCACGACCCAGTCGACGATCTCCTCGACCGGCGTGCCCGCCTTGGCCATCGCGAAGGCCTTGTGCACGAGCTTGCCGTCGATGGTCTCGCGCTTGAGCAGCGCCTGCGCGACGGCCTCGACCGCGGCCCAGTTCTCCTCGATGAGCCGGCCCGTCTCCTCGTAGGCGCTGGCGAGTATCGCCTGCACCTGCTCCTCGAGCTCGCGGGCCGTCTCCTCGCTGAAGTCCTTGCGGCGCGTGATCTCGCCGCCGAGGAACACGGGCCCCTGGTCGGAGCCCCAGGCCACGTACTCCTCGGCGCCCATGCCCATGTCGAGCACCATCTGCTTCGCCAGGTCCGTCGCCTGCTTGAGGTCGTTGCTGGCGCCGGAGGAGATGGTGCCGGTGAGGCGCTTCTCGGCCACGCGGCCGGCGAAGGCGACGACGAGCTGCGACCTGTAGCGCTCGACGTCGTAGAACATCTCCTCCTTGGCGAGGGGCGCCATGAAGCCGCCGGCGGCGCCGCGCGGCATGATCGTGACCTTGCGGATCTCGCCGAGGACGGGCTTGGCCGCGTAGGCCACGGCGTGGCCGGCCTCGTGGTAGGCGAGGGTCCTGCGCTCCTCCTCGCTGGGCACCAGGCTGCCGCGCCGCAGGCCCAGGGTGATGCGGTCGAGCGCCTCGTTGAAGTCGTGCCAGCTTATGACCTGCTTGTTCGCGCGCGCCGCGATGAGCGCCGCCTCGTTGGTGAGGTTCTCGAGGTCGGCGCCGGAGAACATGGGCGTGGCCTCGGCCAGCCGCTTGAGGCTCACGTCCTCGGCGACGGGCTTGTTGCGCACGTGCACCTTGAGGATCTCCTCGCGCTCCCGCTGCGTGGGCAGGCCGATGGTGACCTGCCTGTCGAAGCGCCCGGGGCGGAGGAGCGCGGGGTCGAGGATGTCGGGCCTGTTCGTGGCCGCGATGATGATGACGGACGTGTCCTTCTCGAAGCCGTCCATCTCGGAGAGGATCTGGTTGAGGGTCTGCTCGCGCTCGTCGTGGCCCCCGCCGATGCCGGCGCCGCGCCGGCGGCCTATCGAGTCGAGCTCGTCGATGAAGATGATGGCCGGGGCGGCCTTGCGCGCCTCCTCGAACAGGCTGCGCACGCGGCTGGCGCCCACGCCCACGAACATCTCCATGAACTCCGAGGCGCTCACGGTCAGGAACGGTACGCCGGCCTCGCCGGCCACCGCGCGGGCCAGCAGCGTCTTGCCGGTGCCGGGCGGGCCCACCAGCAGGACGCCCTTGGGTATCTCGGCGCCTATGCGCAGGTACTTCTGCGGGTTCTTGAGGAAGTCGACGACCTCGACGAGCTCCTGCTTCGCCTCCTTGTGACCGGCGACGTCGTTGAAGGTCGTCGAGACCTTGTTCTCGCGCCCGAAGGTCTTGGCGCGCGACTGGCCGAACTGCATGACCTGGTTCGGCCCGCCCTGGGCGCGCATGAAGATGAACCAGAAGAACCCTATGAGGATCGCGATGGGCAGGATCGAGCCCACCAGTATGCCGATCCACTGCGGCGGGTTCCTGATGACGACCTCGGGCACGTTGGCGCGCAGGTCCTGCAGCAGGGTGTCGGTGAGGATCACGGTGGTGCGGAACGTGCGTATCGCCTGCGGCTGGCCGCCGATGGTGACCTGCGTCTCGGCGTTCAGCTCGCCGGTGATGTTGCCCGTGTTGCGGTCGATGGCCACGGACGCCACCCGGCCCTCGTCGACGAGCTCCGAGAAGGTGGAGAACGTGATCTCGCGGCTGTTGCCGCCGGCGTTGAACTGGTTGAACACGAAGATGCCGAGTATCAGCAGCATCACGAGCAACCAGGGGTTGAATGATCGCTTCAAGTGCAAGCCTCCGGCTTCCCGGCCGGGGAGCTAGCCGGGGCGGGCACGGGCGCGGCTCTGCCGCCCGCGCTCAGGGTGACTGGCAGGGTACCACCCCGATATGAAAGGGCGCTGTATAGCGCGTGCAGAGCGGGTTAATCGAGAGGCAACAGCGAGGCCTCGGCGCGGCGCCGGACGGCTCGGTGACGTCGCCGACGGCGCGCCGGACGCGCGCTACGCGAAGACGTACCCCTTGGGCACGGTGACGAGGCCGCTCGGCAGGACGGTGAGGCCCCTGGCCCGGTCCTCGGCGGGGTCCACCCCGAGCTGGGTGCCGGGCGGCACGACCACGTTCTTGTCGACGATGGCGTTGCGCACCACGGCGTGCCGGCCCACCTCGACGTTGTCGAAGAGCACGCTGCGCTCCACCGTGGCGTACGAGTTCACGCGCACGCGCCTGAACAGCACCGACTCCCTGACCGTGCTGCCGGACACGATCACGCCCCCGGCCACGAGCGAGTTGAAGGCCTGGCCGCGGCGGCCGTCCTCCTCGTGCACGAACTTCGCCGGCGGCGAGTACTCGGCCGAGGTGCGCAGCGGCCACTCCTCGTTGTAGAGGTCGAACTCGGGCTCGACCTTCACGAGGTCCATGTTCGCCGCCCAGTAGCTGTCGAGCGTCCCCACGTCGCGCCAGTAGGTGTTCGGGCCCTCCTGGCCGGGGATCGGGTTGCGCGCGAAGTCGTAGGCGAAGAGGCGCTTGCCGTCCTCCAGGGCGCGCGGCAGCACGTCCTTGCCGAAGTCGTGTTCCGAGGACTTCTGGCCGGCGTCGCGCGTGAGCAGCTCGATGAGGGTGGGCACGCTGAAGACGTAGTTGCCCATGCTCGCCAGGCAGTGGCTCTCGCGGCCGGGGATGGGCTTGGGCTCCTGCGGCTTCTCCTGGAACTCGGTGATGCGCCAGTCCTCGTCCACCTGCAGCACGCCGAAGCGCCTGCCGTCCTCGACGGGCGTGGGGTAGGCGGCGATGGTGACGTCGGCGTCGTTCCCGAGGTGGTACTCGACCATGTGGGAGATGTCCATCTTGTAGATGTGGTCGCCCGAGAAGATCGCCACGAGGTCGGCGCTCGAGCCCTCCACCAGGTGGAGGTTCTGGTAGATGGCGTCGGCCGTGCCCCGGTACCACTCGGCGCCCAGCTCCTCGTAGAGGTACATCTGCGCCGGCGCGAGCGTGATGAAGTGGTCGGAGAGGAAGGCGCCGAAGCGCCAATTGCGCTGGATGTGCTCGGTGAGCGACTGCGCCTTGAACTGGGTGAGCACGTACATCCCGTAGATGCGGGAGTTGATCATGTTGTTGAGCGCGAAGTCGATGATGCGGTACTTGCTGCCGAAGGGCACGGCGGGCTTGGTGCGCTTCCACGTCAGGGGGTGCAGACGGGAGCCCTTCCCGCCGGCCAGCACCATGCCGATGACCTTGCGCTTGCGGCCTATCATGTCTGTGCCGGCATGATAGCCCGGCCCGTGAGCATCGCCGGGGGACGCCCGGCGTGACAGGACAGGGAAGACCCCACGTGACAGAGCCCACGAGCCCCCGCGTCGCGGCAGAGTCGGCGCGCACGCTCCTCGACGTCCCGCTCGCCGAGCTGCCCCTGCCCGCCGGCGCGCCCGCGTACCGCCGTGCGCAGCTGGCCGAGTGGCTCTACGTGCGCGGCGTGGCCGACCCGCTGGCCATGACCAGCCTGCCGCTCGCCTTCAGGGAGTGGCTCGCCGCCGAGCACGTGATCGACCCGTTCGCGTACGTGCGGCGCTTCCCCTCCCGCGACGGCTCGGTGAGGTACCTCTTCACCCTGCGGGACGGCAGGAGCACCGAGGCCGTCTACATGCCCTACGCCGGCCGGCGCACCGTGTGCGTCTCCTCGATGGTCGGCTGCCCCGCCGGGTGCGCGTTCTGCGCCACGGGGGCCCTGGGCTTCGGGCGCAACCTCACGCGCGGCGAGATCGTCGGGCAGGTGCTGGCCGTGGCGCGGCACGAGGGCGTGGAGCCGCGCAGCGTGCGCAACGTCGTGCTCATGGGGATGGGCGAGGCGCTGCTGAACTACCGCGAGGCCTTGGCGGCGGTGCGGACGCTGGTGGACCCGCGGGCCCTCGACATGTCCCCGCGCCGCATCACCATCTCCACGGTCGGTCTGCCGTCGCGCATGCGCCGCCTCGCCGACGAGGGCCTGCCGCTGGTGCTGGCCGTGAGCCTCCACGCGCCCGACGACGAGACGCGCCGGCGCATCATCCCCACGGCGCTGGCGAACCCCGTGGACGAGATCGTGGAGGCCATGCGCTACTGGCGCGAGAGGGTGGGCAGGCGCGTGACGATCGAGTACACGCTCCTCGCCGGCGTCAACGACTCGGACGAGCAGGCTCTGAGCCTCGCCCGCCTGGCGCGCGAGGTGGGCGCGCACGTGAACCTCATACCCTTCAACCCCTGGCCCGGGTCCGGCTTCGCGCAGTCCTCGCGGCGCCGGACCGCGTCGTTCGAGGGCGTGCTGAGGGCCCGCGGCGTGTCCGCGTCGGTGCGTTTCAGCCGCGGGAGGGACGCCGGCGGGGCCTGCGGGCAGCTCGCTCTGCGGGGCGCCGGCGCCGCCTGAGCGACGCGGTCGGGAGGCCGTTTACGCCGTCGCTGACGGGCATCTCGGCCGTCCGGCTCCGTGCCGGATTTCACAGGGCGGCGCAGGCGCCTTCGGTAGACTCGCCGCCGAGACTCGGACGTTCTCACACGGCGCTCACGCGCTTCACGTTCTGGAGGTAGGCATGTTCATCGGCAAGTGCAGGCGGACCGCGGTAGTGGCGCTAGCGGTCGCGGCGGCCACGCTGACGCTCGGTACCGCCGCCGCGCAGTCTGACGTGGCTCGGCTGCGCGCCGAGGTTCAGGCCAATCCCGGCAGCGTCGTGGCGTGGGTCGCCCTGGGCAACGCCCTGTACCAGGGCGGCCAGTACGACGAGGCCAAGGAGGCGTTCCTCGAGGCCATCGCCCTCGACTACCGCACCGGCGACGCGCACTACGGCCTCGGCCTCTCCGAGTTCGCGCGCGGCGACTTCCAGGCCGCGCTCTTCGAGTTCTCCGAGGTCACGCGCCTGCACCCCGACAGGTTCGACGGCCACTTCAACCGCGGCGTCACGCTGGCGCGCCTGCGCCGGCCCCAGGAGGCCGCCGCCTCGTTCCGCGAGGCGCTGGCCCAGGCCGACCCCGAGGCCACGCCTGCCGACCGCGTGGGCGCCTACATCGCGTTGGCGGGCCAGCTCGAGCTCGCCGGCCAGTACGGCGACGCCGCCCAGGCCTACGCCGACGCCCTCGAGCTCGACCCCGGCAACGCCGACTACATCCTGCGGCGCGGCCAGGCCCTCTACAACGCCGGCCAGGGCCTCGACGCCCTGCCCGAGCTCACCGAGCTGGAGACGCGCAGCGGCGACTACCGCGTGAGCGCGCTGATCGCCGACATCTACGTCGGTCAGGGCCAGATCGACTACGCCATGTGGTCCCTGGAGAGGGCCCTCGAGAAGGCCCGGGCCGCGGGCGACAGGTCCGCCGAGGCCAGCACGCTCATCAAGCTCGGCACCCTGCAGCGCAGCCTCGGCCGCGAGGCGGACGCCGCCGAGTCGTACCGGCTGGCCGCCGAGGCCGACCCGGCCTCGTGGGAGGCGCAGTACAACCTCGGCGTCACCTACCTCGAGAGCGGCCAGCCGCGCCAGGCGCTCGAGGCGCTGAACCGCGCCGAGCAGCAGGGCGGCGCCGACAAGCCCCAGGTCGCCCTCGCCCTGGCCACCGCGCACGACCAGCTCGCCGAGCCGGAACAGGCGCTCGGCTACGCGCAGCGCGCCGTCGCCGGCCTCAGCGACGCGACGCAGGCGACCACGGCCCGCTTCATCGCCGGGCGCTCCCACTACCGCCTCGGCGACTTCGCCGCCGCCAGCGACGAGTTCCGCGCCGTGGTGCAGGCTCGCCCCTCCGACCCCGCCGCTCACATGTGGGCCGGGCTCACCGCCTACCAGCAGGGCGACTACGCCGCCGCCGTCACCAGCTTCGAGCGGGCGGTGCAGCTCAACCCCAACAGCGTCGAGGCGCGGGCGAACCTGGGCGCCGCCTACCTGGCGGCCCAGCGCTACCAGGACGCCGAGAACGTCTACACCCTGCTCGTCGAGCAGAACGACAGGGACGTCGAGGCGCTCTACAACCTCGGCTGGGCGCTGTACTCGCAGAACCGCAGGAGCGGGGCGGAGGACGCCTGGGTCTCCTCCTGCGAGCTCGGCTACCAGCCGGCCTGCACGGCCATCACCAACTACCTGTGAGCCGCGGCGAGGGGGCGGGAGGGGGCTCCGCCCGCTCGCGGTGAGCCTCCTCGACGTGCCGCCCGCGGCGGTCCGACCCGGGCCCGGCCCCCTGCCCCCGGGGGTAACATGGGGGGAACATGGATTGGCTTAGACGCAACTGGCCCGACCTGCTCATCGGCGTCGCCCTGATCGCGGTCATCGCTGGCATCATCGCCACGCTCATCTCGGGAGGCTCGTTCTTCCCGGTCCGCGACCGCACGGCCGAGACGCCGCGCGCGACGACGCCGCTCACCAGCAGCCAGGCGCCGGGCCAGTCCGCCAGCCAGCCCCAGACGCCCAGCTCGCCCTCCGCCCAGTCCGACCAGCCCGTCTCGCCGGCCGCCGTCGACGAGCCGCCGGCCGTCGCCGTCGGCCAGGGGGGCCAGGAGGGCGCGGGTCAGGCGGGCGCGGGGCCCGCCGGCGGTGAGGGGCAGGCCCAGGGCCAGGCCGGCGCCGAGCCCGTAGCGCCGCCGGAAGGCGCCGGAGGCGGCAGCCCGCCGCCGACTCAGGCGCTGCCGCCCGACGCCGGGGCGAACGCCGGCGCGTCGCCCCAGAGCAGCGTCGTGAGCAGCCCGAACCGCTCCGCGCCGGCGCAGCAGCCGCCGGCCGCCCAGTCCGGCGGCGGACCGCTGCCTTCCGCCTCCGCCTCCGACGAGGCGCCCTACCGCGTGTCGGTCGGCGCCTTCGCGAACGCCGACAACGCGCAGCGGCAGCTCGAGCGGTTCCAGGCCGCCGGCTACCCGGCCTTCATCGGCACCCAGGGCGACTTGAGGATCGTGCTGGTGGGCCCCTACGACACGGAGCAGGAGGCTAGGTCGGTCGCGGCGCGCATCGCCGGCTCCGACCTCGGCGTGCCCGACCCCACCGTCTACCGCCTGCAGGCCGACGAGGAGGCTGCGCGGCAGCCGGCGCAGAGCGCTGCGCAGCCCGCCGCCCAGTCCGCCGCGCCGAGCGCTGCACAGCCGGCCGCCCAGTCAGCCGCGCCGGCGGCGCAGCCGGCCGCCTCCGGCGCCGCGCCCAGCGCCGCCTCGCGCTACCTGCAGGTGGGCGCCTACGGCTCGCGCGACAGCTCGCTGCCGCAGCGCGAGCGCCTCGAGGCCATGGGCTTCGTCGTCACCGATCGCGTCGAGAACGGCCTCGTCAAGCTGCTGGTGGGCCCCTTCGACGCCACCGAGCTGGCCTCGGCACAGGCTCGGCTGCAGTCCGCCGGTATCGAGAGCTTCCCGCGCTGATGTCGCGCGGGGGCGCCCGCGGCACGGCGAGGGACATCCCCTCGGCCACCGTTGGCAGGCTGATCACCTACCTCCGCGTCCTCAACGGCCTGGAGGCCCGCGGCGTCGTCAGGGTCTCGTCCGACCTGCTGGCCGAGGAGGCCCAGGTGTCGGCGTTCCAGGTGCGGAAGGACCTCGCCTACTTCGGCACCTTCGGCACGCGCGGCACCGGCTACACGGTCTCCTCGCTCCGGGGCGAGCTGAAGCGGATACTCGGCCTCACGCGGCCGTGGCGGGTGGCGATCGTCGGCATGGGGCGCCTGGGCCAGGCGCTGGCCCACTACCCCGGGCTGTCCGAGTACGACTTCGAGCTGGCCGCGGCCTTCGACGTCGACGAGCGCAAGGTCGGCAGGACGCACGGCTCCGTGGTCGTCAGGCACATGCGCGAGTTCGACGCCGCCGTCCGCGAGCTAGACCTCGAGATCGTGCTGCTCACGGTCCCCGTCGAGGCCGCCCAGGCCGCTGTCGACGCCGTCGTAAGCGGCGGCGTGCGCGGCATCCTCAACTTCGCGCCCACCGTCGTGTCGGTGCCGCCCGGCGTGCACGTCGAGGCCGTCGACTTCCTCGCGGCCCTCAAGCGCGTCAGCTACTTCCTCCACGAGGCCGCCATGCCCGCCGAGGAGGCGTCGTGACCGAGGAGGCCCCAGCCGCCATGGCGCCGTCCCTGGCCGCGGAGCTGGCGGCCTTCGAGGCCGCGCTGGCCCGCGAGCTCGAGTCGGACGTCGGCTTCATAAGGGCCATCGGCGAGGACCTGGTGCGCGCCGGCGGGAAGCGCGTGAGGCCCACGCTGGCGCTGCTCACCGGGCGCCTGCTGGGCGCGCCCCCGGAGAGCGCGCGGCTCGTGGCCCTCGCCGTCGAGCTGCTCCACTCCGCCTCGCTGCTGCACGACGACCTCATAGACGGCGCCGCCACTCGCCGAGGCGAGCAGGCGGCGTTCCTGCGCTACGGCAACGTGGTCAGCGTGATGTCCGGCGACTTCATGCTGGCCCGCGTCCTGGGGCTCTTGGCTCGCAGCGGCAGCGAGAAGCTCATGGGCCTCATGGCCGAAGCCGCCGCGGCGCTGTGCGAGGGCGAGGTGCTCCAGTTCCAGTGCGCCACGCTCAAGGAGTGGAGCTACGAGGCGTACGCGCGCATCAACGAGGGCAAGACGGCAGAGCTGATGGCCGCGGCCGTGGAGGGGGTGGCCGTGCTGGCCGGCGCCGCCCCGGCCCAGCGCGCCGCGCTGCGCGCCTTCGGCCTCGCCTACGGGCGCGCCTTCCAGCTCCGCGACGACTACCTCGACCTCCTCGGCGACCCTGTGAGCCTCGGCAAGCCCGTGGGCGGCGACCTGCGCGAGGGCAAGGCCACCTACCCGGTCCTGCGGCTGATCCTCGAGGAGGACCTGGTGGAGGCGCGGCTGATCGTCGCCAGGCACGCGGCCGAGCCGGGCGACGTGGAGAGGATGATCGAGCTCGTCAGGGCCCACGGCGCCGACGGCGCCACCAGGGAGCTCGTGGGCCGGGAGGTGGACGCGGCCAGGGCCGCCCTGCAGGCGTTCCCGCCCTCCCCGGCCAGGGACGAGCTGCTGGCGCTGGCCGAGCGCGAGCGGCGCCGCGTCGCCTGAGCCCCGCCGCGGAGGAGGCGTGCCCTCGCGCGTCGCGGTCGCCGCGCTCCCGCTGCGCCCTAGCCCTCCTCGCCGACGCGCGTCTCGTCGGCGACCCAGGCGGCGAAGGCGGGGAGGGCCTCCACGGGGTGCAGCGCGACCACGCACGGCACCTCGTAGGGGTGCAGCTCGGCGGCCCGCGCCATCAGGTCCTCCAGCCTGTCGGAGGTGGTCTTCGCGAACGCCACCACCTCCTCCTCGGAGCGCACCGCGCCCTCCCAGCGGTACACGGAGAGCGCCCGCGGCAGGAGGTTCACGCAGGCGGCCAGGTGTTCGTCCACCAGGTGCTTGGCGACGGACGAGGCGCTGCCCAGGTCCGGGAACGTCATGTACACGGATCGCAGTTCGGCCATGCACGAAGCTACAACCCTCGGGCGCGCCCGCGATGCCGCGCGCGCGCACGGGCGCTCATGAGAGAGGCGCTAGACTCCCATAAAGATGACGGTCCCCACCGACGTAGTCCTGAAGTTCTTCCACGACCACCCCGAGAAGCCCTGGCACGTGCAGGACGTGCAGCGGCGCCTCAAGCTCGATGACCGCTCGGGCCTGAGGCAGACGCTGGCCGACCTGGTGCAGAGCGGGCAGCTCGTCAAGACGCGGCGCCGCACCTACGGCCTGCCGCAGGAGATGAACCTCGTGCCCGGCCGCCTGCAGGTGACGAGCGGCGGCTACGGCTTCGTGATCCCCGACCAGGGAGGCAAGGACCTGTTCGTCCCGGCCGACAGGCTCGGCGGCGCTTGGGACGGCGACCGCGTGCTCGCCCGACCGAACCCGCTGCGCAGCGAGGAGGACAGGCCCAGCGGCGAGGTCGTGCGCATCATCGAGCGCCGCAACGCCCTGGTCGTGGGCACCCTCGAGTACGCCCGCGGCTACGCGATCCTGCGGCCCGACTCCCCCCGCCTGCAGGAGCGGGTGCTCCTGACGCCGGAGTCGGTGGGGAAGGTCGAGGCCGGCGCGCGCATCGTCGCGCGGATGGTCTGGCCGGAGGACTCCGGCGAGCCCGAGCCTTTCGGCGAGGTCGCGGAGGTCCTCGGCGAGGCCGACGACCCGGAGGTCGAGACCCGCGCCGTCATCGTGAAGTACGGCCTCAAGGCCGAGTTCGACGAGGCGACCCTCGCCGAGGCGAAGGCCGTGCCGGTCACCGTGACGCCGGACCTCATGGAGGGCCGCACCGACCACCGCAAGGTCCCCACGTTCACGATCGACGGCGAGGACGCCAAGGACTTCGACGACGCCATCTCCGTGGAGCGCCTCGACGGCAAGCGGGACGGCCTGCTGCGCGTCGGCGTGCACATCGCTGACGTCAGTTACTACGTGGCCGAGGGCACGAGCCTAGACAAGGAGGCCGCGCAGCGCGCCACCAGCGTGTACCTGCCGGGACGGGTGCTGCCGATGCTCCCCGAGGAGCTGTCGAACGGCATCTGCTCGCTCGTGGAGGGCGAGCCGCGGCTGGCCCTGTCGGCGTTCATCGACGTCACGCGCGCCGGCGAGGTGAAGGCCTTCAGGCTCAAGGAGACGGTGATCCAGTCGGACGCCCGCCTCACCTACGCCCAGGTACAGGAGTTCGCCGAGGGCGGTCGCCTGCCCGCCGGCAAGCGCAAGCTGGAGCGCGACATCAAGGTGCTCCTCAACCTCACGCAGGAGCTCCGCAATCAGCGCATCGGCGCGGGCGCCCTGGACTTCCAGTTCACGGAGGCGAAGGTCGACGTGGACGAGCAGGGCGCCCTGCACGTCACGCCGGTGCGGAGCGACGCCGCCAGGCAGCTCATCGAGGAGCTGATGCTGCTGGCGAACCGCAAGGTCGCCGAGGAGCTCTCCAAGCGCGACGTGCCGGCGCTGTTCCGCGTGCACGAGGACCCCAGCGAGGAGAAGATACGGGCCCTCCAGAAGGCCCTGGCGCGCCTCGGGTACACCCTCGACCTCGAGCACGCCGGACCGCAGGACCTGCAGGCGATCCTCAGGCAGGCCGCCGGCAAGCCCGAGGCGCAGCTCGTGAACACGCTCCTGCTGCGCAGCCTCAAGCAGGCGCGCTACTCGAGCGAGAACCTCGGCCACTACGGACTGGCGTTCGCCAACTACCTGCACTTCACGAGCCCCATCAGGCGCTACCCCGACCTCGTCGTGCACAGGGTCGTGCGCTCGATACTGCAGCACCGCCTCTCGCCCACGCTCAAGGAGCGCATGAGGACCGACTTCCCTCAGCTCGCCGAGCACGCCAGCGAGCGCGAGCGCGTGGCCGAGGCCGCCGAGCGCGACCTCACCCGCTACTACCACGCCCGCTGGGCCAAGGAGCACGTGGGCGAGACCTTCGTCGGCGTGGTCGTGGGCGTGACGAACTTCGGCGTGTTCGTGGCGCTGGCCAACGGCGTCGAGGGGCTCATGCACGTCAGCCACCTCGAGGACGACTACTACATCTTCCTCGAGGACTCGCTGATGCTGATGGGCAAGCACACGCGCAAGCGCTACCGCATGGGCGACCGCGTCGAGGTCAAGATCATGGCCGCGAACCCCACCCAGCGGCAGATCGACCTCGTGCCCGCCAGCATGGAGGTCACGGTGCCAGAGGCCGAGGAGGCCCCGGCCAAGACCAAGCGCCCGAAGAAGCTCAAGGACCCATCGGACGGCGGCATCGACGCGGCCTTCGTCACGGGCAGGCGCTCCGCGCCCAGCGCCGCGGCCAAGGCGGTCCAGGAGGCAGCGGGCGGCGGACGCCGCCGGCGCGCCAAGGCCAAGGCGTCGCCCGCCACCCCCGAGGACGAGGAGGAGGCCGCCGAGCGCCGCGCCGAGGCCGGGCCGGGACCGTCCGGGGCGCCCGTCGGGGCGAAGCCCGCGCGCCCGTCGAGGAAGGGGGCGGCCACCGCGCCCGCGCCCGACGACGCCAGCGCGGGGGCCGCGCCGGCGCGCAAGCGCAAGCGCCGCCGCCTGGTGTTCGGCTGAGGTCGGCGCCGGCCCTTCCCGGCGGTGGCGGGGGCGTCCGCGGGGGGCCGGGCTCCCGCTCCCTGTTAGACTTCACCGAGCCAAAGCTGCGCGCCGCGCCCTCGGTCCGGGGGAGGGCCGCGTGGACTCGTCGGGGAGGCGTGGGATGTCTGGAGAGTTCCGCTACCCGTTGACGCGCTACTGCCTGCGCAGCGGCACGATGACGCTGCCGCAGGCCATGGTCGGCCTGTTCCCCGAGGGAGGCCTCAGGGCCGTCGACACGAAGACGGGCCAGGAGCTCGAGCTCGCCTTCACCCCGCCCCGGACCGTCTCTGGGCTGGGCGAGCTGTACCGTTCGCACGGCCTGGCCGTGAACGACGAGCTGCACGTGAAGGCCCTCGACGACGGGCGCTTCGCGATCACGCCCGTCGCCCGCCCGCGCGCGCCCGACTACTCCACCGCCGAGGGCCTCGCGCGGCTCCTCGACGACCTGAGCCAGTCGGGCCTGCGCATGACCGTTCAGGAGATACGCGCCTACTACGAGGTCCCGGAGGAGGTGGACCTCGCCGCCGCCCTCGCCGCGGACGGACGCTTCGCCCAACGCGAGGGCCGCTGGCTCGACGCCGCCACGGCGGCGGAGGACGTGGCCGCGGCGG
>JBIQHQ010000020.1:29594-42880 GCA_044508445.1 Deinococcaceae bacterium
CGCCCCGCGGCACGCGGCGGGCCGGACGTGGACGTGCCGTCCGATGCCGGCGCGGCGGCGGGCGGCGAGCGCCTCCCCGACGACGAGCTCGTGAGCGTGGGTGCCGCGCGGTCGTCGGCCTCGCAGCAGGACGCGGGCGCGGGCGCGGACGGCGTGCGCGGGGGCGCCTCCGCGGAGGCCGCGTACCTGGGTGATGGCCCGGCGACGGCCGAGCGGTCGGTGGGCCCGGAGGCCGCCTACGCCGGTGCGGGCGCCGAGTCGGCGGCGCCGGTCGCCCAGCCCGGCCTGTGGCCGCGTGGGGGCGTGGCGCCGCAGCAGCGAGACGCCGGGCCGACACGGGCCAGGCGGGCCCGGGGCGACGTCGAGGAGCCGCGCTCGGTACAGGAGCGCCGCGCCCCGGCCCCGGCGCCAGCGCGACCGCCCGCCATCGGCCTCGACGAGGAGGACGAGGCCTCGCTCGAGGCCACGGCGCTCGTCGACAGGCTGAGGCGCGTCCTGACGCCCCTGGGCTTCGTCCTCGAGCCGATCGCGCGGGGCCAGGTGAGCCTCGTCGCCCACATGGGGCGCCGTGGGTACAAGGCCTTGGTGCAGCTCCTGTCGCGCACCGAGCGCGTCGACTGGGCCGACCTGCTCTCGAAGCGCCGCGCGCTCGACTACCGCCACCTCGCCGTCGTCGGCGAGCACCAGGCGCTCCTGCGCCTCACCGGACCGGCCGAGCTGGCCCGCGCCACGCTGTGGAGCTGGCAGGGGCTGGAGCGCCTCGCGAGCCTCCAGGCCAGCCTGCCGCTGTCGCCCGTCGACCTCGAGCCCCACTTCGAGCGCGACGGCCTCTTCGAGCAGGGCCTGGAGCGCTTCGAGGCCAAGGTGGCGGAGCGCCTGGCCGAGCGAGGCGCCTTGTCCGAGGTGCTGGCGCGCCTCAACCTGCTGCGCGCACCCACGGTGTTCCTGCTCGAGGACCTGGTCTCCGAGGTGGCGCTGCCGCGCGACAGGGTCCTGGCGATACTCGAGCGTCTCTCGGCGGCTCCGTTCGCGCTGCTGGCCCGCGTCGACACCGGTGAGTTCGTGCTCCGACAGCCCGTGGGCGCGGCCCTGGAGGCGCTGTCCGGCTACGCGCTCTCCCTGCGCGAGCGCCTCCCGTCGCGCCACACGGAGCGGCTCACCGGGCACGGCGAGCCGCTGCTGCTCGACGAGGCGGAAGACCTGGGCGGCGCGGACGACGACGAGCAGGCCGCGGGAGGCATCGAGGCCTGAGGAGAAGCGCGTCCCCGCCGGAGAGGCGCGCCCTAGGTACTAGCTCGCCACCGGCACGGGGCGCCGGACGAGGTCCTGCAGCGCGGTCACCCCCAGCGGCCCCTGGGCGCGGGCCCGCGCGGCCGCCGTCAGGGCGTCCACGGTCCAGCGCGCGGCCTCCGGCGTGGTCACGTAGGCCACGCCGTCCTCCAGCGCGCGCCTCAGCTCGGGCGTGTGGGCGACGTCTACCAGCAGGTCGTAGTCGCGCTCCGCTCCGGCGGGCAGGCCCCCGGTGACGACGGTGAACCCGAGCTCGCGCAGGCGCCCCGCCAGCTCCTCGAGCCCCTCGCCGATGAGGCGGGCGGTCCCGCCCAGCGGCAGGCGCACGCCGGCGCCGAGCGCGGCCCTGTAGTAGGCGAGGAACGGGTCGGCGTCGATGCCCATGCTCTCGCCCGTGGAGCGCATCTCGGGGCCGAGCACCGGCAGCACCCCGCCGAACTTCAGGAACGGCAGTACCGCCTCTTTCACGCTGTAGACCTCGGGTCGCGGGGCCTCGGTGAAGCCGATGTCGCGCAGCCGCACACCGGCCGCCACCAGGGCCGCGTACTTCGCCAGCGGGTGGCCTATGGCCTTCGAGAGGTAGGGGACCGTGCGGCTGGCGCGCGGGTTCGCCTCGATCACGTAGGCGCGGCCGTCCTTCACGACGAACTGCACGTTGATCAGCCCGCGCACGCCGATGGCCTCCGCCAAGCGCGTCGTGTGCTCGGCGATGGTCGCCACGGCCTCGGGGCCGAGGCGGACGGGCGGGGTGACGCAGGCGCTGTCGCCGGAGTGCACGCCGGCGGCCTCCACGTGCTCCATGACGCCGGCCACCACCGTGGTCTCGCCGTCGGAGATCGCGTCCACGTCCACCTCGACGGCGCCCTCCAGGTACTCGTCGACGAGCACGCTCGGCTCGCCGGGCAGCTCGGCGTAGACCTCGCGCAGGTACCTCGCGAGCTCCGCCTCCGAGCGCACGACCTGCATGGCCCGTCCGCCCAGCACGTAGCTCGGCCTCACCATCACGGGGTAGCCGATGCGGGCGGCGAGGTCCGCCGCCTCCTCCGGCCGAGCGGCCACGCCCCCCTCGGGCTGCGGGATGCCCAGCCTCCGGCACAGGGCGTGGAAGGCGTCGCGGTCCTCGGCCGCGTGGATCGCCGACGCGGACGTGCCCCAGATGGGGACGCCCGCGGCCTCGAGGCCGCGCGCCAGCTTCAGGGGCGTCTGGCCGCCGAGCTGGACGATCACGCCGTCGGGCCTCTCGTGCTCGATGACGTTGAGCACGTCCTCGAGCGTCAGGGGCTCGAAGTAGAGCCTGTCGGCCGTGTCGTAGTCGGTGGAGACGGTCTCGGGGTTCGAGTTCACCATGATCGTCTCGAACCCCGCCTCCTGCAGCGCCCACACGGCGTGCACGGTGGCGTAGTCGAACTCGACGCCCTGCCCTATGCGGTTGGGACCGGAGCCGAGGATCACGACCTTCTTCCTGTCGGTGGGCGGGGCCTCGTCCTCCCACTCGTAGGTGGAGTAGAGGTAGGGCGTGTAGGCCTCGAACTCGGCGGCGCAGGTGTCCACGGTCTTGTAGACGGGCGCCTGGCCCTTCGCCAGCCGCAGGCGCCTGACCTCCGCGGCCGGGGTGCCGGTGAGCTCGGCGACGTCGCCGTCGGAGAAGCCGAGGCGCTTCACCTCGCGCCACAGCTCCCAGCCCCAGGCGCGCGGGTCGCCGGACCGCCGCACCTCCTGCTCGGCGGCGACGATCTCGGCGAGCTGCGAGAGGAACCAGGGGTCGATGGCCGTGGCCCGGTGCAGCGCCTGCACCGAGCGTCCTCGCCTCAGCAGCTCGAGGACCGCCGCCAGGCGGCGCGGGTTCGGCCGCAGCAGGTCCTCGAGCGCCGCGTCCGTCAGACCGGCGGTCCCGGAGCGCACGTCGAGCTCGAGCGAGCGCACGGCCTTCAGCAGCGACTCCTTGAAGGTGCGGCCTATGGCCATGACCTCGCCGACCGACCGCATCTGGGTGCCCAGGTCGTCGGGGGCGCCGGGGAACTTCTCGAAGGCGAAGCGGGGGACCTTGGTGACGACGTAGTCGATCGTCGGCTCGAAGGCGGCCTTCGTCTCCTTGGTGATGTCGTTGGGCAGCTCGTCGAGGTGGTAGCCCACGGCGAGCAGGGCGGCGATCTTCGCGATCGGGTAGCCGGTGGCCTTCGAGGCCAGGGCCGAGGAGCGCGAGACGCGCGGGTTCATCTCGATGACGATGACGTCGCCGCCGTCGGGGTCCACGGCGAACTGGATGTTCGAGCCGCCCGTGTCCACGCCGATCTCGCGGATGATCGCGATGGCGGCGTCCCGCAGGCGCTGGTACTCCTTGTCGGAGAGCGTCTGCGCCGGCGCCACCGTGATGCTGTCGCCGGTGTGCACGCCCATGGGGTCGAAGTTCTCGATCGAGCAGATGATGACGACGGTGTCGTTCGAGTCGCGCATCACCTCGAGCTCGTACTCCTTCCAGCCCAGCACGGACTGCTCGACGAGCACGCTGCCCACGGGCGAGTCGTGCAGGCCCTGGCGCACGACGCGCACGAACTCGTCCTCGTCGCGGGCGATGCCGCCGCCGGTGCCGCCGAGGGTGAAGCTCGGCCTGACGATCGCGGGGTAGCCGATCGACGTCACGAACTCGAGGGCCTCGGCGAGGCTGGTGACCATGCGGCCGGCGGGCGTCTTGAGCCCGATGCGGGCCATGGCCTCCTGGAAGAGCTTGCGGTCCTCGCCCTTCTGGATCGCGGCGTAGTTCGCGCCGATGAGCCTCACCCCGTAGCGCTCGAGCACGCCCTCCTCGTGGAGCTTGGCGGCCAGGTTCAGCGCCGTCTGGCCGCCCAGGGTGGGCAGCAGGGCGTCGGGACGCTCGACGCGGATTACCTCGGCGACGAACTCGGTGGTGAGCGGCTCGACGTAGGTCCTGTCGGCCACGTCGGGGTCCGTCATGATCGTGGCGGGGTTCGAGTTGACGAGCACCACCTCGAAGCCCGCGGCGCGCAGCGCCTTGCAGGCCTGGGTGCCGGAGTAGTCGAACTCGGCCGCCTGCCCGATGACTATGGGCCCGGAGCCGATGATCAGGATCTTGTGTATGTCCTCACGCCGCGGCATCTTTATCCGGCGGAGTGTATCACCGCGTTCGCCGGACCCCGGTGGGGTGCGGCGCGCGTGGACGCGCGACTAGAGGAGCTGGTCCGGGAGCCACGGGCCCCGCGCGCCGCCGCCCGGGAGGGCGCACCCTGCGCTCATGCGCGGCGCGCGGCTCCCCCAGGTCACGGTGGCGGCCTTCCTGGCCGCGTCGCGCGCCGGGGCCCTGCCCGAGGGGCCGCGCGCCGAGCTTGTGGGCGGGCGCGTGCGTCCCGGCCGCCCTCCGTCGCCGCGGGAGACGGCGGTCCTCGCTCACCTGGGCGCGCAGCTCGGCGGCGACGCCGTCCTGCGGTCGGGCGGCACGGCCGTGCACGCCGCGCCGCTGCGCCTGGGCCCCTGGGACCTCCTGAGGGCCGACGTCGCCGTCCTGCCGGCCGCCGGACGGCGCCCCGGCCAGGCGCTGGGCCTGGGCGGCACCTTCGACCCCGCCGCCGCGCTGCTCGTCGTGGAGGTCGTGCGGGGCCGCGAGACGCACGAGGAGCGCTCCCCGCTCTACGCGGCGGCCGGCGTCGAGGAGCTGTGGCTCGTCGACGTGCCGCGCGGCTTCACAGAGGTGTTGCGGGCGCCGTGGCGCGGCGTCTACCGCTCGCGAACGCTGTGGTACCCGGGCGAGCCCGTGCGGGCGCTCGCCCTGGGCGTGGAGGTCGTGCCGTTGCCCGCCCCGTGAACGCCCCGGCCCTGGTCGTCCCGCGGGCGTCCGTCGCGCCACGCCGGCGGACACGCCGGGCCGCCGGACGGGCCGCTCGGCGGCGACGGGCTGCCGCGCCCCGCGCCCGGCGGCGACGGGGTGTCGCGCCCCGCGCCCGTCCACCGCGGTCTGCCGGTGGCTGCCGCGCCCCGCGCTCGGCGGCGACGGGTGCCGCGCCGCGCCCTCAGTCGATCTCGACGGGCTCCGCCGCCGGGTAGCTGCCCAGGTACTTCACGAAGGCCGCGCGGCGCATCAGGCCGTTGAGGGCCGCGGCGACGGCGGGCTCCGCCACGTGACCCTCGATGTCGACGTAGAAGAGGTAGCTCCACGGCTTGTCGCGTCGTGGACGCGACTCGAGCTTCGTCATGTTGATGCCGTGCTCGGGGAAGACCTGCAGGCAGGAGACCAGCCCGCCCGGCCTGTGGTGCGTGGCGAGCACGAGGCTCGTCTTGTGCTGCCTGCCGGGCTGCGGCGGGCGCTCCTCGTGACCGAGGACGAAGAAGCGCGTGAAGTTGAAGCTCAGGTCCTCGATGCGCTCCGCGGCGATCTCCAGGCCGTACGTCTCGGCGGCGCGCCGGCTGGCTATGGCCGCGCTGCCCGGCTCCCGCCGCGCCCTCTCGAGCAGGAGCTTGGCGGCCCCGGCGGTGTCGTAGTCGGCCACGGCCTCGAAACCGTGCTGCCTGATGAAGCGCTGGCACTGCTGCAGCGCCTGCGGGTGGCTGTACACGCGCCGCACCTCGTGGAGGCCGGTGCCCGGCGGCACGAGGAGGTTGTGGTGCACGCGCACGACGCGCTCGGCCACGACCACGAGCACGGAGTCGGTGAGGAGGTCGTAGGTCTGGTTTATGGAGCCGGCCAGGCTGTTCTCCACGGGCAGGCAGGCGTAGTCGCAGGCGCCGCTCACCGTGGCCTCGAAGGCCTCCTCGAACGTCGGGTAGCCGACGGCGTCGCCGTCCGGCGCGAAGGCCAGCGCGGCCTCCTCGCTGAACGCCCCCGCCACGCCCTGGAAGGCCACGCGCGGGGCGGTCTTCACGGTCATGGCGGAGAGTCTACTCCAGCGCCTCGACCTCGCCGCGCAGCGCGGCCAGGCGGACGCTCATCTCGTCGAGCTCCTCGCCCACCTCGCCGAGGCGGTCCAGCTCGGAGCGTACGAAGCGCGTGTAGGGGCTGATGGCGCCGGCGAGCTTCTCGCGCGACCTGTCGAGCTCCTCCTCGAACTGCCCGGTGATGCCGTGGACCAGGGCCTCCTCCAGCTCGCGCATCCGCGCCGCCAGCTCACGCTTGGCCTTGGCGCGCTGGCGCGGGATCACCAGCAGGCCCACGCCCACCAGCGTGAGGCCGAGCATGATCCCTGTGACGTCGAAGGCGGCCGCCGACACGAAGGCCAGCACCGCGGCGGAGAGGCCGATGCCGGTGACGTTGAAGAGGCCGCTGCGCAGCACGGCCTGCTGCAGGTCGTCGGCCAGCCGGCGCGACTCGGCGGCGTCGTCGTAGGTGTCGAGCACGTCCTGCGCGCGCTCCCCGAGCGAGCGCACCAGGGCGCGCCTGTCGTACTCGAAGCGGCCGCCCACGGCGCCTATCACGCGGTCCTCCGTCGCCGAGGCGCGCTCGTTCACGAAGCGCATGACGTCCTCCCAGAAGCGGAGGTTGCGCTCGATGAACCAGTCGACGAGCTCGGACACGGCCCGGTCCAGCCGCTCCTCGGTGCCGGCCAGTACGCGCCGCTCGAACTCCTCCTGGACGGCCTTGCCGTTGAGGAGCTTGGGGATGCGCCGGAACCTGATGAGGTCGTCGAAGAACTCGTCGCCGCGGTCCTTGACCTCGCGCACGACCTCCTTCACGCGCAGGGCGTGCGCCTCGAACTCGCGGCGCATGTCGCGCTCGAACTGCCGCCCCTGCCTCTCGATCTCCTCGAGGCTGGCGCTGTCGTCCCGCAGCAGCTCGAGGCGCGCGCCGAGCTGGTCCTGGTAGAGGCCGACGAGCCGCTGCGCCACGCCCAGGGGCGAGAGCAGCTTGAGGCGCGGCCGCTCGGCGCCGAGGCGCTCGGAGATCGCGCGCGCCAGCGCCGGCACGCCGGAGGCGTCGAGGCCCGCGTCGTCGCCCGCCTCGCGCGCCCGCTCCGCCCGCTTGGCGCTGACGAGGAACACGTCCGGGGTGACGCCTAGGGTCTGGCGGGCGTTCTCGCGCACGTAGCGCTGGACCTCGGCCCGCTGCTCCTCGGTCTCGAGGATGTCGACCTTGTTGACGACCATGACGACCTTGCGTCCCCACGAGGCTATGAGCTCGAGGAAGCGCCGCTCGCTCTCGGTGAAGGGCCTGTCCGCCGACGTGACGAAGAGCAGTAGGTCGGCGCGCGGCACGAAGCGCTCGGTCAGCTCCTGGTGGCGCTGGATGATCGCGTTCGTGCCGGGGGTGTCGACGAGGGCGATGTCCCTGAGCAGCGGGTCCGGGTGCGTGCGGTGGACGACGGCCGGACCCTCGGCGCGCTCCGTCGGTCGGTCGCCGTGCGTGACGACGGTGATGCGGTCGGTGGTGGGCGTGACGCCCTCCGGCATCACGGACTCGCCCAACAGGGCGTTGAGGAGGCTCGACTTGCCCGCGTTGAACTCGCCGGCCACGACGATCATGAACAGGCCGTCGAGGTCGGCGAGGGCCGTCCGCACGTCGCCCAGGTGCTCCTGGTCGGCGCCCACGCGGGCGAGGAGCACCTGCAGGTCGGTGATGGCCGCGCGCTCCCGGGCGAGCAGGTCGCGCAGCGACTCGGGGACGTCGAGCATCGGCTCAAGCTACCACGGAGGCCCACGAACGCCGTCCTGGCCGCAACCCCTCGCCGCGTACACTGGTTGGCATGCCAGCCCGCACGACGCTCACGGAGTCGGACCTCGAGGAGTTCTGCCGGCGCCACGGGGTGCCGGCGCGCCTCCGCCGCCTGCACGTGCCCACGCCCACCGTCCCGTCCGCCGCCGCGGCCGTCGGCACCGAGCCCGGCCGCATCGTCAAGAGCCTGGTGTTCCTCGCGCAGGGCGAGCCCCTGCTGGTCGTCGCCGCGGGCGAGAGCAGGGTCTCGTACCCCCTGCTGGCCGCGGCGCTGGGCGTGGGGCGCAAGCGGGTGCGCTTCGCCAGTCCCGAGGAGGCCCTGCTGGTCACGGGCTACCGCGTGGGCGCGATGCCGCCGTTCGGCCACCTCAGCGAGCTGCCCACCCTCGTCGACGCGGTCACGGTGCCGGAGAGCGGCGCGGTGTTCGGGGGAGGCGGGGGAGTGAGCGCGCTGCTCGAGGTGGACGCCGCCGTGCTCCACGAGGTCACGCGCGCCCGGCGCGTGCCGCTGACGACAGCGGGTGGCGCTGCTTGACGGCGCCACCCGCCGCGCGTCTCGGCGACGCGGCCGCTAACGTCTAGTAGCGCGTCTGGGAGGCCATGGACCAGACGATCTGCCACTGGCCGTCCCGGCGCTCGTAGACGAACATCTCCCACAGCTCCATGGGCGGGAACTCCTGCCCGTCCACGACGGCCGTCACGAAGGAGTGCTGCTTGAGGACCGCGGCGTCGCCGTAGACCCTCACCTCCGTGTGGTCGTTCACCGAGTCCACGAACCTAAGGTGCCCCACGGCGATGTCGTTGAAGAACTGCTGCCGCGTGCTCGCGTGGCCGTAGGGGTCGATCTGCACGAACTCCGCGGCATGGAGCCTCTCCGCCTTCCGCAGGTCCCTGTCGACGAGCGCCTGGAAGCGCTCGGCCTCCATCGCCCTCACCGCTTCGGCCTCGTCTGGCGTCGGCTGTCCCAGCGCCGCGGCCGGGACCAGCAGGACGGCGGCCACGAGCACCGCGCCGAGGAGCGTCGCACCGAGTCTCTTGTCCATGGCACCCTCACTCTCCACTCTCCGGCAGCCTTCCCGCTGCCGTGACGGGACCCTAGGGAGGCTTGCGTGATGGCATCGTGATGTCCGCGGGGGGCCCTGGGTGTCCCCGACGTTGTGGGGTGCCGCGGGCCAACTTAGACTGCGGCATGCTCGAAGTCCCCGCCGCACGCCGCCTCGCCGCGGCACTCGCGGCCTGCGCGCTCGCCGCGACCCTCGGGTCGCCGGCCCTGGCCCAGCTCGGCCGGGAACCGGCCACGATCCTCGACCAGCTAGGCGACTACGGCCTGCGCGACGCCGGCTCCGGCCACGAGTCGGCGTCCGGCTTCTCCTTCGCCATCGAGGAGTCGCTGGGCACGGCCGTGGCCGTGGAGGGCGAGGGAGACCTCACTGACGCCAACGCGCGCTTCATCGGCGCGCTCATAGGCGCGGCCTCCGGCTACGGCTCGGGGATAGCGTCGCCGGTCACGGACTTCTTCCGCACCCGCACCGAGGAGCTCGCCGACGCCGGCGAGGTCGTCGTGCAGGTGCAGGAGTACCTGATGGAGGTGGAGGTCACGGGTGGCGAGCCGGAGCGCGTCAGGGTGCGCTTCGCGCCGCAGTCGGTGCCGGAGGAGCTGTTCGGTCGGCCGGCGCACTCGCTCGGCCCCGCCGACGCGCGCTACGTGGTGCGCGAGTTCACGGACCTGCAGTGCCCTTTCTGCGCGAACTTCGCCGCGCAGGGCATGCCGCTCATCGAGAGGCTCCTGGCGCGCGGCGACGTGCGCTTCGAGGTGCACCACTTCCCGCTCAAGAGCGTCCACCCCAACGCCACGGTCGCGGCCGAGGCGGCCGAGTGCGTGTCCGCCGAGGCCGCCTCAGCGGGAGGGGGCGAGGCGGGCGAGGACGCCTTCTGGACCTTCACCGACGCCCTCTTCGCCCAGCAGTCGCGGTGGGCGCAGCTCCCCGACCCCCTCGACCAGTTCGTCGCCATCGCCGCGGAGTCCGGCCTGGCGGCCCAGGAGCTGCCCACCTGCGTGAGGTCGGGGCGCTTCAGCGAGGTCGTGGAGGAGTCGTACCGCGTGGCCGTGCAGGACGTGGGCCTCACCGGCACCCCCACGGTGTTCGTCGACGGGCTGAAGGTGGGGGACTACCTGGACCCCGGCTCGTACGAGCGGCTCATGCGGCTCTCGGACGCGATGACGGCGGCCGGTGGGAACGCCACTGAGGATTGAGTTAGATTTATGAACACCGCTGACCACCACGGCCTGCCTGGCCGGCCTCGGACCTGATCCGGGGAGCTTGTCGAGAGGGGCGCTGGATGACGGAGTCGAGTTCGAGTCAGTACCCGAGCCTGGTCTGGCATCTGAAGAACACGAAGCTGTTCCAAGACCTGACTCCCGACGAGCTGGAGAAGATCACCCGCATCACCCCGTACAAGCGCTTCGCGGCAGGCGAGATCATCTACCACATGGAGGACCCGGCCGACGCCCTCTACTTCGTGCGCGACGGCATGGTGAAGATCTCCATGTACTTCCCCAACGGCAAGGAGATGATCCTGGGCCTGCTGGGGCAGTACGACATCTTCGGCGAGCTGCTCCTGCTCGAGAGCGAGCGGCGGCCGAACCAGGCAGAGGCCGTCGTCGACACCACGCTCATCGTCATGCCGGAGCAGGAGTTCCAGCGCCTGCTGCAGCAGCACCCGAAGATCGCCATGAAGTTCATCCAGGTCATGAGCACGCGCCTGTGGCAGGCCCAGCAGTGGCAGGCGGAGGTGGGCGCCTTCGACGCCCCCGGGCGCCTCGCGAACCTGCTGCTGCGCCTGGCCAGCGACTTCGGCGTCGAGTCGGAGCGCGGCACCGTCATCGACCTCAACCTCACCCAGCAGGACCTCGCGAAGATGATCGGCGCCACCCGCGAGACCGTGAGCCACTGCCTGGCGCGGCTGCTCGAGTACGGCGCCGTCCGCCGCCGCCGCTCGCCGATCACCGTCAACACCGACAAGCTGCAGCAGTTCCTCGACGAGGCCAGCGAGTAGCCGCCGGCCCTCAGGCGCCGGGCTCCAGGTAGGCCAGCAGCGTGCCCGAGTCCTCGCGCTCGGGCTCCGTGGTCTCCGACACCACCTCCACCGAGCCGTCGCGGGCGATGATCAGCGGCACGGCGGCGTCGCCGTGCTCGGCCACGAGGTCGGCCAGCGTGCGCTCCGGCGACAGCTCCACCTCGACGAGCTCGGCGCCGCTCTGGTGGAGCCGCTGCAGCCTGTCGTAGGAGAGCCCGCCCAGCGACAGCCACAGGCCGCGGTGCTCCCCGCCCAGCCGGTTCGCGTGGGGCACGTGCTCCTTGGGCGAGAGCTGGTAGACGTTGTCCTTGCCGAACTCGCGGCGGAAGCGCACGGCGGTGAGCGCGTTCGCCTCCTCGTTCGGCGTGAGGGCGAGGAGCCGGCCTATCCCGGAGAGGCGCACCTGGTCGTCGTTGCCGTCGGCGAGGAGGCTGCCGTGGTAGGCGGGCAGGCCCTCGGCGCGCGCGGCGGCGACGTTCACCGCGTTCGTGTCCGCCAGCAGGACCGGCACGCCGCGGTCGGCGATGCGCCTGGCGATCTCGCGGGCCACGGCGTGGGCGCCCAGCAGCAGGAACCCCTGCGGGTCCGGGTCGGCGACGCCGAGGCGCACGCCGAGCGGCTTGGCCGTCAGGCTCGCGAGCAGCACGCTGACGACGATGACGGCGAACACCAGCGGCACCAGCGTGCCGGCGCCTGGTATGCCCTCGTCGAGCAGGCGCGAGGCGAGCAGCGAGGTGACGGACGCCGCGACGATGCCGCGCGGGCCCACCCAGGCGATGAAGGCCCGCTCCCGCCGCGACAGGCGCGAGCCCAGGCTCGACAGCAGGACGTCGAGGGGTCGCAGCACCAGCACGACGACGGCCACGACCGCCAAGGTCCTCCAGCTCAGGGCGGCCAGCGCCGCCTCCCGCGTGACGTTCGCGGCCAGGGCTATGAAGAGCACGCTGACGAAGAGGACCGTGAGGTCCTCCTTGAACGTCAGCAGTGAGCTGAGGTTGGGCACGCCGGCGTTCGCCACGATGATGCCCATGACCACCGCGGCCAGCAGGCCGGCCTCCGAGGAGAGGACGTCGGCCAGGGCGAAGGTGGCGAAGAGCATGGCCAGCGCCACGACGTTGATGAGGAAGTCGGGCACGACGCGCCGCCTGAGCAGCCAGGCGAGGGTCAGCCCTCCGGCCGCGCCGGTCGTCGCGCCCACGAGGAGGAAGCGCAGGAGCAGGAGCAGGACGTTGCCGAGCGGCTCCCCGGCGTGGCGCAGGAGCAGCGACTCGTAGACGAGCACGGCCACGAGGGCTCCGACGGCGTCGATGACGATGCCCTCCCACTTGAGGACGTTCGCGACGTTGGCCACCGGCCTGACGATGCGCAGCAGCGGGCCGATCACGGTGGGGCCGGTGACCATCACGAGCGCGCCGAATAGCAGCGACAGGTGCATCTCCACGCCGGCTATCAGGTGGGCCGCCAGCGCCGCGCCGGCCCAGGTGACGAGCCCGCCCCAGGTCACCAGGTTCAGCACCACGTGGCGCGTCTCGCGGATCTCGGCGAAGCGCAGGGTCAGGCCGCCCTCGAAGAGGATCAGGCCGACGGCCAGCGACACCAGGGGGAAGAACAGGTCGACGGGGAACAGCTCGGAGGGCGTGACCACGCCGAGGACCGGCCCCACGAGGAAGCCGGCGGCCAGCAGCGGGAGGATCGCGGGCACGCGCCAGCTCCAGGCCAGCCACTGCGCGGCGACGCCCAGGGCGATGATCGCCGCCACAGCCAGGCCCGGGTTGGAGGCAAGCAGTCCGGTCATCGGGTAAGTGTGCCACCCGGCGGGCCTGCGCGGCCACCGTGCTAGCGTGCTTGACCCATGGAGCGCCCAGCGGAGAGGGAGGAGCGCCGCTACCTCGTGAAGACGAACGACGGGGACGTCGTGGTGGTGGTGAACCCGCGCGCCGGCGGGCTGGACGACGACCTCTTCAGCCTCGAGGCGGCTACCCCGGAGTCGACGGAGGGCATACATATGGCCACGCCGCTGTCGGCGTTCAGCGCCAAGGCCGTGGACATCATCGAGCTGCACGGCACGGCCGGCTTCGCCGGCAGCGCCGCCCTGCGCGAGATGCTGGTGCGCGAGAAGGCGACGGCCCTGCTGCGCAGCATCGAGCGCTTCGCCAGGCAGGGCCGCTGAGGTCGGGTAGGTCGTCCGCGTCCGCGGTGGCGCGGGCGTCGGCCGGGGCCGGACCGCGCCCCTACGGCCCGTCGGCCGGGGCCGGGCCGCGCC
>JBIQHQ010000020.1:42980-48874 GCA_044508445.1 Deinococcaceae bacterium
CCGCGCCCCTACGGCCCGTCGGCCGGGGCCGGGCCGCGCCTCCACGGCCCGCCGTCCTAGCCTTCCTCCTCTACCTCCTCGATCTCGCCGAGGCCCAGCAGCAGGTCCTTGTAGAGGGCGAGCGCGAAGTCGCGTATGGCCACCCGCGCGCCCTCGCCGCGCAGGTCGGCGAAGACGCGGCGCTCGGCCACGCGGACGGCCGACGCCAGCAGGTCGTCGAACATCGGCCACGGCCCGTCGAAGGGGGCCTCCTCGTCCTCCACCTCCGGGGCCGCGGCGCCGGGCCGCGAGGCCGCGTCCTGCGCCGCCCCCGACCGCGCAGACGAGGTGGAGGGCGCCCTCTCCGCCGGCGCCGCCTGGGCGGCTCCACCCTTGGCGCCGGCGGCCGTGCCGCCCTTGGCGCCGGCAGCGGTGCCGCCCTTGGCCCCCGCGGGCGCACCGCCCTTGCCGCCGGCGGCGCCCTTGGCGCCCTTGGCCGCGCCCTTCGCCTCCTTGGCCGGCGGCTCGCCCCTGCCCTTGCCCTCCTGCTTGCCCTTGCCCTTCGCCGCGGCCTGACCGCCCGTCGCCTGGCGCGCGTCCAGCGCCGCCAGCGCCTCCTCGGCCGCGTGCTTCTCGGCCGTCCGCTTCGTGCCGCCCTGCCCCGTGCCTATGACCTCGCCGGCGAGGACGACGTCGGTGATGAAGCTCGGCTCGTGTTCGGGGCCCGTGCGCGCGGTGCGGAACTCGGGGCGCTCCAGGCCTAGCTTCTGCGCCCGCTCCAACAGGACGCCCTTAGGGTGTGCCATGCGTCCTCCGATCTCTCTGCTCAGGATGGGGCGCCACCGGCCCCGTGGGACGGCGGCGCTACGCACAGCTGCCGGGCACCCCGCGCCGGCCAGGCCACCGGCCCGGTGAGGCAGTTCGGAGGCGTGGCCGGCCCGGCGTGCCCGGCAGCTGCGGACGCCAGGGTACCACCGCGTCCGGCGCCGCGAGCGGCTCGTGCCGACGCGCGGGGCGCCGCGCGCGGCTCTGAGGTGCCCGACGAGCGTGCGCGCCGGCGCCCTCCGACCCCGCAGCGACGCACGGGACGCGGAGTACAGTGAGTCATGACGCGGATCTTGATCTGCGATGACCACGCCATGTTCCGGCAGGGCCTGCGCAGCATCCTCGAGACCGAGGAGGGCTTCCGGGTCATCGGCGAGGCGTCGACGGGCCGCGAGGCCATAAGGCACGCGCTGGAGACCAGGCCGGACGTGGTCCTCATGGACATCCAGATGCCCGAGGTGGACGGCGTGGCGGCCACCAAGGCGATACTGGCCGAGCAGCCCGACGCCAGGGTCATCATCCTCACCATGTACAGGCAGGACCGGTACGTGTTCGAGGCCATCAAGGTCGGCGCGCGCGGCTACATGCTCAAGGACTCCGGCGCCGACGAGCTCATCGAGGCCATACGCCGCGTCGCGTCCGGCGAGACCCTCCTGAACGCCGAGATGGCCGCGGAGATCCTCGCCGAGTTCCGCAAGTACGGCGACCTGCCGTCGCATCCCGAGCACAAGATCAGCGAGCTCACCGAGCGCGAAGAGGAGATCTTGAGGCACCTGGCGCAGGGCGCCACGAACCAGGAGATCGCCGAGCGCCTCGGCGTGAGCGAGAAGACCGTCAGGAACCGCCTCACCGAGATCTTCTCGAAGCTGAGGCTCAACAACCGCACCCAGGCCGCCCTGTACGCGCTGCGCGAGGGTATCGCGACGCTGCAGGACGGCGGCGAGGCGTGAGCCAAGCGCTGGACGACCCGGCACGAGCCGGCCTCGCGCAGCGCCTCGTCGACCTGGTCGTGCTGCTGGCCGAGACGCCGGCACCAACCTTCGCCGAGGACGCCAGGGCCGAGCTGGTGGCCCGCCTGTGGCGCGAGGCCGGTCTCGACCCGCGACGCGACGACGCCGGCAACGTCGTGGCCGAGGTGCCCGGCGGCAGCGGGCCGTCGGTGCTGGTGGCGTCGCACCTCGACAGCGTCTTCGCGGAGGGAACCGACGTCACGGTGCGCCGTGACGGCGACCGCCTGGCCGGCCCCGGCGTCGGCGACGACGCCGCCGGACTGGCTCTCCTCACCGCCTACCTGCGGGACCTGCCGGAGCGTAGGCCGCGCCTGATCGTGGCGGCCACGGTGGGCGAGGAGGGCGCCGGCGACCTCAGGGGCGCCAGGCGGGTAGTGGCCGACCTCGGCGACGGGATCGACCACTTCGTGGCCTTCGACGGCCACCTGGGCTCCGTCTGCACGCGGGGCGTGGGCTCGCTGCGCCACGAGGTCGTCATGACCTCCGCCGGCGGGCACTCCTGGGGCGACTACCCGAGCCCCAGCGCCGTGCACGCCGTGGGCCGCGCCGTCTCCCGGCTGGCCGCCCTGCCGGTGCCGCACGAGCCGCGCTCGAGCCTCAACGTCGGACTCGTGTGGGGCGGCACCAGCGTGAACTCCATCGCCGCCGAGGCCGGCTTCGCCCTCGACCTGCGCAGCGTCGACCAGCGCACCTTGGAGCTGCTGTGGGAGGCGTGCCGGGCCGAGATCGAGAAGGCCGCCCAGGAGAGCGGCTGCGGCCTGTCCGTGAGCCGCGTAGGCGCCCGTCCGGCGGGGGTCAGCGAGAACGCCGCGCTCGTGGCCGCTGCCTCCCGCGCCCTGGCCTCGCTGGGCCTGACGCCGTCGCTGGCACCCGCCAGCACCGACGCCAACGCCGCCATGGCCGCCGGCATCAGCGCCATCGCCCTCGGCGCCTACAGGGGCGGCGGGGCGCACACGCTCTCCGAGTGGGTGGACGTCGGCTCGTTGCCTCTGGGCTTAGAGGTGCTCAGGCGCTTCCTGGCCGAGCTGGCGGACCGGTGACGGCCTAGCCCGCGGCGACGGTGCCGCGGCCGGTGCGCCGCGCCTCCAGCGCCAGCGCGTCGACGAGCTCGTTCTCCGGCTGGCCGGCGTGCCCGCGCGTCCACGACCACTCCACTTCGTGAACGGACGTGAGCTCCAGCAGGCGCTCCCACAGGTCGCGGTTCTTCACGGGCTGCCGCGAGGCGGTGCGCCAGCCGTTGCGACGCCACCTGTCGAGCCAGCCGTCGGTGAAGGCCCTCTTGAGGTACTCGCTGTCGGTGACGACGGTGACGCGGCAGGGCCTGTTGAGCGCCTCCAGGGCGCGCACGGCGGCCGTCAGCTCCATGCGGTTGTTGGTCGTGTCGGCCTCGAAACCGGAGGCGCGTCGCTCGCGCCCGCCCGACCTCAGCAGGTAGGCCCAGCCGCCGCGCCCCGACGCGGTGTCGCAGGAGCCGTCGGTGAAGGCCACGACGCCGGCCCTCTCGCCGGCGCCCCCGCCCGCGCCGCCGCTGGTCCAGCGCCCGTCGGCGTCGCTGTCGCTGGGGGGCCGCTGCGCTCCGCCCCGGCCTTCCGCCCTCACGGCCGTCCCTCGCCCTCAGCAGGGCCGTCGCGGCGCTCGAGCACCACGACGGCGGCGGCGTGGTCGACGGCGTGCGACAGCGAGACGTGGGCGAGGAGCCCCTCGTGCTCCATGGCGGCGGCCAGGCGCGGGCTCGTGCGCAGCACGGGCCGCCGGCCCTCCTTCACCACCCAGACGTCGCGCCAGCCCAGCGAGGCCGGCCAGACCTTCGCGAAGGCCTCCTTGGCCGCGAAGCGCGCCGCCAGCCCCGGGTAGGCGTCCCTGCGGCCCGCTAGCTCGGCCAGCTCCTCCGGGTGGAAGCAGCGGGCGAGGAAGCGGTCGGGGTGGTTGGCGGCGGCGCGCCTGATGCGCGCGATCTCCACCAGGTCGAGCCCCACGGCCACTATCACGCCGCGGCCTCCAGGCGACGCACCCCGCCCGGCCCGGCCACGAGGGCCACGTCCGCCATGCCCAGGAAGAGGCCGTGCTCCACGACGCCGGGCAGCGCCGCCAGCTCGGCGGCCAGCTCCTCGGGGTCGAAGGGCGTCGCGAACCGGCAGTCGACGACGAGGTTGCCGTTGTCCGTGACGAAGGGCGCGCCGTCCCGGACGCGGACGCGGGCCACGGCGCCCAGGCTCTCGAGGAGGAACCGCGTCCTCTCCAGGCCGAAGCGCACGACCTCGACGGGCACCGGGGCCTTCTCGCCCAGGCGCGCGACCAGCTTCGAGTCGTCGCCCACGAGCACGAAGGTCCGGGCCGAGGACGCCACGACCTTCTCCCGCAGCAGCGCACCGCCCAGGCCCTTGACGGCGTCGAGCGACGGCGCCAGCTCGTCCATGCCGTCCACGGCGAGGTCCACGCCGGCGGCGGGGAGCTCGACGAGCTCGAGGCCCGCCTCGCGTGCCTGGCGCGCCGTGGCCTCGGAGGTGGGCACGCCGCGCACTCGACGCAGCGAGCCCTCGCGCAGGCGCTCGCCGACGCCGGACACGAACCAGGCGGCCGTGCTCCCGGTGCCCAGGCCGAGCGTCATGCCGTCCTCCACGAGCTCCACGGCCGCCCTGGCGGCGTCGCGCTTGAGTCCGTCGCTTCCCGGCGTCTGGGCCATCCCGGCGGGCAGTCTAACCGCCTCCCCCGCCTGGGTAGACTGGGCCGCGTGAGGGGACTCGTGCTGGCCAGCGCATCGCCACGGCGGCGCGAGCTCCTCGCCAGCCTGGGGCTGGAGTTCGAGGTCGAGCCGGCCGACGTGGACGAGACCGTCGGGCCGGGAGAGGACGCCGCCGAGCTCGTCGCCCGCCTGGCGGCGGCGAAGGCCGCCGTGGTGGGCGCGCGGCGACCCCACGACCTGGTGCTGGCGGCCGACACGACGGTCGTCGTGGGCGGCGAGGTCATCAACAAGCCGCCCACGCCGGCGGACAACGCGGCGTACCTGCGCCGCCTCTCCGGCACCGTCCACGACGTGTACACGGGCCACGCCCTGCGCCTCGGCGGCCGCGCCGAGGACGTGGTCGTGCGCACGCGCGTCCGCTTCAGGCGCCTGACGGAGCGGGAGGTCGAGTGGTACGTGGCCTCCGGGGAGGGCGTCGACAAGGCCGGCGGCTACGCCATCCAGGGACGAGGCGCCGCCCTCGTGGCCGGCATCGAGGGCTGCTACACGAACGTCGTCGGGCTGAGCCTGCCGGCCGTCGTCGAGGCGGCGCGGCGGCTGGGGGCCGCACTTGTCTAGCCTGCTCAGGGCCTGGTACGCGTTCCTCGCGCTCGGCCTCGTGACGATCGCGCTCATGGCCGTGGTGGGACGCGTGCCCTTCGAGTACTCGGCGGCCGTGGCCCTGCCTCAGGACCTGCTGCACCGCGCCGGCACGAACCTCAGGCTCACCGTGGAGAGCCTGGTGGACAGGCGTGACCTGCGCGCCGAGGTGGAGAGGCTCGAGGGCGAGCTCGCCGACGCCCGCCAGGAGGCGCGCTTCCTGGAACTGGAGGTGCAGCGCCTGGAGCAGGTGCTGGCCGTGCGCCGCTCGCAGTCGCCGGGCGTGGTCGCGACGGCGCCCGTCGTGGGCGGCGCCGTGGGCGCCGAGCTGGCGCGGCTCATCGTCGGCCTCGGCGCCCGGGACGGCGTGACCGTGGACATGCCCGTCACGGTGCCGCAGGGCCTGGTGGGCATCGTCACCGACGTCGGGCCCGACTCGGCCGTCGTGCGCACCGTGCTCGACCCGCAGTCGCGCGTGGGCGTGACGGTGAGGGGCAAGGGCGGCCAGGGCATCGCCGTCGGCGACGTGGGCGACAGGCTGCGCGTGACGGGCTTCCTCGAGGTGGAGCCGGTGGAGGTGGGCGACCTCGTGGAGACCTCGAGCCGCGGCGGGCTCTTCCCGCTGGGCGTGCTCGTCGGCGAGGTCGAGGCGGTGCTGCCGCCGGACCCCAACGAGCTGAGGCGGACGTACATAGTGCGCCCCGCCGTCGACATCGCCACGCTGCGCGAGGTCGTCATGCTGGCGCCGCAGTAGCGGC
>JBIQHQ010000021.1:0-48002 GCA_044508445.1 Deinococcaceae bacterium
AGCTCCACCAGACGAACAGCGTGAGGGACGGCGCCCCCGAAGGGGCGCCGCTCTCGTTCCGATCACCTCGTCGCATGAGCGTCGCGGTTCGCACGGGAACGGGGCCCGGCCGGGGACCGCTGGCTCCAGGCCGAGGGTGGCCGCTCGCCGGCCCTCCCCTACGCCGCCTCGCGCTGGCCAGCCAGGAACAGCCAGGTCTCGAGGACCGTGTCGGGGTTGAGGCTTATCGAGTCGATGCCCTCCTCCACCAGCCACTGCGCGTAGTCGGGGTGGTCCGAGGGCCCCTGGCCGCAGATGCCTGCGTACTTGCCGGCGTCCTTGCAGGCCCGGATCGCGCGCGCGGCGAGGGCCTTCACGGCCGGGTCACGCTCGTCGAAGAGCTCCGCCACCAGGCCGGAGTCGCGGTCGAGCGCCAGGGTGAACTGGGTGAGGTCGTTCGAGCCTATCGAGAAGCCGTCCACATGCTCGAGGAACTCCTCGGCCAGCACGGCGTTCGAGGGCACCTCGCACATCATGATCACGCGCAGGCCGTTCTCGCCGCGCCGCAGGCCGTGCGACGCCATGACGTCCAGCACCTCGAGCAGCTCGGGCACGGTGCGCACGAACGGGATCATGACCTCGACGTTCGCGAAGCCCATCTCCTCGCGCACGCGCCGCAGGGCGCGGCACTCGGCGGCGAAGGGCTCGGCGAAGACGTCGGAGCGGTAGCGCGAGGCGCCGCGGAACCCGATCATCGGGTTCTCCTCCGTGGGCTCGTAGGCGTGACCGCCCAGCAGGTGGGCGTACTCGTTCGACTTGAAGTCGGAGAGGCGCACGATGACGGGCTTGGGGTCGAAGGCCGCCGCGATCGTCGCGATGCCCTCCTTGAGCTTCTCCTCGTAGAAGGCCTTGGGGCTCTCGTAGCCGGCGGTGCGCGCCTCGATCTCGGCCTTCACCTCGTCCGGCACGTTCGGCCAGGCCATGAGCGCGTTGGGGTGCACGGCCACGGCGTTGTTGACGATGAACTCGAGCCGCGCGAGGCCGACGCCGTGGTTCGGGATCGCGGCGAACGCGAAGGCTCGCTCGGGCGAGGCCACGTTCATCATCACCTTGACCGGCAGCTCGGGCATGGCGTCGAGCTCGATGTCCTGCACGTCGTAGGCCAGCTCGCCGGCGTAGACCTTGCCCTCGTCGCCCTCGGCGCAGCTCACGGTCACGACGGCGCCGTCCCGCAGCACGTCGGTGCCGTCGCCGGTGCCCACGACGGCGGGGATGCCCAGCTCGCGGGCGACGATCGCGGCGTGGCAGGTGCGCCCGCCGCGGTTCGTGACGATCGCCGCGGCCCGCTTCATCACGGGCTCCCAGTCGGGGTCTGTCATGTCGGTGACCAGCACGTCGCCCGGCTGCACGCGGTGCATCTCCGCGGCGCGCTCGACGACCCTCACGACGCCCGTCGCCACCTTCGCGCCCACCGCGCGCCCAACGACCAGCGGCCGTCCGCCGCCCTTCATGCGGTAGCGCCGCAGCGTCCGGCCGGACCGGCTCTGCACGGTCTCGGGGCGCGCCTGCACGATGTAGATGAGGCCGTCCTCGCCGTCCTTGACCCACTCGATGTCCATGGGCCGCCCGTAGTGGTCCTCGATGGCCAGGGCCTGGCGGCCCAGCTCGTGGAGGTCGTCGTCGGTGAGGGCGAAGCGCGCCCTGTCGCCGGCCGGCACGGGCTCCCGGGTCACGCCGCCGCCGGGAGCGTAGACCATCCTCTCGGCCTTGCTGCCCAGCTTGCGCGACAGCACGGCCGGACGCCCGGCGCGCAGCGCCCGCTTCGCCAGGTAGACCTCGTCGGGGTTCACGGCGCCCTGCACGAGCAGCTCGCCCAGGCCGTAGGCGGCGGTGACGAAGATCGCGCCGTCGAACCCGGACTCGGTGTCGATCGTGAACGCCACGCCGCTGGCGCCGATGTCGCTGCGCGCCATGCGCTGCACGCCGGCCGACAGCGCGACGTCCTCGTGGGCGAAGCCGTGATGCAGGCGGTAGCTGATGGCCCTGTCGGTGAACAGCGAGGCGAAGACCTTCCGCACCGCCTCCTCCACGGCCTCCAGGCCGCAGACGTTGAGGTAGGTCTCCTGCTGGCCCGCGAACGACGCCTCAGGCAGGTCCTCGGCCGTGGCCGAGGAACGCACGGCCACGGCCACGTCGCTGCCCGCGCTCGCGCTCATCTCGCCGTAGGCTCGCTTCAGCTCCTCCCGCAGCCTTTCGGGCAGCGGCGTCTTCAGCACCAGCTCGCGCACCAGCCGGCCGCGCTCGGCGAGCTTGGCCACGTCGTCGCCGTCCACGTCCGCCAAGAGCTCGCGGACCTTGTCGCCCAGGCCACCCTGCGCCAGGAAGGCGCGGTAAGCGTCGGCGGTCGTGGCGAAGCCCCCCGGCACCCTCACCCCCGCCGCCGACAGGTTGGCGAGCATCTCGCCTATGGATGCGTTCTTGCCGCCCACACGGGCCACGTCGCCCATGCCGACGGAAGAGAAGTCCACGATGTAGTCCACGCCTCGCCTCCGTGAGGTCTCGTTCGCAGCCGGGATCGGCGCACCTCACAGCGTAGCCGAGGACGTAAGCTCGACATGAGCGAAGGGAGCGCGCGTGGACGAGTGGCAGGGCAGGTCGCGGAGGCACGTCTACTTCGTCTCCGACCACACGGGCGTCACGGCCGAGGTAGTGGGCCAGAGCCTGCTGGCGCGCTTCGACCACGTGGAGTTCGAGACGGCCACGCGGCCTTTCGTCTCCACCGTCGCACGCGCCCGCGAGGTCGTGGGTGAGTTCGCCCGCCTGCCGGCGCCGCCCATCGTGTTCACGACGCTCACCGACCCAGAGGTGCGGGCCGTCATCGCCGCAGCCGCCCGCGTGCACTTCGACCTCTTCGAGCCCTACATCGCGCGCCTGGAGGAGGCGCTGGGCCAGCCCGCCGAGCCCGTCGTGGGGGCCGCCCACAGCATCAGGGACCTGGCGCGCTACCAGGCGCGCATCGACGCCGTGGAGTTCTCCCTCAACACCGACGACGGCGCGAACGTGAGGCGCTACGCGAACGCCGAGGTGATCATGGTGGGCGTCTCGCGCGTCGGGAAGAGCCCCACCTGCCTCTACCTGGCCATGAACTACGGGGTACGGGCCTCGAACTTCCCCCTGGTGGAGGAGGACCTGGAGACCGAGGCGCTGCCTCAGGCCATCGCGCCGTACCGCGACAAGCTCTTCGGCCTCACCATCGACCCGCGGCGGCTGCACGAGCTGCGCACGAAGCGCAGCCCGGGCACGAGCTACGCGGCGCCGGAGCGCTGCGAGTTCGAGGTGACTCGCGCCGAGCGCCTGTTCAGGCGCAACAGCGTGCCGTTCCTCGAGACGACGAACGTGAGCGTGGAGGAGCTGGCCTCGCAGGTCCTGGTGCGCGCGAACCTCGAGCGGCACCGCTGAGGCGCCCCGCGCGCGGCGCGGGTCAGGCGTCGAAGGTGGCCGTGCGCGTGAAGTCATCGAGGCCCACGTCGCCCGCGACCACGGCGCCCTCCACCTCCACCCAGGCGTGGCCGTCGACGCTGCCGTCGGGCAGGCGCCGGAAGCCGAAGTGGACGCGCGACGGCACGCCGCGCCTCACGAGCATGGCCTGAGCGGCCAGGGACTGCGCCACGCACATGGCGCCGGGGACGAAGCGGGCGGCCGACTCCACGGCGCGGCCCACCTCCGCCGGCGCGGCGCGGCTCGTCGGGCGGCGCGACGTGCCGTGGTTGAGCTCCTCGCGCGCCGAGGCGAAGGTCCTCTCGCCGAGCAGCCGGCGGGCACGCCGCACGTAGGCGAGGGCCTCGAGGCGCAGCGCCAGGCCGCGCGGCCCCAGGCGCCACAGGCGCGTGAGCAGGCGCGTCCGCGGCGCCGTCGTCACCACGGGCCACCGGTGCCGGCGGGCGCCGCGCGGCAGGCCGAGGCCCGTGAGCCTCAGCACCTCCTCGCCGTGCGTGAACCAGGCGTAGCGGCCGTCCCTCACGACGGTCGCGTCCAGGCCACGCGCCCGCGCCACCGCCGCCACGCACGCCAGCGTGAGCGCCGGGTGGTCCTCGCTGCGCAGGCCCAGGAGCTGCATGGCGCGGCGCACGCCGAGCGTCACGAGCCACCAGGAGCGCGCCTCCACCGGGGTCCCGCCGGGCGCCAGCGGGCCCGCGGGCAGCGGCACCGGCTCGCCGGCGCGCCACGAGCGCACCAGGCGCGACACGACGGGCAGCGCGACGGCCACCGCCCGCAGGTCCGACGGCAGCCCCATGGCCAGCTCCGCGAGCCGCTCCAGCGCGTGCGGCGCCCTCTCCGGGAACACCGCGAGGTCGAGGAGGAACGCCCGCAGCGGCGTGGGCTGTGCGAGGTCGAGCACCCCGCGCGTGGGGTCGCAGCGGCGGAGGAACGTGCGCAGCGTCGCCGCGGCGCCGAGCTCCCTGGCGCGGCGCATCAGCTCGGCGGGGCCGAACCCGCCGGCGCGCATCAGCGCCTGCAGGTCGAGGTAGTCGTGGGGCCTCAGCAGGTGGGCGTCGTCCGACCAGCTCCGCGACGTCACGAGGCCCACCAGCGCCGAGTCCAAGTGTGAGGGCACGCGCACGGGGACGCCGCCCACGACCGCCGGACGCGAGGCCTCCCACACGGCCTGCGTGATGCGCAGCTTCTTGCGCTCAGCCACCACGGCCACGCCGCCGTGCACGAGGTGCCTGTGCGCGTCGACGACGATGCGCAGCCTGGGGTGCTTGAGGCGCAGGAGCTCGTGGCGCGCGAAGGCGACGCCGGGCCTGTCGAGGTGCTCGGCGGCGCCGAGCCGCCACGACACCTCCCAGCCACAGGCCGCCGCCGCGTCGGCCAGCCGCGCGGCCAGCGCCTCGTCGTCCAGGCCGGGTGCGCGCAGCAGCACGTCGACGTCGTCGTAGGGCCTGTCCGCGGGGTCCTCGTGGACCAGCTCGGCCAGGTAGAAGCCCTTGAACAGCAGCGCCTCGGCGCCGGCCTCGCGCCACGCGGCCAGCAAGGGCACTACCTGCGCGCGGGTGGCCGCGTGCCTGGCGCGGGCGGCCTGCGCGCCGCGCACGAGCCTGGGGTCGTCGGCCAGGCCGGCGTCCGCCAGGCGTCGCCTGGCCACCGAGGCCAGCCCGGCCTCCACCAGCGCGCCCACGTCGGCGGCCGCGGCGGAGCCCGTCGTCACGAACCTGGCGACCCTCTGCGGCGCGCGGGGGTCGGCGCGGCGCCGCGGCGACGGGGCCGTGAGCGATACCGAGGTCATCCTCATCATTAGACCCATACGTGGCGGCGCCCCGCCGCGAAACGGACACGCCGGGCGGGTCTCCGCGGCGGCGCGCCGGTCCGGTGGCTGGTGCCGGGACCGCCTGAGGCCCATGTGGCCGCGCCTGGACGGCAGCGATGGCGACGCCGCGCCTGTGCGCGTCTCGGCGGGCACGCGCGCCTCGCCTACCTATACTCCTGGGGATGCAGGAGGTGCGGGCCGTCTGGCGGTTCACGCTCTCGCTGGCCCGGACCCTGGGTTGGCGCTTCGGCCTCGTGCTCCTCGTCGGCCTGGCGGCCAGCGTCACGGCCGGCGTGGGCCTCGTCGTCATGGTCCCGCTCCTTTCGCTCGTGGGCGTGGACGCGGGCGGCGGCACCACCCAGGCGCTCGTCGCGCGTGTGGCCGCGGCCCTCGGGGGGCTCGGGCTGCAGCTCAGCGCCCCCGTGCTCCTCGGCCTCAACGCCGCCGTGCTCATCGCCACCGCCGCCGTCAGCCGCTACCAGTCGGTGCTGGAGAGCCGCGCCCTCGAGGGCTTCGTCCTGGCGCGGCGCGACAGGCTGTTCGAGGCGATCACCCGCGCGAACTGGCGCCACCTGGTGGGCGGCAGGGCGTCGAACAGCGTGCACCTGCTGACGAACGAGACCGACCGCTTCGCCAGCGCCGGCGCGGCCGTCATCGGCCTCATCACGCAGGGCTTCCTGGCGGTCGCGCACCTGGCCGTGGCCGTCGCGATCGCCCCGGCCCTCACGGCGCTGGTCATGGTGGCCGGGCTGACGCTGGCCGGCGCCACGGCGCCCCTCACCTGGCGCGCCAAGGCCCGCGGTCGCGAGGTCTCGCGCGCCTACAAGGGGCTGTTCGGCGAGATCGCCGACCACCTCGGCGGCCTCAAGACCGTGAAGGCCTACGGGCTCGAGGACGCCACCACGGCCCGCTTCCGCGCGCGTTCCCGCGAGACGGCGGAGGCGCTCGTGGGCGTCACGCGCAACCACGCCAACGTTGGCTTCCTGCTGCAGGCGGGGTCGGCGGTGCTGCTCTCCGCCATAGTCCTCGTCGCCCTCGGGATGCCGCAGGTGACGCCCGCGGGCCTGCTCATGCTCCTCTACCTCTTCGCCAGGCTCGTGCCCATGCTCTCCGGGCTCCAGCGGAGCTTCCAGTCGGCGCTGGCGCGCCTGCCTTCGATCGAGCGGGTGGAGGCGGCCACCGGCGAGTTCGAGGCGGAGCGGGAGCACGCCGCCGCGTCGTCGGAGCCCATGCGCTGCCGACGCGCCGTGGAGCTGCGCGGCGTGAGCTTCGCCTACGAGACGGAGGACGGGAGACGCGTGCTGCACGGTGTGGACATGGTGGTGCCCGCCGGCAGGACGACGGCGCTGGTGGGCCCGTCGGGCGGCGGCAAGAGCACCGTGGCCGACCTGCTCATAGGCCTGCTCGAGCCCGACGCCGGAGCGCTCCTGGTGGACGGCGAGGAGGTCTCGGGGGCGCGGCGCAGCGCCTGGCGCCGGCACATCGCCTACGTGGCGCAGGACGTCTTCCTGTTCCACGACACCGTGCGCGCCAACCTGCTGGTGGGCGACCCCGGCGCCACGGAAGAGCGCCTGTGGGAGGTGCTGGACCAGGCCGCCGCCGGCTTCGTGCGCGACCTGCCGCAGGGCCTCGACACGGTGGTGGGCGACCGCGGCTCGACGCTCTCGGGCGGCGAGCGCCAGCGCCTGGCCCTGGCCCGCGCGCTGCTGCGCGAGCCCGAGCTGCTGGTCCTCGACGAGGCCACCAGCAGCCTCGACGCCTTCAACGAGGCGCGCGTCCAGGAGGCCATAAGGGCCCTGCACGGCCGCGTGACGCTGCTGGTCATCGCCCACAGGCTGGCCACCGTGCGCGAGGCCGACCTCATCTACGTGCTCGACGGCGGCGAGGTCGTCGAGTCCGGCACCTGGGCCGAGCTCATGAGCCGCGGCTCTGGGACGCTGCGCGAGCTGGCCGTCGCTCAGGGGCTGGGCGCGGCCGCGACGAGCCCCTCGATGGCGTCGGCCGCCTCCTCGAGGGCGTCGAACCCCGACGGGTAGGAGAGCCTGAAGACCGGCACGAGCGCCGTCATGTGCAGGAAGGCCGACAGCGAGCCGCGGTCGCCGGACAGCTCGTCGGGGGCGTTGAAGTGCGCGCGGCCGAGCAGCTCCCTGAAAGCCTCGGCGGGCCTGAGGCGGGCGAGCGTGGGCCGCTCGCCGACGCCGCCCTCGGCTCCGGCGTGGGTCCCGCCGTCGCCGGCGCCTGGGGAGCGCCTGTCGAGTAGGACGAAGGCGGCCAGCGGCACGGGGTCGCCCAGCCTCACGCGCCCGGGCGGACGCAGGCGCTCGCGCACGGGCAGGCCGAAGCGGACGGCCGTCTCGGGCCTGGCCCGCGGCACGAAGGGCAGCGGTCGCAGCGAGGGGCGCCCCCGGCCCTGGGCGGGCGAGGGGTCGAGGATCACGGCGTCGTCGGCCACGAGCGGGTAGCCGCGCGCGGCGAGGGTGAGGGCGAGCGTCGTCTTGCCGGCCCGCGACGGCGCGGTGATGACCAGGGCGCCGGCGGGCGTGCGCAGCGCGCAGCCGTGCACGCTCTCGAAGCCGTAGGCCTCGAGCGCGTAGGGCGCCACGGACCTGTAGAACTGGTCGACCAGGGTCTCGAGGTCGGCGCCCTCGTCGGGCACGGCCTCGCAGCGCAGGGCGCCGTCCACGGGGCTGACCGGGAACCTGTAGCTCGCGAGGCGCTCGAGGCGGAACCACAGGTGGTCGCCCTCGCGGAGGCAGTAGGCGTCCACCCTGCCGTCGTCGCGGTACCAGACCCAGGCTCGCGGGTCCGTCGCGAACCGCGGCTGGTCCAGGCTGACGATCCTCAGTTCCTCTACGTACACCCCGCCCCCTAGCGAGACGCCTCCGGTGGCTCTCTGCTCGTTCCCAGGAAGCCTTGCGCGACCAGCCCGGGGCCGGTCGCGCAGCTTCGGGTCTTCCGGCGCCTCAGGGCGCCGGTCGCCTGCGACGTCAGTCGCGGCTGCTGTCGCCCGAGCGCGAGGAACCGCGCCCGCTGCCCTTGCCGCCGCCTCTCACGAGCTCGGCGACACGGCCGACCACGCTGACCTGCATGGGCTGCCAGACCTTCATGAACACACCCCCCTCCCGTCGTGGACTCTAGCTACGCGCGGGCGCGGTGCGCCGGCGCGGTAACTAGCAGTGCGGCGGGAGGCGGCGCCGGTGCTGCCGGACGCCGCCGGTGCGCGACCCACGAGGGGCGGACGGGGCGGCCTCGCGGTCCGCTCCGACCGGCCACGACGAACGGGCACGGCAGACACGACGCTCACTGGGGGTCGGCACACCATCTGCTGGCCTCCTGTAGCGCCTACTGCCCGCGTACGGAACTGTCGTGGGAACGCGCTGGGTCGCAGGATAGTCAGGCGACGACGCGCGCGTCCCGCACCCGTCACAGAGAAACGTCGCGCGGCCGGCTTGCGCCGGCCGCGCGAACTCTCGCCACCGCCGCCCCGCGAGGGGGCGGGCGATCACGTACGGTGGCTCAGTTGGACCACCACCAGGTCGGGAACGAGAACGAGCTGTCGGGTCCAGAACTCATGCCGCTCTGCTTGCCACCGTCCAGGACGACCTCCGTGACGCGACCCACTACGGTGACCCGCATCGGCTCCCACTTCTTCACTGGCCCACCCCCTTCCCTGGCGATTCTAAGAGACGTCCGCCAGCGGCGAGACGGTCCTTAGCGGTAGTATCTCGCTCTCCCGACACCGAGCTCAACCCTTCGCCCGCGCCAGCGACGCGATGGCGTCGCAGGCGTCGTCGAGGTGCTCGAGGCCGTCGGGGAACGAGAGCTCGAAGACGGGCAGCGCGGAGGCCAGGCGCAGGTAGGCCCTGAGCATGGCGCGCTTGCGGCCCAAGTCGGACATGGTGAAAGCGTATGCCTCGGCGAGCATGGCGTCGAACGCCTCCCTGGCGCCGAGGCGGCGCAGGGCGACGCGCGGGCGCCCGCGGGCGAGGAACAGGACGGCGCCCAGGCGCAGCGGGCGCGCCATCGCCTCGCTCCAGCCCTCCAGCTTCACGCGCACGCGGCGCTTGCCGGGCGCCCCGAAGTGCTCCGCGCTCTGCTCGCGCAGGCGCGCGGCCGTGGGCAGCGGCAGCACCAGCTCGGGGCCGGGGTCGATCACGACGGCGTCGTCCGCCACGTGCGCGTGCCCGCGCCGCGCCAGCGCGAACGCCAGCGTCGACTTCCCGGACTCGGGCCGGCCGCACAGGGCCACGACGCCCACGCCGGGGACCTCGACGGCGCTGCCGTGCAGCGCCTCGAGCCCGTAGGCCTGCAGGGCCACGGGCAGCACCGTGCGCAGGTAGAAGTCCTCGAGGGTCCGCGACGACGCGCCGGCGGCCGGCGACACCGCGACCGCGGGGCGCAGGTCGCGGGGCGCGTCCGCCGGGAAGCGGTACGTGCCGACGCCCTCGATCTCCATCCAGTGGTAACCGCCCGCGGTTGTGGTGCGGGCCACGAGCCGCCCGCGCGCGTCGCGCCACAGGGCCACGCGCGGCGGACCGTCGTCGAAGCTCGGCAGCTCGCCCGCGAAGCGCTCGAGCGGCAGCGGCATCACGCCGCCGGGCGGCGCGAGCGCGCCCGGCGCGCCCGCGAGGACCGCGGCGGGGCCGGTAGCGAGCTGGCGTGCGGCTTCTTCGACCATGGCGGTGCCCGGTTCCCTCCCTGCGACCGAGACGCGTTCTGCTGCGCGGGGCGCTCGAGAGCCGATGATACCGGGGCGCCACGTCGCGCCCGGCGTGGCGGTCACAAGCGCCCGGCACCGCCGCCTGCCGCCCGCGGGAGCTCGGCGACGAGGCGCTGTAGGACGCCCACGGCCTCCGGCAGCCTGTCGAAGCCGTCCCGGTAGGTGAGGCGGTAGACGGGCACGCGGGCCGTGAGCCTCAGGTAGCTCGCCACCGCCTGCCTGTCGCGGGCGGCCTCGTGGGGCGCGTGGAAGTAGGCGCGGCCCAGCAGCATCTTGAAGGCCTCGCCCGACGAGAGGCGCTCGAGGTCGGGTCCGGCGGGAACGTCGCCCGCGCCCTCGCCGTCCACGCGCCGCAGCAGCACGAAGGCCGCCAGGGGCAGCGGGTCCCCCAGCGCGACCGGCCCCCCGGGCTCCGGCAGGCGCGCGCGCACGGGGAGGCCGAAGAGGGCGGCGGTCTCGTCGCGCGCTCGCGGCACGAAGGGCAGCGGCCTGAGCGCCGGACGCTCGGGGTCTGGCGCCGGCGCGGGGTCGAGCACCACGGCGTCGTCGGCCACCAGCTCGTGGCCGGCCCGCGCCAGCGACAGCGCGAGGGTCGTCTTGCCGGAGCCCGACGGCGCCGTGAGCACCAGGGCGCCGGCCGGGGTCCGGAGGGCGCTGCCGTGCACGCACTCGAAGCCGTATGCCTCCATGGCCAGCACCGACAGCGACCTGTAGTAGTGGTCCACGACCTCGTCCCACTCGGCGCCCGGCTCGGGCACGGCCTCGCAGCGCAGGACGCCGTCCGGCGCGCTGAGCGGGAACCTGTAGCTCGCCAGGCCGACGAGGCGGAACCAGCAGCAGTCGCCCTGCACGAGCGTGTAGGCGATCGGCTTGCCGCGGCGCCCGTACCACGTGACGGCGCCGGTGCGCTCCTCCACGGCGGGAGGCTCCAGCGCCGAGCGCCTCAGGACGTCGATGATCATGGGGAGAGGCTCATGGTCGCGCGGGCGGCGTGCCGCCCGCGCGACCCAAGGTGTGACCGGCCCGCTCTCACGGGCCGACCGTTGGCGGGGTCAGCGCCTGTCCTGCCGGGACCACGAGGATCCCGCATCGTCTGAGCGGCTGAGCTTGCCACCCCGGACGACCTCGGTGACCTGGCCGACCACGCTGACCCGCATGGGGGTCCAAGTCTTCAAGGCCTCACCTCCCCTCACTCCGATTCTAGGAACACGCTCCGCGATGGCGCGCGTCACTAGCTAGTCGCTCAGCTCGGCTAGGACGCTCTCCTCGACCAGCGTGGCGAGGGCGCTCTCCACGTTCTCCCATACCACCGGGTACGGGACGTCGTAGACCTCCGCCATCGCCGCTGCCGCTTCCCTGTCCGTGCTGCCGCCGAGGAGCAGGTCGACGAGGTGGGCCGCGGTCTCGTTGAGCTCGATGATCTTGTCTGTGCCTAGGTGCACGGCGAGCATGGTCTCGCCCATGCGCTCTATGACAACATCTGTGGCCGCCTGGAAACGGCGAGCCGTGGAGGGTTGCAGGTCCATCGAGTGGTCGCTCCTGGTCTCGTCGTGGCGCCGGGGGGAGGGCGCTGCGCTCAGCCGAGCATACGAGACCGCGGTGGCCCCCCGCGCGACGCTGTCACATCGGAACCGGAACCGACGCTCATCTTCCCGTCGCGACGGGCCTCATCCGCCTCAGGCGACGGTGATGGACCCGTCCAGGTAGACGTCCTGGATCAGGTTCAGGAGCCGCACGCCCTCAGCCATGGGCCGCTGGAACGCCTTGCGGCCGGAGATGAGACCCATGCCGCCGCCGCGCTTGTTCAGCACGGCCGTCAGGACGGCCTCGGCGTAGTCGTTGGCGCCGCCCGACGCACCGCCGGAGTTGATGAGCCCCGCGCGGCCCATGTAGGAGTTGGCCACCTGCCAGCGGACCATCTCGATGGGGTGGTCGTCGGGCATGAGCTCGGAGTACATGCGCGGGTCGGTGCGCCCGAAGCCCACGGCTTTGAAGCCGCGGTTGGAGTCGGGCAGCTTCTGCTTGACGATGTCGGCCTGGATCGTCACGCCCAGGTGGTTCGCCTGGCCCGTGAGGTCGGCGGCGGCGTGGTAGTCCTTGCCGTCCACCTTGAACGCGTCGTTGCGCGTGTAGCACCAGAGGACCGTGGCCATGCCCAGCTCGTGGGCGTAGGCGAAGGCCTCGGCGATCTCGACGATCTGGCGGTTCGAGTCGGGGTGCCCGAAGTAGATCGTGGCCCCCACGGCCACCGCGCCCATGTCGTAGGCCTCGTCGATGGTCCCGAACAGCACCTGCTCGTACTGCGTGGGGTAGGTCATGAGCTGGTTGTGGTTCACCTTGACGATGAAGGGGATCTTGTGCGCGTACCTGCGAGCGACCATGCCCAGCACGCCGAAGGTGGAGGCCACGGCGTTACAGCCGCCCTCGATGGCCAGCCTCACGATGTTCTCGGGGTCGAAGTAGTCGGGGTTGGCGGAGAACGACGCGCCGCCCGAGTGCTCCACGCCCTGGTCCACCGGCAGGATCGAGAGGTAACCGGTGCCGGCCAGGCGCCCGTGCCCGAAGAGCGTCTGCAAGCTGCGCAGCACGCGCGGGTTGCGGTCGGACTGGGCGAAGACCCTGTCGACGAAGTCGGGGCCCGGCAGGTGCAGCCGCGAACGCTCTATGCCCCGCGCCTCGTAGGACAGGAGGGCCTCGCCCTGTTCGCCAAGCAGCTCGCGGATCTCGGTGTTCATGCAGACCTCCAGGATAGAGGCGAGCGCATGAGAGCTCGCTCCGGCCCCAAGTCCCCGGCGCCGGCGTCAGCCCAGGGCGACGTCCAGCACCAGCATCACGACCACTCCGACCATCGTACCCACGGTGGCCAGGCGCTCGTGCCCCCGGGTGTGGGTCTCGGGGACTATCTCGTCGAGTATCACGAACAGCATCGCCCCGGCGGCGAAGCCCATCGCGTAGGGCAGCAGCGGCTCCGCGGCGGTGACGAGCCAGGCACCGAAGACGGCCGCGGGCAGCTCGAAGAGGCCAGAGCGTATGCCGGTGAGGGTCGCGAACCGCCTGCCGCCCATGCCGGCGTTGCGCGCCGCCACGGCCACGGCCAGTCCCTCTGGCACGTTCTGGATGCCTATCGCCAGCATCAGCGCCAGGGCGTCGCTGACGCGGCTCGACCCGAAGCCGACCCCCACGGCCAGCCCCTCCGGCACGTTGTGGAGCGTGATGGCGACGATGAAGAGCAGCACCGCCGAGAGCCGGCTGCGCGCGTCCTGGGTGGTGCCGGCCTCCTGGGCGGCGTCGGCGCGCTGTCTGCCCGTGATCAGCACGTGCACGTGCGGCACCCAGGCGTCGGCGCGGTCGAGGACTACCACCCCCAGCGCCATGCCCACCAGGACGGGCACGAGCCCACCCTCCGCGATGCCTGGGAGGATGAGGCTGGTGAAGGAGGCCGTGAGCATCACGCCGGCGGCGAAGCCCATGGCCGCGTCGAGGCCGCGCTGGCTGGGGTAGCGCCAGGCGCTGATCAGCACCGCCCCGATCAGGTTCATGGTGGCGATGAAGAGGCCCCCCACGAGGCCCTGCACCACTGGGTCGCCGCCGGCCACGCGCAGGAAGGTGTCGACGAACCCGGTCACCGCCCTAGGATACTTACGCGATGACCGACGCCATCATGCCTGACCCCTGGAGCTCGGGCCGCAACTACGACAGGTACATGGGCCGGTGGAGCCGGGTGGTGGCGCCTCGCTTCGTCGACTGGCTCGAGGCGCCGCCGCGACGCGACTGGCTCGACGTGGGCTGCGGCACGGGGGCGCTGTCGGCCACGGTGGTGCGGCTCACCGAGCCGCGCAGCCTGCTGGGCGTGGACGTCTCCGCCCCGTTCGTGGAGCGGGCACGCGAGAACGTGCCCGACCCCCGCGCCCGCTTCCGGATCGGGGACGCCCAGGCGCTCCCCGTGGAGGACGACAGCCGCGACATCGTCGTGTCGGGCCTGATGCTGAACTTCGTGGCCGACAGGGCGCGGGCCCTGCGCGAGATGGCGCGCGCGGCGCGGCCGGGCGGGCGCCTGGGCTTCTACGTGTGGGACTACCCTGGCCGGGGCGTCGAGTTCATGCGCCTGTTCTGGCAGGTCGCGGCCTCCCTCGACCCGGCCGCGGCGGCGCTGGGCGAGGCCGCGCGCTTCCCCTTCTGCACGCCGGCGGGCCTCACGGAGCTGGCGCTGGAGGCGGGTTGGTCCGACGTGGAGACGGTGCCGCTCGAGGTGGAGACCGTGTTCGCGAGCTTCGACGACCTGTGGGAGCCGTTCGAGCTGGGCACGGGGCCGGCCCCCGCCTACTGCGCCGCCCTCGACGCCGAGGGACGCGCGCGGCTGCGCGGGGCGCTGCGCGAGCGGCTGCCCTTCGAGCGCGACGGCTCGCTGCGCCTGAGCGCGCGGGCCTGGGGCGTGAAGGGCCGGTCGGCGGTTTAGGCTGCCTCATGGACGCACCGGCACGACCCTCGGACGCCGCTGACCTCGAGCTCAGCGGCGTCGCCCGCGGCGCGGGCCTGTCGGACGTGGCGATGGTGGGCCTGGGCGTGATGGGCCGGAACCTCGTCCTGAACCTCAGCGACCACGGCCACGCCGTCTCCGTCTACGACGTGGACCCGGTCGCCGTGCGCGACCTCGTGGCCGGCCCCGCGGCCGGCCGGGACGTGCGCGGCTTCACCGACCTCGCAGCGCTGGCGTCGTCGCTGACGCGTCCCCGCCGCGTGATGCTGATGGTGCCAGCCGGGCCGCCCGTGGACGCCGTGCTGCGCGACCTGGCGCCGCACCTCGAGCCCGGCGACGTGGTCGTGGACGGCGGCAACTCGCACTTCGCCGACACCGCGCGCCGCGCCCGCGAGCTGAGGGAGCACGGGCTGCTGTACGTGGGCGCGGGCGTGTCGGGCGGCGCCGAGGGCGCGCGCCGCGGCCCCGCGATCATGCCAGGCGGCGACGCCGAGGCGTGGCCCGTCGTGAGGGAGACGCTGCGGGGCATCGCCGCGCGCGTCGACGGCGTGCCCTGCTGCGACTGGGTGGGCGCCGACGGTGCCGGGCACTACGTGAAGATGGTGCACAACGGCATCGAGTACGCCGACATGCAGCTCATCGCCGAGGCGTACCACTACATGCGCGTCGTGGTGGGCCTCACCGTCCGCGAGGCCGCCGGCGTCTTCGCCGAGTGGGACGCCGGTCGCCTCGACTCCTACCTGGTGGAGATCACCGCCGAGGTCCTCGCCCGCGTGGACGACGACGGCCTGCCCCTCGTGGAGAAGGTCCTCGACGTGGCGGGCCAGAAGGGCACGGGCATGTGGGCGGCGGTCGACGCGCTGGAGCGCGGCGTGCCCCTCGACCTGACCGCCGCTGCCGTGTTCGCGCGGTCGCTCTCGGCCCTCAAGGAGGAGCGCGTCGCCGCCGCGGGCGTGCTGCGCGGCCCCGGCACGTCGGGCGGCTCCTTCGACCGCCTCGGCCAGCTGAGCGACCTCGAGGACGCCCTCTACGCCGCGAAGGTCGTGGGCTACGCGCAGGGCTTCGCGCTCATGAGGGCGGCGTCTGACGAACTGGGCTGGGGCGTGCCCCTCGGCACGGTGCCGCTGCTGTGGCGCGGCGGCTGCGTGATCCGTTCGCGCTTCCTCGGCGACGTCGCCGACGCCTACGCCGAGGACCCCGACCTCCCCGACCTCATGACGGCGCCCCGCTTCGCGCGCGAGCTGGCCGGCTGCCAGGCCGGCTGGCGCCGCACGCTGTCGCGGGCGATCGCCGCCGGCGTGCCCATGCCGGCCATGTCGGCCGCCCTCGCCTACTACGACGGCTACAGGTCGGCGCGCCTGCCGGCGAACCTCATCCAGGCGCAGCGCGACCGCTTCGGGGCGCACGGCTACGAGCGCGTGGACGCCCCGCGCGGCCAGCGCTTCCACACCGACTGGAGCGTCGGCGGGACGCGCGAGGGCTAGGGCCCGCCGGCGCCGCCGAGCACGAACGCCAGCGGCACGGCCGAGGTCATCAGGTTCGTGAGGAAGTGCGCGACGATCAGGGGCATGAGCCGCCGCCGGCGCCTGTAGATGGCGCCGGCCGTGGCGCCCCAGGCCGTGAAGGCCAGGACGTAGACGAGCATCGCCGCGGCGGTGGGCGCCAGGAACAGGTGCTGGACTCCGAACAGCGCGGCCGGCAGTGCCACGGTCAGCCACGCCGGCGCGCCCCGCTCCTCCAGCTCGCCCTGCGCGTGGCCGCGGAAGTAGAGCTCCTCCACCGGGGCGTTCGTGACCGGGAACAGGAGGACCACGAGGGCGGCCAGGACCAGGGAGGCGGACGCGCCCAGCGCCACCTCGGCGCCGGGCGGCGGGACGAACACGGTCTCCCAGGCGCCGGCGAAGCCCGCCGGGCCGGCCAGCAGCAGCACGGCGAGGCTCATGGCCGCGGCGAACGGCACGAACATGACGACGAGCCAGACGAGCCCGTAGCCGACGTCGCTGCCACGGAGCCAGGGGCGATCGCCCAGGAGGCGCCGCGCCCTCCCGCCGCGCGCCAGCAGCGCCAGGCAGACGACGTTGACGGGGACGAAGTAGAGGGCCGAGAACTGGGGCGTGGCGGCGAAGGAGAAGGGCTCGCCCGTCGCCACCGCCACCACGGCCGCGGTGACCGCGGCGGCCGACGCCAACAGCGCGATGCGGACGAGGACCAGTCCCACGGCCCGACCCTAACCGGCCGGGCGCCCGTCAGGCCTCGTACAGGTGCCACTCGCGCGGCAGCACCGCCACGCGCCCCGCGGCGGCCCGCTCGTGCGGTACGTCGACCTCGAGCCGCGCTCGCCCGCGGCCGGCCTCCAGCTCGAGACGCTGCCAGGGGCCGACGCGGCGGGAAGCCACGACCACGCCCTCGATGGCCCCCTCCACGCCCGGGGCCGGGTCGACGTCGTGCGGGCGGAAGGCCAGCAGGGCCGGCCCGTCGGCCCTGTCCACCCGCGGCAGCGCGAGGGCGCGACCCTCCCACTCCACGGCGCCGCCCCTCACCTCGACGGGCAGCAGGTTCGACTCGCCTATGAACTCGAAGACGAAGCGCGAGGCGGGACGCTCGAGGACCTCGTCGGGCTCCCCCACCTGCTCGACGCGACCCTCCCGCATCACGGCCACCCTGTCGGCCAGCTCCAGCGCCTCCTCCTGGTCGTGGGTGACGAAGAGCGTGGTGTGGCCCGTCCGGTCGTGCAGCTCGCGCAGGCCGCGCCGCAGCTCGCGCCTGACCTTGGCGTCCAGCGCTCCGAAGGGCTCGTCGAGCAGCAGCACGCGCGGCTTGATGGCCAGGGCCCGCGCCAGGCCGACGCGCTGGCGCTGGCCGCCGGAGAGCTGCGCCGGGTAGCGTCGCTCCAGGCCACCAAGCTGCACCAGCTCGATGAGCGCGCGCACGCGCGCGTCGATCTCGTCGCGCGACAGGCGCATGACCCCCCGCCGCACGCGCAGCCCGAAGGCGATGTTGTCGTAGACGGTCATGTGCCGGAACAGCGCGTAGTGCTGGAAGACCATGCCCACGTTGCGCTGCTGCACCGTGAGCCGCGAGGCGTCCTCGTCGCCGAACCACACGCGCCCGGAGTCGGGCGTGAGGAGGCCGGCCACGACCCTCAGCAGCGTCGTCTTGCCGGAGCCCGACGGGCCGAGCAGCGCCACGAGCTCGCCGGCCTCGGCCTCCAGCGACACGCCGCGCAGGGCCGCCGCGGCGTCGAAGGCGAGGGAGACGTCCTCGAGCCTGACGGCGACCGACTCGCCCCAGTCCATGCCGCCGCGCCCGGCGCCGTCGTCAGCGGACGACATGACCCGCCTTCGCCACGAAGTCGCGCCTCTCGAGCACGGCCTTGATGACCAGGGTGACCAGGGAGAGCAGCGCGAGCAGCGACGCCAGCGCGAACGCGGCGACCCAGTTGTACTCGTTGTAGAGGATCTCCACCTGCAGGGGGATCGTGTTCGTCTGGCCGCGGATGTGCCCAGACACCACGGAGGCGGCGCCGAACTCGCCCATCGCGCGCGCGTTGCACAGCAGGACGCCGTAGAGCAGGCCCCACCTCACGTTCGGCAGCGTCACGAACGCGAACACCTGCCAGCCGCGGGCGCCCAGCGTGAGCGCTGCCTCCTCGTCCTCGCTGCCCAGCTCCTGCATCAGCGGCACCAGCTCCCTGGCCACGAAGGGGACCGTCACGAACAGAGTGGCTAGCACGATGCCGGGCACGGCGAACACGACCTGGATGCCGCGCGACTGCAGGAACGGCCCGAGGTAACCCTGTGCCCCGAACAGCAGCAGGTAGACGACGCCGGCGATGACGGGCGAGACGGAGAAGGGCAGGTCGATGAGGGTGACGAGCAGCGACTTGCCGCGGAACTCGAACCTCGCCACGGCCCACGCCGCCGCGACCCCGAAGACGGCGTTGAGCGGCACGGCGATGGCGGCGACGAGCAGCGTGAGCCTTATCGCCGAGCGGGCCTCCGGATCGAGCAGCGAGGCCACGTAGGCGCCCACGCCGCCGCGCAGGGCCTGCACGAACACGACGGTCAGCGGCAGCAGCAGGAGCACGCCGAGGACCGCCACGGCCACGGCCGTGAGGCCCCACTTCAGCGCGCGCGGCTCGGCGACGGGGCTCCGGCGGCGGACGAGACGGGCGGCCCGGTCAGCCACGGCCGAAGCGCCTCCTCGTCCACGCCTGCACCAGGTTCACGCCGAGCAGCAGGGCGAATGAGATGCCGAGCATGACCAGCGCGAGGGCCATCGCGCCAGGGTAGTCGAACTCCTCGAGCCTGATGATGATGAGGAGCGGCGCGATCTCGGTGCGGAACGGCAGGTTGCCGGCGATGAAGATCACCGAGCCGTACTCGCCCACGGCGCGCGCCAGCGCCAGCGCGAACCCCGTGACGGCGGCCGGCAGCAGCGCCGGCACCACGACCCGCAGCAGAGCCTGGAGGCGGCTGGCGCCGAGCGTGGCGGCGGCCTCCTCCACCTCGACGTCGAGCTCCTCGATGACGGGCTGGAGCGACCGCACGACGAAGGGCAGCCCTATGAACACCAGCGCCACCACGATGCCCACCTGCGTGTAGGCCACCTGCACGCCGAGCGCCGCCAGCGGCCCGCCCAGCCAGCCGGTGGCGTCGAACACCGAGGCCAGGGCGATGCCCGCCACGGCGGTGGGCAGGGCGAATGGCAGGTCGACGACCGCGTCGAGAACCCGGCGCCCCGGGAAGCGGTAGCGCGCCAGCACCCACGCGACCACTCCTCCGGCCACCAGCGCGATGAGCGCGGCGATGAGCGCTGACGTGAAGCTGAGCCACACCGACGCTCGCGAGCGCTCGTCGAGGAAGACGTCGGCGAGCTCGCCCACGGGCAGCGTGGCGCCCCGCAGCGCCAGCGCCGCCAGCGGCACGAGGACGATGAGGCTCAGGTAGGTGAGGGTGTAGCCGAGCGCCAGGCCGAAGCCCGGCAGCACTCTCCGCGAACGCGCGCTCGTCGCCACCGGCGGGCCTCAGCGCCCGAAGAGCCTGTCGAACTCGCCGCCGTCGCCGAAGTGGACCTGCTGCGCCTCGGCCCAGCCGCCGAACATCTCGTCGTCGATGCTCACGAGCTCGACCTCGGCGAAGCGGGCGGCGTCCTCTGGGTCGGCGAGCGACATGTCGGCGGGCCTGTAGAAGTGCTTGGCGGCGAGGCGCTGGCCCTCGGGCGAGTAGAGGTACTCGAGGTAGGCCTCGGCGACCTCGCGCGTGCCGTGGGCGTCGACGTTCTCGTCCACCACGGCCACGACGGGCTGGGCCAGCATCGAGACGGACGGCACCACGACCTCGTAGCCGTCGGCGCCGAACTGCGAGACGATCAGGAGAGCCTCGTTCTCCCAGGCGATGAGCACGTCGCCGATGCGCCGCTGCACGAAGGTGGTCGTGGAGCCGCGCGCGCCGGTGTCGAGCATGGCGACGTTGCGGTAGATGCCGCCCACGAACCGGCGCACCGCGTCGAGGTCCCCGTCGTACTCCCTGTAGGCCCACGCCCAGGCGGCCAGGTAGTTCCAGCGCGCCGCGCCGGAGGTCTTGGGGTTCGGGGTCACCACGGCCACGCCGTCCCTGACGAGGTCGTCCCAGTCCTCGATGCCCTTGGGGTTGCCCGCCCTCACGACGAAGACCATCGTGGAGGTGTAGGGCGACGAGCCGTTGGGCAGGCGCTCGCGCCAGGCGGGGTCTATGAGGTCCGACATCCGCGCGATGGCGTCCACGTCGGACTGCAGGGCCAGCGTGACGACGTCGGCCTGCAGGCCCTCCATGACGGCCCGCGCCTGCGCGCCCGAGCCGCCGTGCGACTGGTTGACCACGACGGTCTGGCCCGTCTGTTCCTGCCAGTAAGCCGCGAAGGCCTGGTTGTACTCGCGGTAGAACTCCCTGGTGGGGTCGTAGCTGACGTTGAGCAGCGTGACCTGCGCGTGGGCGGTGAAGGCGAGCGAGAGCGCGGCCGCCAACGAGGCCGCGAGGAACGGGCGGGACGAGCGGGGCGTGGCCGAACCCATGTGCACCTCGCTTTCTCGTGCCCTCATTGTGAGGACACGAGGAAGTTAGCACCGGCGGCGGCGCCCAGCGGTCGCCAGCGATGCGGCGCGGGCGCCGCCGGCCACGGTAGCGGGGCGCCGTGTCCGAGCCCTAGAGGCCCCGCGTGGGGCGCGCCGACGGGAGGCGGACCGCCTGCGGTCCCTACAGCTTCACCGCGGTGCCCGACGCGGTGACCATGAGCATCCCGCCGCCCTGCCCGAAGGTGATGGTCTCGTAGTCGAGGTCGACGCCCACGACGGCGTCGGCGCCCAGCGCCTGGGCGGCCTGCGTCATCTCGGCCAGGGCGTTCTCCTTGGCCTCCCGCAGGCTCTGCTCGTACAGGGCGCTGCGCCCGCCGATGATGTCGCGGATGCCGGCCATGAGGTCGCGGAGGATGTTGGCCCCGAGGATCGTCTCGCCCGTGACGAGGCCCAGGTACTCGCGGACCGGTCTGCCCTCTACGTTGTGCGTGGTCGTGACGATCATGCCGCGAGGCTAACAGGCGGCGGGCCGGCGCGGATCTCTTCCCAGGCCGGCGCGACGCGCCCTGAGGGCCGAAGGGGTCTACCTAGAGGGACCCGGGTCTGCTCCGGGGGCCCCAGGGGTCTTACGTCCCTACTCACGTGTCGCTCACGACGCCAACGTGGAGGTCAGCATCCGGATTGAGGCCGGAACGAGGAGGTTGGCTCCGTGAGCGACACCCAGGGACGAACCGCCCGCGGGCGCGCCGGCGACCACGCGACCCTCCGCCTCGCCGCGGCGACGCTGGCCCTGCTGGCGGCGCTGGCGCTGGCGCAGGAGGCGGACGAGCTGCCCAAGGGCATCGGGCCCATCGCCGAGGTCGAGCTCGGCGAGATCGACCCGCAGAGGGTGGCCGGCGGCCAGGCGACCTTCGAGTCGCTGTGCTCGGCCTGCCACAGGTTCGGCGAGCGCTACGTGGGGCCCGACCTCCGCGGCGTCACGCAGCGCCGGGCGCCCGAGTGGATCATGAACATGGTCCTCAACACGAACGTGATGCTCTTCGAGGACGACACGGCCTACGGCCTCCTCGCCGAGTACATGACGCCGATGCCGCAGCTCCCCCTCACCGAGGAGCAGGTCCGCGACGTCCTCGAGTTCTTCAGGTACCAGGACTCCCAGGTCGGGAACTAGCGAGGGCGCGCGAGACCGACGCGCCTCTCGCTCGGGAGGTAGTGCATGAGTCCACGCAGATGGCTCTCGTTCCTGCTCGGAGCCGGGGCGCTGGCCGCCGGGCTGGTGCTGGCCCAGGGCGCCAGGACCGCCGGCCGCACCGCCAGCGACGCGGCCGCGCGCACCTTCGTCCCGCCGGGCCAGCACGACGAGTACTACGGCTTCTTCTCCGGCGGCTTCAACGGCCAGGTGAGCGTCGTGGGCCTGCCCTCGGGCCGCACGCTGCGCCTGATCCCCGTGTTCTCGCAGCACGGCGAGAACGGCTACGGCTACTCGGAGGAGACGAAGGCGCTCTTCAACACCTCGCACGGGCCGGTGTACTGGGACGACGCCCACCACCCGCAGCTCTCGCGCACGAACGGCGTCGCCGACGGGCGCTGGCTGTTCATCAACGGCAACAACACGCCGCGCATCGCGCGCATCGACCTCTCGACCTTCGAGACCGTGGAGATCATCGAGATCCCCAACGTCGGCGGCAACCACCCGTCGCCGTTCGCGACCTCGAACACCGAGTACCTGGTGGCGGGCTCGCGCTTCAGCCAGCCCGTGCCGCAGCGCGACATGCCCATAGCCGACTACCAGGGCAACTTCAAGGGCATGCTCACGTTCGTCTCCGTCGACCCCGAGGACGGCGAGATGGAGGTGGCCTTCCAGGTGCTCATGCCGGGCTTCGACTACGACCTGTCGCAGTGCGGCAAGGGACCCTCGGCGGACTGGTGCTTCTTCACCTCCTACAACGTCGAGGAGGCCCACACGCTCCTCGAGGTGAACGCCTCGCAGGCCGACAAGGACTTCGTGACGGCCGTGAACTGGCGCCGCGCCGAGCAGTGCGTGGCCGCGGGCGCCGCCCACGAGATGCCCGCCCTCTACGCCCACAACGAGGTGGACGAGGACACCGGCATCGCCGAGACGGACTGGGAGGACGAGGTCATGGTCCTCTCGCCGTCCGACTGCGAGGGGCTCGTCTACTTCCTGCCCACGCCCAAGTCGCCGCACGGCGTGGACGTGGACCCCACCGGCGAGTACATAGTGCCCGGCGGCAAGCTCTCGGCCACGATCGCCGTGCACAGCTTCAGCAAGATGCTCGCGGCGATCGAGAACCGCGACTTCGACGGCGACGCGTACGGCATCCCGATCCTGAACTTCGACGCCATCGTCGCCGGCCAGGTGGAGCGCGCCTGCCTGGGCCCGCTGCACAACGAGTTCGACAGCAAGGGCAACGTCTACACGTCCTGCTTCATCACGTCCGAGATCATCAAGTGGCGGCTCTCCGACTTCCAGGTCGTGGACCGCATGCCCGTCTACTACTCGATCGGCCACCTGATGATCCCCGGCGGCGACACGGTGCACCCGTCCGACAGCTACGTGATCGCCCTGAACAAGATCACCAAGGACCGCTTCCTGCCCACGGGGCCGGAGCTGGCGCAGTCGGCGCAGCTCATCGACATCAGCGGCAACACGATGGAGATGCTGCTCGACTTCCCCACGCTCGGTGAGCCCCACTACGCGCAGGGCATCGCCGCGGACCTGGTGGCCCCGAACAGCCGGACGATCTACGACCTGGCCGAGAACGAGCACCCCTACGCCGCCAAGAGCGAGGCCGACACGCGCGTGGAGCGCGACGGCGACGTCGTGCACGTCTACATGACCTCGATCCGCTCGCACTTCGCGCCCGACGTGATCGAGGGCATCAAGGTGGGCGACACCGTCTACTGGCACATCACGAACCTCGAGCAGGACTGGGACGTCCCGCACGGCTTCGCGGTGCAGGGCATGGAGGCCGCGAACGTCCTGATCATGCCGGGGCGGACCCTGACCGTGAAGTGGGAGCCGAAGGCGGAGGGCGTCTACCCCTTCTACTGCACGGACTTCTGCTCGGCCCTCCACCAGGAGATGCAGGGGTACGTCCGGGTCTCCCCGGCCGACTCCGACGTCGCCCTGAGCTGGAGCGTGGGGCGCTAGATGCCGGCGCGGCCGGCCCGACCCACGCGGCCGGGCCGGCCGCCTCGCCGAGGAGGGACGCTCATGAGACCCCGTGAAGGACGTCTGGGCTGGCTGGCGCGAGGCCTGGTGGCCGTGGCGGCACTGCTCCCGCTCCTCACGTTCGTCTGGCCCCTGTGGCACTACTTCTTCGAGGCGCCCCAGTACCCCGAGGGCCTGGCCATGCAGATCTGGACCTCGAGGCTCACGGGGCGCGTGGACCTCATCAACCAGCTCAACCACTACGTGGGCTTCATGCGGCTCGACGCCGCGGAGTTCTGGGAGCTGCGCGTGCTGCCCATCGCCGTCGTGGTCGTGTCGGCCGCGGGGCTGCTCGTGGCCGTACGCGGGCGCCGGCGCTGGCTCACGGCCTGGCTGGTCGGCTACGGCGCCTTCGCCGTCGCCGGCATGGCCGACTTCTTCCGCTGGCTGTGGAAGTTCGGGCACACCATAGACCCGCGCGCGGCCATCACCATGGAGGGCTACACGCCCCCGCTGCTGGGCACCAGCCAGTTCATGAACTTCTACATCACGGCCTGGCCCGGCTGGGGTGCCGCGGCCCTGGCGGGCGGCTTCGTGCTGGGCGCGATCGTGCTCGCCGGCGTCTGGTTCCTCTCGCGGCGGCCCGTGCGGGCTGTGCGGCCCGTCGCGACCGCGGCCGCCCTGCTCGCGGTGCTCGGCCTGGTGGCGGCCTGCTCGGCGCCCAAGCCGGTGCCCATCGTCGTCGGCGAGGACCTGTGCGCGTTCTGCGGGATGCAGGTCTCGGACCCGCGCTACCCGGCCCAGGTGGTCACGAGGGCGGGCAAGGCGTACAAGTTCGACTCGCTCGAGTGCATGCTGGCGTTCCTCCACGAGGGCCGCGTGGCCGCGCAGGACGTGCACTCGCTGTGGGTGACCGACTTCGGCACGCCGGGCCGGCTCCTCAGGGCCGAGGAGGCCCGCTACCTGAGGAGCGGGGCGCTCCGCAGCCCGATGGGCCTGAACGTCGCGGCGTTCCGCACCCTGGGCGAGCTGGAGGACGTGCGGGCCGAGGTGGGCGGCGTGGAGGTGCGCTACGCCGACCTCGAGGCGCTGGTCGTGGAGTCGGGCCTCGTGGAGAGGGTCACGAACGACGAGGGTCACTCGCACGTGCCGCCGGGCGACGGGTCCCGCGGCGAGCCGTACGCGCCGCCGGCCGGGACCCTGGTGGCATACCCCGGGGCGCCGTGAGGCCCTCCGCCCGGTCCGCCTCGTCGGTCGCCGCGGCGGCCCTCGTGCTCGCCCTGGCGGCCAACGCCGCCGCGGCGGTACTCGACGTCTGCGCCGCGGGCTGCTCGCACTCCAGCGTGGCCGCCGCCCTCGCCGACGCCGCCGACGGCGACACGGTGCTGGTGCGCGCCGGCACCTACCGCGAGGGGCCGCTGGTGATCGACAAGCGGGTCGCCCTGGTGGGCGAGGGCTGGCCGGTCCTCGACGGCGAGCTCGAGCACCAGGTCATCACCGTCGCCGCCGACCGCGTGGAGGTGCGCGGCCTCGTGGTGCGGGACCCCGGCCGCAGCCACGTGCGGGACGTGGCGGCGATAGCCGTGGGCGAGGTGGGCGGCTGCCTGATCGAGGGCAACCGCGTCGAGAACGCGTTCTTCGGCATCTACCTGGCCAAGTCCACGGCCTGCGTGGTGCGAGGCAACGTCGTCACGGGCGAGGCGGAGGCCGAGGCGTACTCCGGCAACGCCATCCACGTGTGGAACGGCTACGACGTCGTCATCGAGGGCAACACGGTCACGCGCCACCGCGACGGCATCTACCTCGAGTTCGCCCGCGGGGCCACGGTGCGCGACAACGTCAGCGAGCACAACCTCCGCTACGGCCTGCACTTCATGTACTCGAACGACTCCGAGTTCACCGGCAACGTCTTCGGGTCCAACGGCGCCGGCGTGGCCGTCATGTACTCACGGGGCATCACGATGATCGGCAACGAGTTCCGCGACAACCGCGGCGCCGCCGTGTACGGGCTGCTCCTCAAGGAGATCGACGACTCCGTGGTGTCCGGCAACCTGTTCGCGAACAACACGGCCGCCGTCTACTTCGACGGCTCGAACCGGACCGAGCTGAGCCACAACGAGTTCGTCCGCAACGGCTACGCGTTGCGCGTGCTCTCGAACTCGATGGGCTCCGTCGTCCGCTACAACAACTTCATCGGCAACACCTTCGACGTCACCACGAACGCCGACAGGTCGTACAACTCCTTCGACCAGAACTACTGGGACCAGTACCAGGGCTACGACCTCGACAGGGACGGCGTGGGCGACGTCCCCTACAGGCCCGTCAGGCTCTTCGCTCTGACGGCCGAGGCCTACCCGCAGGCGCTGGTCCTGCTGAGGAGCCCGCTGTCGCTGGCCCTCGACTACGCCGAGCGCCTCCTGCCCGTCCTCACGCCCAAGGCGATCGAGGACGACAGGCCGCTCATGGGGAGGATCAGATGGTCGTCGTCGACTCCCTGACCAAGCGCTTCGGCCGGCTCGAGGTCCTCAGGGGCGTCTCGGCCGAGTTCCGCCCCGGCCTGGTGACGGCCGTGGTGGGGCCGAACGCGTCCGGCAAGACGACGCTGCTGAAGTGCCTGCTCGGGCTGGTGCGCCCCGACTCCGGCACCGTGACCGTGGACGGACGCCCCGTGGACGGCGACCCGTCCGTGCGAGCTGGCGTGGGCTACATGCCGCAGGAGGCGCGTTTCCCCGACAACCTCAGGGTGCGCGAGCTGTTCGAACTCGTGCAGGACCTGCGCGGGGAGCGTTCCCCTGCTCTCGACGAGCTCGTCGACCTCTTCGGTCTGCGCGAGCACCTCGGCAAGCCGCTGCGCACGCTGTCGGGCGGCACGAGGCAGAAGGCCAGCGCGGTGCTGACCTTCGCGTTCGCGCCGCGCGTGCTGGTGCTCGACGAGCCGGGCGCCGGGCTGGACCCCCTGGCCTCCTCCCGACTGAAGGACCTCATCCTGGCGGAGCGCGAGCGGGGCGCAACGGTGCTGCTCACCTCGCACGTGATGAGCGAGCTGGAGGAGCTGGCCGACGAGGTCCTGTTCCTCCTCGACGGCACCGTGAGGTTCCGGGGCACGCTGGCCTCGCTGCGGCTGTCCACGGGCGAGCGCCGGCTGGAGCGCGCGCTGGCGCGCTTGATGGGCGGGGAGGCGCTCGCCGCGAGCGGCGCTGGTCGCGGCGACGCGTACGCCGTCCGGCCGGAGGAGGCCGTCGCATGAGCACCGCCGCGAAGGTCATGAAGTACGCGTTCTTCGACCTGCTGCGGAGCCGCTGGCTCGTCGCCTACACGCTGTTCTTCGCGGTCGCCACGGCGGGCCTGCTGTGGTTCGGCGACGACCCGGTGCAGGCGGCGCTCTCGTCCCTCAACCTCGTGCTGCTGGTGATCCCGCTGGTGGCGCTGATGCTGGGGATGAACCACTGCTACTACACGCGCGACTACGTGCAGCTGATCCTCACCCAGCCGGTGTCGCGTCCGGCGGTGTACCTGGGTCAGTTCGTGGGCGTGGCGGCGCCCCTGGCCGGAGCGTTCGTGGTGGGCACCGGCGTGCCCTACCTCGCCTACTCGTTCGCGGCCCCGGTGCAGGTGGCGATGCTGACGAGCCTGCTCGCGGCCGGCGCCGCCGTGAGCGTCGTCTTCACGGGCCTGGCGTTCTGGCTCGGCATGGCCAACGAGGAGCGGGCGCGGGCGCTGGGCGTCGCGCTGGGCGTGTGGCTCCTGATGAGCATCGTCTACGACGGGCTCGTCCTGTTCTTCATCGTGGTCGCCCAGGCGTACCCGATCGAGTCCGCGGTCATGGGCCTGACGCTGCTCAACCCCATCGACCTGTCGCGCGTGCTGGTGCTGCTGCGCCTCGACACCGCCGCGCTCCTCGGCTACACGGGCGCGCTGTTCGGGAGGTTCCTGGGCTCGGCGGGCGGCACCGCTCTCGCCGTGGGCGCGCTGCTGGCCTGGATGGCCGTGCCGGCGTGGCTCGGCCTACGGGCCTTCAGGGCCAAGGACCTCTAGGGCTCCCCCGGGTCTCCCCTCTCTCCGCCTGGGCGCTCCCCGGCGCGCCGACGCCTGCCCCCTACCATGCGCCTACCGCTCCCCGCGCCTGAGGTCGGCCAGGTAGTTGACCACCAGCACCGACGACAGCTCGCCCGCGTGCGTGAGCACGTGGTTCCCCTCGGCGTCGAAGAACAACGTGGTGGGCAGGCCGATGGTGCCGAACTCGCCGGAGAGGCTCGCGTTCGCGTCCAGCACGACGTCAGGCAGCTCCAGCTCCTGGCGTTCGGCCAGGTAGGCCAGAACGGCCTCGCGCGACTCCGCCTGGTCGGCGAAGACGAAGCGCACGTCGGGGTAGGTGCGCGCCGCCGACGCCAGCATCGGCAGCTCGCGGCGGCACGGCGGGCACCACGTGGCCCACATGTTGATCACGACCGGCTGTCCCCGCAGCGACGCGAGGTCGAGCTCGCCGCCCTCGAGCCTCTCGAGCACGAGGCCAGGCAGGCGACGCGCCTGCTGCTCGGCGGGGGTGAGCAGCGCCGGGACCCCGAGCCAGGCTCCGATAGCGAGGACCGCCGGCAGCGCGACCGCGCCCACGGCCACCCTCCGCCTGGCCACCGACCACGCGGCTGTCAGCGCTCCGGCGCCGACTCCCCACCACGGCGAGAACCCGCCCTGCCAGAACTGGAGCACCTCGAGCGGCCGGGCGACGAAGGTGCCCAGGTTCTCGAGGACGAAGCCGAGGCGGGCGCCCACCAGGACGGCCAGCGTGGCGTTCCACGCCCAGGCGGTGGAGGGAGGCGCAGTCTCGAGCCCCTCCGCGGGGAGAGCGGGCTCCTCCTCTCCAGGTGCGGCCACCTCACGATGTCCGGCTCGCGCGCGAGGCTCCGCCCGGCGCGCGACCAGCCTGCCCCGCCACGCCGCCACCTCGGCAGCGAGCACCAGCACGACCAGGCCGAGCGCCGCGTAGAACCTCGGCGCGCCGAGCACGAAGGGGCCTAACTGGTAGGCCGACACGCTCGAGTCTAGCGCCGGCCGGCGCGCGGCTTCCGGCCGCTGGGCGCGGGTCAGGCGACCTCGGGCCCCCCGGCTCGGCCGCCCTGCGCTGGCGCGCTGGGCTCGCCCTCCACGACCCCACGGATCGCTTCCTCGAAGCGGGCGAGGTCGCCGTGGAAGCGGATGCCCCGCTCCTGCTCGTCCGTGATCGGCCCGACGATGACGCGCGAGGAGCGCAGCACCGCGCCCGACTCGGTGGGCTCGACGGAGTTGGTCGTGTCCATGATCGTGCCGGGATGGAGGCGGCTGCGCACGGTGATGCGCCGCGGCGGGTCCCACTCCAGGACCGTGCCGTAGAAGTGGCCGGCGCCGTCGCCCCAGTCCTCGTACTGCACGCCGCCGACGCGCGGCTCGAGGACGATCCGCTTCACGCGGTCCTCGCCGTAGGTGTAGGGGAACCACTTCAGCACCTCGTCCGGGTCCGTCAGCGCCCGGAACACGCGCTCGGGCGGGGCGGCGAAGCGCAGCTCGCTCTCGAGGCGCAGGACCTTGACCGTCTCCGTGGCCGTCGACATGTGCTCCTCCTCCAGGTGGCTGCGCAGCGCCGTGAGCTCGCCGGCCGCGGCGTCCGCGTAGCGGTTCACCCAACGCTCGTAGAACCCGCGCAGGGCGGCGGCGTTGACGTGGTTGTAGCGGTGGCGCCCCCGGCGCTCGACGACGACGATGCCCGCCTCGGTGAGCACCCCGAGGTGCTGCATGACCGCGAAGCGCGAGAGGTCGGGCAGGCGATCCGCCAGCTCGCCGGTGGTCCTCGGTCCGGCGGCGAGCTCATCGAGGATCGCGCGGCGCCACGGGCTCGCGAACGCCCGCCAGAACGCGTCGTCGTCCTCGGGGCGCGGTGCGTCCCGTCGCGGGGCCGGGCGCTCCGTCGTCGCCACCGCCGACATGTGACATTCATATCACATGTCGGCTGGGCCCGTCGCCGATCATCCGGCGGGCCCGTCGCCGGCGCGTCCGGGGCCCGGCCAGCGCCCGTCCGAGGTCGCGGCGTAGTGGAGTCCCGCGCCTACCTCAGGGACCGGTGACGAAGCAGACCCCGTTCCCGTCGGGGTCGACGACCATGAGGTCGGAGCCTCCCCACGCCTCTCTCCCCAGCTTCTTGGCGAAGTCGACGCCCGCCTGCACGTACTCGGCGTAGAGCGCCTTGACGTCGTCGACCTCCACGTAGGCGGCGACCAGCGACCCCTCCTCGGAGGCGGGCCCCAGCGCGGCCGGGGCGTGCACGAAGCGCGGGTGGATGGTCGCGGCGCCGCGCGACACCGAGCCGCAGAACGGCGGCACGCCGTGCAGGAAGTCGACTGTGAAGCCGAGGCCGTCGCGGTAGCGGCTCAGCTCGGCGTCGGAGCCGTAGCTGCCGCGGCGAACCGCCCGTGGAGCCAGCGCTCCACCGTCAGCGCGCCGGGGTGGAGCGCCAGCGTCGGCGTCACGTCGAGGTCGAGGTCGGCCGTCCTCAGCCAGCGCCACATGGCCGTGAGGTCCCGGCCCGCCATGCGCTCGAACAGCCACACCGGCACGCGGAAGCGCCGCGGCGCCCGGCCAGTCGCCGACGCGTAGAGCGCGCGGCACTCCTCGACCGACCTGACGTCGCCGGCCAGCGCGACGTCCCTCCCCACGAACGAGCCGGGGTCGGCGAAGGCCTTCGCCGCGATGACGCCGAGGTCGTCGGCGGCCAGCCAGGGGATCCTCGTGTCCGGCCCCGCGAGGTTGGGCATCGTGTGCCAGGTCGACAGCGCCGGGTAGAAGTCGGCGTCGGTCATCAGCTCCATGAGCGCCATGGGCCTGAGGACGGTGAGCGGCAGGCCGCGCGAGAGCATGGCCTCCTTGATGCGGACCTTCGACTCCCACTGGCCCACGCCCGTGCCCGACCTGCCGACGCCGGCCGAGCCGTAGACGACGTGGCCGACGCCGGCCTCCGCCGCGGCCTCCGCCACGTTCATGCCCTGGCGCAGCTCGGCCTCGAGGCCGCTCTTCATGGGGTTCTGTACGTTGAAGACGCCGCTCGCCCCCGCGAAAGCGTGCCTGAGCGCGGCGCGGTCCTCCATGTCGGCCCTCACGACCTGGGCGCCGGCGTCCGCCAACGCCCGCGCCTTGGGACCCTCGGGCTTGCGGGTTACGGCCCGCACCTGCCAGCCCTCCGCGAGGAGGTGCCTGGAGGTGGCGCCGCCGAGGCGACCCGTCGCGCCCAGGACGGCGATCGTGCCCCTGCCGGGAGAGCTCATACGACCTCCCTGACGCCCCCGCCGGCGCGCCGGGGGTGCGCGCGGGGGCTGCGCCCGCACGTGGTCGAAGTGAAGGCTGTGGGCCTTGCGGTGACTCTAGCGCCCGGCCCCGCCGTCGACCCTCGGTGAAGGAACCGCGGCGCGACCATCTCGACGGTCGCGCCGCGGCGGGAAGGCGAGGTGGCGGGGCCTAGAGGATCCGCACGCGGTAGACGAGGGTGCCGCCCTCGCCGGGCCGCAGCGCGGGGCGCGGCGCCCCGGAGCCGTCCGGCGCTGGCCTGAGCTCGAGCGAGCACGCCGCGGCGAGGTCGACGGCGATCGCGGGGCCCGTCAGGGTGAGGTCGACCGACGAGCCGTCGGGGCACACCAGGACCGCCGCGCCCGCGTCCTCGATCACCTCGGTGGGACCGTGCACGACGGCCCTGAGGACGACGTCGAACACGTCGGCGGTGCCGATGTTCGCGTAGCTGACGCGGTACTCGAGCACGTCGCCGGGCGCGCCCTCGAAGCGGGTCGAGAACGCCCCGCCCTCGGCCACGTTGCGGCCTTCCTTGGCGATCGCCAGGCGTCCGGGGCCGACCACATCCGTCTCCACCGACGCGGCGGACATGTCGAAGGCGACCTGGTTCGCCCACTGCAGTGCCGCGGTGACGGTGGCGACGTCAGAGGTGCCCTCGCCCGTGCCGGCGTCGGCGTGCACCTCGAGCCTGAGGGCGCAGTCGGCCAGGCGGCCGTCATCGCGCGGCCAGCTCGGGCCCACGGACACCGCCGCGCCCTCCCCGACGGCGACCTCGCCCGTGAGGCCGACGCAGGTGGCGTCGAGGAACAGGCGGTACGCGAGCCTGCCGGGCGGCACGTCGAACGTGACCTGGCCCTCGGTGCCCGGGCGGTAGCCGAGCAGGTAGGAGCGGACGCCCGGCGCCGACACCTGGCCTTGCGACAGCGCCGGGGTCAGCGCGGAGGCCGGCACGACGCCGAAGTCGTGGCGGTAGTCGGCGCCGCCGGCGGCGGTGAAGACGACGAGGTTCGCCGGCCCGGAGTCGGCGAGGACCGCGGCGGTGCCGTCGAAGCGGCCCGTGGCGGTCGTCCCCTCGTGCGTGAGGGTGACGGGTCCGGCCGCGACGAAGAGCTCGTAGGAGCCGTCAGGGCCCGTCGTGGTGATGGCGAGGCCGCCGGGGTGCGCGGCGCTGACCCTCACGCCGGCCACGCCCACCTCGCCCCCGTCCTGCACGCCGTCGTTCGCCGCGCCCCCGCCCAGGCCGTCGTCGCGGAAGAGCACGCCCGCGATCCGCGCGCCGGCGTGGTAGCCGACGTCGAGGCCCTCCACGACCCCGGACGGCGCCAGGGTCACGGGCAGGCGGTTCGAGCCGACGGCGACGTAGCCGGACGGGTCGTCCGCGACGACCTCGTAGTCGCCGGCGGGCGCGCCGATGAAGCGGTAGCGTCCGGTGCCGTCGGTGACCACGCTCGTGCCGGCGCCCTCGAGCGTGACGGCGACGCCCGCGAGGCCGGCTTCGCCGGCGCCCATGACGCCGCTGAGGTCGGCGTCGACGAACACGTGCCCCTCGACGAGGTTGGCCTGGTAGTAGAGGACGTCGCCGCTGACCAGGGGGTCTTCGGGGTAGGCGACGCCGAAGCGCTCCCGGTACGTCACGCCCCCGTTCTGGTCGTTCAGGGGCGACTCGGTGTAGACGCGCACGCGCCCGCCGTTGGAGTCGAGGGCGGCGGGGCCGGCCTGGTTCGTCCACGACCCGGCGGCGAGCGTGACGTCGCCGTAGGCGGTGACGGCGCCGCCCGCCAGCACCCGGACCTCGCCGTCCACGGCGAGGAGCGTCGCGTCGCGCGCGCCCGCGTCGAGGCTGGCCGCGACGACCAGATCAGCGGCGGAGTCGACGACGAGCGCGGCGCCCGCCGGCAGCAGCGCCAGGCTGCCGCCTGCGCGGACGTCGAGGCTCACGTCGCCCGCGTACTCGTCGGGCTCGAGGGCGCCGTCGGCGAGCGCCGGGTGGTCGGCGGGCATGGTGTAGCGGCCCGGTCCGGGGTCGGTCTCGAGGTAGACGCTGCCGGCGGGCAGGGCGGTGAAGCCGGCCAGCGAGGCCGTGCCGTTGGGCGTGACGACCTCGACCGCGCCGCTGGCGCCGGAGCCGAGGACCGCGTGGACCTCGGTGTCGGAGACGACCTCGAAGGAGTAGGCGTCGACGCCGCCGAACCTCACGGCGGTGGCGCCGGAGAGGTTGACGCCCGAGATGACGACCGGCGTGCCGGTGGCCGCGGTCGCGGGGTCGAAGCTCGTGATCGTGGGCGGCACGCCCTGCCCCGTGAGGGCGATGACGAGCGGCGCGGCCATGTCGCCACCTTGCAGGACGAGCTCGCCCGTGCGGGTCCCGCCCGCGGTCGGGTGGAAGGTCACGCTGAGGACCGTGCCGTCGCCCACGCCCGCGACGGTCGTCCCGCCGTTCACGAGGAAGTCGCCGGTGACCGTGGCGGTGAGGTCTCCGGTGAGGCGCTGGCCGCTGACTGAAACGGTCTGCGCCGTCGAGGCGGACCCGACGTTGACGTCGCCGAGGTCGAGCGCCCGCGTGCTCGTGGCCACGGCGCGGGAGCCGAGGTCGTCGAAGAGGAACGTCGGGTCCCACGAGTCCGCGGAGATGGCGAACGCGTTCCAGTCGTTGGGGTCGTCCACGCCCGCCTGGCCGAGGCCGAGGTCGAGCTCCGCCTCGAGCTGCAGCCACTCGTTCCCGGGCGTGCCGATGTCGCGGTAGCTCACGTGGGCGACGCCGCCCGGCAGGCCGCGGTCGATGACGACCTGGAAGCGCGCGAGCCTGTCGGCCAGTTCGGGCCGGTCCGCGGACACGAGCTTGCCGGGCCTGGAGAGCCAGACCTCGTCCTGGACGAAGGTGAGCGCGAGCCCCTGCTCGTCTTGTTGGAGGGTGCCGTCGCCGTCGGCGTCGCGGCCGAGCGCGAACCCGCCTCCCCCGGTCGGGACTAGCATCTCCAACTCGACGACGGTGACCTGGCCCGCGGGGACGTCGGGCAGGGACCAGTTGGCGTTGTCGACGCGGTAGGCGCGACCCCCGACGCCCAGCCCGCCGAAGGGGAAGCGTGCGGCGCGGCTGCCGTCATGCCCCGGCACCGCCGTGTTCTGGCTGCCGCCGTCGAGTGGCGCGGTGACCCCGGGGACGAGGACCTGCATGCCGTAGCTGCTGCCCCCGATGGGCGCGGTGGTCCAGCCGTCGACGCCGTCGAGCCTGCCGATGGGCAGGTAGTCGAACGTGTAGGCCTCGGGCTGCTCGAACGCGAACCCGGCCAGCTCGGCCTCCCCGTACGAGGTGGTCACCTCGACAGGGCCGCTCGAGCCGTAGGCGACGGTCGCCTCGACGGTGGTGTCGTTCACGACCGTGAAGTCGAAGGCGGGCACGCCGCCGAAGCTCACCTCGGTCGTGCCGGTGAGGTTCGAGCCCGTGATCGTCACGGTCTCGCCCTGCCCGGCGCTCGTCGGAGAGAACGAGGTCAGCTCGGGGCCGAACAGGAGCTCGACGGTCTTCGAGGCCGTGAGCTGGTCGATGGCGTCGGCCTCGGCAGGCGAGCCGTACTCGACGACGTAGCCTGCGATGTTGGAGTTCGAGTTCGGGTAGTCGTTCCACTTGCCGCTCTCGAGGAAGTGGGCGAAGTTCTCGCCGTTCGCGCAGCCGCCGCTGAAGTCGTTGGGCTCGCCGGCGTCCCAGTTGACGTACGCGCCGCCTACGGCGGTGCCGCCGCTGCCGCACGAGTTGGGGCCGGTCGCGTTGTAGCCGTTCTGGTGGAAGAACACGGTGCCCGCCTCGGGCCCGGCGACCCAGCGCCACACCTTGTCGTCGCCGTCGTCGCTGGCGCCCATCCAGCCCTGTCCCTGGAGCTTCGCGGCCACGAAGGCGTTCTCCTCGGCCGACGTGACCGTCACCAGGTAGCCCTGCAGACCGTAGACGCCGGCGGGGTAGCCGGCGGAGCCGTAGGAGCTCATGGCCTCGGCGCGGGCGTGGGCGTCGGTCCAGGCGATGGCGGGGGCGGTGACGAACTCGTAGAAGTGCCCGGAGTAGGCCAGGTAGAGCGCCTCGCCCGCGAGGTTGAAGGTGATCGTCCGCGGCGCGTCGCTGGCCTGGCTCGCCGTGGAGAACGTGACGCTGCGCAGCACCTCCTGGTACTGGGCGGCCGTGGCGGTGCCGGTGAGCGTGAGGACGCCCGTCGCGGCGTTGAAGCTGCCGGTCACGCCGTGCAGCGGCGTGAAGGCGAGCGTGTCGCCCGGCGTGAAGCCCGACTCGATGCTCACGGTGGCGCCGTGCACGTCGTCGTCGGAGACGGTCAGGCCGGGGTCGACGACCACGGGCCCGAGGGCGGGGCTGAACGTGCTGCTCCCCGCGCTCGTCGTGACGCTCGGGCTCGACGGGGGCGCGGCCGTGGTGAACGACACCTCGTCGCCGTAGGCCGTGCCGTTCATGTTGGTGGCGTAGGCCCTCACGTAGTAGGTGGTCTCGGCCTGGAGCCCGGTGAGGTCGCTGGCGAAGCTCCCGGCCCCGGCGGCGGCGCCGAGGTCGGTCTTCGTCGCCAGGTTCACCGTCGGGTTGGGGCTCGTGCTCCACACGTGGCCGTGGGCCGTGACGGCGGTGGCGCCCGGGTCGGTTAACGTGCCCGCCACGGTGGCGCTGACGGCGGTCACCGCGCTGACGGCGCCCGTGTCCACCAGGGCGTCGGGCTGCACCATCGGCGGCGGCGCGTCGTCGGAAGGCGGGATCGGGGCGAAGGGGGTCCCGTCCTTGAGGGTGGTCCCGCTCGCCTCGTCGACGAAGAGGTACGGGGGGTATGCAGTGTCATCGAGGTTGAACACGACCAGCGCGAGGCGGTACGTGCCGGCGGCGCGCGCCTCGAAGCTGACGGTCTGCCAGCCCGTGCTGCCGTAGCTGCCGGTGACGTAGTTGCCGCCGGTGACGGTCACGCCCAGGAGCCTCAGGTCGCCGACCTCGCCGTCGATCAGGGGCAGGGCCGCAGGGTTCGTGAGGTTCGAGAAGAGGACGAACGACCCGTCGTTGAAGGGGTCGTAGTCCGTGGCGACGTAGTTCCAGGCGAGCGTGAACGTGTCGCCGGCGTCCAGGTCGACCGAGCGGTAGACGTAGGCGTAGTCGGTGGTGTTGGGGAAGATGCCGGTCAGGTAGGTCTGGGTCGCCGCCGGCAGCCCCAGCTCCGCCCACGCCTGGGCCCTGGTGGGAGCGCCGTTCGGCGTGAGCCTGAGCATGCTGCCCGCGCCGCTGTACGGGGCGACCGTCCAGTCCGACTGGTCTGTCGCGACGGTGGTGGTCCCGATCGTGGTGGCCGAGCCCGCGGTTGTCCAGCCGGCCAGGCCGTCCTCGAAGCCCGGGTTCGTGAACGACTGCGCCAGCGCGGCGGCTGCGAGCCACGAGGCCAGCAGGGCGAGCGCGACGGCGAGCGGGCGGGCCCTCACGACCGGCCCGCGGCGGCGAAGGTCGGCGCCAGAGCGGCGTTCCTGGCGTCTCATCGGTTGCCTCCGAACACGTCGAGCCGCACGTACCAGCCGCCGCGGCTCTCGGGGGTGAGCCCCGCGCTGTCGCCGAACGAGTAGCCGGCGGCGACGGCGGTGCTGTCGTCGATGCGGTAGGAGCCCTCGAGGCCCCAGACGAACGCGGACGCGCCGCCGAACGGCTGGACGACGTAGAAGCCGTTAGCGCCGAGCCCCACGTGCTCGAGCGGGTAGGCGGTGACGCCGGTCCCGAGCTGGACCGTCACGCCCGCGAGGTCGGCCAAGAGGACGCGGTAGGCGGCGCTGGGCCGCACCTGCAGCCACGCGTTCGGCCGGTAGGCGAAGGCGGTCTCGCCCTCGACCGAGGGCTCGTCGTCCGCCACCAGGCGGTGGTAGGTCGTCACGTAGAGGGCCCTGCCGTCGTAGGCGTAGGCCAGGTCGAGGGTGCCCGTGAGCTCGGGCAGGACCTGGAAGTCGCCGGCGAGGCGGAGCGTGTGGTCGGGGGCAGGGCTGCCGGTGACGCCGAAGCGCGTGACCAGCTTCGTCGTGCCGTCGACGACGGCGAGCTCGACCGCGCCGCTGGCCTGGAGCCTCTCGACTGCGTAGCGCGCCGCGGCGCCGACGGAGAAGCGGTTCGTGCCGTCAGCGAAGGAGCGGGCGTAGCTGCCGCTGAGGTCGAGCGAGAGCGCGTCGGTGATGGCCAGCGGGGTCTCGACCCCGAACCGGAGGCGGTTGCCCTCGCCGCTCGCGGTCGGGAGCTCGTAGGTGACGGCGGCGGTGGCGGGGCCGAGGGCCTGGGCCAGCTCGAGCCGGCCGCTCACGTCGCCGCCCCAGACGGCGTTCACGCCGGCGCGCAGGTCGGTGCCGCCGGCGAGGGACAGGCCCGCGCTGAGCTCGCTGCGCGCCTGCCTGTCGGCGGTGAACGGCTGCCGGTGCTCGACGGCGACCGACAAGGTCTCGCCGTCGTACCCGGCGCGGGCCAGCGCCTCCGCCGCGTTCGCCTGCCAGTCCCAGCCGACGCCGAGGCCGGCCACGAGCGCGTCGATGGCGTGCTCGTAGACGAGGCCGGTGACGTCGCGGCCCGGCGTGCGGTCGTGCTCCAGGGCGGCCGTCCCGAGGGCGCCCGGGATGTCGTAGGCGACCCTGGCGGAGCCGGTGAGGCCGCGGCCGGCGTCCGTGGCCAGGTCGGCGGTCGCGCTCCACGGGCCCTCGCTCGGCGCGTACGCGACCTCGGCGTGGGCGTGCAGCTCGCCCTCGAGGGTGGCGCTGCCGCGCACGAGCCAGTCCGCGTCCTGCAGGTAGACGGTCGCCTCGAACCTGTTCGACGCGTCCCCGGAGCGGGGGCTCGTCCTCAGGTAGCTCACGTCGACGCCGAACCCGCCCACGTGGTAGCCGGCCTCGGCGCCGAGGCGGTACTCGGCTCCCGCGTCGGTAACGACGCGCGCGCCGCCGAGGGACGCCGTGAACGGGCCGGACCCGTAGCTCAGCCCAGCGCCGAACGCCGGCTCGTCGCGCGCCGCGTCGCGGGGCGCGTAGCGCACGACCAGGCGCTTCTCGTCGAGCGCGTCGGTCGTCGGCAGCAGGGGCCGGGCCAGGGTGATCGCGCCGACCGTGGTGTCGAGCGTGTAGTCGCGTCCCGCGACCAGCGCGGTCTCGTCGAGCACCGTGCCGTCCTTCGTCTGGACGCGCACGAGGACGGTCTCCCCGCCGGAGCGCGGCACGTGCCCGAGCTGGTAGCGGCGGGTGCCGTCGGGGACGATGACCTCTTCTATCAGCGTCGCGGACGCCAGGCCCGCGAAGCCCTCGAGCCGCAGGCCCTCGGCTACCTCGGCGTCGACGCCGAGCGCGGTGATCCTGGCCGGCGCGCCGGCGGCGGGCGCCGCGTGGTCGCCGTAGCCGTAGGCGACCTCCAGGCCCGGCTCCGTGTAGCGGAAGGCGATGGCGTCCTCGGAGGCGAGCGTCGGGCGTGCCGCCGTCTCGGCGCCGAGCACGGGGTAGCGGTCGTCTGGCGCGCGGGGCGCCAGGCCGCTCTCGCCGGTCGGCTCGCCCGCGGCGGGCGCGCGAGCGCGTCCGTCGATCGCGAGCTGCAGCAGGCCGCGCTCGGTCGGCAGCTCGGCGTAGGCCTCGGCGGCTCCGGCGAGGTAGCTGACGCCCTCGGAGACCCCGAAGGTCGCCGAGCCGTGGAAGTGGTAGAGGGCCTCGCGCGTCGGCACCGCGAGCACGCGGGTCGTGGCCGTGAGCGTCTCGTAGCGCGCCGTGACCTCGATCTCGCGCGCGGTGAGGAGCGGCGCGAACTCGGCGACGGCGTGCCCGTCCCGCAGGAGCACCTGGTAGCCGGGCAGCTCGGGGAAGGCGTCGGCAGCGGTGGGCTCGAGGTCGGTCTCGAGCGTCAGGGGACCGAAGCCGGTGGGGATGCCGTTCGCGTCGGCGGCGGCGAACGTGACGCGGACCGGCGTGCGTCCGTTCGATACCGCTTCGACCGACGTCACCTCGAGCCAGGCGGGTCGCCCGGCGAGGAAGACCTCCACGCTGTCGGTCGTCTCCCCGACACGGGCCTCGATGGTGTTCGCTCCCGGCCGGAGCGTGATCGCGTAGTACTCGACGCGCTGCGTGCCGTCGGCCGCGTCGGTCTGGATGAGCCCGACGCTCTCGCGCCCGACCGCCCGGCCGTTCACCATGACCTCGGGCAGCTCGCCGGTGGCGGGGCCGACCACGACGATGCGGACGCGGTCGATGTCGCGGAAGCGCGTGCCGTCCGCGGGCTCGGCGATGAGGCCTTCCGGCGCGCCGGCGACGTCAGGCCCGCCGGCGGCCGCCTCGCGGCTCGCGTCGCGCTGGCCGCTGGCCGCCTCGCGGCTGGCGTCGCGCTGGCCGCTGGCCTCGTGGCTGGCCTCGCGCCGGTCGCTCTGCGGGGACCGCGTGGTGGACGCGGCGTCGGGCAGGTCGGCGAGGCCGACGTCGCCGACGAGCCTGACCTCGCGGTCGTCGTAGACCGCGGTCAGCTCGGGGGCGGGCAGCTCGGCGGGGAGGTCCTCGGCGACGAGCGCCCGGTAGGTGAGCTCTCCCGCGTCGGCTTCCAGCAGCCAGTAGGCGCGCCCGTCGGCGTCGACGACGGGGTCTGGGACCGGCTCGCCGTCGAGCGAGGAGCTGCCGGCGACGACCGTAGCGCCGGGCACGGCGTGGCGGATCAGGACGCTGTCGGCGCCCTCGGCGGCGAACGGGACGCGCACGGTGACGGTGCGGACGGGCACGAGCCGCGGCTTCGTCGTCACCGCGGTCGTGGCGGTGGCCGCGACCGGCGTGCCCTCGTGCAGCAGCGACAGCGTGTGCCGCGCCGAGCCGGCCTCGGCGGCGCTGACCTCGAACGTCAGCGTGCGCCGTTCGCGCGGGGCGAGCTCGAGCGTCGCCTCGGCGTCGCCCCGCAGGTCGGCGCCCTCGGAAGCGCGGCGCACCAGCAGCGAGAGCGGTCGGTCGAGGGGGTTCTCCACGGTGGCGGCGATCGTCGTGGCGTCTCCCGCGACGCCCAGCGCCTCGTCGTCGGCGGTGAGGCCGACCAGGGCGCGCTCCACGGGTGTCGCGACGGCGGTGGTCACGTCGGCGTAGCGCAGCTCGGCCACGACGGCGCCGGCGGACGCGGGACCGTAGAGGACGCGCGCCTCGTACGCGTGGACCACCCCGGCGCCGGGCTCGAGGACGCCCTGGAAGGTGAGGGCGGACGCGTCGCCGAGCGGCTCGAGCCACTCCGGCGGGCGCGCGGTGAGCGTGTAGGCCGTGCTCGCCTCGCCGGCGTTCGTCACGGTGAGGGTCACGGCGACGACCTCGCCGGGCACGAGGCGTTCGTGAGCGAGGGTCTGGCCGACGCTGACGTTCGCCTGGAGCGCGCGCAGCGCGACCTCGGCCTCGGCGACGGTGCGTCCCGCGGCGGCGAGGTAGGGCCGCAGCACCAGGCGCCCCTCCGCGTCGGGGACGACGACCGGGAGGAGGACCGTGCGGCGCTCGCCGGGCGCGAGGTGCAGGTCGACGGCTGCGGGCGCGGGCAGGCCCGCGGCCTCGCGCAGGCCGAGCACGGCGTCGCCGGCCTCGCCGCCCAGGTTCGCGACCTCGACGGGAAGGAGGACCTCGCTGCCCGCGGCGCCCGTGAGCTCGGAGGCGAGCGCGCGCAGCTCGAACGTGGCGGGCCGGGCGTCGGCGAGGTGCGCTTGCGCCGTCGCGCCCCACGGCTCCAGCGTGGCGACGGCGGTGTCGTCGCCGGGGCTCTCGGCGCGGAGGCGCACTTCGAGCGTCAGGGGGACGCCGGCGCCGAGGCCGCCGAGCACCCTGGTGGCGCCCTCGGCGCGCCAGCCCGCCGGCACCGCGACGCTGATCGTGCCGGGGAAGATCGAGGGGAAGTCGGTGGTGGCGCGGGCGCGGAGGACGGCCTGGCCTGCTGGCGCCTCGACGGTCTCGAGGGTCATGGCGACGACGGGCCTGACGAGGAAGGTGACCTCGGCGCGCTCGCCGTCCGCGACGGTCACCTCGCCGGGTCCCTCGACCGCGGCGCCGGCGACCTCGACGGTCAGCGGGTAGGTGCCCGGCGCGAGAGCGACCTCGGCAGCGCCGTCTTCTCCCAGGTCGACGCTCTCCGCGCCGACCTGGACGGTGAGGCTCACGGGCTGGGCCGGCTCGACCCCGGCGAGGCGCGCGCTCATCTCGAGCGTGCCCTCGGCCGCGGCGGCCGCGCCGCACAGCAGCAGGAGCATGGTGGCGAGGACGACCAGGGGCGTCCTGGCTCGGGCGGTCACGGGTACCTCCAGGTGACGCTCGGCACGGCGTCTGTAGCGGTCCCGCCCGCCGAGAAGCTGATGACCGTGGTCCCCTCGAGACGCTCGATCGTCCTCGTCCACTCGCTGCCGTCGGTCAGGCGGTCGGTGACGACCACGCCGTCGAGCGGCTCGGTGGTGGTGAGCTCGAGGCGGACGACGTCGCCGTCCGGCCCCGGGACGACCTCGCGGGTGACGGTCAGCGGACCCAGCTCGAGGGTCGCGGTCAGGGCGGCGGTCGCGCTGCCCGTCGGCGCCGCGGCGGCGACGTCCTGGACGGTCACGCCCCGTACCGCCACCAGGTAGCGGTAGGGGCTGAGCGCGTTCGGTGCTGGCAGGGGCTCGAAGGGCAGCGAGCCGGGGTCGATGAGCAGGCCGTGCGTGCCGACGGGCACGCCGCGGAAGGCGTAGCGGCCGCGGTCGTCGGTGAGCGCCTGCGCCCCGCCGCCGAGGACCAGGCGCACGCCGGCGAGGGGCTGGTCGGCGCCTCCGGTGAAGCCCTCCAGGCCGTCGAGCTCGAGGTAGACGCGGCCCACGAGGACGCCGCCGTCGCGCTCGAACACGCCGGGGTCGAGGCGCAGCGCGGCCGTGGCGACGGCGCTCTCGACCGCCGCCCCCTGGGCGCTGTCGCCCCTGGCGACGGTCCTGTTGACCAGCTCCAGGGGCGCGGTCGGCAGGACGCGCGCGCGGTACGTCACGGTGAGGCTCTCGCCGCCTGCGAGGGGCAGGCCGCTCCAGGTGAGCGCGTCGCCGTCGTGCTGGAAGCTCCCGGCGGCGCTCGCGGTCGCCCAGGTCTCCCCTGCGCCGTCGGCCGCGTCGAGGAGCTCCACGCCGTCGGCCAGCCGCTCCTCGATGGTCACGTCGAGGGACGAGTCCGAGGCGTTCGTGACGCGGAGCGTGTAGGTGAGGGCGTCGCCGTAGGTGACGCCGCTCTGGGGCGCCACCGTGGTCTCGAGCAACAGGGCGCTCGACCAGGTGGCGTGGCGGACCGTGCTGCTGAGGACGGGGTCGGGCAGCTCCTGAGCGGTGACCGCGAAGCGGTTGGTGATCACCGTGTCGTCGGCGGCCGCGCGGGAGACCCGCGTCTCGAGCCGCACGGTCGCGCTCTCGCCGGGCGCCAGCGTGCCCAGGTCCCACCTGGCCACGTGGGTCGAGCGCGTGTAGTCGTCGCTGCCGGACACGAAGGAGACGTCGGGGTCGAGGTCGTCGCGGACCCTGATCCCGTTCAAGGGGAAGTCGAAGGCGTTGCGGATCGTCAGCGTGTAGGCGATGCGCGCGCCCGGCCTCACGGTGCCGGTCGGCTCGGCCGCGTGCGTGAGGACCAGCCCGTCGGCGGGGGCGACCGAGGCGACCTCGACGCTGGCCGCGGCGCTCTCGCCGGTCGCGTCGCTGTCGGCGTTCACGGTGACGGTGAAAGGCTCCGCGGTGGGCGCGAGCGCCTCGACGCAGGCCGCCAGGTCGATGGCGGCGCCCGGCGCGAGGGCCACGGTCGCCGGCAGCGGCAGGCCGCCGGCCGCCTGCAGGGCGACGCGCACCTCGACGGGCGTGGGCGAGACGGCGGCCGCGAGCCGGTAGGTGTCGGCCGCGGTGCCCTCGTTCGTCAGCCTGAAGGGCACGCAGCGCGGCTGGCCCTCGACGAGGTCGACGGCGCCTTGCCCGACGCGTTCGAGCGCGTGGGCGTGGGTCGCAGCCACCTCGAGGTAGCCGACCGTGCGCACCGGCTCGGGCTCGTCGGCGGAGCTGCCGGTGACGACGACCGGGAAGATGCCGGGCACGGGCTCCTCTGGGCCGACGAGCTCGAGGCGCAGGACGGCCGCCTCGTCGGGATCAAGTGTGGGGAGGTCGAGCCTCAGCGCGGTCGGTGGGCCGCTCGGCAGGGACGGCGCTGGCACCCAGCCGCCTGTCGTCGGGTCCTCGTAGAGGAGCAGGCCCTTGCCGGCCTCTACCTCGTCGAGGTCGACGAGGAAGCCGGCGCCCACGAGGTCGTCCAGGTCGACCTCCAGCTCGGCGCCGATCGCGAGGCCGCCGCCGTAGTTGGCGAGGGTGGCGACGATGCGGTAGCGGGAGGCGGCGAAGGGGTCGGGGCCCGCCTCGGTGAGCGCGACCTGCACGCGCAGCGCGGCCGCGAGGGGCTCGCGCGCCTCGACGCTGGCGTAGGCGTCGTTGGAGGGCAGGTCGCCGCAGTCGGCGGTGGGCGTGAGGGTGACGGCGCCGAGCGCGCCCGCCGGGGGCGTGACGGCCAGGACGAGGCGGGCGTGGCCGCCGGCGTCGAGGCTCACCGCGTCGACGAGCTCCTCGTTGGGGTCCACCAGCCCGTTGGCGTTGGCGTCGAGGTAGTGGTCGACGGCTGCGGGCGTCCAGGCCCCGCCGTCGGCGACGCTGTGGCCGAGGGCGAAGGTCGCCTGGGCGTTGCCCTGGTTCGTGAGAACGTAGGTCAGATAGGCGGTCGAGGGAGGCACCACCGCGGCCTGCTGGCCGGGCGCCTGCGCGGGGGCGGCCGGGCCTAGCCCGGGCCGGCAGACGGCCTGGACGACCGTGTCAACGCGGTTGGAGGGCACGACCTCCTCACCGTCGATGGTGGCCTGGGCCTGGTTGCTGATCACGGTGCCCGCGGGGGTGGGCGCCGCCAGCGCGCCGCCGCCGGCGAGGGCGAGGGCGGCCAGCGACCCCATGGCGAGCCGGACCAGGACGCCCGGGGCGTTCGTCGCGGGCGCGGCGGCCCCGATGTCGAGAGGCTGTGACAACTTCGAGCTCCTCAGTTCCTTCCGGCGGGTCTGCACCGTGCCGGCGGGCCGGCGCGCCCCGCCACACGCGGGCGGGGCGCGCCGGGGACCGTCAGTCGACCTGGGTCACCAGTCGGACGGTGACGCGGCCGGCGACGGGGATCGTGTCGCTGGAGTCGATGTCGCCGTCGCCATCGCGGTCGAACGCCACGTAGACGGACTCGCCGGTCTGCAGCGTCGCGATGGGCGTGGCGGACCAGGTGGCGCCGTCGGTCGAGAAGAGGGCGGTGCCGGCGAACGTGGCCTCGGCCTCGACGCTCACGAACGTCGTGAACGGCGGCAGCGGGTCGGTGATGACGACCTGCCTGAGCGGCGCGGTGCCGAGGTTGTCCCCGGTGATCGTGTAGACGAGGTAGTCGCCGGGCTCGGCCTCGGCGGCCGTGGCGTCGAGCTCCGTGGTGCAGGCCGCGTCGGCGCAGGTCACGCCGCCCAAGCTCAGCCTGAGCTCGCCGCCGATCACGTCGACGGTGTCGGTGACGGTGGCCGAGGTCGTCCCGAGCGCGCCGTAGTCGAGCGTCGCGGTGGCGACCACGTTGAGGCGCCGGCCGATCGGCTCGCCGGACGGCACGGTGAGGCGCACGGCCACGTCCGCGCTCTGGCCGGGCGCCAACGCCAGGCCCGCGACGGCGTCGGCGAAGGCGCCGCCGTTCACGGAGAACTGGACCGTGCAGCCCGTGCACGTGCCCACGACGGCGGCGGGGACGGAGGCGGTGGCGGTGGTGTTGCCGGTGTTGCGCAGGACGTGCGCGAGGTCGATCACGCCGGGGCTGGTCACGGTCGCGGCGCGGTTCGGGCCGAACGAGACGCCCGAGCGGTGGTCGACGAGGACCTCGGCGGTGACCTCCTGGCCGACGGTGGCGTCGCTGGCGCTCTCGGCGCGGAAGGTCACGTCGCGGCCGCCCGCCTCGGCGGCGCTGGTGGCGCCGGCGGGGATGGTCACGACGGCGGTCACGCACGTCGCCTCGCCCGCCGCGAGGATGCCGGTGTTCGAGATGGGCGCGCCGCCCATGTCGGCGCCGCAGCCGGCGTAGAAGGTCACGGTGGAACCGGGGCCGAACTCGTTCACGACGGTGGAGAGCGCGAAGGAGTCGGGGTTGTACGGGCCGTTGACGATGTTCAGGTCGAACGTCACCGTGCCGCCCGCCTCGCCGGAGGCCGACGACGGGGAGACGCTGCCGCCGACCGAGAAGCCGGACTCGACCGCGCCGACCGTGTCGGTCGTGGCGTCGGTCGCCGCGGGGCGGCTCACGGAGGTGCTCGTGAGCGTGATCGTGGTGGCCGTGGCGGTGACGCCGTCGGCCGGGACGTTGCACCTCACGACGACCTCGGCGGTGGCGAGCGGGGCGACGGGGCCGACGGTCGACGCCGGGGTCGCGCCGTCGGCGGCGTAGGTGCCGCAGGTCCAGCCGGCCGGCATGCCGCTCAGGGAGAGGGCGAAGGAGTCGGGCGCGTTGCCGGCGTTGCTGATCGTGTTGCGGAACGAGACGCGGTTGCCGGCGTGGGCGAGGGCGATCGTCTGGGAGTCGGCGGCGCGGCTGATGGTGTGGCCGTCGTAGGCGTAGTCGCCCGTGACGAGGCCGAACGGGCCGGCCTGGACGTGGTAGGCGGCCGCGACCGTGTGCTGGACGGTGTTGCTGCTGGCCGTCTCGTTCGCCCCGCCGGCGGAAGTGGCGTAGACGACGCGGCCGGAGCTCTGGTAGGTGTCGCCGGCCAGCGGGTCGCCGGCCTGGGTGGGGGCGCTGGCGTCTCCGGGCACGGCCAGGGTGTAGCGCAGCTCGTACGCCGAGCCCTGGACGAAGAAGCCGCCCGTGCCCTGGAGGAGCAGGGCGACCTGCTCGACGTCGCTGCCGGGCGTGGTGGACCAGGCGGACCCGTCGAAGTAGTAGAGCTGGCCCGCGCCGGCGCCGCCCGAGAAGTCGGCCGTCACGAGCTCGAGGCCCGCCGGCACGGTGGCCGCGACGAGGATGCCGTCGATGCCGAGTCCGAGGGGGTCCGTGGCCGCGAACGCGTCGAACGCGCCGATGTTGCCGCCGCTCAGGACGAGGTCGATCGTCTGGCCGGACGTGACCGAGCCGGCCGGGGTCGCGAGCAGGAAGCTCGAGAGCACCGCGGCGTCGCTGACGACGACGCGTGCCACCGCGGTGGCGGACGTCGTGGCGTCGTGGCTGACGGCAACGTGGACCTCGGCCTCGTCCCCACCGGCGGCCGACGCCGGGATCGCGGCGCTGACGACCACGCAAGCGCCGGCGTCGGCGGCCAGGGTGAGCGAGGAGACCACGGGCTCGCCGGCGTCGCGGCGGCCGTTGCAGTTGGCGTCCCCGACGATCGTGAACGTCGGCGTGATGTCGCCGGCCGTGTTCTCGGCCGTGAGGGAGAAGGTGTCGGTGCCGTTACCCGTGTTCTTCACGGTGATGGCCAGGTCGACGCTGCTGCCGGGCAGGCCCGTGCGCGTCTGGCCGGGGTCGCCGGGGAGGCCGCTGGGCGTCACGGCGACGCCGTAGACCTGCTGGACAACGGTGACGACCATGTTCGAGGTCGTCGTGCGCACCTGGTTGGCGGCGTCGAGGTAGGTGGCCGACGCCTGCGCCTCGATGAGGCTGCCAGCCGGCGCAGCGAGGCTGGTCGCGAGCAGCAGGGCTGCGGCGAGGGTGACGAGTCGACGATGCATGTTCAGGGGACCTCCGTGCGGATGACGAGCAGGTAGGTGGTGGCGGGAAGGAGCTGTGGGAGCGTCAGGCGGACGTGGGTGGTCTCGCTCGCCGGGACGGGGACCCAGCGGCTGACCTCTTCCCCGTCGACGAGCTGGGTGACCTGCCGCATGAGCGGCGCGGCGCCGAACGTGAGCCCGCCGTCGGCGCTGAACGTGACCCGCGCCGCCGGGAGCTCCACGGGGTCGCCCTCGGTCGCCACGGCCCGTGCGCTGGCGGACCCGTCGACGTAGACGGTGCCCGCGGGCACGGGCAGGTCGAGCGCGACGCTCGGCACCGGCTCGCCGGTCGCGTTCTTGGCCTCGAGCCGCCACTCGATGACGTCGCCCGGCCGCGTCACGACCGCGGGCGCGAACGTCTCGACCGGGCCGTCGTCCGTCTGCCGGACCGTCACGCGGTAGCCGACGAGGTCGAGGACGACGGGGTCCGTTGTCGGGGGCTGCGCTTGTGCCTGTTGCTCGGGCTGCGGTGGTGCGGGCGGTTGGGCCGGGGCCTGCTGCTGGGCTTGCGCCTGGCGCTGGGGCTGTGCGGGCGGTTGGGCCGGGGCCTGTGCCTGCGCGGCCGCGACGAAAGCTGCTACGAGCAGCGCGCGAACCGCGGTCGCGAGTCGAGCCCCGACGCCGGCGGACGGGAAGGTCTTTCTGGCTTCTCTGTCAGTCACTGATCCCCCAGGGTCGATTGGGTTCGGTTCATGGCCAATCGCCCCTGGGGGCTGCCGTCCATGGCACCGGCGGTGAACCGTATATGCGGGGCTCTTACGGGAATCTCACGTTGCCGTGTGGGACGGTGCACTTGGGTGGGTGGCTTCGTCGTCGTGGGCTGGCCCAGTGCCGGGTCGGCGCTGGGGAGCCGGGACCGCCCGCAAGCCGCCCCCGATGTTGTAGACTGTCTCCCGCTGTCGCAGGGGTGCCGTCGTCGGGGCATCCCGTGCGGCCCAACTGAGCGCTCGGGTCGTTAGCTCAATCGGTAGAGCAGCTGACTCTTAATCAGCGGGTTATAGGTTCGAGTCCTATACGACCCACCAAAACCCCGTCCAAGACGGGGTTTCTTCATTCTGCATACTTGCACCGGAGCATACAACGGCTCGGGTCCACATACGCTGCACATAGCAGTTTCCAAGGAGCCGAGCCTCACGCTTACTCCTTCGCCACCCTGACCGGACCCCTTTGACTGGTCCACTACTGGTGAGGGGCTCCTGTCTTGACT
>JBIQHQ010000002.1:0-42715 GCA_044508445.1 Deinococcaceae bacterium
CTGCGCGCCGCGCGGCTCTTCGGCGCCGTGGACCGCCTCCACGGCGAGCTGGGCGCGGCCATGTGGCAGGCGTTCAGCGACACCGCGGACGAGCTGCAGGCGGCCGCGCGCGAGGAGCTGGACCCCGCGGACTGGGACGCCGCGTTCGCTGCGGGGCGCGCCCTGTCGCTGGAGCGGGCGATAGCCCTGGCCGCCGACGCGTCAGCGGGGGCCTGACCACCGTGGCCGGCGCCCGACCGGCGCGGTGCACCGGCCCGAGTCCCACCGCCGGAGGTTCCCCATGAGACCCCTCGAAGCCCTCCTGCTGCTCGCCGACCTGCTGGCGTTCCTGGCCCTGGCCGTGCCCCGGCTGCGCGTCCTCGGCCTCGCGGGCTACCTGGTGGTGGCCGCCGTGCTGGCCGCGGCGGCGCACCTCGTGGTCGAGCGCTACCGCTGGCAGATGGTGCCGGCGTACGCGCTGACCGCGGTGCTGCTCCTGGCATGGCTCGCGCAGCGCGCGGCGCCGGCCGGGTGGGGCGTGCCCGGCCTGGTGGCCGGCGCGGCCGTGGCACTCGGCGCGCTGGGCCTGCTCGTCGCCGCCGCCCTGCCCGTGATCGTCCCCGCGTTCCGCTTCCCGCGTCCCAGCGGGCCGCACGCGATCGGCACCGTCACCTACCACTGGGTGGACGAGGGGCGGCAGGAGCTGTTCACGGACGACCCGGACGACCGCCGCGAGCTGGTGGCGCAGGTCTGGTACCCGGCGGTGGACGACCCCTCGGCGCCACGCGCGCCCTACCTGCAGGACGCCGGCGCCCTCACCACCTGGATCGCGTGGCTGCTGCACGTCCGCGTGCCCGGCTTCCTCTCGGGAGGGCTCACGTCGGTCACGACCAACGCGGTCGCGGGCGCGCCGGCGACCGCGGAGCCGGGCGGCTTCCCGGTGGTGGTCTTCGTCGAGGGGCTGTCGGCGTTCCGGCAGATGAACACCTACCAGGTCGAGGAGCTCGTCTCGCACGGCTACGTCGTCGTGGGGGTCGACCAGCCGTACGTCGCGGCGTCGGTCGCCCTCCCGGGCGGACGGCGGGTGGTGGGGTTGCCCAAGGCCGAGATCTGGCCGCTCGTCCAGCCGAGCCTGGGGCCCGCCGAGGACCCGCCTGACCAACGGGGGCGTGCGTTCCCGAACGGCATCGTCCCCTACCTGGCGCAGGACGTCGTGTTCGCGCTCGACAGGGTCGCGGAGCTGAACGCCTCGGACCCGCAGGGCGTGCTGACGGGCCGCCTCGACATGGACCGCGTGGGCGTCATGAGCATCTCGATGGGCGCCGTGCTCGCCCCTGAGGCCTGCCGCGTCGACCCGCGCTTCCGCGCCTGCCTGTTCATCGAGGCCCCGGTGCCCGCCGACGTCGTCGCGGACGGCCTCGAGCAGCCCAGCCTGCTGCTCATCAGCGACGCCGAGACGATGCGTCGGGCCGGCTGGTCGCGGGCCGACATCGACCAGCACCAGGGGACCATGAGGGCGCTGTACGAGGCGCTGCGCGGCGGCGGCTACTGGGTGCAGGTCCACGGCACCTATCACCTGAACCTCACCGACGCGCCGCTGCTGCTCGGGCTGCCGCTGCGGGCGCTGGGTCTGCTGGGGCCCATACGCGTGAGCGAGGCCCACGACATCGTCGACGCCTACACCGTGGCGTTCTTCGACAGGCACCTGAAGGGGCTGCCCGCGCCTCTGCTGGACGGGTCGTCGCCTTACCCCGAGGTGACGTTCGAGTCGCGCGGTCCGCTCGCCAGGTGAGGTCGCGGGGGCGACGGACGCGGAGGCGAGAGGCGACCGGGGCCGTAGGGACGCGGTCCGGGGCCAGGCGCCAAGCTCAGCCGCGGGGCGGCGGCCAGGCGCCCAAGAGCTGCCTGAGCAGCACGACCCGGCCGAGGTGGTAGGCGGTGTGCACCGCCAGGAACTCGAGCCCGTCGCGCCACCTCAGGTCGAGCTCCTGGTAGCCGGGCTCGTGCGTCTCGAGCCACCCCCGGTCGTGCGACAGGCTCACGGCGCGCCGCGACGCCGCCAGGAACGACGCCACCAGCTCACGCCACTCGTCCTCGTCGGCGGGCGAGGGCGACGCCGGGAAGTGGTCGTCGAGCGGCCACGACTCGAGCACGACGCGGCCCTGGTCGAGCGAGCGCCTCAGCACCTCGGTGACGTGCCACAGCTCCTGGTAGATGGAGTGCGTCGCGCCGCATGGGCGGTCGCTGACCTGCTCGAGGGTGAGGCCGCGCAGCAGGACCTCGCGCGGCGCGAACGCGCCGCTGAGCAGCAGGTCGTCCCACTGGTCGAACACCGGCGCCCATCATGCAACGTCGGCGGCGGGTGGCGCCGACGGGCACGGCTGCGTGCTCCTCCGGGTCGAACCCGCCCAAGGTGCGGCGATGCTCGTGTGTCCCTCGAGCTCGCGCTCCGTCACCGCCTCCGCTGCTCGAGGAGCCAGGCGAGCACCTCGGGGTCGGAGTAGGCCCTGTCCCACGAGTCGTGGCCCACGCCCTGGTAGACCGTGAAGCGCGGCTCGCCGCCCCGCTCCCTGATGGCCGCCACGAGCCGTTCCGAGTGCTCCAGGTGCACGACGCGGTCCGCGTCCCCGTGGAACACCCACGTCGGCACGCGGGCAGACGCCTCGGTGACGAACATCCACGTCCACGGGCCGCAGATGGGCGCCACGGCAGCGAACGCGTCGGGGTAGCGCGCGACGAGCTCGTACGCTCCCGCCCCGCCCAGGCTCAGACCTGTGACCGCGACGCGGGACCTGTCCACCCGGTGTTCCGCCGCGACCTTGTCGACGAGCGCTCTCAGCGCCGGCACCTGCGGGGTCCAGAGCTGGTCGGCGGGGCACTGGGGCGAGACCACCACCGCGGGCAGCTCCAGACCCTCCTCCAGCAGCCGCGGCAGCCCGTGCCTACGTACCATCGAGACGTCGTCGCCGCGCTCGCCGGAGCCGTGCAGGAAGAGGACGAGCGGCCAACCGTCGCTCTCGGCGTGCCCCTTCGGCAGGTGGAGGAGGTAGCGCAGGGAGACGTTCAGCTCCAGGCGGGTGGAGAACTGGTGCTCGGTATGGGTCATCCCCAAAGCTAACGCCGCCGCGGCGCGGGGGCGTAGCCAGGGCCGATGCCGCGAGGCCGCCGTGTCGGCGGTGCGCGCCGGCCGTCCGCCGGACGCCCTCGTCCCCCTACGCCTCGGGCTGGGCCGCCGCCGGGCCGAGGCGCAGCGCGGTCGCCCGGCCCAGGACGAGGGCCAGGTAGCCGAGGACGAGGTTCGCGAGGACGTAGAGCGTGGCGCGGGTCCAGGCGCCCTCCTGCCCCAGCGAGTGGGCGTCGAGCGCGAAGGTGCTGAAGGTGGTGAACGCGCCCAGGAAGCCCGTGCCCAGCGCGAGGTGCCAGGCGGGTGGCAGGAGGCTGACCTGGCGCAGGCCGGACAGCAGTCCTATGAGGTAGCAGCCGAGCACGTTCACGACGAGCGTGCCGAGCGGGAACGAGCCGGACGACACGGCCTGCGACGCGGAGCTCACGAGGTGCCGCGACACGGTGCCGAGCGCGCCGCCGAGCATGAGGAAGACGATCGCCATGTGACCTCTCCGCGCCGCCGACCCTGGCGTGCCGGGCGCGGCCGGCAGGAGGAAGGCGCCGCGACGGCTATGGAGTCTAACCGGTCGCGTCCACGGGCCCGGCGAGACGCGGGTCGCGCGTCGTGCGCTCCAGCGCCAGCTCGGCCGCCTCCCTGACGCGCCGATGCGGGTCCTCCAGCAGCGGCGCGACCTCCGACTCGAGGCCGGCGATGCGTAGGCGCCCTATGGTCCGGACCGCGTTCATCCTCACTCGCCAGTGGTCGTCGGCGAGCGCGCGCACGAGCCAGGGCGCGGTGCTCACGTCCCCCACGTAGGCGAGCGCCCTGGCCGCCCAGGCGCGCGGCCAGTAGGCCAGGGCCGGGTCTTCGAGGTCGAGCCGTGCCGCGTGCCCGCGACCCAAGTGCGCGAGCACGCGCGGCCACGGCTCGGCGCGCAGCTCGAGGGGCCCGACCTCGCCGACGAGCAGCCCGGTGAGGCAGGAGATGGCGGCGTCCTCCCCCAGCTCGTCCACGAGGGCGCGGGCGCCGGCCTTGGGGGTCCGACGCGGGTCGGCCATGGTCCGAGCACCATCATGGCGGGGCGAAGGCATAGGGTCGCCGAGACGTTCCCTCAGTGCGCGGGCACCATGCCGTCCTCGGCGAGGTCGACGGCCGCGGCTCCCTCGGCGGCGACCTCGACGCCGCTCTGGCCGGGTACCTCGCTCTCGTCGGGAGCGACGCGCCTCAGGAACAGCGTGAGGACGCCGGCCACCACCGCGAACGCCGCGCCAACTGCGAAGGCGGCGCGCAGGCCGGCGGCCTGGGCGAGCTGCGGCGCCACCGCGGCGCCCAGCGCGGCGGCGCGGCTCGACATGACCGTCACGAGCAGCGCCACGCCCATCGCTCCGCCCACCTGCTGCAGGGTGCTCATCATCGCGCTGCCGTGCGAGTAGAGCCGCGGCGGCAGTGGGTTCATGCCCGTCGTCATGAGGGGCGTGAAGAGCAGGGCCATGCCGGAGGCGAGCAGCAGGTGGTAGGCCAGCAGCAGGGGCACGGGCGTCTCCGCGCCGATGGTGCTGAAGCGCCACAGCATCGCGGCGATGAGCCCGGCCCCGACCGTCGTGATGGGCACGGGCCCGTGACGGTCGAAGAGGCGGCCCACGAACGGGGCGGCCAGGCCCATGAGCGCGCCGCCCGGGAGCAGGAACAGGCCCGTGGCCAGCGAGCCGAACCCGCGGACGTTCTGCAGGTAGATGGGCAGCAGGATCATCGAGCCGAACAGCGCCATCATCGCGATCACGAAGAGGCCGACGCTGAGCGAGAACATCCTGTAGCGGAAGACGCGCAGGTCCAGGAGCGGCGTGCCCGTGCGCTGCAGTCGGAGCTGGCGCAGCACGAAGGCCACGAGGCTCAGGCCGCCCACGACGACGGGCACGACCACGTCGGGCCGGCCCAGCGCGCCGGGGGCCTCGCCCGCCACGCTCACGCCGTAGACGAAGCCGCCGAAGCCCAGGGCCGAGAGGAGCACGGACAGCGGGTCGATGGAGCCCGGCCTCACCTCGCCGCCCCTCTCGAGCAGCCGTGAGCCTATCGCCAGGGCGACGAGCGCGATGGGCAGCACCAGCAGGAACATGAACCGCCACGACAGCGTCTGGAGGATCAGGCCCGACACCGTGGGTCCGAGGGCGGGCGCCACGGAGATGACGATGCTCACCGTGCCGAGCACCCGGCCGCGCACTTGGGCCGGCACCAGCCTGAGGATCGTCGTCATGAGGAGCGGCATCATGACGGCGGTGCCGGAGGCCTGGACGACGCGGCCGAAGAGCAGCGGCACGAAGCTCGGCGCCAGGCCGGCGACGAGGGTGCCGACGCTGAACAGCGAGAGCGCCAGTACGAAGACGGACCTCGTCGTGAGCCGCTGCAGCAGGAAGCCGGTCATGGGTATGACCACGGCCATCGTCAGCAGGAAGGCCGTCGACAGCCACTGCACCGTGGTGGCGCTGACGTCGAGCTCGACCATGAGGCGCGGCAGCGCGACGTTCATGATCGTCTCGTTGAGGATCACCACGAAGGCGGCGACGAGGAGCACGAGGATCGTGCGCCAGTCGCGGCGCGACACTCGCTCGGCGACGTTGGGCACCACGGCGGCCTGAGTTGTCATGGTCGACTCCTTGTCCCTGGGGTCCTCGCGTGCCGCCCCACCGCGAGCGCCGCCCGTGCCTCCCAACAGGTGGGGGCCGTCGGCGGCGTGCGAGAGTCTACAGCCGACTGCGGCCCGGCGTGTCGCCTCGCGCGACGGCTACCCCGACGTGGCCCTCGAGACGGTCTCCAGCCGCGCCTTCGGCGGCCGGCCACAGCTCCTCGATCACGTCCCCTCGGTGCCGGAGGGACCGCCCGCGGCTACGCGTCGACGTAGACCAGTCGCACCGCGTCGGCGCCCACGCGCTCGGTGCTCACGAGCCGCAGCGGCGGTCGGGGCCCGGCGAAGTACGGCTTGCCCGCGCCCAGCACGAAGGGGCGCAGGTAGAGGCGGTACTCGTCGATGAGCCCGAGCGCGGTGAGGCCGCCCGCGAGCGTGGGCCCGGCGACGCCGATCTCGCCGTGCACCTCGGCCTTCAGGCGCCTCACGAACTCCCCGAGGTCCCCACGGACGAGCGTGGCGTTGGGGCCCACCTCACGCAGCGTGGTCGAGACGACCCACTTCGGCTGCGCCCGCCACGCGGCGGCGAACTCCCGCTCGGCATCGTCCCAGCCGGGCTGCTCCACGTCCCAGTAGCGCATGACCTCGTAGTTGCGTCGGCCGTAGAGGCTGCCGGACAGCGCCCCGACGCTGTTCACGAACTCCCGGAACAGGACTTCGTCCGGTGCGGGGAGCACGAGGCGGCCGTCCGGAGCAGCCACGTACCCGTCGAGCGACTGGGTCATCTCGAAGACGAGCCTCGCCATCGTCCTGCCTCCTCGTGGGGCCCGGACCTGCCGTCCGGGCCGGTCCCCCTGGCCAGGGCCGCGGTAGCGCGGCTCAGGACCGCGGGCCCGCGCTCGCTGCGGCGGCCCGCGTGCCGGGCCCCCAGGGTACCGGCCGTCGCCGGACGGGACGCGCTGGCCCGGCCGCGCGGCCGTGGGGCGGTAGTACCATCCCCTCGATCCGCAGCGGTCCAGGACGAGTGCGACGTGCCCGTTCGGGACGAGACGCCCGCGTGGAGGAGACTCATGGCTTGGTTCGTGCTGATCGTCTCGGGGGTGTTCGAGGCCGTGTGGGCCGCCGCGCTCGGCGCGTCGGACGGCTTCCGGAGGCTCGGCCCCAGCCTCCTGTTCCTCGCCGCGCTGGCCGTGAGCATGAGCGGGCTGGGCTACGCGATGCGGACGCTGCCCACGGGCACGTCCTACGCCGTCTGGGTGGGCGTCGGAGCCTCCCTGGCGGTGGCCTACGGCATGATCACGGGCGCCGAGCCCGTGTCGACGGCCAGGGTGCTGCTGCTGCTCGGGCTCATCGGCTGCATCGTCGGCCTGCGGCTCGTCTCCTGAGCCCTCGCTCCCGCCTCGGCGGCCACTGCCGTACGCGGCGCCGCCGCCCGGGGGCGGGGCGCCGCTTCTGCACCGGCCGGGACGGCGCCGCCCGGAGGCGGGGCCAGCGGGGCGCCCGCTGGTGCACGGGGCGAGACGCCGCGGCGCCGGGCCGGCACGCCGTAAGGAAGCCGTGAGAAGGCGAAGTGAAGAATCCTGCGGAAGGGAGCGTCCACCTGCACCATGGGGAACGCCCGACGTTGGTAGCGAACGAGACCAGGAAGAGCCTGGACAGGGGGAGGCTGCTCGCCGCGCTGGCCGAGCTGCCGCCCGCCCGTGAGGAGGCGCTGGCCCTGCTCCCCGCCGTCCTGTGGCAGAACGGGGAGGGGCACGTCACCGTCGCCTTCAGGCACCCCGACGGCGACCTGAGCCTCGCCGCGAGCAACGACGCGCGGCTCGCGCCGGGACTCGCCGTGCCGGGCGACGGGCTCGTGGCGCTCGCCGCCGACGAGCGCCGGGCCATCTACGTCACGGACGCCCCCTCGCACCCTCACTACCGCGTGCTCACCGCCGGGTCCTACCCCGTGGAGCTGGCCCTGCCCATCTTCGAGCGGGACGAGGTCGTGGCGGTCCTCAACGTCGAGCGGCACAGCCCCTACTCGCCTCACGAGCTGAGCGCGCTCGAGGTCTTCGCCGCCGGCGTCAGCCGCCAGCTCACGCTCGAGTCCCGCAGCCTCGAGGCGCGGATCACCGCCGAGCTGTACTCGCGGGTGGCCGAGGAGACCTCCGTGGAGGAGGTCGCCACCACGGCGCTGAGCGTGATCGTCCCGGCCGTGGGCGCCAACGCCGGGGTCGTCATGGGCGAGCGCCGGGGCCGCATGGTGCGGGTCGCCGTCCTCGGCCTGCCCGGCGACGCCGTGCGCGAGCACACCGACCTCGGCACCCCGTTCCCCCAGGGCTTCACGTGGGGCGCCTGCCTGAGCGGCGAGCCGTGGTTCACCCGCGATTACGCCGCCGACCCGCGCGGTCTGGGCCCCTACCAGGGCCACCTCGGGCCGAAGCTCGTCGTGCTGCCCATCGGGCGCCACGCCGAGTACCGCGTGGCGCTGTGCCTCAGCTTCCCCGACGAGGCGCTCGTGAGCGCCGCCGACGTCGCCCTGCTCGAGAGCGTCTGCCAGCAGCTCGCCATCGTCCTCGACGCGGCCAAGGCGTCGGCCCTGCAGGGCTGCGTGCTCGACCTCTACTCGCGCGCCCTCGACAGCGACACGCGCGGCCTCTACGAGCAGGTGCTGGACGCGGCCATACGCCACGTGCCGGGAGCCGAGGCCGGCAGCCTGCTCGTGCGGCGCGGCGACTGGGACCTCTTCAGGTACGTGGCCGTCGACGGCTTCGACATGCGGCTGATCCACGACGTCACGTTCACCGACGAGGAGATGCGCGCCTGGTACCGCTGCGGCGACGACGGCTGGGAGGCGGGCCGGGCCCGCATACTGCGCCGCGCCGAGGTGGACCTGGCCGCGTTCAGCCGCGAGACGGGCGGTACCGACAAGCCGGCGCTGGCAGGGGACCTGGACCGGATGATGACCACGGCCTGCTTGCCCGTCACCTACCAGGGACGCGTCCTGGCCGTGCTGAACCTCGACAACTTCACCCGCCAGGACGCCTTCGGGGCGGACTCCCTGCGGACGCTGGCCCTGTTCGGGCCGCCCGTGGCGACGCTGCTGGCGTCGGCGCAGCACCGCGACGAGCTCGTGCGCGCCAGCCGCACCGACCCGCTCACGGGCCTGGCGAACAGGGCGGGGTTCGTGCGGCTGCTCGACAGGCAGCACGCGCGCAGCGCCCACTCGCTCGAGCCATACGCCGTCCTCGTCATGGACCTAACGGACTTCAAGCAGCTCAACGACACGCAGGGGCACGCCGCCGGCGACGCGGCGCTCACGGGGGTCGCGCAGGCGCTCGAGGGAGCCTCGCGCCCCGGGGACGCCCTGGGCAGGTGGGGCGGCGACGAGTTCGTCGCGCTGCTCCCCAACACCTCGGCGGCCGCCGCCCGTGAGGTGGCCGAGCGCTTCGCCAGGGCCGTCGCGCGCGTGGAGGTCGCGGGCCGCCGCCTGCAGATCGACGTGGGGGCGGCCGCGTTCCCCGAGGACGGCGTCGTGCCGGAGACCCTGCTGCTCGAGGCCGACGCCCGCATGTACGAGAACAAGCGCCTCAGCAAGGCCGTCGCCGCGGCGGGCTAGCCCGGGCGGGACCGGCGCCGGGGCGGCCTAGCCCGAACGGGACCGGCGCCTCACCACACGTCGATCCGGGCGAGGCCGTTGGCGCTGAGGGTCTGCGACACCTGCCCGACGTGCCAGACGTCGTGGGCGTACGTGCGGGAGAGCAGTTCGCCGCGTCCCATGACCCAATCGGGCCCGAACTCGGGCCGGCGGATCGTCTCGGTCAGCGACTCTACGGTCCAGGTGTCGAGGCACCTCTCGACGATCGCGAAGGTGCTGTCCAGCGCTTCCGCGAGCCGGTCCGGGCCCAGCACGGTCTCCAGGTCGTCGTCTCCCGGGCAGTCGTACGCCGCGTTCGTGAAGGGTGTCGTGTCCGCGCCCGGCTCTCCGGCGAAGTCGCACAGCCAGAACACGCGCTGGCAGGCGAGGTGGCCCACGGTGGCCCACAGGGGCCACTGGCTCGGCGAGGGCTTGAGCGCGAGCTGGTCGGCGGTGAGGCCGGCCACGACCTCGCGTAGTCGCCGGTTCAAGCGGGGCCAGGTGGCGTAGGCCACGCGCAGAGGGCTCTCGGTGACGTCGCTGCTGGTGCCGTCGGGCATGAGCCATGCTCCCCTGGAAACCGGTCACCACGTGACCGCGTCAAAGCGCCTGTGTGAGCCGCGCGGCGTCGCCGGCGGCGCGCGGGCGGGCCGGCGCCCCGGCGCTTCGCCGCCCTCCGCGGTGCCCGGGCCCGTCACTCCTGCAGGAAGCCCATGCGCCATAGGCACCAGACCCAGATGCCGCGCACTGGCCTGTGCAGCACGACGAACATGACGGCGGCGCTGACCAGCAGCAGCGGGATGAAGCCGGGGAAGAGGCCGAAGATGAGGCCGAGCGTCAGCCCCTCTACGCCCAGGCCGAAGCAGATGAGGAAGTAGAGGATCACCGCCGTGGCCGTGCAGGTCTCGCCCTGGTGCTCGAAGAGCATGCCGCAGACGTCGCACGCCTCCTTGGGCCGCAGGAGGCCACGGAAGATCCTCCCCAGCATGCAGTTGGGGCAGTAGCCCCTGAAGGCGCTGCGGAGCGCGGCGGAGAGCGGCAGCGTCTCCGGCCGGCTCGGCGGCTGCATCACGGCCATCTCGGTCCGCAGTATGCGTCCGCCGCAGGGCGGGTGCCAGTAGCGTCAGGATGAGATGCTCGTCCGTCGCCCCCTGCCCTAGTCTGTGGCGGTGTCGTCAACCACCGTCTACACGGTCGGCCACTCGACGCGCTCCCTCGAGGAGCTGGTGCGCCTGCTCAGGGCGCACGGCGTGCGGCGGCTCGTGGACGTGAGGAGCGTGCCGGCGTCGCGGCGCTACCCGCACTTCGCGCGCGAGGCGCTGGCCGCGAGCCTGCCGGAGGCGGGCATCGAGTACCGCTGGATGAAGGCGCTGGGTGGCAGGCGACGCCCGCGGACCGACAGCCCCAACGGCGCCTGGCGCAACGAGTCCTTCCGGGGCTACGCCGATCACATGCAGACGCCCGAGTTCGAGGCCGCCCTCGACGAGCTGGTGACGCTGGCGTCTGGCAGCGACCTGGCGGTCATGTGCGCCGAGTCCATGCCTTGGCGCTGCCACCGCTGGCTCATAGGCGACGCGCTCGTCGCCAGGGGCGTGGAGGTCGTCGACGTCCTGGCCGAGGACGAGGCCAGGCCTCACCGCCTCACCACGTTCGCGCGGGTCGAGGGGGAGAGGGTCACCTACCCTCCGGTCGAGGACGGCGGCTGACGCCGCAGGCGGCGCTCCCGTGGCCCGGCGTGCCGGCGTCGACGGCGCCCGCGGGGCCCGCCCCGCGGGCGGTGCTCCCGCGACCTAGCGTCCTCGCGCCGCCGGCGCCGCGCCCGCGGCCTCGAACGCGAAGCCCACGGCCTCCTCGAGCCTGAGCCCGCGGCCGCGTCGCCACGCCCTCTCGAACGCGGCCGCGCCGGACGCCTCCCGGGCCGCCGCCATGGCGGCCTCGTGCTCGGCGCGCTGGCTGGGCGGCAGCGGGGTGCTGGCCTTCTCGAGCAACGCCGACATGGCGCCCCACACGACCGCGGACTCCACTGTGCGGCCCGTGTGCGCCAGGACCATCGCCAGCTCGTCGAGGCACTCCGCCACACCGGCGCGGTTACCGAGGTCGCGCAGCGTGGCCAGCGCCTCGAGGCAGCGGGCGCGAGCGGCCTCCAGGTCGCCGCGCCGCCGGGCCACCGCCGCCAGGCGCACCAGCGCGGCCGCCACGTACGGCTCGTTCCCCAGCCCGCGGTGGAGCTCCAGGCTCTCCCGGTAGCGGGCCTCTGCCAGGTCTAGGTCGCCACCGTACTCGGCCACGTCGCCGAGGTTGGCGAGGAGGATGGCGACGGCGGAGGTGTCGCCCAGCTCGCGGAACGCCGCCAGGCTCTCCTCGTAGCAGCGCCTAGCCGACGCCATGTCGCCCTGCCTCCCGGCCAGCGCGCCCAGGTTGTTGAGCGTGGCCGCCGCGCGGCGCTCGTCGCCCAGCTCGCGCCTCACCGCCAGCGCCTCGCGGAGACGCGCCTCCGCGACGTCGTACCGTCCCTCGTTCAGCGCGATCACGCCGAGGTGGTTCAGGGCCGTGCCCACGCGCTCGCGGTCGCCGCGCCGCTCGCTCACCGCCAGGCTGCGCTCCGTGCTGCTGCGGGCCTCCGCGAGGTCGCCCTGCGCGGCTGCCAGCACGCCGATGCCGAAGAGCGCCTCGGCCAGCGCCGCGTCGAGGTCCGTGTCGGCAGGGGCACCGGGGGCGACGGCGTCCCAGGCCGCCACCGACCTCTCGAGCCAGTCGCGCGCCTCGCGCCAGCGTCCGCGGGCGTGCCAGGCGAGCCAGGCGGCGGACGCGAGCCTCAGCGCCGTCGCGGCGTCCCCTGCCTCCAGCGCGTGGGACAGCGCGGCGCGCAGGTTCTCGGCCTCGTTCTCCAGGCGTTCCGACCCGCCCCCGCCGTCGCCCGCCTCCCGCGCCAGGTCGACGAGGTAGGCCGCCAGCTCGCGGCGCACGGCGTCCTCGCGTCTCCCGTCCCGCGCCAGGTGCTCGAGGGCGTAGAGGCGCACCAGGGGGTGGGTCTGGTACCTGCCGCCGGGCAGCACGTTGACCAGAGACTTGTCGACGAGGGCCGCGAGCACGGGGACCGTGACCTCGGCGACGCGCGACGCCGCGGCGCGGGTGAAGCCGCCGGCGAAGGCCGAGAGGGCGGCGAGGGCGCCGCGTTCCCTCGGTCCAAGTAGCTCCCAGGAGTGGTCGAACGCCGCCCGCAGGCTGCGGTGGCGGTCGGGCACGCCGGCGTCCGCCGTGCTGAGGAGGTCGAGAGAGCGGCTCAGCTCGGCGGCGATCTCGGCGGGCGGCAGGACCCTGACCAGGGCCGCGGCCAGCTCGATGCCCAGCGGCGAGCCGGCCACGGCGCGGCAGATCGCCGCCGCGTGCGGCAGCGTCTCCTGGTCGAGCGCGAAGGCGATGTCGACGCGCTTGGCGCGCTGCGCGAAGAGCCGGAGCGAGTCGAGGTACCGCGCGCGCGACGCTTCGTCGCCGGCCCCGGGCAGCGTCAGGCCGTCGACTGGGAAGGACTGCTCGCCGGCCAGGCCCAGGCGCTCGCGCGACGTGGCCAGCACCGTGAGCCCCGGGCAGGACCGGAGTAGCTCGGCCAGCTCGCCGAGCCTGCCCACGTGGCGCTCGCAGCCGTCGAGGACGAGCAGCACGCGGCGGCCCGCGAGCACCTCGGCGAGCTGGGCGACGGTCTCGGTCGCCTCCGCGCCCACGGCGCCCCCCACCGCGGGCGCCACCGCGCCGAGCGGCGCCCCCTCCAGCGACGCCACGTAGACGCCGCCCGCGAAGTTCCCGGACCTCAGCTCCTGGCTCGCCGCGGCCCAGGCGAGGCTGCTCTTGCCCGCGCCGCCCGGGCCCACCAGCGTCACGAGCCTCGTGCCGTCGTCGGCGAGGAGCCGCGCCAGGTCGACGAGCTCGAGGTCGCGACCCACGAAGGAGGTGAGCCGGGGCCGCAGGTTCGTGGGCGGCGCCGGGGTCGCCGGTCGGCCGCGGGGCGCCGCGGCGACGCTGCCGAGGACGATGCCGTAGCCCTCGGCCTCGCGGCGCAGCGCCGCGGCGCGGGGGCTGCCCGCGGCCGCCAGCAGGCCGTGGGTCCGCTCGATCGTCTCCGGCGTGGGCGGGGGCGCGCCGGGCAGCAGGTACGCGGTCTCGGCCAGCTCGGCCGCCCGCGCCACCGAGCCGCCGCCCGACAGCTCCTCGGCCCGTGCCAGGAGGCGCGACCTCACGGTCTCGGCCACCAGTTCCCGGGTCGCGTAGACCCACTCCTCGAGCTCCTCGCCCAGGTCGGGCAGGTGGAAGCCGTCGAGGAAGGGACCGGGGTAGGGGACGTCCTCGCGCTCGGCGTCGGCGTTCGCCAGGAGCGCCTGCACGTCGGACGGCACCGCGGCGCGCAGCCTCTGGCCGTCGGCCTCCACGGCGCCCGGCGCGGCGCGGCGTAGCTGCGCCAAGGCCGTGCGCAGGCTCGAGAGCGGGGAGGCGGCCCGGGGCCAGAACAGCTCGCTCAGGTGGCGGCGGTGCTGGGGACCCTCGACGGAGAGGTAGGTGAGCAGCAGGAGGGGCTTGGGCCTTGCGAGGCGGGACCCCTCGAGACGCAGGCCCCCCAGGGTCCGCAGGAGCATGCCTCACTATATGCAGCGCTCCTGACGCGGTTCCCGCCTCGTTCACGCGTTCCTACGCGGCGCGGCGCCGCCGCACCATGATCGCGATGCGGGGCGCCGCGCCGCCCGGCTAGCCGTCAGCGCTGCGCGGCCACGTCCTCCGGCGTGACGAGCGGCGCGTCGTTGCCCCAGCTCGTCCTCTCGTGGTTGATGACGGCGGCGATCTGCTCGTCGCTGAGCAGGCCGCCGAAGGCGGGCATGGGCGACACGTACGCCACGCCGCCTATCTCCTTGCCCTGCAGCCCGTGCAGGACGATGCCTATGTGCTCGGCGGGGTCGTCGGCGGTGACGACGGGGTCTCCCGCCAGGGGCGGGAAGACGCCCGGCAGCCCCTGGCCGCTGGCCTGGTGGCAGCTCGCGCAGTTCGTGCCGTAGACGCTGTCCCCGAGGGCCGTGTCGAAGGTCGGCGCGGCGGCGTCGCCGCCCGCCACCCTGCCGCCGGCGGCGTCCGCGTCGCCGCGCGGCGCGCCGGCGGCGGCGGGCGCGACCGCGGACGCGAGCTGGTCGGCGGGCGGGTTCCAGTGCTGCACGCCGTAGTAGAGCCCGAACGCCACGAGCATGATCACCAGCACCCAGGCCCAGCTCGGCACGGGCGCCGGGGTCTCGGCACGGGACGGCTCCCACCTGCTCTCGACGGCGCCGCCGAACGAGTTCACGAGCACCGGGACGGTGCCCTCGAGCACGTCGTTGTCGCGCAGGCCGCTGACGGTGATGCCCGGTCCGTTGCGGACCGTGAAGGGCACGACCTTCACGCCCTTGGTGCCGAACGAGTCGTAGGCCTCGATGCGCAGCCGGTGGGGACCGTCGGGCAGGGCGGTGGTGTCGAGCTCGAACCGGAGCGGCGGGCTGTAGCTGGCGATGGGCGTGGGGTCGTCGTCGAGGAAGACGTCGATGCGGTCGTTGTCGGGCGAGCCCTGCATCACGACCTCTCCTCCAGGACCTTGCGCTTGATGTGGTCGGCGGCCGTCTCGCGCGGGTGGACGAAGCGGTCGACGGCGAAGTAGACCACCCACAGCACTAGCGCGATGCCCACCACCGAGATCGCGTAGTCCAGCGGGCCGCCAGGCCCCATGTGGTGGCCCTCGGCGGAGGTCGAGAAGCCCGCGGCCCGTGCCGCGAGGGCCAGGGCGTCAGCCGAGAGCGCGGTCAATGCGCCTCACCCCCCGCGCCATGATCGGCGGCGGCCTCGATCGCCGGCTGTCTCAGGGAGAGGAGGTAGGCCACCAGCGCACGGGCCCTCTCGGTCGCCACCACCTGGCCGTCGGCCGGGGCGCGCTCGCCGCTCACGGGCACGACCACGTCGTCCGCACCGGCCTCGTCCACGACCTCGAAGAGCCAGGGGTAGGCCGGCATCACCGAGTCGGGCACCACGATGCGCGGGTTGAACAGGTGCAGGTAGTGCCAGGTGTCGCTGGCCTGACGCACGCCCACGTTCGTCAGGTCGGGGCCCGTGCGCGAGGAGCCCAGGACGGCCGGGGCGTAGGGGCTGAGGGCGCCCTGCGGCTCCACGCGGGCGTAGTCGCCGGGCACGGAGGGTCGTCCCCAGACGCTGTCCATCTCGATGGGCCGCACCTGCTGGGTGTGGCAGGCCACGCAGCCCTCGGACACGTACACGCCCAGGCCCTCGCGCTCCAGGGCCGTCATCGGCTCGGTGCCGGGGAGGGGAGAGGTGTTGCTCTCGACCCAGACCGCCGGCGCCACCGCGATGACGCCGGACAGCGCGAGGAACCCGAGGAGGATCGTCGCGAACAGGAGCCTGTGGTTGCTGTGGAGGTTCATCAGGCGGGCCTCGCTGCCGGCACCGCCGCCTTCACCCGCGCCGCGGACCTGGCGGGACGCATGGTCCAGAGGTTGTAGGCGAAGACGAGGTGGGAGAGGAACATCAGGCTGCCGCCCACGGCGCGCCAGAGCCAGAACGGCACCATGGTCTTCACCGATTCGATGAACGGCGAGCCGGCGATCCAGCTCAGGCCCTGCATGGTGCCGCCGATCATCAGCGCGACGCCGTAGAACGTCAGGCCGACGAGGGCGAACCAGAAGTGGACGCCCACGGCTAGCGCCGGCGGCTCCTTGCCGGTGAGCCGCGGCACCAGCCCGTACACGCCGCCCCAGATGAGGAAGGCCACGAAGCCGTACATCGTCAGGTGCGAGTGGGCGACGGTGAAGTTCGTGAAGTGCCAGACGTGGTTCAAAGACCGCAGCGCCTCCAGCGACCCCTGCGCCGACCAGAAGAAGTAGGCCAGGATGCCGGCCAGGACGAACGGCAGGGAGTAGCTGCGGGCCACTGTCCGGAAGCTGCCGCGCATGGTCAGCAGGAAGTTGCCGGTGCCGGCGGCCAGGGTCACGACCATCCCGACGCTGAAGATGATCGCCACGGTCTGGATCCACCACGGCGTGGGCGCGAACACGAAGTGGTGCGCGCCGATCATCGTGTAGAAGAGCATCTGCGTCCAGAACGCCAGCACGCCCAGCGAGTACGAGTAGATGGGCTTGTTCAGCAGCTTGGGCAGGAAGTAGTAGGTGAGGCCCAGCGCCAGCGGCGTGAACCACATGCCCACGCCCATGTGCATGTAGTAACCCTGGATCACCGACTCGCTGATCGGGTTCGTCTGGTAGAAGGGCAGGTACGCGATGACGACGACCGCGATCGTCCACAGGAACGCCGCCACGATGTACCAGTTGGAGATGTAGATCTCCTCGACCTCGCGCTTGGCGATCGTCTGCATGAGGTTGTAGGCCACGAGGATCGCGCCGGCGGCGAAGATCGCCATCACCGGCCACACGTACTCGCGGTACTCCTGCCCGCCGTTGTTCACGCCGGACATGAGCAGCACGTCGCCCAGGACCACCGACAGGTTGATGAGCGCCAGGCTCGCCCAGGCGAGCGGGAACGAGTAGAGCCGCCTGTTGCTGGTCTTCGGCACGACGTAGAGGGCCAGCGCGATGAGCGCCAGCGACGACCAGCCCCAGAAGACCGTGTTCGTGTGCACCGGGCGCAGTCGCCCGTAGGAGAGCCAGGGGACGTGCTCGAGGTCGGGCGCGGTGAGCTTGATGCCCAGGTACTCGCCGATGAAGGTGCCGACGACCAGCCAGAGGGCGGCGCAACCGAGGTAGGCGTAGATGAGATTCGTCCACGCCGTGTCGCGCTCGGGCTGCGGCCTCAGCTTCGCCTTGGGGACGGCGAGGGGGCGGCTGTGGTCGTGAGCCTGGCCGTTCCCGGCCGTTCCACGCTTCGCGACGGGCGCCGCGGCGCTACCGGGCGCCATGACCGCCGCTCACCGGTGAGAGGCTTGGGGTTCGGACGGGGGGATGCATCGAGACCTCCTAGAACTCGGACAACCGAGTCCAAGAAAAACCCCGTCGGGCGGCGCACGCCGGGACGAATGTCCCGCCGTGGGTCGCCCTCTCGAGCGTCCGCTTCGTCACGCGTGGGAGAGGCTCTTCGCCCCGGGTCTCAGGTGTGCGGCTCGGCCTCGTCCTTGGGCCTGGCGGCCCGCACCTGGCGTATCGACCAGGCGAAGATCCCTATGGCGGCCGTCAGTATGCCGAGCTCCACGAGCATGCTCGTGGGGATCTCGATGTCGTCCGCCAGGACGTTCGCCGCCTCGGCGCTTATCACGAGGAGGCGCCTGATGCTCGCGATGATGCCGATGACCAGGAGCGGCACGGGGTCGAGCACGCCCCCCTCGAGGAGCGCCGCCACCGAGCCTATGATCTCGGCGATCATCAGCGCGAGGAGCGCCTGGGACAGCAGGTTCGTGAGGCCGAAGTCGCCCGAGCCGGTGCCGAGGCCCCGCCAGATGCCCACCCCCACGTCCCAAAGGATGAGCAGCACGCCCACGATCAGCATGACCACCACGACCGCCGCGATCAGGCGCTCGATGGTCAGCAGCCTGCGCCGCAGGTGCCCCACGGGCGACGTGGGCGCGCCCTGACGGTCCCTGTCGTCTGAGGTGGTGGGCTTCATCGTGACCTGGTCCATGGTCCTAGGCCGTGGAGCATAGCGTCTGACGGCCACCGGGCGCGCGGGCCGGGCGGACGCGACTCAGCCGCTCTCCCTGACGACGAGGCGCGTGGGCAGCACCACCGACGCCGGAGCGTCCTCGCCCCTGAGGCGCGCGATCAGCAGCCGTCCCGCGCGCCTGCCCTTCTCGACCGTGGGCTGGCGGACCGTCGTGAGCGGCGGCGTGGTGCGGGCGGCCGAGGGGAGGTCGTCGAAGCCGACCACGGCCACCTCGTCTGGCACCGCCACCCCGGCCTCGCGCAGGTGGGCCAGCGCGCCGAAGGCGAGCTGGTCGCTCATGGCCAGCAGGGCCGTGGGCCGCGGCTCCAGCGCGAGCAGGGCCGCGGCCGCCCGCGCCCCCTCGGCGGGCACGTTCTCCGGCGTCTCGTAGACGACCACGTCCCGCTCCCAGTCGCGCCCCGCCGCCTCCACCGCCGCGCGGTAGCCGGCCAGCCGCGCGCGCACGGACGCGTAGGCGGCGCCGGCCTGCCTGGCGGCGTCGGCCACGCCGCGCCGGGCGTCGAGGGCCAGGTCCATCGAGATGACGCCGAGGCGCTCGTGACCGCGCTCCAGCAGGTGCGCGGCGGCCTGGCGCGCGCCGCCCTCGTCGTCTATGGCCACGTGGGGCACGCCGGTCACGCCGGTGTTGTCGACCATGACCATGGGCAGGCCGCGGGCGAGCGCCAAGTCGAAGTGGGGGTCGCCGTCGGCGAAGCAGTGCACGATGAGCCCGTCGACGTTCGCGGTCCGCACCGGCGCGAGCGCGTCCTCGTCGCGCGGCGGGGTGCCGATGAGCATGAGGGCGTAGCCGGCCGCCTCGGCCTCGCGCGCGATGCCCTCTATGAAGAGGGCGGCGGCGGGGTCGGTGAAGGCGTAGGAGAGCTCGCTGGGGTAGAGGACGCCCAGCACGTTGCTCATGCCCCGCCTGAGGCTGCGGGCCGCCGGGTCCGGGCCCGCGTACCCCATGCTGTTCGCGACGGCCAGCACGCGGTGGCGCAGCTCGGCCGAGAGCTGGTCGGGCCTGTTGTAGGCGTTCGAGACCGTCGACGGCGCCACGCCCAGCGCCGCGGCCACGTCCCTGATCGTCACGCGGCGCGACGCGACGGGGGCCCGGGCGCCGACGGACGTCTCGGCCGCGCCCTTCGCCCGTTCCGCCCCGCGCCCCCCGCTCCGACCCTTGACGGCCATGGGCACAGCATACATACTGAATCGATTCAGAGCAGAATCGTTTCAGCAACGGTCTGCTCGCACGCTCGGCCGCTGCCCGGCCGGTGAGGAGGCGCGATGAGCCTGTACGTGGGAGGGCCCATGGGCCTGCACCAGGCCCGGTCCCAGTTCCGCAGGGCACACTCCGCGGCCGTGCTGCAGGGGGCGCTGCGGCGCCTGCTGCGCCGCTGCTGGCGGCTCTGCACCCTGGCCGACGCGGCGCCCGGGGCCGGGGGGCCCTCCCGCGACGGCGCCGCCCCCGCTCTCCTACGCGGGCCGCGGCGGCTCACGGAGGTCCCCCTCGACCGCGTCGTGGGCAGCGTGCAGCGCGCCGCGGACTACGCGCCGGGCTTCCTGCCGCTCGTCGGCCGCGACGAGGAGCGTTGGGCGGCCGTGTACCTGGCGCTCGAGGGCCAGGAGGGCCTGCCGCCGGTGGAGCTCGTGGAGCTGGGCGGCGACTACTACGTGGAGGACGGCCACCACCGCGTCTCCGTGATGAAGCGCATGGGCGTGAGGACGGTCGAGGCCTACGTGACGCCGCTGCGCCCGGTGTGAGCGCGCGGCGGCCGCGAGGGGCCGCCGCGCGCGACGACTGGACAGGGGGCGGGCCGACGGCCCGCGCGCGTCACTCGATCACGCCGAGCTGCCTCAGGAGGCTGGCCGAGTCGTAGTAGAGCCGCGCCCAGCGGATGAGCCCGTCCTCGACGTGGTAGACGCTCATCATCGGCAGCTCCACCCGACGGCCCGTGGGCGGCAGCTCGCCGAACTGCCCCGTGTGCGTGCCCAGGTAGGTGAACTCGAGGAGCACGCGGTTGCCCTCGATGAGCAGGTTCTCCGTCCTGTAGCCGCCGTCCGCGAAAGCCCCGCCGTAGAACGTCGCCAGCATCGCGCCTATCGCGTCGCGCCCCACCAGGGGCTGGCTCGGGTTCGTCATGTCGGTGAAGGTGGCGTCCTCCGCGAAGTAGCTGGGGTCGTGGTGGACGGAGTAGGCCCTGAAGGTCTCGCGGGTCGCCCGGGTCACCGCGTCGTCGACCGGTTGGGCGAGGCCCGCTCCCGCGCCCGCCATGAGCGCCACGGCGAAAAGCTGTCTCGTCACGGTCCGTTCCATCCTGCCTCCTCCCGGCCTCGGTCTCGTCGTAGCGGCCGGTCGAGAGGAAGGTAGGGGTAGGGGCGTGACGTGGGCGTTACGCGCGGGCGCCGGTGCCCGACGTGGCTCGTGGGCGCCGGTGCACGACGTGGCGCGTGGGCGCCTGCCCGCGCGGGCGGGCGCTGCGCCTACCTGCGTCTGCGGCGCGCCCCCGCGCCGCCGCCGCCGAAGAGTATGCCGGCGCCGAGGACGAAGCCGAAGTCGTACCAGTTGCCGTTGTTGTAGACCTCGTAGACGTTCACGTCGTCGGTGAACAGCGAGATCACGAAGGTGAAGGGGGCGACGAAGCCGTGCCACAGGCCCAGGAGGAAGCCGGCCGGCGCCCCGCCCGGCGGCGCCGTCCGCACGGCCGGGTTCTCGCCCGGGAAGCAAGCGCTGAGCGCGAGAAGCAGTATGGCGAGAGCCACGACGGCGAAGACCGTCCTGCGAGCACGTCCCGTTGTGTCCATCATCGGCACCGCTCCTTCCCCGACGCGGGCCCGCCCAGTCGCGAGGCGTGTCGGGCGCGCCCTCGCCTCAGCGCCTGCCGCGGAGCTGGGGGTCGAGGGCGTCGCGCAGCCCGTCGCCGAGCAGGTTGAAGCCTATTACCGCTAGGAAGATGGCCAGGCCCGGGAACGTCGTGACCGAGGCCTGCGTGAAGATGTAGTTGCGCCCCTCGCCCAGCATCGCGCCCCACTCGGGGGTCGGCGGCTGGACGCCCAGGCCCAGGAAGCCTAGCCCGGCGGCGGTGAGGATCGTCGAGCCCATGCTGAGGGTCGCCTGCACGATCACGGGCGCCAGGGCGTTGGGCAGCACGTGCCGCCACAGCACGCGCCTGCCCGGCGCGCCGAGCGCCATGGAGGCCTCTATGTAGCTGACCTCGCGGATCGACAACACGGAGCTGCGCACCAGCCGCGCGAAGCGGGGGATCGTCGAGATGCCCACGGCCACTATCACGTTCGTGAGCCCCACCCCGAGCAGCGCCACCAGCGTGAGGGCGAGCAGGAACGTGGTGAACGAGAGCATCAGGTCCATGACGCGCTGGATCACGAGGTCCACGGTCCCCCTGTAGAAGCCGGAGACCACGCCGAGCGGCACGCCCACGACGAGGCCGACGCCCACGGCTATCGCCCCGATGAAGAGGGTCAGCCGCGCGCCGTAGAGGAGCCTGGCGAGGATGTCCCGGCCGAGCTGGTCGGTGCCGAGCGGGTGGTGCAGCGAGGGCGCCTGCAGCACGGCGCGCAGGTCTTGGCGGACCGGGTCCCACGGCGTGAGGACCGGGGCGAGCACGCCGGCGAGGACGAGGAGCGCCACGAGCACGGCGCCGGTGACGGCGCTGGGGCTGCGCAGCAGCCGCCGGAGCGTGTCGCCGCCGACGGCGACGTGCGGACGCGCCTCGTCGAAGGCGCCGACGGCGGCGCTAGGCATAGCGCACCCGAGGGTCTATGACCCCGTAGAACAGGTCGACGGCCAGGTTCACGAGCGCGAAGAGTAGGGCGAAGACGATGACGAGGCCCTGCACCGTCGGGTAGTCGCGGGCGAAGATCGAGTCCACGAGCAGGCGCCCGAGCCCCGGCCAGGCGAACACGGTCTCGGTGAGGATCGCGCCGCCCAGCAGCTCGCCGAACTGCAGGCCTATCACGGTGACGACCGGCGCGAGCGCGTTGCGCAGGGCGTGCCGCCACACCACCGAGCGCTGCGTGGAGCCCTTCGCCACGGCCGTCCTTATGTAGTCCTGGTGCAGCACCTCGAGCATGCTCGAGCGCGTGATGCGGGCTATGAACGCCATCGAGAAGAAGGCCAGCGTGACCGCCGGCAGCACCAGCGAGAGCGGCCCCTCCGCGCCCGCCGCCGGCAGCCAGCGCAGGCGGATGGAGAAGACGATGATCAGCATCAGGCCCAGCCAGTAGACGGGCATGCTGATGCCGAAGAGCACGACCGTCGAGACGAGGAGGTCCGCCGTTCGGCCCGCCCTCACGGCCGCGAAGGTGCCCAGCGGCACGCCAATCGCCACGGCCAGCACCGTGCTGGCCAGGGCGAGGGTCAGCGTGGCGGGGAAACGGGCGCCGATCTCGGTGGTGACGCTGTTCGACGTGCGCGCCGACGTGCCGAGGTCGCCCTGCACGAGGTCGCCGAGGAAGATCAGTCCCTGGCGCCACAGCGGCTGGTCCAGGCCGAGACGCGTGCGCAGCCTGTCCACCTCCTGCTGGGACGCGAGCACGCCGGCGATGACCCGGGCCGGGTCGCCCGGCAGCAGCCGCACCATCAAGAAGACCGTGACCGCGACGAAGAGCACCGTCACCGCCACGCCGACGAGCCTCTGGAGCAGGTAGGACGTCACGTGGACCTCAGCCCCGCGCCGTCGCGGCCGGCGCTGCGGCGAGGGCGGGGCGCGGGACCGAGGCCCCGCGCCCCACCGACAGGCTCAGTCTGCCGGGCGCGCGTAGATGGCGTAGAACTTCTCGTTCGGCAGGCCGGAGATGTTCGTCACGTCGGCCGAGTGCACCATCGGGAAGCGCTGCACCCAGAGGAAGATCCAGGGCGCGTCGTCCCAGATGATGCTCGCGGCCTGACCGTAGAGGTCGGCGCGCTGGGCGTCGTCGACGGTGGAGTTCGCCCGGGCGATGAGGTCCTCCACCTCGGGGTTCGTGTAGAACGACGTGGCCAGGCCCGCGGGCGGGTGCTGCGACGCCTCGAACTGGAGCATCTGCTGCGAGGCGTCCATGTAGGCGGGCGCCCAGCCCAGCAGGTGGAGCTGCGTCTCGTTCGAGTCGGCGGGCTGCGTCATCGTGCCCACGTAGGTCGGCCAGTCCATGGTCCGCACGTTGGCCGTGATGCCCACGTCGGCGAGGTAGTTCGCGATCGCCTGGGAGGCGGGGAAGTCCTGCACGTAGCGGCCGGTGGGCGACATGAAGTCGAGCGTGAGCTCGCCGGGCTCGACGCCCGCCTCGGCGAGGAGCTCGCGCGCCCGCTCGGGGTCGTAGGGGTACGCGCCTATCGACTTGTAGCCGAAGAGGCTCGACGCCATCGGGGCGTCCATGACGTCGGCGGCGCCGAAGAGGATGCCCTGGACGATCGCCTCCTTGTCGACGGCGTAGTTCAGCGCCTGACGCACGCGCTTGTCGTCGAGGGGCGGCTTGGTGTTGTTGATGGCGATGAAGATCGTCCTGTCGCTCGGTCCGAACACGACCTCCACGGCCGGGTTGGCGTCCAGCGCCGGGATGTCGGACGCCGGCGGCAGGATGATCATGTCCACCTGCCCCGCCAGCAGCAGGCTCTCACGCGTCGTGGCCTCGGGGACGATCTGGAACACGACCTGGTCGTAGTAGGGCTTCTCGCCCCAGTAGTCGTCGAAGCGCGACACGACGATCCGCTCGCCCAGGGTGCGCGACTCGAACACGTACGGGCCCGTGCCCACGGGGTGGGTGATGTTCTCGTAGGAGTTGCCCTCGGCGTCCACCGAGGCCGGCGAGATCATCGCCGCCGTCGTCTGGGTGAGCGCGCCGGCCATGTACGGCGAGGGCTGCGTGAGGTGGAGCCTCACGTGCAGGTCGTCCACGGCCTCGACGCTCTCGATGGGCGCGTACGGCCCGCGGCGCGGCACGTTCACGTCGGGGTCGAGCAGGCGCTGGAAGTTCCACACGACCGCGTCGGCGTCGAACGGCGTGCCGTCGTGGAACACGACGCCCTCGCGCAGCGTGAGGTCCATCGCCAGGCCGTCGGCGGAGGTCGTCCACTCCGTCGCCAGCACGGGCACGAGAGCCCCCGTCTCGTCGATGCCGATGAGCGTCTGAGCCATGTAGTCGACGATGTTGTCGATCGTCGTCGTGGTGCCCTGTACGGGGTCCAGCGAGTCGGCGTCCACGCCTATGGCGATGCGGAACGTCTCCTGCGCCAGGGCCGACCCGCCCAGGAGCGACGCGACCAAGAGCACTGCCTTCGGTAAACCGCGCATATGGACCACCTCCCAAGCTGACTGCCTACCTGAACCCCCTTTGATATCAGATTCCCGCGAACGGCGTGCGGGACGGTGGGCGAGGGCGCACCTGGCGCGTCTCGCCCGCCGGCGCCGCGCGGTACGCTTCACCTCCATGAGCACAGACGCCAGCGCCCAGGAGACCCCGCCCTTCGACCCGGCCCCGCCGATCACCGACGCCGAGAGACGAGACAGGGCGCGGCGCCTCTTCGACCTCGTGCCGCGGGACCTCGACGCGGTCGTGCTCTTCGACGAGCAGTACGTCCAGTACTACGCGGGCTTCGTGTTCATCCCCACCGAGAGGCCCATCGCCGTGGCGATCACGCGCGACGGCGCGCGCACGCTGCTGGTGCCGCGCCTCGAGCAGGAGCACGCGGCGCAGACGTGCCAGGTGGAGGAGGTCCTCGTCTACCCCGAGTACCCCGGCGAGAAGCACCCGTTGCGGGTGCTGGCCGACCACCTCAAGGCGCGCGGGGTCGCGCGCGTCGGCGTCGACCACGACGGCTACCCCGTGGTACTCGGCTTCAGGCCCTACCCCCTCTCGAGCGAGCTGGAGGTCACGCGCGTCTCCGCCGAGGTGGACAGGCAGATGTCGCTTAAGAGCGAGGCCGAGCTGCGGCTCATCCGCCAGAGCGCCTGGTGGGGCGACCTCGCCCACGGCCTGCTGCAGCGCTACACGCGCCCCGGCCTCACCGAGACGGAGGTCGTGGGCCGCGCCTGCAAGGAGGCCACGTCCCGCATGCGCGAGTGGCGCGGGGGGTACCGCAAGCTCAACCGCTGGATCGAGGGCGCCCTGGCCGTCTACCGGGGGCAGATAGGGCCCAACGGCGCCCTGCCCCACGCCATGACCATCGACGCCACCTTCGAGGCGGGCCAGACCCTCGTCACCGGCGCCTCCGCCGACAGCCACGGCTACATCTCGGAGCTCGAGAGGACGATGTTCGTGGGCGAGCCGTCACGGGAGCAGAGGCGCTACTTCGGCCACATGATGGCGCTGCAGGAGACCGCCTTCGAGGCCATGAGGCCCGGTGCCCGCGCCGCCGAAGTCGACAGGGCCGTGCGCGCGTACTACGACCGCGAGGGCCTGTGGGAGCAGTGGCGCCACCACGTGGGCCACGGGCTGGGCCAGCGCATCCACGAGAGCCCGTTCCTCGACGTGGGCGACGACACGGTCCTCGAGCCGGGCATGGTCCTGTCCGTCGAACCGGGCCTGTACGTGCCCGGCCTCGGCGGCTTCCGCCACTCAGACACCGTGCTCGTCACGGAGACCGGCCTCGAGATGCTCACGACCTACCCGCGCGAGCTGGAAGACCTGGTCATCGAGGCCTGACGGCCGCACGACGGGAGGAAGCCTCGGCCACCGCCGAGGGTGGAGTAGTCGTGGCCGGTGTCTCGCACGGGCCAGTCCGGTAGGGGTGTGGGCGGTGGGCCGAACAGGGCCTGGTACGCCTCCCGGCCGGCGGCCACGTTGAACCGGAACACCCCCGGCCTGTAGAGCCGCGAGACGCCGCCCTCGTGCGCGTCGTCGCGCGCGACGATCGTCGCGAAAGGCAGCCTGTGGTCGGGCTCGCCGCCCTCCGGCCGGTAGTAGAAGAACCAGTCGCCGTCGTGCTCCACCAGCTCCAGGCCCGCCAGGGCGCCGCGCAGCCGCTCGACGATGTCCTCGACGTCCACGACCCACCTCCTAGCCCGGCCCGGGGGCACGATGGCGTCCCGCCCCGTCGGCCGGAGCCACGAGGTTCGTTGAGCCGGGTGTGGAAACGCCGGGGCGCGTTCTTCATCGAACCTTAACGTTCCTGGCCTTCCGGGCGCGCAACGTACCCTCATAGGAGGTCGTCCATGGAGCGCGGCTGGTGGCCCGAGGAGCGGTGGGCAGTGGAGACGGCCCGCCCGGCGCGTGGCGCCGAGACGAGGGGCTGATCGTGCCGCGGCTCACCGCGGAGCAGCGCGCCGCCGACTACCCCGGCGCCGACGAGTACATGCCGGCGCACGAGACCCTGCCGGCGCTGCGCCAGGCCGTGCAGGGCTGTCGCGGCTGCCCCCTCTATAGGGACGCCACCCAGGCGGTGTTCGGCGAGGGACCCGCCAGCGCGCGGCTGATGTTCGTGGGCGAGGTGCCCGGCGACGAGGAGGACCTGCGGGGCCGCCCGTTCGTGGGGCCCGCCGGCAGGCTGCTGGACAGGGCGCTCGAGGAGGCCGGTATCGCTCGCGAGGAGGCGTACCTCACGAACGTCGTCAAGCACTTCAAGTGGGAGCCCAGCGGCAAGCGCCGCATCCACAAGACTCCGAACCGCTGGGAGATCGCCGCGTGCATCCCCTGGCTCGACGCCGAGCTGGCGCGCGTGGCTCCGGAGGCGCTGGTGGCCCTGGGGGCGACGGCGGCGAAGGCGCTCTTCGGCGCCGACCATCGCGTGTCGGTGCAGCACGGGCAGCCCGTAGCCTTCGACCGCGCCCCCTACGCGACCTCGACGGTCCACCCCTCGGCGGTGCTCAGGCGCCCCACGGAGGAGGACAGGGTCGCCGAGTACGAGCGGCTCGTGGCGGACCTCCGGAGCGTGGCGGCGGTGCTGGCGGGCTGAAGCGCTAGCCCAAGGCGCCGAGCAGCCCGCCCCACGGCGCCGGCAGCAGCCCGAAGGCGACCGCGGCCGCCGCGGCGGTGACGGCCAGGAGCAGCAGCCTGCCGACCCACACCCACGGCCTCTCCGGCTCCGTGACGTGCTCGGTGACGCGTCCGCGACCCTCGCGCCAGACCTCGGCCACGGGCGAGGCGGCCACGCGACGGCTCACCGCCCAGGCCGCCACCGCCAGCAGGAGCGCAGCGGCGTAGACGCCGTACGTCTCGGCCCGCGGGCCCGCGACCAGCGCCGACGCGGCCGCCACGCCCACCAGCACCCAGGACGCCACCAGGCGGGCCCGCGACTCGGGTCCGAGGACCGTCAACAGGCCGGTGAGCAGCGCGCCCAACGTCGCCAGGAGCTCGAGCGGGTGCAGGTCGGCCACGCGGCACAGACTACAGGCGGGTGCGTCGGCCGCCGGGGTCGGAGGCTCGCAGTCTGCCGCGCCGCCACAGGCGCAGCCCGGCGTCGACGAGCTGGACCCGCGGCAGGGACTCGACCTCCTCCAGCGGGAACCAGCGCGCGTCGTCCGTGGAGCCGTCCACCTCGACGCGCAGCTCGCCGGCGACGATGCGGCCCTCGTAGACGATCCGCAGGGAGTGGAAGGGCCGGCGGGGCTGGCCGGCCGGCCTGTCGTCGGCGCGGTAGTGCAGGCTGTTCGTGCCCAGGTGGTCGACGAGCTCCACGACGTAGCCCGTCTCCTCGAGCACCTCGCGCACCGCGGCAGCCTCCGGGTCCTCGCCGGCCTCGAGGCCGCCGCCCGGCAGCGTCCAGGCGGCCTCGAAGGGTACGGACGGGTGGCGCTGGCGCGGCGGCACGACCCAATGGCTGAGGAGGACGTGACCGTCCCGCACGATCACGGCGTAGGCGCCGACCCTCGTGTCGAACTCCACCGGCGGATCCTACGCCGGGAGGACGACCCGCGTGGGCGCGGACCTCGTCGCTACTCCCCGGCCACGGCGGTGAGACCGGCCACGAAGTGGTCGATGAAGAACGTGTACAGGACGGCCACCGGGATGCTGGCGATGAGCGCGCCGGCGAGCAGCGGTCCCCAACGGAAGACGTCGCCGCGCACCAGCTCGGTGGGCACGCCTATCGACACGGTCTTCTGCGCCGAGTCCTGCACGAACGTGAGGGCGTAGACGAACTCGCTGGTCGACAGCGTGAACGCGAACACGACGATCGTGAGGATGCCGGGCACGGCCAGCGGCAGCACGGCGCGCACGAAGGCGCCGATGCGGCTGTAGCCGTCCACCATCGCCTGCTCCTCGATGTCCTTCGGTATGCCCTTGAAGAAGCCCATCATCAGCCAGGTGCAGAACGGCACCGTGAACGTGGGGTAGGCGACCACCAGCGCCCACATGGAGTTCTGCAGCCCCAGCGCCGCGATGACCTTCGCGAAGGGCAGGAACAGCAGGGTCGGCGGCACGAGGTAGGTGAGGAAGATGCCTATGCCGAGCACCTCGCCCCAGCTCCCGGCCAGGCGCGCCAGGCTGTAGGCCGCCGGCACGGCCAGGAGCAGCGTGATCACGACGACCAGGCCGCCCACCATGAAGGAGTTCAGGAGCCAGCGCACGAACAGCGTGTCGGCGAAGAGCAGCCGCACGTGGTCGAAGGTGGGCGGCTGCGCGAACCAGAACGGGTTCGCCTCGGGGTCGAACAGGTTCGGGTTCCGCTTGAACGTCGTGATGAGCATGACGTAGAAGGGCAGGGCCGCGAACACCGTGAAGAGCGCGACGGCCAGGTAGAACGCCGTGCGCGAGGCGACGCGTCCCACCCCGCGGCCGCGTCGGGACGGCTGCGGGAGGGTCGCGGTGGTGGTCGTCATCAGGTCACCTCGCTGCGGCGGATGAGCCGGAGCAGCACCGCGCTCACGCCGGCCAGCACCGGCAGCAGGAACAGCGCGATGGCCGCGCCCCTGCCGAGGTTGCCGCCGAGGATGCCGGTGAAGAAGGCGTGGCTGGCGAGGGTCTGCGTCATGTTCGCCGGCCCGCCGCGCGTGAGGACGAAGATCGCGATCATGTCGGAGAAGGTGAAGACGAACGTGAAGAGGACGGCGACGAGGAGGATGGGGGAGAGCATGGGCAGCGTGATGTCGAAGAGGCGCCTGAGGTAGCCGGCGCGGTCGACGCGCGTCTGCTCCATGACGTCGCGGGGGATGGAGTTCAGGCCCGCCAGGACGATCACGGTGGCGAGCGGCAGGATGCGCCAGACGTTCACGAGGACTATCGAGACCTTGGCGAGGACGGGGTCGCCCAGCCAGTAGAGGTTGGGAAGGGCGCCGAGCGCGGCGCCCCTGTGGCCCAGCAGGCCCGCCTGGCGCAGCAGCCAGTCGATGGGGCTGAACACCGAGTCGAACATCCACAGCCAGCCGATGAGCCCGAGGGCCACCGGTGCCGTCCACGGCAGCAGGATCAGGAAGCGCACGACCCACTTGCCGCGGAACTCGCGCATGAGGAGCTCGGCCAGGACCGTGCCGAGCACCAGCACGGCGACGAGCGTGCTGAGCGTGAAGAGCAGCGTGTTGCCGAGCGAGCGCAGGAAGACCTTGTCGTGGAGCAGGTCGGAGAAGTGCCTGAGGCCCACCCACTTGACGGCCGTGCCGCCCGTCGTGACGTCGTGGAGGCTGTAGTAGATGGCCAGCCCGAAGGGCAGGCCAACGAGCAGGAGGATGAAGAGGACGGCGGGGGCGAGCATGCCGACGGCCAGGAGCGACTCGCGCCTGGCGTGGGCCCGCTCGTCGCTCGTGAGGGCCCGACCCGCGGTCGCGGGGGCCTGGGCGCTCATGCCGCCGCCGGCGCGTCCACGCGTCGGCCGGTGTGCGGGTCGAAGCGCTTGACGAAGCGACTGCGCACGAAGAACTCGTGCTCGCGCCCCACCTCCAGCTCGCCGGCGAGGCGCGCCGGGAGCTTGGAGATGACCTCGGTGGCCTCGCCCATGGGCGAGGTGTCGGCTCCGGGGATCTGGCCGTAGAGGAGCAGGTCGGCGCCCAGGTCCTCCAGGCCGGAGACGAGGAAGCGCAGGTGCAGCGAGTCTGGGTCGGGCTGGAACGACGCGCCCGCCGGCAGGAAGTTCTCGGGGTGGAAGCCCAGGACCTCGCCGTCCCTGACGATCAGGTTCATCGCCGGCGAGCCCATGAACCGGGCGACGAAGGTGTTGGCCGGCTCGCGGTAGATGTCGCTGGGCTTGCCGATCTGCTCGATCTTGCCGAAGTTCATCACGGCCACGCGCTCGCCGAGGCCCATGGCCTCGACCTGGTCGTGGGTGACGTAGATCGTCGTGATGCCTATGCGCCCGTGCAGCTTCTTCAGCTCGTGGCGCGCCTGGTGCCTGAGCTTGGCGTCGAGGTTCGAGAGCGGCTCGTCGAGGAGGAAGAGGTTCGGCTCCCGCACCAGGGCGCGAGCGAGGGCCACGCGCTGGCGCTCGCCGCCCGAGAGCATCCGCGGCTTGCGGTGCAGCAGGTGGCCGATCCCGAACAGGTTCGCCGCCCACTCCACGCGCTCCTTGATGCGCGCCTTGTCGGTCCTCACCGCCTCGAGCGGGAACGAGATGTTCTTGAACACGCTCTTGTGCGGGTAGAGCGCGTAGCTCTGGAAGACCATGGCGATGTTGCGGTCGTTGGGCGGCAACCCGTTGACGACCCGGTCGCCGATCACGACCTCGCCGCTGGTGGCCTTCTCGAGCCCGGCGATGGTGCGCATCAGCGTCGTCTTCCCGGAGCCGGAGGCCCCCAGGAGCACCAGGAACTCGCCGTCGCGGACGTCGATGCTCACGCCGTCGACGGCTCTCACCGATCCGAAGTGGGTATGCAGGTCGCGTACGGTCAGCTTCGCCATCCCAGGCGCGCCTCCTAGCGAGCTGGCGGGCGGCGCCGCGAGTGCACGCCGCCCGCCACCGGGTCTCCGGTCAGATCAGGCCGCGCTGGCGCCACGCGTCGTAAACGGCGCGGGCTTCGGCGGCCGCCGTCCTGATCGAGTCCTCGGGGGACTCGTCGCCGCGCACGGCGCGCGCGAACATGTTCGGGATGATGAAGGTGTTGTAGACCTCCGCCACGGCGGGGCTGCACACGCCGGGGTGGCCGACGTTCGTCGTCCACTCGACGGCGTTGAGCAGCGGCCGCAGCTTGCCGTCGGCTTCGCCCTCGAGCTTGAACGGGTCGTCGTCGAACCAGGCGTTGTGCAGGTCGCGGAACGTGCTCGCGCCGGCCACCTGTGGGTAGTCGCCGTTGCCGCTTATGGGCGAGTCGAAGAAGCTCGGCGAGTTGTAGAGCTTCGAGTGGTACATGGCCATGTCGTAGTTCTCGGCGAGGTCGAGGATGAACTGCTTGGCCGCGTCGGGGTTCTGCGCGTGGTTGGGGACGATGTAGTTGTAGATCACGTGCGCGTTCGCCCATGCCGTGCCGCGCGGGCCGTGCAGCGCCGGACCGAAGAAGACGTCCTGGGCGATGTCGGGCACGTCGTCCTGCGAGGACCTGTAGGCCGAGATCGAGTTCATGATGTACGACGCCCTGCCCGCGATCAGCGCCTGGTTGTTCGAGGCCGCGTTCCAGGCGAACACCTCGGGCGTCATCGCCGCCTCGTAGAGGCGCTGCATGAACTGCACGGTCTCGAGGACGCGCTCGAAGTTGTCGCCCTGGTCGAGGACCACCTCGCCGTCCTCGTTCTGGACCATGGCGTCGAACGACGAGAGCATGGCCCTGTGCGCCATGTTCGAGTCGATCTCCTGCGCCAGGCCGATGCCGAGCTGCACGCCCTGCTCGTCCCTGATGCGGCCGCCCACGGTGACGAGGTCCTCCCACGTGGTGGGCCCGTCCGGCATGCCCGCCGCCTCCCACAGGCTGCGGCGGTAGTTGGCCGGGTCGATCGTCCAGCCGACGCAGAAGCTGTAGTAGTTGTCGGTCTTGGGGTTGTACGAGTAGTTGCGAGCCACCTGCAGCTGGTCGCCGAAGCGGCTCTGCGCCTCCTGGTTCACGTCGTCGAGCGACAGGAGGCTGGGCTCGAACTGCCCGGCCTCGGCGCCCACGATCTCGATGAGGTCGTGCCCCGACCCCGCCGAGATCTCGGCGGCCACCGCCGCGGTGAGGTCGGCGAGGTTGATGTGGTCGACGACCACGTCCACGCCGTTCGCGGCGCCCCACTCGCGGGCGTACTGGTCGAACCAGGTGTCGTAGGCGGGCACGAAGTGGCTCCACTGCAGGATCCTCAGGCTCTGGGCGCCCTGCGCCCTGGCCAGCGACGGCCCCAGGGCCGCGGCCGCCGCCGTGGCACCCGAGTACTTGAGGAAAGACCTGCGCGTGATGCGACGCTTGAACGGGTCGAACCGAAGCAGAGGGCTCATACGTCCTCCCATCCCTTCCGAGCGGTGCGCTTGCCAGCCCATGCGGGCCACATGGCTGAAGACGGCTCCAAGTCGAGATGCAGGTCGCTACCTCCTAACGGCGGAAGCAGGGCGCGCAGCGAGACGTGTCCGCCAAGCCCGGGGCGCGCTGCGCCTCGCGGCGCCGGCGCGGCTCTCGAGGGCTGAGAACGTGCGTTGGCAACAAGGTAAGCCGTCGAGCGGGCTGAGGCAAGAGTGGGCGAACCGTGGCCGGCCACGCCTGTCGTCGGCGGGTTCGGACGCGGGATCGCCGGGCCGCTCGGGCGGGGCGCAGGTGGGTACCATCCGCGCGGCCCCCTACAGCCAGTAGCCCGGCATCGGGATACTCACTTGCGGCCCGGCTCGCGGGCGCTGGGCCGTCCGCGACGCCCTCGACGGCCCATCGGGTAGACGTCGGCAGTACCCCGATAGAGAGCTACTCACTTGAGGGAGAGCGGAAGTGGAGCCGGACACCGACGGGCACCGCGCCGCCGGCCTGGGGCCGCGTCAGGGCTCAGCCGAGGTAGGCCGCCAGCTCGCTCAGCCGGTCGCCCCAGGCCGACTTCGCCGCCTCGGCGGCCTCACGCGACGGCAGCTTGCGCTGCTGCACCTGTACGGACGACCGCTCGGGGCCCTTGGCGAGGAAGACCGCCTCGACGGGCGTGCCGTCGGCCATCCTCATGCGCACGTACTTGTGGGGCGTGACCTTCGTGACGGTGACCTCCGCGGCGAGCCAGCGCGAGCGAGCGTCCTCGTCGGCGAACGCGTCGAAGAGCCGCTCGAGGGGCGCGTGGAAGGTCTTGCTGCGGTTCGCCTCGTACTCGCCGCTGCGCCGCTGGCCCACCTCCCTGAGGCCGCGGATGCGCTCGTAGCCCACGGCGACGGACTGCGACCACCAGCCGTGGCCGGTCTCGGCCAGCGCCAGCCTGGCGATCTCGGGGTGGGGCAGGTCGTAGGCGCCGTGCGCGTCGAGGAAGCGCACCCACTCGGCCCAGGTGCGCCCGGTGCGTGCCGACACCGTCTCGTCGCCCACGCCGGCGAGCTCCAGGTAGTTCGCGGGCAGGGGGCGCTGCCCGCCGGACCCGCTAGGGCCCTCTGGTCCGGCCTCTGCCATGTGTGTCGCAGTGTAGTCCGGTCCGGGACGCTCCGTGCGGACGCGTCAGCTAGCCAGGAACTCCCTTACCAGCGCTATGAACCTCTCGCTCTCCTCGATCTGCGGGGAGTGCCCGGAGTTCTCGAAGACCACGAGGCGGGCGTCGGGGATGCCCGCGGCGATCTCCTCGGAGGCGGCGACGGGCGTGATCCAGTCGTGGCGGCCCACGACGACGAGGACGGGGCACCTGATCTCGTGCAGCCGGCCCGTGAGGTCGTAGTCGGGCAGGTTCCTGGAGAACGCCCAGTTGTGCGTCTGGTAGCGGAACGTGGCCGAGGCGATGCGCTGGGCCACCTTCTCGGGCGTGGTGTTCGCGTCGTAGAGGGGGGCGAGGGTCGCCCAGTAGCGCCTGAGCTCCTCGTCGCCCTCCACCCGCCCGTCGAAGACCTTGTCGAGCATCTCCTCGGTGATGGCGGGGTACTCCGCCGCGCGGGCGAGGGCGTTGCGCTTGGCGAGGCCCTCGAAGCGGCGCGACGCCGAGGTGTCGCGGAGGATCAGGTGCGTCACGCGGTCGGGGTGGGCGAGGGTGTACTCGAGCGCCACGTACCCGCCGTAGGAGCCGCCGGCCAGGACGATCCTCTCGTCGCCGAAGTGCGCCCGCAGCGCGTCGAGGTCGGCGACCCACTGGGCGTGGCTGAAGGGGGGGACGGCGTCCGACTCGCCCGAACCGCGCGCGTCGAAGGAGACCACGCGGTACGTGTCGGCGAGGGGCCCGAAGGAGCGCTTGGGCTCGGCGTGCGAGCCCAGGCCGGGTGCCCCGTGGTGCGTGTAGATGGGGACGGGGTTGCCCTCGCCCTGGACGTCGACGCGCAGCCTCACGCCGTTGACTTCTACGAACATCTGTCCTCCGGAGCGGTCACGCCCACAGGAGCTCGCGGCCGCGTGAGCCGACGTCGCCCCTGAGGGCGTGCAGGACCGTGACGGTGAGGAGGGCCGCGGCGGCCATGCCGGCGGCGCTGAGGTAGGAGCCCATCGCCAGGTGGAAGGGATGAGCGTCGAAGAGGTCGTAGGCGTGGGCCGGCCTGCGGGGAGGCGCGGCGAGCAGGCGCTCGGCGTCGTGGAGCTGCGCGTGCGCCTTGGCCAGCACCTGGCGCAGGCCCATCGCGCCGAAGTCCTGTCCGGGACGCGGCTCGTCGTCCAGCCAGTGGACGTCGGCGGGTCCCAAGTCGCCGGACAGCGAGGCCAGGTCGTCGGCGGCCGCCGCGCACGCCTCGGCCGCGGCCGAGAGCTCCTCGGCCCAGGCCGCCCGGGCCGGCACGCCGTGGAACGAGGCGGCGTAGCCTGGTTCCAACCAAGGCCCCGCGTCGGCCCGCGCCAGGTCGGCGAAGCGCCGCGCGGCGCGGCGGAGCTCGCCAGTGGCGGCGTCCGCGAGCTCGGTCGCGGTGGCGTCCGGCGCGCCGCGCACGACGGCCCAGCGGGCGGTCCCGGCGTCCTCGGCGGCTCGCGGCGCGCAGGCCTCGAGCGCGCGCACGAGGAGCTCGGCACCGTCGCTCCAGCCCAGGCAGAGGGGGCCGAGCCCGAACTCGGGGTGCGAGCCGAAGAGCACGGTGCGGCCCGCGCCCAGCGGCTGGGTCACGCCGGTGGCGGCGCCGGCGGCGACGCAGCGCTCGAGGGTCGTGGCGCCGGCGAAGGGCTCGGCCGGCGTCTCGAGGAAGCGCTCCGCCGGCGTGAAGCGCTCGGTGGGCGCCTCGGGCCAGGCGAAGGCCGTCACGCCGGCACCGGCGCGGGCGACGGCGAACAGCGGGCCGTTGTAGTGCACGAGCTCGACCCTCTCGGGCAGGCCGGCGGCGTGCTGGTGGGCGGTGTCGAGGCGAACGACGATCCGGCCCACGCCGGGGGAGGCCAGGCCGCCCAGCGTCGCGTCGCCGGCGTTGGCCAGGGGCACGTCGACGAGGCGCAGGCAGCGGGCCGCCGGCACGGCCTCGTCGGCGGCGCCGGTGAGGGCGACGGGCAGCACGGAGCCGGCGCACGAGCCCACGTAGGTGCCGCCACGCTCCACCCAGCCGCGCACCGTCCGCGCGCCCGCCTCGCCCAGGGGCGCGATGAGCCCGGCCATGGCCAGGGCGCCGCCGCCGGGGAAGACGATGGCGTCGAGGTCCTCGAGCCCGCCGGCGGCCACGTCCTCGGCGCGCACGACCGACGCCCTGGCGCCGTGCAGCGCCAGCAGGGCCAGGTGGTGCCAGGGGGCGCCGCCGCTGCCGTACACGCCCACCCGCAGGCCGCTCAGGCGGCGGGTGGGCCCGCGGCCGGCCGTGGTCAGCGCGCCCACACCTCGTCCAGCACGCGCATGATGTTGCCGCCTATCACCTTGGCGATCTCGTCGTCCGAGTAGCCCTTCCTCACGAGCCAGCGGACGATGTTCGGGAACGCCTCGGCGGGGTTCTCGATGCCGTCGACGTACTCGACGGTCGGGTACGGCTCCTTGCCCTTCGACGCCTTGAGCGACAGCGCCTCGCGCAGCGCCTGGTGCAGGCCCACGTGGTCGCCGAACAGGGTGTCGGGGCCGAAGGCCACGTGGTCGATGCCCACGAGGTCGACGCAGTACTCGAAGTGCTCCATGAACGAGTCGAGCGAGTGCCGCAGGTTGTTGCGGGTGATCGTCGTGTGGGGAGCGGCCTCGATGCCGATGACGCCGCCCTTCTCGGCGCAGGCCTTGATGACCTCGTCGGGCTTCAGGCGCGGCGTGTCCCACAGCGCGCGGGCGCCGGCGTGCGTGATGAACACGGGGTGCTTCGAGTGGGCGATCGTGTCCAGAGAGGTCTGGTCGTTGGCGTGCGAGACGTCGATCGCGATGCCCAGCTTGTTCATGCGCGTCACGGCGCGGCGACCGAAGTCGGTGAGCCCGTAGTGCGCCGGCTCCTTGAGGCCCGCGCCCAGGGCGTTGCCCTCGCTGTAGCAGACGCCGAGGCTGCGCACCCCGAAGCCGTAGAGGACGTCGATGCGGTCGAGCTCGTTCTCGATCATCGCCGCGCCCTCTATGGAGACCACGAAGGCGACCCGCCCGTCGCGCTTGGCGTCGCGTATGTCCTGGGTCGTGAGGGCCAGCTTCACCATGTCCTGGTGGGCGATGTCGGACAGGCGCATGCCGATGTCGAAGACGACGTCCTCCCACTTCCAGCCGGCGCGGGAGGTGATCATGGCGGTGCCGTCCATCATGGCGTCGAAGACGCAGTCGAGGCCGCTGGCTGCCAGGCCCTCGTAGGCCGTGTACTCGCGTCCGTAGCGGCGGAACTCGAGGAAGTGCGAGAGGTCCTTGGGCGCCACGAAGCAGTGGTCGTGCAGCGACACCACGAGGTTCCGCTCGAACAGCCGCTTGACGCGCTCCTCCTGCTCGGGCGTGGTCTCCGGCGCCTTGCTGGGCACGCGACCGATCTGCTGCACGAGCTCCACCTGCGGCAGGTCATCGGGGTCCAGGTACTGGTAGGCGCGGTAGCCGTCGTACTTCTTGGCTTGCATCTGTCTCCGTTCCGCGGCGCGCGCCGGCGCGATGGTCGGCGGCGCCGCCTGGGGCGAGGTCCGGGCCGGCGGTGCCGGCCGCTTCGTGTCGGGGGCGGCCGCGCCTACCCCCGCGGGTCGAGCACGTCGCGCAGGGCGTTGCCCAGCACGTTGAAGGCGAGCACCGTGATGGCGATGAAGAGCCCCGGCCACACGGCGAGGATGGGCGCGCGGAAGAGGTAGGCCTGGGCGTTCTGGAGCATGTTGCCCCAGGAGGCGAGGGGCGGCTGGATACCCAGGCCCAGGTAGGAGAGGCCCGCCTCGGTGAGGATCGACCAGCCGACGCCTAGGGTCGCCAGGACTATCGCCTGCGGCAGCACCTGCGGGAGGATGTGCCGGCCCATGAGCCGCAGGTGGCGGCTGCCCAGGGCGCGAGAGGCCTCGACGAACTCAGCGGTCTTGAAGCGCTTGAACTCGGCGTGGACGCTGCGGGCCATCTGCGCCCAGAAGCCCAGCCCCACGGTGAGCACGATCATCACGGGGTGGTTCCCGAAGCTCGTGACGATCACGAGGATCAGGAAGAACGTCGGGATGGCCATGAAGGTGTCGACGACGCGCATGAGCACGCTCTCGGTGCGCCCGCCGAAGTAGCCGGCGCTGCCGCCCACCGCCACGCCCAGCGCCAGGCCTACGAGCATCGAGAACAGCCCCACGGACAGCGACACGCGGCCGCCGTGGACGATGCGGGCGAAGACGTCGCGTCCGAGCTCGTCGGTGCCCAGCCAGTGCTCGGCCGACGGCGGCCTGAGCGTCTCGAGCGGGTTCGTGCGCGTGGGCGAGTGCGGCAGGAACGCCGGGCCGAACACCACGAGCAGCACGAGCAGGAGGAGCACCGTGAACGCCGCGATGCCGAGGGGCTGCCGCAGCACCCGCGCCAAGAAGCGGCTGCGCCGTCGAGCCGGCGCCGCGGTGCCGGCGGTCAGGATGACCTCAGCCACGGCGGGTCCTCGCCTCACACATGGCGGATCCTCGGGTCTATGACCGCGTAGAGGGTGTCGACGACGAGGTTCACGACCACCACGACGAGCCCGGCCAGCATCGTCACGCCGAGGATCACCGGGTAGTCGCGGCCGTTCGCCGCCTCTATGGCCAGGCGGCCGATGCCCGCGTAGCCGAAGACGCTCTCGATGACCACGGAGCCGGAGAACAGCACGGTCGTGATGAGGCCGAGCATGGCGGTGATGGGCACGAGGGCGTTGCGGAGCATGTGCTTGCGCATCACCTTGCCGTCCGGCAGGCCCTTCGAGCGGGCGGTGCGCACGTAGTCCGTCGTCTTCGTCTCGAGCACGGCCGAACGCGTGACCCTGATGACGTTGGGCATGAGCCCGAACGCCAGCACGCCGGCGGGCAGCAGCAGGTGCCTGAGCCTGTCCACGACGTCGGCGGCGCGGCCGATGGAGACGATGCCGGAGGCCGGCAGCCAGCGCAGTTGGACCGCGAACACGATGATCGCGATGATGCCGAGCCAGAACGTGGGCACGGACATCCCCAGGGTGGCCACGGTGCCCACCACGTGGTCGGGCCAGCGGTTCTGGTTCACGGCCGCGACGATGCCGAGGACGATGCCGAAGACGGCGGCGAGGACGAGGGCGCTGAGGGCGAGGACCACGGTGGCGCCGAGCCGCTGCAGGAGCAGTCTGCTCACGGGCAGGCCCTGGTTTATCGACGTGCCGAGGTCGCCCTGGACGGCCCCGGCGAGCCAGGCGACGTAGCGCTCGTGCACCGGCCTGTCGAGGCCGTACAGCGCGTAGCGGGCGTTGCGCTCCGCGACCGTGGTGGACATGTCGAGCAGCGAGGAAGGACCGCCGGGGGCGAGGTTGATGAGGAAGAACGTCAGGAGCGAGACGAGGAACAGGACGACGACCCCCTGGGCCAGCCTCCTCACCAGGTACTGCGTCATCTGCGGGTGGCGACCTCCTTAGTCTCCTCCGCCTGGGGTCTCTGCTGCGATGCCTGCCTCCCGGCGCGCGCCGGGAGGCAGGCGGCGACTCTCGCTACCGGGCCGCGACGTACCAGTCGAACGAGTACTGGAAGGCCGTGTTGGCCGTGATCTCGGGGAAGCCCTGGAGGCGGACGCTCTTGGCCGTGAGGATGTCTGGCCACCACAGGTAGAGGTAGGGCAGCTCCTCGGCGAGCAGGTCCTGCATGCGGGCGTAGGCGTCGATCTGCTGGTCGAGGGTCAGGGCGGCGCGGCCCTCGTCCATGATCGCGTCGAGCTCCTCGCTGCAGTAGTTCGGGATGTTGTTGCCCGTGTGGGCGGCGGAGCAGGAGAAGTACGGCGCCACGTCGGCGGTGGGCGGCATGCTCCACCAGGCCAGCGTGAGCTCGTAGTTGCGCCCGAGCACCACGTCCTGGATGTAGGCGTTCCACTCCATGACCTGGACGTCGGTCTCGATGCCGATGTCCTGCCAGTACTGCTGCACCAGCAGCGTGGCGGGCACCAGGTCGCCGAACTGGCCGGTGGGCATGTAGAACGAGAGGCGCTGGCCGTCCTTCTGGCGCACGCCGTCAGGGCCGACGGTCCAGCCGGCCTCGTCGAGGAGCGCGGCGGCCGCCTCGGGGTCGTAAGGGTACTGGTGGACGTCGCCGTTGAAGAGCGCGCCGAGCATGGGCGCCACGGGGCCGCTGGCCACCTGGCCGTAGCCCGAGAGGATCGCCTGGATCATCGCCTGGCGGTCGATGGCCATGACCATCGCCTGGCGGACGCGGGCGTCGGCGAGGCGCTCGTCGTCGAAGTTGGGCGCCACGAAGAAGAAGAGGTTCTGCGACTGCCTGAGGACCTCGAGAGCGCCCGTCGACTCGATGCCCTGGACGTTCTGCGGGCTGAGCCGCGTGACGATGTCGAGCTGGCCGGCCATGGCCTCGGCGACCTGCGTGTTCAGGTCTGGGATGATCCGGAACACCATGCCGGCGAGCTTCGGCGTGCCCGCCCAGTAGAGGTCGTTGGGCACGAGGCGCACGTACGAGCCGGGCACGAACTCGGCGACCTTGTACGGGCCGGTCGTCACGGGAATGCCCTTGTTGAAGGACGCCACCTGCAGCGGGTTCTCGGCCCCGCCCAGCACGTGTTCGGGCAGGATACCGGCGAAGGACGCCAGGTAGTAGGGCAGCGCCGAGAACGGCTCCTTGAGCACGAAGCGCACCGTGTGGTCGTCGACGACCTCGACGTGGTCGATCGACGAGAACTGGGAGGCGCTCTGCGCGCCCAGGTCGGGGTTGAGCACGACGTCGTTGAAGGTGAAGGCCACGTCGGCCGCGTCGAACGGGTCGCCGTCCGACCAGACGACGCCCTCGCGCAGCTCGAAGACCCAGGCGAGGCCGTCCTCCTCGGCGTGCCAGCTCGTGGCCAGCATCGGCGAGGGCGTGAGGTCCTCCGGCGAGTAGCGGGTGAGCTGCTCGAAGAGGATCGTGTTGATCAGGTTCGACTCGATGACCGCGCCGGGGGCCCACGGGTTCAGCGTGGGGTCGGCGTTCGTCGCCAGGTTGAGGACCGCGCTCGTGTCCATCTCCTGGGCGGCGCCGAACGCTGCGGTCGCCGACACGAGCAGGGCGATCAGCCAGCGGTAGGGGGTTCCTCGGACCTTCATGCCAGACCTCCTAGAGCTTTCCCGCCAGCGCCAGACGCCTGCTGATCTCCTCGGCGGCGGCGCGAACGAGCTGTGCGTAGCGGGCGAGCTCGTCCTCGCCCACCCTGTAAGAAGGGCCCCCCACGCTGATGCCGCCCACGACCTCCCCCTCGGCCCCGAAGACCGCGGCGCCCACCCCCCTGGCGGCGGAGTCGAAGTCCTCGTCGGAGACGGCGTAGCCCTGCGCCCTCACCTGGGCCAGCAGGGCGTCGAGACGGGCGCGGTCGAGGACCGTCCTGTCGGTGTAGCGCGGCAGCTCCGCCAGCCTGGCGAGCACGGCCTCGCGCTCGCGCTCGGGCAGGTGGGCGAGCATCGCCTTGGGCACGGCCCCGGCGTGCAGAGGGAACGAGCGGCCGAGCACGGAGACGAGCCTCACGCTCTGGGTGCTGTCGCGCTTGTCGACGCACAGGGCCCGGTCGCCGGCTCGCATGAAGAGGTGGACGGTCTCGCCCGTCTCCTCGCTGAGGCGGTCCATGAGCGGCCCGGCGACTTCCATGAGGGAAGCGCCGGCGCTGCGGGTGGCGGCGAACTGGAGCTCCGCGGCGGCGGGGCCCAGCGTGAAGCGCGCGTCTTCAGTGGCGGCGAGGAACCCGGCCGCCTCCAGCGTCTTCAGCGAGCGGTAGGCCTGGTTCCTCTCGAGACCCAGGCGCGCCATCACCTCGGCCAGGCCCAGGCGGTAGGGCGTATCCGCGAAGGCCCGCAGCACCTGCAGCGTGCGCAGTGCCGACGAGATCACGTACTGCCCGCCCTCGCGGGCCTCCGGCGCGTCGACGCGCGCGCCTTCTCGGATGGCGATCGCTTCTCGCATGGCGATATGAGGCGACACTGTATGCCGGTGTCCTGCTGCTGTCAACGGGCTTCCCGGCCTGGGGTCGAGCGTGGTACGGGGTGCCGGGCTCGCCGGCTACTCCACCTCCACCCCGATGGCCGCCAGCAGGCCCAGGGCCTCGGGGAGCGAGACGCGCACGCCGCGGAGGGCGTTGTCGAGCGGTGAGATCACGTAGCCGCGGGCGCCGCGCAGGTCGGCCTCGATGAGGTCGCAACGCTGGAACGTGCAGCGCGTGAGGTCGGCGCCGGCGAAGGACACGCCCTTCAGCTCGCAGCGCACGAACTCTGCCTCGGCGAGGCGGCACTCCTCGAAGCTCCACGCCGTCAGGTCGAGCTCCCTGAAGCTCGCGAAGCTGAGGTCGCAGCCGCGTAGCCGCGCCTCCGGCACGATGGGCAGGCGACGCACGGCGCCGAAGCTCACGCCCGTGAGCCGGCAGGTGTCGAGCTCCACGGACTGGAGGACGGCGTCGGTGAGGTCCACCATCGCCAGCTCGCAGCCCTCGAAGCGGCAGTCGGCGAGCTGCGTGCCCCTCAGCGACGCCTCGGTGAGGTCGCAGTCGACGAACTCGCAGCCCAGCAGCACCGCGCCCGCCAGGTCGAGGTCGGCGGGGCCGAGGCCGCTGAAGCTCTCGTCGGTGAAGCGGCGGGGCTCCTGCGGTTCGGCGCTGGTCATCGCCCGAGGCTAGCAGTGCCTGGCGCTAGAGGAACAGCGGCCGCGCGCCGCCGGCGCAGTCGACGAAGCGCACCGTGAACTCGGCGCTGAACACGGTCGCCGTCGTGCGGTCCCGGAGCGGGGTGAGCAGCCTGACGTCAGGCAGGTCGAGCGCGACGGGACGGGCCGAGGTCGGCGAACGCCGCGCGCGCACCCGCATCAGCCACGGGCGGGTCACGTAGCTGCCGCCGTCCAGGAACCTCAGGTCGATGAGCAGCACGCAGCTCGAGAGGTTGGTGACCTCCACGGACGTGCTCACCCTGTCGCCGTCGGCGGTGGGGCGGGCCCGCAGCCGGAGCCGGCCCACGGTGAGCGCGTAGTCGCCCGGCGCCGCGTAGGTGTCGGCGTTCAGCGCGGTCTCGAAGCTGGCCTCGGGCCACACCCTGTCGGTGAACAGCACGGCCGTCCCGCCGGGCGTGCGGCGGGGCCGTTCGCGCGCCCGGGAGAGGAACCCGGAGCACCTAGCGCTCTCGCCCTCCGCCGACGCCGCCTGTGTCAAGGAGCCCGGCACGGACCGGCAATCGCGCGCGCCTACGGAGCGCGCAGCGGCGAAGGGGAGCGTGGCGGCGAGGAGCGCCGTGAGGGCCACGGCCGCCCGCGCGCGAGCGCGGGTCCGAGCCGCGCCTGTC
>JBIQHQ010000002.1:42815-52096 GCA_044508445.1 Deinococcaceae bacterium
CGCGAGCGCGGGTCCGAGCCGCGCCTGTCAGCACGCGAGCGCGAGTGCGAGCCCCTGTCATGCTCTCCACGGTCCGCCGGCGACCTCCACGACCGCCCCAGTGGTCGCAGTGGATGGTAGGGCGCGGCGTCGGGGAGCGTCGTGGCGGGCTTTACCGAGGCCCGGCCGTCACCCCTGCGGCGGCGCCTCGTCGCCGCTTGCGTCACCGGGGGAGCGGCGTTAGCATGCTCCAAACCCCACCCCCGGTGGGGGTGGGAAGGAGCGAGGGTTGGCACACGAGGGTCACCACGAACACCCCGCCGCACCGCGGCACGGACCCGAGGGCAGCGAGGTAGGGGCCTCGCACCGCGGACACGGTGGAGGCGGCCACGACGCCCACGGCGGCCATGCCCGGGAGGGTCACGACCCCACACACGGCGGCCATGGTGGCCAGGGCCTCTCAGGCCGGGACGCCGGACAGGAGGACCACGGCGCCCACGCCGGCCACGACCCGCGGGTCTTCCGGCGCCGCTTCTGGGTGTGCCTGGTCCTCACGCTGCCCGTGCTCTACCTCAGCGAACAGGTACAGGCCTGGCTCGACTACGGGGTGCCCGACCTCCCCCTCGGGCGGTGGCTGAGCCCCCTACTCGGCACGGCCCTGTTCCTCTACGGCGGGCTCGTCTTCCTGCGCGGCGCGCGGCGCGAGCTGGCCGCGGGCCGTCCCGGGATGATGACGCTGGTCAGCCTGTCCGTCTCGGTCGCCTACCTCTACAGCATGGCGGTGGCGCTCGGCGCCCCAGGCATGCCCTTCTTCTGGGAGCTGGCGACGCTGATCACGGTCATGCTGCTGGGCCACTGGCTCGAGTCGGCGAGCGTGCGAGGTGCCTCGCGCGCCCTGGAGGAGCTCTCGGCGCTGCTGCCCGCGGTGGCGCACAGGCTCGGGGAGCGGGGCGTGGAGGACGTCGCGGTCGCCGACCTGCGGCGCGGCGAGCGCGTGCTCGTGAGGCCCGGCGAGCAGGTGCCCGCCGACGGCGACGTCGTCGACGGCGCGAGCAGCGTGGACGAGTCGTTCCTGACGGGCGAGTCGCGCCCGGTGCGCAAGGGCCCGGGCGACGAGGTCGTGGCCGCCAGCGTGAACGGGGAGGGCGCGCTCACGGTCGTCGTCACGAGGGTCGGAGACGAGACGACGCTGAGCCAGGTGCGGAGGCTGGTGGAGGAGGCGCAGTCGTCGCGCGGGCGCTTCCAGGTCCTGGCGGACAGGGCCGCCGGCTGGCTCTTCTACGTCGCCGTCGCGGCCGGTCTGGCGACCTTCGCCGCCTGGTCGCTGGCCGGCCCCGGCCTGGAGGAGGCCGTCACGCGCACGATCTCGGTCCTCGTCATCGCCTGCCCGCACGCGCTGGGGCTCGCCATCCCGCTCGTCGTGGTGAACGCCACGAGCCTCGCCGCCAGGAACGGCATCCTGGTGCGCGACCGCGAGGCCTTCGAGCGGGCCCGCGACGTCGCCGTCGTGGCCTTCGACAAGACGGGCACCCTCACCGAGGGCGCCTTCGGCGTGAAGAGCGTGAGGTCGGAGGGCATCGCCGAGGAGGAGGCCCTGCGCGTCGCCGCCGCCCTCGAGGCCCGCAGCGAGCACCCGCTGGCCGCGGCGATCGTCTCGGCCGCCGCCGCGCGCGGCCTCGCGGGCCCGGAGGTGGGAGGCTTCGAGGTCGTGGCCGGGCAGGGCGTGAGCGGGACCGTGAACGGCCGGCGCTACGCGATCGGCAGGCCGGAGTGGGCGGAGGAGCGCGGTCTGGTGGTGCCCGAGACCCTCCGCCGCGCCGCCGCGGAGGCTGACGCGCGGGGTGAGAGCGTCGTCGTGCTGACGGACGAGGAGCGCGCGCTGGCGGTCGTGGGGCTAGCCGACCGGGTGAGGGACGGCGCCGCCGAGGCCGTGCGGTCGCTCCGCGGGCTGGGCGTGCGGCTCGAGATGATCACGGGGGACTCGGAGGCCGTGGCCCGCAGCGTCGCCGACGAGCTCGGCATCGAACGGTTCCACGCCCGCGTCCTGCCGGCCGGCAAGTCCGACCTGGTGCGCCGCCTGCGGGCGGACGGACCGGTGGCGTTCGTCGGCGACGGAATCAACGACGCCCCGGCCCTGCTGGCGGCCGACCTCGGCGTGGCGATCGGCGCCGGCACGAACGTCGCCATGGAGAGCGCGGACGTCGTGCTCGTCGAGGACGACCCCCGCGACGTCGCGGCCGTACTGCGCCTCTCGCGTGCGGCCTACGCCAAGATGCGCCAGAACCTCTTCTGGGCGACGGGCTACAACGCCGTCGCGATCCCGCTGGCGGCGGGCGTGCTGGCAGGCGCGGGCGTGCTGCTGTCGCCCGCCGTCGGCGCGCTGCTGATGAGCCTCTCGACCGTCGTGGTGGCGCTGAACGCCGCGACCCTGAGGAGGGCGGCGGTCCCTGCCACGGGTCGAGCGGGTACCGGGCTCACAACCCCGCCTTCAGCACCTCCTCGACCAGCGGCGTGATGTCGTTGCCTGGCGCGGCGTAGACGACGAGGCCGCTCTCTCGGGCGGCGTTCGCGTCGAAGACGATGCCGAGGCCGAGGTCGGCGGCCACCTGGGCGATGGCCGCGTTCACGGCGTCGATGGCCGGCTGCGCCAGGGACTGCAGCTCCTGGTCGTAGCGCTGGCGCAGGGCCTGGAGCGTCGCCATGCTCACCTGCAGGCGCTCCTGCTCCTCCGGCGTCAGCGCCTGGCCCGCCTGCTGCTTGGCCTGCAGCTCCTGCACCGTGGCGGCCACCTGGCTGATCTCCGAGTTCGCCATCTCGCGCCTGTCGATGAGCTGCTGGTACGAGGGGTGGAGCGACAGCAGGTACTGGCTGTCGACGTAGCCCACGGCCGCCAGCGGCTGCGCGAGAGCGGCGGCGCCGAGGGAGGCGACGAGGGCGAACAGCACGGGAAGGGCTCTTCTCATGGCGCCAAGTATCGCCCGCCGTGGGCCGCACCTGCTTCATCGTCCCCTGGGGCGACCGGCAAGATCCCCTGGGTTGACCGGCAAGAAGCGTGTATATACACTGACCGCACCCGAGGGGCGCAGGAGGAGAACATGAGCGACGCAGTCGTCCACGAACGCCCGTTGCCGCCTGTGGTCTCGCTCGAGGAGTGGCTGAGGGCCAGCGCCGAGCTGCTCGCCGAGGAGAAGGCCCACATGCGCCGGGGTGACGCCCTGGCCGCGAAGCGGCGCCGCCTGCCGATGGTGGCGGTGGAGCGCAACTACGTCCTGCGCGGGCCCGAGGGAGAGGTGACGCTGCTGGACCTCTTCGGGGGCCGCAGCCAGCTCATCGTCTACCACTTCATGTTCCACCCTGACTGGGACCAGGGCTGCGACGGCTGCTCGTGGTTCGTGGACGGTCTCGCCGACCTGCGCCACCTGGCCGCGCGCGACGTCTCGTTCGCCCTCGTCTCGCGGGCCCCCCTCGCCAAGCTGGAGGCCTACCGGCGCCGCATGGGCTGGGACGTCCCCTGGTACTCCTCGCACGACACGACCTTCAACTGGGACTTCAGGGCCACGGTGGGCGACAGCGAGCACCACCGCCTGTCGGTGTTCCTCCGCGACGGCCCCAAGGTCTACCTCACCTACCAGACCACCGACCGCGGCGTGGACACCCTCGGCACCACCTTCAGCCTCCTCGACCTCGTGCCTTACGGCAGGCAGGAGGACTGGGAGGACTCCCCGCCGGGCTGGCCGCAGGGCCCCAGGTACGTGTGGATGCGGCGCCACGACGACTACGACGACGGGGTGCCGGCCCCGTCCACTCTGCGCTAGAGTCGCGGCCAGCGGAGGCCGCGATGCACTACCTGCTCATCTACCACCTCGTCGACGACTACCTGGAGCGCCGGCCCCAGTTCCGCGAGGCGCACCTGGGCCTCGCCAAGGAGGCGGCGTCGCGCGGCGAGATCGTCCTCGCGGGCGCGCTCGCCGACCCTCCGGACATGGCCGTGCTCCTCTTCCAGGGCGACTCGCCCGAGGTCGCCGAGCGCTTCGCTCGCGCGGACCCTTACGTGAAGAACGGGCTGGTGCGGCGCTGGGAGGTGCGGAGCTGGACCACGGTCGTGGGGAAGGACGCCGCCCACCCCGTCTGAGCCGGACGCCGGGCGTACGTCAGGAGCCGTTGCCGGCCGCGAGCCAGGCCACGCCCAGCGCCAGCGACACCAGCGTCGCCGGCACGCCCGCGCGCAGGTAGGTCCAGAAGCCCAGCTCCACGCCGAGCCGCCGGCCGCCCTCGGCGACGATGAGGTTCGCCACCGACGCCACCAGCGTGAGGTTGCCCGCCAGTGTGCTGGCCATCGCCAGCGTGAGGGCCAGCGGCTCGATGCCGGTCCAGGCCGGAGCGGCGGTCGCGGCGCCCGCCACGGACGCGCCCGCCGCACCGAAGCCAGTGGCCGGCAGGAGCATCAGCACCGCCGGCACGTTGCTGACGACAGTGGACAGCGCCGCGGTCACGGCCGCCGTGAGGCCCACGACGGCGAGGCGGTCGCCGTCCGTGGGCAGCCAGGCGAGCAGCCAGCGCTGCGGCAGCCCCGTGTCGGCCATCGCGCCCACCACGACGAAGAGGGCGGCGAACAGGACCAGCAGTCCGTAGTCGACCTTGCGCAGCAGCGCCACGGAGCGCCTGCCGCCCGCCAGCAGCGCCGCGGCGCCGGCCGTCAGGGCGGCCAGCGAGACGTTCGCCCCCAGGGCGAAGGCCGCGAGGAGGCCCAGTGCCGACGCCACCGCCAGCGCCAGGGCCGCGGCGCGCACCTCCGGGAGGGCCTCCAGCGCCGCGGACGCGGGACGCCTCGCAGAGGCCAGCTCGCGCCGGTGCAGCGCCAGCACGACGAGGAACACGACGGCCAGGGAGGCGAGGGCTACGGGCGCGAGCCGCGCGGCGAAGCGACCGTAGCCGATGTCCGCCGCCACGGCCACCAGCACGTTCTGCGGGTTCCCGGTGACGGTGGCGACGCTGCCCGCGTTCACGGCCAGCGCCAGGCCGAGCAGGTAGGGGACAGGCGGCAGCCCCAGCCGACGCGCCGACCTCACCACGAGCGGCGTCAGCATCAGCGCCACCGTGTCGTTGAGGAACAGCGCCGAGAGGGTCCCCGCGGAAGCGACGAGCAGGGCCAGTAGACGCCGCGGCCCCAGCGTGCCGCGGGTCACGAGGCCCGTCACCAGGCGGAACGCGCCCGCTTCCGTGAGCGCGGCGTTCACGGCCATGAGCCCGAAGAGCAGGACCAGCACCTCGCCGTTCACGAGGTCCAGGGCCCGGTCGAGCGAGACGGCGCCCGCGAGCAGCAGCGCCACCGCTCCCGCCAGCGCCAGCACGGCCCGGCTCAGGCTCATGCCGGGCAGGCGCCCGAACGCCACCGCCACGAGCGTCACGAGACCGATCGTCAGGGTGAGTTCGGGGCTGGCACCACCTGAGTGCGTCGGCATGGCGAGGAGCTACAGCCGGCGAAGTTAGCACGTCGGCGACGCGCCCGCTGCCATCATGGGGCATGGCCACCCACGAGCTCAGGCCCACCGTCTACCACAACACCTTCGCCGCCCATCCCGTCGCCTTGTCCGTCGCCCCGGGCGACGTCGTGCGCACCAGCACGGTGGACGCCGCCGGCTTCGGTGCGGACGGCGAGCGGGCGGCCGCGCCCGGCAACCCGCTGACGGGCCCCATCCTGGTGGAGGGCGCCGAGCCCGGTGACGCGGTGAGCGTCCGTGTCCTCGAGCTGGCGCCGAACCGGGACACGGGCTGGGCCAGCCACCGCCTGGCCCCCGTGACGCTCGAGCCCGACTTCGTCGCCGGCCAGGAGCCGTTCGGCGGCGGCGCCAGGTCCACGTGGCGCATAGACGGCCGGTCCGCCAAGGTGCGCCCCGCCGAGCCGGTGGGCGGCCTCGCTGCCCTCGCGCTCCCGCTCGCGCCCATGCTCGGCTGCGTGGGCGTGGCTCCGGCACGGGGGCAGGCGATCTCCACGGCCACGTCGGGCGAGCACGGCGGCAACATGGACTACCGCGGCGTCGCCGCGGGCACTACCGTCTACCTGCCCGTGTTCGTGCCCGGCGCCCTGGTCTTCGTGGGCGACGGTCACGCGGTGCAGGGCGCGGGCGAGCTGGCCGGCACGGGCGTGGAGACGTCGATGGACGTGGTCCTGGAGGTCGGCCTCGTCGAGGGCTCGAGCATCGCCTGGCCGCGCGGCGAGGACGCCACGCACCTCTTCACGCTCGGCAACGCCAGGCCGCTGGACCAGGCGGCCCAGCACGCGATCACGGAGATGGTCCGCTGGCTGACGCACGAGCACCGCCTGTCCTTCGAGGCCGCCTCGGTGCTGATCGGCCAGGCGGCGGGCCTCGAGGTGGGGAACATGTTCGACCCCGCCTACACCGTCGTCTGCCGGCTGGCGAAGGACCTCGTCCACAGCCCTTGAGCCGCGGCGGGGAGGTCGCGGCCGCGCGCCGCTCCACCGGGAGGGCTGGCGGCGGACCGAGGGGAGGGTCCACCGGCGTCGCCGCGAGCCGCTTGACGCCCGTCGCGGCGCGTGGGTAACCTGCCGCCGTCAATCCCTAGTGGTCTACTAGGTATTGGCCTTTGACCCCACGACGACGGGGCCTGCGGCCCGTCGCCTCGGCCTCTAGGACCGCGGCCCCGAGAGAGCGAGCCTCGATGAAGCTGCCCAAGGTACTCCTCGCCCTGCTGCTGCTCGGCACCCTGGCCACCTCGCTGGCGCAGAGCCTCACGCTCTACGTCGGCAGGGGCGAGGCGCTGGCCGGCCCGATCATCGAGCGGTTCGAAGCGGAGACGGGCGTGGACGTCGTGGTCCGCTACGGCAGCACCGCGGAGCTGGCCGTCCTCATCACCGAGGAGGGCGAGCGGAGCCCGGCCGACGGCATCTGGGCCCAGGACGCCGGCGCCCTCGGCGCGCTGGCCACGGGCGGCTACCTGGCGCCCGTCCCCGACGAGCTCTACGCGAACATCCCCGCGAAGCACCGCGTGCCGGGCGACCTGTGGGTGCCCGTCAGCGCGCGCAACCGCACGCTGATCTACTCGACGCGGCGCGTCGACCCTGCCGAGCTGCCGCGCAGCGTCTTCGACCTCACCGACCCCGCCTACCGGGGGCGCGTGGCCTGGGCGCCCTCCAACGCGTCGTTCCAGGCGTTCGTGACCGCCCTGCGGACCACCCACGGCGAGGACGTGGCCGAGCGGTGGCTGCGCGACATGATCGCCAACGGCGCCAAGGCGTACCCGAACAACAACGCGCAGCTCGACGCCGTGGCGTCGGGAGAGGTCGACTTCGGCCTCGTGAACAACTACTACCTGCTCAGGCGCCTGGCCGAGGAGCCGGGCTTCCCCGTCGCCCAGACCTTCTTCGCGGACGGCGACATCGGCAACCTCGCGAACGTAACCGGCATAGGCGTGCTCAGGACCTCGCGGAACCAGGAGCTGATGCACAGGTTCATCGCCTTCCTGCTCAGCGACGAGTCGCAGGAGTTCTTCACCAACGACAACCACGAGTACCCGATCACCACGACCGTCCGGCCCCACCCCTCGCTGGCCAGCAGCGAGGAGGCCCTGCGGGCCGCGCCCGACGTCGACCTCAGCTCGATAGACGACCTCGAGGGCACCCTCGAGCTGCTCCGCGAGGTCGGTCTGCTCTGAGCACCGCCGCCCTGGTCAGGCCGCGCCCGCGGGCGCCGCGGTGGCCCTGGTACGTCGTCGTCCCGGCCGTACTCGTCGGGACGGCGACGCTGTTGCCGCTCGTCTACCTGGTGGTGCGGGCGCTCGAGCTCGACGTCCCCACCCTCGTGGAGCTGGCGACACGGAGCCGGAACCTGCGGCTGCTGGGCAACACGGCGGCGCTGGCGGGCCTGGTGCTGACGGGCGGCACGCTCATCGCCGTGCCGCTGGCGTGGCTGGTGACCCGCACCGACATGCGCGGGCGCCGGCTCGTGACGTGGCTGGCCGTGACGCCGCTGGCGGTGCCGGGCTACGTGATGGCGTACGCGCTGCTGGGCCTCGGCGGTTACCAGGGCGTGATGATGCGCCTCTTCGACGTGCTCGTGCCCCGGCCCAGCGGCCTGTGGGGCGCCGCGACGGCGCTGACCCTCTACACGTTCCCCTACGTCTTCCTCAACGTGCGCAGCGCGCTGCTGGGCCTCGACACCTGCCTGGAGGAGAGCGCGCGCTGCCTCGGCCTGCGCCCCGCCCAGGTGGCATGGCGCGTGGTGCTGCCGCAGCTGAGGCCGGCGCTGCTGGCCGGCTGGCTCGTCGTGGCGCTCTACGTCCTCGGCGACTTCGGCGCCGTGGCGCTCATGCGCTTCGAGACCTTCAGCTTCGCCATCTACACGCAGTACGCCTCGGCCTTCGACAGGAGCAACGCCGCCCTCCTCTCGCTGATGCTCCTCGTGATCACCACCGCCCTGGTGGCGCTGGAGCTGAGGCTCCTGGGGCGGCGACGCTACGCCCGGGTGGGCAGGGGCGTGGGCCGCAGCGCCGCGCCAGAGCGCCTGGGCCCGTGGGCGCCCGCCGCCTACCTCTTCGTGGTCGTCGCGCTCGGCGCGTCGCTGGGGCTGCCCCTGCTCACGCTGGGCGGCTGGATGGCCCTGGTCCCGCCCGACGCGGCGGCGCTGCGCGACGTCCTCGCCACGTTCCTGGGCACGGCGGCGCTGGCCGTGCCGGCCGCGGTGCTCGTCGCCGTGCTGGCCGTGCCCGTGGCGGTGGCCGCGCTGCGCTCGCGCTGGCTAGGGGGCAGGCTCCTCGAGCGCCTCGTCTACCTCGGCTACGCCGTACCGCCCGTGGCGCTGGCGCTGGCGCTCGTGATGTTCGCGATCCGCTACGCGCCGGGGGCGTACCAGACGTTCCCGCTCCTCGTCTTCGCCTACCTGATCAGCTTCCTGGCGCTGGCGATAGGGCCCGTGCGCAGCGGGCTGCTGCAGGTGAGCCCGCGGCTCGAGGAGACGGCGCGCTCGCTGGGGCGCGGCCGGTTCATGGCCTTCGCCCAGGTGGTCCTGCCCTCCGTCTACAGGAACGTCCTCGCCGGCGGCGCGCTGGCGCTGATGGCCGTGATGAAGGAGCTGCCGATGACCTACCTGCTCGCGCCCAGCGGTTACCGCAGCCTCGCCGTGCGCGTCTTCGGCCTCACGAACGAGGCCATGATGGCCTCCGCCGCCCCGTTCGCCCTCGCGATCGTGCTGTTCTCGTCGCTCTTCGTGGGCCTCGTGCTCGCGTACGAGGGCCGGCGCGGCGTCTGAGGGCGCCGGGCGCGCCGGCGTCGGCAGCGGCACGGC
>JBIQHQ010000002.1:52196-78747 GCA_044508445.1 Deinococcaceae bacterium
CCGTGCGCGGGCTGCGCCGACGACCCGGCCGCATCCCGCCCGCCAGGCTCGCCTCAGTCCCCCGCCGACGCGCCGCGCTGCAGGGTCACTGCGTCGCCGGTGACGCGCAGCCACGCCTCGTCCCCCACGCCGAGGCGACTGTCCGGTGACGCGAACACGACGAGGCGCTCCTCCTGGGCGCCGCCTGGTCCCGCCGCGGCGGACGCCGCCTGACGCACCACGGCCTCGTAGGTCACGACGTGGCCCTTGAACTCGCGCCTCACCACGGTCGCCCTCACGCCCCTCGCCGCGCTGCCCGGGGCGTCGGCGGGCGCGCCCCCGCGCCCGCGGTCCATAGGCACCAGCTCGAGGTGATCGGGCCGCAGGGAGATGATCACGCGCCCCTCGGCCGCCCCGGCCAGAGGCACGGAGCCGATGGCGGTGCGCGCGGTGCGTCCCTCCGCCTGCCCGCGCAGCAGGTTCGTGCGGCCCAGGAAGCTGGCCACGAACGCGGTGGCGGGATGGAAGTAGACCTCCTCCGGCGTGCCCACCTGCTGCACCTGGCCGTCGCGCATGACGGCGACGCGGTCGCCGAAGGAGAGCGCCTCCTCCTGGTCGTGGGTGACCATGACCGCGGTGATGCCGCTGCGCGCGAGGATCGTCCTCACCTCGTCGCGGGTGCTGCCTCGCAGGGAGGCGTCGAGGTTGCTGAAGGGCTCGTCGAGGAGCAGGATGTGCGGGCGCGGCGCGAGGGCGCGGGCCAGGGCCACGCGCTGCTGTTGGCCGCCGGAGAGCTGGTGCGGGTAGCGCGAGTCGAAGACGGTGAGGCCCACCAGGGCGAGGACCTCTGCCGCCCGCCGGCGCTTCTCGTCGCGCGAGCCGCGCAGTCCGAAGGCGACGTTGTCCAGCACCGTCAGGTGGGGGAAGAGCGCGAAGTCCTGGAAGACGAAGCCTATGCGCCTGTGCTCGGGCCGCACCATCACGGTGTCGGAGGCGACGACCTCGCCGGCGACCTCGACCCGGCCGTCGTCGGGACGCTCGAAGCCCGCGATGAGCCTGAGCAGCGTGGTCTTGCCGCAGCCCGACGGACCCAGCAGGCACAGGACCTCGCCGCTCGCGACCTCGAGGTCCAGCGCGTCGACGGCGGCGGGCCCGTGGGGCGTGTAGCGCTTCGTGAGCCCGGCGACACGGACTATCGGCTCGGCGGGGGACATGGCTCCGACGGACATTATCGCCCGGCGCGAAGCGCCGGCGCTGTCGCCCGCGGCCGGGGCGGACGCTCCCGATAGGCGCTGGCGCAGCGCGCCCCAGGGCGCTAGCGTTGGCCACATGACAGCGCGCCTGAAGCTCCTGGCCGCCTGCGCGGCGCTGGCCGCGACCGCGCCCGCATTGGCCCAGCCGACAGTCGCTTCGCTCCTGCCGGAGACGACGGTGCTGGCGCTGCACGCTTCGCCGGAGGGCGTGGACGCCTCGACCCTCGCCTCCATCGTGCGCGACCTCGACCTCGAGGCCGCCGGTGCGGCCGCGCGCAGGCTCGCCGCGCTGTACGGCGCGGCGGCGGGCATGGGCGAGGAGCTCGAGGGTGGCGGGGACATGGGGCCCTTCGGCGACCTGGCCGCCTCGTGCCCCGACCTCGCAGGCGCACTGGAGGCCGCCGCACACTCGTTCGGTCCCACGGCCGTGGGCGTCAGCGTCTCGCGCTTCGACCCCATGCCGGACGTGGTGGCGGTCATGCGTCCCGCTCGACCCGACCTGGCCGCGAGCCTGGTGGCGGCGGCCGTCGACTGCCTCGACGGCACGAGCATGGGCCGCGAGGGCGACGCCGACGTCTACCTCCTGGCCGACGGCTCCGACCTGCCCCTCGTGATGGGCGAGGCGGCCGGCTTCGTCGTCGTGGCCACCGACCCCGAGCTGGCGCGGGGAGCCCTGAGGCGGGCTCAGGGCTCCCGCGAGGCGAGCTTCGCCACCACCAGGCTCGGCGCCCTGTCGTCGGCGCTGACGGCGCGGGGCCTCGGGGTCACCCTGAACCTGGCCGCCGCGGCCGACGCCGTGGAGCTCTACCGCGGCCTCCTCGGCGAGGCGCCCGGGGCCGGGACGCTGCTGGACCGCTTCGTGACCACGCTGCGGGCGCTGGGCGGCTTCGCCTGGCACGCGACCGTGGACGTCGGCGGGGTCGTGGTCGAGTCGGTCGGCGCCTTCGACGCCCGGCTGGCAGAGGAGGCAGGCGACGACGAGCTGGCCGCCCTCCTCACCTGCCTGGGCTGCGAGACGTCTCCGCCCGACCTACTCCCGCGCGACGCCGTGGCGCTCAGCGGCGGCGCGTTCTCGGTGGGCGCCCTCGTGGACTGGCTCGACTCCTGGCTCGCCGACGCGCGCGAGGCGGGCCTCGCCGGCGACGACCTGCGCGGCTCGCTGGAGGGGCTCCTCGGCGTGGACCCTGGCGCGACGCTCCTCGACTGGGTCGGAGGCTCCTGGAACGTCGCCTGGCTCGACGTGCTCGCGACCGACGCCCGGCCGTGGCTGCAGGGCCTGCCCGCGGTGGTGGCCGTGCCCGTCACCTCGGAGGAGGACGCCAGGCGCGGCGTGCGGCTGTGGCTGGACGCCCTGTCCAACCTCGAGAGGGTCGGGGAGGGGCTCGCCGAGGAGGCGGGGGCGCCGGCCGGCCTCGGCCTCGAGGGCGCGGTGGCCGTGAGGGAGCGCGCCTACCGCGGCGTCGACTACGTGCGCCTGCGCTCCGGGCCGACCTTCGACCTGGGCGTGGCCGTGTTCGGCCGACACCTGGTGCTGGGGTGGCCCGCCGCCAGCCTCCACGAGGCCATCGACGCCTACCTGGGCTCGCCCCAGGTCACGGGCGTCGCCTGGCGGACCTACGAGAGCCTGGGCCTCGACGGCGGGAACGGCGTGGTGGGCTACAGGATCACCGACGCGCCGGCGTTCCTGCGGGGCCTGGCGCAGGTCTCCGACCTGGCGGCCGGCCCGCTCGCCACCGCGGGCTGGCTGGGCGCCCGCGGCGCCGCCGCGGCCCTGGGCGAGGACGACCGGTCCGCCGTGGACCCGGAGGACCTGCCCACCTACGACGACCTGCTGGCCCTGGGCGACGTCGTCACCCAGGCCCTGGAGGCGCTCGCCGACAGGACGGGCGTGGCGGTGGGCACGACGGAGCTGAGGGGCGGCGCGCGGTGGACGACGTGGCGCCTGCCGCTGCGCTGAGGGAGCCCGACGGCGCCGACGTCCCCCTCTGCGCCCGCCTAGGCGGCCCAGGCGCCGCCGCCCGCGCCTAGGGCAGCAGGTAGAGCCACTCGTCGGCGTCGAACTTCTCGCGCCTCAGCCTCTCGGCGGCCGCAAGCTCGGCGTCGGTGAGGCGCGAGGGCGTGAGCCCGTACTTCGCGGCGAAGGTGGCGGCCAGGCTGTCGATGATGGTCTCGCGCGGCAGCTCGGTCTGCTGCCGGAGCGGCGTGACGCGCTTGTTCGCGCTCACCGACCCCTTGTCGGAGAGCTTCTCGCGGCCGATGCGCAGGACCTCGAGCATCTTCGCGGCGTCGATGTCGTAGGCCATCGTGACGTGGTGCAGCACGGCGCCGGCGCGGCGCGTCTGGGCGGCGCCGCCGATCTTGCCCTGGTCGGAGGAGATGTCGTTTATGGGCTTGTAGACGGCGTTCACGCCGAGCCCACGCAGCGCCTCGAGGACCCAGGCGTCCATGAACTCGTAGGAGTCGACGAAGGAGAGGCCCTTGACCAGGCTCTCCGGGGCGTAGAGCGAGTAGGTGATCGTGTTCCGGGGCTCGACGAACATGGCGCCGCCGCCGGTGATGCGCCGGCACACGGTGACGTCGTGCCGCCTGGCGCCCTCCATGTCCACCTCGTTGCGCACCGACTGGAACCGTCCGAGGATCACGGCGTTGCCGGACCACTCCCAGATGCGCAGCGTCGGCTTGCGGCGGCCGGACCCCACCTCGAGCGTGAGCACCTCGTCGATGGCCATGTGCAGGCGCGGCGCCGTGGGCTCGTCGTGGATGTACTGCCAGTCGTGCTCGCGCCAGCGCGCGAGCATCGCGTCCGGGAAGCGGTCGCCGGTCATGCGCGCTCCCGCGGGGCGTCCTCGTCGATGGCCCGGCGCACCGCCGCCGCCACCGCGGCCGTGGTGAAGCCGATGAGCTGCGCGCCCTCAGGCAGGCTCGCGTCCATCCTGGCGGTGAGCTCCTCCTCGCCCGCGTCCGCCGGAGCGCCCACGAGGGCTGCGGTCAGGGCCGCCAGCGCCGAGTCGGGCTCGAGGAAGAAGTCGCCCGTCACCTCCGCCGCCGCGATCCGGCCGCCCTCGACCTCCACGTCGGCCACGACGAGCTTGCCGCCCGGCGTCTTGAACTCCCCGTGCCTCGCCATGCCGCGATGATACGTCGGGCACGGCAGCTTCCCGACCCATGAGGAGCGCGAGGCGGAGCACGTCGTCCCAGCTCCGCGCCAGCCAGTCCGGCGCGCCGCCCGCCTCGTGCGCGCGCAAGCGCGCCGCCACGGCCCCCGGCGTGCGCTCGACGAGCACCAGCTCCCGCTTGGCGCGCGTGAGCGCCACGAACAGCACGTTGGCCTCGGCCGCGTCGTCCTCGGCCTCGCGGGGGGCCGCGGCTCCGGCCGGCGCGGGCGGCGGTCCGCCAGCGGGAGGGCCCTGGCCCGCGGCAGACGAGGACTCGGTGACGCTCCGGGAAGGCGGCGCCGGGCTCGCGTCGGCGCCGATGCCCAGGTCCTCGGGGACGAGGAGGAAGACGCGGTCGGCCTCGCGCCCCTTGGCCTTGTGGACCGTGGCGAGCAGCACGCTGCCGCCCTCGGGCTCGCCGGCGGGGAGGAGCCGGCGCAGAGCCGCGGTCACGGCCTCGGGCTCACCTGAGTCGGACGCCGCGAGGGCCAGCGCCACGGCCGCGTGCCGCTGCCGGCTGGCCTCGAGCAGGTGCGGCAGCTCCAGGCTCGTGAGGTGCGCGGCCTCGAGGCGCCGGCGCTCCTCGTCCTGCGCGGCCGCGACCGCGGACCGCTCGAGCCTGCCGTCGGCCGCCAGGCGCAGCGCCAGGTCCTCCGCGCCCGGGAGCAGGTCGTCGCCGAGGACCGCGGCGGGGTGCCCGGCGGCCGCCAGCGCGAGGGCCAGGTCGAGCAGCGGGCCGTTCGTGCGGCTGAGCACGAGGTCGCCCGGACGCGCCTCCTGGGGCAGCCGGGCGAGGTGGCTGACGCGCACGGCTCCGGCCGTGGCCCCGGGGGCCGGGAGCATGGCCGGTGAGAAGCGCCGCGCCAGCACCACGTGCCGCGCGGGGCACCTGAAGCTGACGGAGAGGGGCAGGCGCGTGGCCGCGAGGCGCCCGACGAGCCTGTCCATGGAGCGGGAGTCGGCGCCGGCGAAGGCGTAGATGGCCTGGTGCCTGTCGCCCACGAAGAGGGCCCTGGCGCCGGCGGCCACCAGCCCCTCGACGAAGGCCAGCGCCAGGCGGCTCAGGTCCTGTGCCTCGTCCACGCACACGAACGCGAAGCGGGGCAGGGGGAAGGCGCGCGCCACGGGCAGGTAGAGGAGGTCGGTGTGGTCCACCTCGCGAGCGGCGAGCCCCTCCCCTAGCAGCCGCGTGAGCAGCGGACGCGCCTCCCCACCGGTCAGCGGCAGCTCCACGCCGTAGCGGTCGGCTAGGTCCTCCACCTCGTCGTCGGCGGAGAGGGGGCACAGCTCGAGGCGCGCGACCCGTGCCAGGTCGGACAGGGCGAGCCTCGCCTGGGGCGGGGCGCCCGGCAGGACCGCGGCGAGGCGCTCGTACTTGTCCTCGACCAGGTGCGCCGGGGCGCCGGCGGCCCGCAGCACGCGCAGGCCCAGGGCGTGGAGCGTGAGCGCCTCCACCCCCGGCGGCAGACGCCGCCCGAGCTCGGCCGCCGCCGAGCGGTTGAAGGCCAGGAAGGCCACCCGGTGCGGCGGCACGCCGAGCTCGCCGGCCAGCGCCTCGGCGACCATCACGAGCGTCGTGGTCTTGCCGCTCCCGGCCGTGGCCTCCACGACGCCGTGCCCGCCCCCGCGCCTCACGAAGGTCAGGACGCCTGTCTGATGGGCGTTCGCGCGCACGGCTCGATCTTGCGCCGGCGGCGCTGCTGGCGCCATGGGCGCCGGCCGCTAACCGTTCGGCCGCTGCCCTGGGGCTCTGCTGTGTGGAGGTGGGCCGCTAGTCCGCCGGCGCCGCGGCGCGGCGTCCGCGGGAGCGGCGGCGCCGCCTGCGTGACCTGCCCGGGTGCGACGCGTCCGCCCCCGCGCCGCTGGCGCCGGCGGGGCTGGCGCGTCCGGCGTCGGTGCCGGCAGACCGCGCGACGCCCTGACCTCCCGCGCCGGCGCGCGAGCCGCCCGACGGCGCGACGCCCTGACGCTCCGCGCCGGCGCGCGAGCCGCCCGGGCGCTGCCCGCCGGAGCGAGCGGCACCGGAGAGCGACCCGCCCGCGCGGGCACCGCTCGAGCGAGAGGCACCGGAACGCGCCCCGCCCGCGCGCGCCCCGCCGCCCTGCCGCGCCCGGCCGGGCGCCAGCTCGTCGAGCTGGCCGGCGTGAGCCGGCACGAAGCCGTCGACGCGTCGCCTCTCGACGCGCCGGCCGAGCACGCGCTCGAGGTCCAGGACGTTGCCGAAGTCGCCGGGCGTCACGAACGTGAGGGCGATGCCCGTGCGCTCGGCGCGACCAGTGCGCCCGATGCGGTGCGTGTAGGCCTCGGCGGTGTCGGGGAAGTCGTAGTTGATCACGTGGCTGACGTCCGCCACGTCGATGCCGCGGGCGGCGATGTCGGTGGCGACGAGGACCTCGTAGGTGCCGTCGCGGAAGCCGTCGAGGGCCGCCTGACGGCGCGTCTGGGACAGGTTGCCCTGGATCTCGGCGGCGGCGAAGCCGGCCCGCTTCAGCCTCGCGGCCAGGCGCTTGGCGCGGTGCTTCGTGCGCGTGAAGACGAGGACGGAGGTGGCCTCCGGCAGCCCCAGCAGGTGCATGAGGAGGTCGGTCTTGCTCTCCTCGTCGGCCGGCACCAGGTAGTGGTCGATGGTCTCGGCGGGCGCCGTGCGCGAGATCTCGACGCGCACGGGGTCGGTGAGCAGGCCGTCGGCGAGGTGCCGCACCTCGGCCGGCATCGTCGCCGAGAAGAGCAGGCGCTGCGAGCCGTGCGGCACCAGCCCGACGATGCGCCTCACGCTGGGCAGGAAGCCCATGTCGAACATGTGGTCGGCCTCGTCGAGCACCAGCACCTCGACGTCGCCGAGGCGGGCGTTGCCGCGCTCCACGTGGTCGAGGAGGCGGCCGGGGCAAGCCACGATCACGTCGGCGCCGCCGCGCAGCGCGACGACCTGCGGCTGGAAGCCCACGCCCCCGTACACCGTCGCGCTCCTGACGCCCGTGTGCCGGCCCAGGCGCGCGAACTCGTCGTTGATCTGCTCGGCCAGCTCGCGCGTGGGGGCCACGACGAGGGCGCGCACCCGGCGCCTGCCGCCGCCGGCGCCGCGGCCGAGCCGCTGGAGTATGGGCAGCACGAACGCCGCCGTCTTGCCCGTGCCCGTCTGCGCCAGGCCGAGCACGTCGCGGCCCGCCAGGGCCGCCGGCACCGTCTGGGACTGTATGGGCGTGGGTCTCGTGTAGCCGGCGTCCTCGACGCCTGCCAGGACCTTGCTGTCGAGCCCGAAGCTCGCGAAGCCTGTGTTCATGTATGTCCTCTCGTCAGCCAACCACCAGCCGAAGAGGGACTCTTGCCAGCGGGAAGCGGTTCAGTGTACGCCACGCGGCGCCGTCAGCGGGCGCGATGCCCGACACCGGCGCAGGGACCGACCCCGCGTGATGGTATGGCGGAAGGCTTCGGCCATAACTCGGGCGGGCTTCCATCGTTCACCCTGATGGTCCGGCATACCTTGGCATACCTCGCCACGAGGAGCATACTGACCCGTCTGATCCCATCCCGGAGCGATCGACCCCGGCCGATCACTGCGCGACGGAGGCAGTATGGGCCCACCACAGAGGGTACTGATCGTCTACGCGGTCCTGGCGCTGATCGTCCTGGCGGTCTTCGTCGCCGTCGCTGCTTCGACGCTGCGTCCGCGCCAGGACTACCACGAGGTCGTGCAGCCCAGGGGCTACGCGGTCAGGCGCTACTGGTTCCTCGCCCTGGCCGTTGCGGCCGTAGCGGCACTCCTCCTGACGCTACCGTTCCTCCCGTACTCGCGGGGAGGCGCCGAGGCCGCCGCGGGCCCCGCGACCCGCGTTCCCGTCGTGGCGCGCCAGTACAGCTTCACGGGCCTGCCGGAGGCGGTGCCCTACGACACGCCCGTCGTGTTCGTCGTGACCTCGGCGGACGTCAACCACGGCTTCGCGATCTACGACCCCAGCGGCCGGATCGTCGGCCAGGTGCAGGCGATGCCCGAGTACGAGAACGAGCTGCCGATCACGTTCACCGAGCGCGGCACGTACACGGTGCGCTGCCTGGAGTACTGCGGCATCAACCATCACGAGATGCGCGCCACTTTCGAGGTGAGGTGAACCGTGGCCGAGACGCGTGAGCGAGCCGGCGGACGCCGCCTCATGGTCGTCTACCTCGTCACCGGCCTGTCGCTCGTGGTCCTGCTCATGCTGGCGGGACTGGCGATGCGCATGGCCCAGGCGGGATGGCTCGGCCTGAGGCCCGACTACTTCTACGCGCTCATGACCCTGCACGGGGCGGGCATGATCGCGGCCCTCATCGTCTGCGGCATGGGCGGCATCTGGTACTTCGTCGACCGCGAGGCCGAGATGAGCCTGCGCCTGGGCTACTGGGCCTACGGCCTCGTCCTCGGCGGCGTGGTCCTCGTGCTCCTGGCCACGCTCGTGGGCCGCTTCGCGACCGGCTGGACGTTCCTCTACCCGCTGCCGTTCGTGAACCCCACCTGGCCGAACTGGTCGACGGGTTCCTTCCTCGTCGGGATGGTGCTCATCACGCTCGGCTGGACCGCGTGGTGCGTGCAGGTCCTGTCGGCGCTCATGCGCCGCTTCGGCGGCCTGCGGGGCGCCCTGGCCTGGGACCTCGTGTTCCACCGCGAGGAGTTCCAGAGCTCCGGGCGCGAGCCCCCGCCGCCGCCCATGCTGGCGGCCACTGTGACGTCGTTCAACGGCCTGCTGGCCGCAGCCGCCTCGATGCTCGTGGGCGTGCCGCTGGTCGCCCACTGGCTCGACCAGGGCGTGACCCTCGACCCGCTGTGGGCCAAGAACGCCACCTACTTCTTCGGCCACGAGTTCGCGAACATCATCATCTACATGCTGGTCGCGTTCGTGTACGTGGGCCTCCCGCACTACACGGACAGGAAGTGGAAGACCTCGCCGGCCTTCGCGATCGGCTGGTGGGGCACGATGACCTTCATACTCCTCAACTACTCGCACCACCTCTACATGGACTTCGCGCAGCCCACGGCGCTCAACTACCTCGGCCAGGTGGCCTCCTACCTCTCGGCGTTCCCGGTGGCCGTGGTCACCGTCTACGGCGGCGTGCTGCTCATCCTGCGCTCCGGCGTCAGGTGGGGCCTCAGCACGGTGTTCCTCTACGGCGGCCTGGCCGGCTGGATCCTGGGCGGCGTGGGGGCGCTGCTCGACGCCACGATCCAGTACAACGTCTTCTTCCACAACACCCTCTGGGTGCCCGCCCACTTCCACGGGTACCTCCTCGGCGCCTCGTTCCTCTTCGCCCTGGGCTGGGCGTTCCTGCTGCTCGAGCGGCGCAGCGGTCAGCGCACCGCCGTGGGCAACCGCTGGCTGTTGGGCGGCACCGTCTTCGGCGGGATAGCCCTGCTGCTGGCGTCCTTCTACATCGCCGGCGCCGCCGGCGTACCGCGCCGCTACGCCGTGGAGCCGGCGCCCGGACCGGCGCTCGCGGCCCTGGGCTCCGTGGGCGCCATCCTCCTGCTGGCCGGCCTCGTCCTCAGCGCCGTGGAGGCCTGGCGTCTGTGGCGCGCGGGCAGGACCGCCCCGGAGCCCGCCCCCCGCCCCGACCTCGTGCCGGAGACGTCGTGAGGCGGCCGTCCACGGCGAGCACGGTCGCGCTGGTGGCCGTCGCGCTCGTCCTCATCGTCATCGGGCTGAACCGCCCCCATCACGAGGTCCCCGACCACCACCTCCAGCACTTCTTCTTCATCGTCGCCGGCGCCCTCGTCGGGATCGCGGCCTCCCGCGCCCTCCCGCGCGACGACGCCGGCGGGCCGGCCCGCCGCGACTTCTGGCTGGTGCCGGCGCTGTTGGCACCCGTTGCGGTCATGTTCGTGATGTGGCCCACCACCTACGAGTACGTCGAGGAGAGGCCGCTCCTGCACTTCTCCGAGCACGCGGTGCTGGTGGCGCTCGCGTTCGCCACGACCTACGCCGCCCACCGCTTCGCTCGGCCCATCGGCTGGCTGCTGGGCGGGGCCGTCGCGGCGATGGCGCTGCTGGCCGCCTACGGCTACGGCGTGTCGCCGGGTCCCAGCCCGCTGGTCGCCGAGGTGGGAGCGGCGCAGGCGCAGGCCGCTCCCGGCCAGGGACCTGACGGGCGGTCCGTCTACGAGCAGAACTGCGTGGGCTGCCACCAGGCCGAGGGCGCCGGCGTCCCCGGCGTGTTCCCGCCGCTGGCGGGGCACTTCGCGGAGCTGATGGAGGCCGACGGCGGTCGCGACTACGTCGTGCACGTCCTGCTCTACGGCCTCCAGGGGCCCATCACCGTGCAGGGTCAGTCGTACGCCGGTGTCATGCCGGCCTGGGGCCAGCTCGGCGACGAGCAGATCGCCGCCGTCCTCACCTACGTCTCCGGGGCGTGGGGCAACGCGTCCGCGGGCGCCGAGCCCTTCGCCCCCGAGGACGTGGCCGCCGCCCGCGCGGACGTGCTCACGCCCCAGCAGGTCCACGACCTGCGGGGGTCCCTGGGCCTGCCCTGAGCCTCGCCATCCGGGGGCCGTGACGCCCGCCGCCCGGCGTTCTCGGCGGTCCGGGGCAGGGGTGGCGCCGCGGGCGCGCTCGCCCGCCGTTGAGGCGGCCGTGGCGCCCGTGCTAGCATCGGCAGGCTCTGTGCCCAGCGGGAACGCGCTGGGGGGCGCCCGCCACGGCGAGGCGCGAGGTACCTGAAGCTACGAAGGAGAACGAATGGCTCGCAACCTGTCAGCCATGAAGCGGCACCGCCAGGACGAGAAGAAGCGGCTGGCGAACCGCGCGCGCAAGAGCACGATCCGCACCTTCACGAAGAAGGCCGTCGCCGCCGCCGAGTCGGGCGACTTCGAGGCCGCCGCGAAGTACCAGAAGGTCGTGCAGGGCCTCGTGGACAGGGCCGCCAAGACGAACACGCTGCACAAGAACACCGCCGCGCGCCGCAAGTCCCGCCTCGCCAGGAGGATCGACACGCTGCGCCGTCAGGCGCAGGCCTGACCGCGACCTCGGCGCTGTGACCGGCGCCCGCGGCGCCGGGCCCTAGACTTCCAGTCCCGCAGCCAGCCCTGCCAGGTCCATCGCCTGTGCCAGGGCCGCGTCGAACATGGCCGGCGTGAGCCGGCCCGTGTTCGTGTTCTGGAAGCTCACGTGGTAGGCGTCCACCAGCGGCACCGCCCGCGCCTCCGCCGCGCCCGCCATGGCGTCGAGCCTGTGCACGGCGCCGTGAGCGAAAGGGACGTCCTTGGCGCGCACGCGTAGGCCGCGCCCGCGGTAGAGCCTGACGACGGCGTCGTGCCCCACCCGGCCCAGCGCCAACAGCGCCCTCACCTGGGTCAGCCCGTCGAGGTCGTAGGCGAGCCAGCGGCTGCAGTTCCGCAGCTCCTGAGGCAGCGGCTTGTTGCCGGGCGGCACGCAGCGCAGCGGCGCCGTGATCCACACGCCGCGCAGGGTCATGCCGTCGTGCCGCGAGACCGCGCGCGGCTGGCTGGCCAGCCCCGCGCGGTGGAGCGCCGGGTAGATGAAGTCGCCCGACGCGTCGCCAGTGAACATGCGGCCCGTGCGGTTGCTGCCGTGCGCGCCGGGGGCGAGGCCCACGATCAGCAGGCGGGCCCGCGGGTCGCCGAAGCCCGGGACGGGCGCGCCCCAGTACTCCTCGTCGCGGTAGGCGCGCCGCTTCTCGCGCGCGACGCGCTCCCTGTGCTCCACCAGGCGAGGGCAGAGGCGGCAGCCGGCCAGCTCGGGCGGGTAGGGGTCGAAGCCGCGCTCCATGGCAGGGTGGAACATAACCCCGCCGACGAGCGTGGCGCCGCCGTGGAGGGCCCTGGGCGCGCCAGTGGCCCCGCGCGCGGCGGGCGGGGCCGCTCGCAGCGCCGCTGGTAAGCTCCCCACCATGGCCGGGACGCGCATCGTGCTCGTCAGGACCAAGGACTCGGCAAACGTCGGAGCCGCGGCCAGGGCCATGCGCAACTTCGGGCTCGACGACCTGTGGCTGGTGGCGCCGCGCTGCCGCCTCGACGACCGCGCCCGCGCGCTCGCCTCGCACGCCGAGGACCTGCTCGGGAGCGCTCGCGTGGTGGACACGCTGGAGGAGGCCCTGGTCGGCGTGCGCACGCTGGCCGGCACGAGCGCCAGGCCGCGCCGCGCGCCCTCCTACCGCGTGGCCACGCCGCGCCAGGCGGCCCCGCTGCTCGGCGAGGGCACGGCGGTCCTCTTCGGCCCCGAGGACCACGGCCTGGCGAACGAGGAGCTCACGCGCTGCCAGCTCCAGGTCGTCGTACCCACGGCCGAGTTCTCGTCGCTGAACCTGGCGCAGGCCGTGCTGGTCGTCGCCTACGAGACCTGGCAGGCGAGGCTCGAGCCGCCGGGGGACGAGCCGAGCTCGCGGGCGGTGGTGGGAGGCAGGACCGGGGAGGCGCCCGCCAGCCGTGACCAGCTCGAGCGCTTCTACGCCCAGCTCGAGGACACCCTGCTGCGCATCGGCTACACCGACGAGCGCCGCGCGCCCAGCGTCATGCGCATGCTGCGGGCGGTCTTCGACAGGGCCGACCTGACCGCGCACGAGCTCTCCGCCCTGCGCGGCCTGGCCAGCCAGGCGCGGTGGGCCGCCGACCAGCCGCCCGAGCTGCTGCCGCGGCCGGAGGGACGTCCGGAGAGGTAGGGGCGCGCTCCCGCCATGGAGGTGGGCGCCGAGCCCGCTCCCGACGCGCAGAACTGGGCGCGGGCCGCGGCGCTCGCGTTGACCGGCGTCGCCGGCGCCGCGTATACTCGGCTTCGCCGTTCGACAGGCAGGGCCGTACCAAGCGGCCGGGTCCGTCGGTCGGCAGCCGGGTGGTTGACCGGAGGGTTGGCCGAGCGGTCGAAGGCGACGGTCTTGAAAACCGTAGACGGGGCGACCCGTCCGGGGGTTCGAATCCCTCACCCTCCGCCAAGACCGCCACCGGGTCAGGACGGGCAGGGCATGGAGAGGTGGCCGAGCGGCTGAAGGCGCTCCCCTGCTAAGGGAGTATGGGGGCCTAAACCTCCATCGAGGGTTCGAATCCCTCCCTCTCCGCCAAACGCGACTCAGAGGCACGACCGAGACCCCGATCGACGGATCGGGGCTCGCCGCTTGGGCACGCCCCAGCAGGAGCGCTAGGGCACCGGGACGGTGCGCTGGCGCGGCTGGTGAAGGAGGAGCGGAGATGACCGACGACGAAGCCTGGGCACCGTCTGCGACGGAGCACAGCCGCGTGGGAGAGCAGAGCCTCGTTCACCGCCGTGAGTTCGCCGCGCCCGCCGCGCTCGTGCAGCGCGCCCACTCCGAGGCCGACCTGTTCGTGCGGTGGATGGGGCCGCGGGGCACCACGGTCAGCCTGGACCGCTTCGAGCCCGTGACGGGCGGAGCGTTCCGCTACGTCGTGCGGTCAGAGGGCGGCGGCCGCTGGGCGTTCCGCGGCTCCTATCACGAGGTGGTGCCTGGCAGGATCGTGCACACGTGGGAGTTCGAGGACGACCCCGGCGCCACGCTCGAGACCCTCAGGTTCGTGGACCTGGGTGGGGGCCGCAGCGCGCTCGAGGTCGTCTCGACGTTCACGTCGAAGGACGCGTGCGACGCGATGGTCGCGAGCGGCATGGACGGGGGCATGGACGAGAGCTTCACGCGGCTGGACGACCTGCTCGGCTCCTTGACCTAGCGTTCGCGGGCCGCTCCGTACGCGGGGCGGCGCTCGCGCGCGACGCGCCGCCCGGCCAACTGGCGGCGCGCTCCTAGGCCTTGGGGGCGGCGCTACTCCTGTGGGCGGATCGGCGCCGGAACGAACGTCACGGCGGCGCGGGCACGCCGATGGTCAAGTGGCGCGGTTCCACGTCACGAGCCTAGGAGGCCGCATGAACCCAGCCCGCCATGGTCCCCGCGAACCCTTTCGTTCCCTCGTGCTCCTGTCTCTCGCGGGTCTCGCGATCGCGCTGGGTGGCTGCGGCGGCGGTGTAGCCCCTTCTCGCGTGGCCAGCGTCGTGATCCGACCCGGAGCGCTGCTGCTGACGGCGGTGGGGGAGACAGCCGAACTGACGGCCGAGGTCCTCGACGGCGCCGGCGACCCGGTCGACCTCGAGGTCACGTGGTCCAGCTCGGACCCGTCGCTCGTCGCCGTCGACGCCGACGGCGAGCTGACCGTCACCGGACCGCTCGGCTCCGCCCTCGTCACGGCGACCGCAGGGGGCGTGACGTCGTTCCCGACGACCGTGGTCGTGGCCGAGCCCGTGAGCGGCGCAGTGCTCGTACACGACGACCAGGTGGTCGCGCCGCCGGCGGACGTGTCCGGCACCTCCGACCCGATCAGGCAGCGCGTGGTCCTCTCCGGCCCCGACGACCTCGAGCCGGGAGACGTGATCGTCGGCGCCGAGGAGGTGGGCATCGGCGGCGCCGTGGAGTCCGTCACGCCGGCGCCGGACGGGTACGAGGTCGTCTACGCTCCGCTGCCGCCACAGGACCTCTTCGCGAAGCTGCTCGTGGACCTCGACATGGACCTGGCGGCCGCTCCCGTCGTGCCCGTCGAGGACCTGGCGGCAGCCGTCCGGGTGCGCCCCGCGGGACACGGCGTCAGCGAGGCCGCCGCCACCACGGCCGCCCCCGTCGACCTCAAGATCGAGTGCGAGGGCGCGTCGACGCTGGCGACGGTCTCGGGGCTCAACACCACCTTCGAGAACGGCCTCCACTACCACGTGCACGTCTCCGAGGGCATCGCCGACCCGGTCCCGACCGAGTTCTACGTCGACGGCAAGCTCACCCAGAAGATCACCGGCGGCCTCAGCGTGAAGGCCGGCTTCACCGGCACGTACACCTGCACCGCGAAGCTGTTCAGGGTGGACATCCCCATCGGTGGGGCGCTGTCGCTGGTGGCGAGCCCCTCGGTGCCGATCGGTGTGGCCCTCAGCGCGCAGGGTTCGCTGACGCTCGCCGGCATCACGCTGGACATGGAGGAGACCGACGGCCTCGATATCGACGCCGGCTTCGAGTACGACGAGGTCACCGGCGTGAAGCTGCACGACGAGTTCAAGCCCATCCACGAGGGCCCCAAGCTCGTGCTCGACGTCGTGACGCCCGCCGGCTTCCGCGTGGGGCTGCAGGGCTTCTTCGGCCTGGCCTCGGGGATCGACCTCAAGGTCATCGGCCTCGACCCCATCAGCATCGTCCAGGCGCAGGCCGGCATACAGCAGAGCTTCGACCTGGCGGGACCCGAGGCCCAGGCCGCCAGCAGCGCCTACGCGTCCGCCTACGACCTCTCGCTCGTGGCCAACGTGGGCATCGGCACGGACCTCATGGAGCTGGTGGAGTGGCTGAAGCTCAAGGCCGCCAACGTCCAGCCCGCCCAGATCCAGTCGACGCTGCCCGTGTCGAAGTCGCCGAGGGGCAAGCTCACGGCCTCCACGACCGCACCGTCTCCCGGCGAGGAGGTGCACCTGCACGTGAAGCTCGACGCCGACACCCTCACCTACCTGGGCCACTACAACGTCTCGAAGGTCGAGATCTACAGGGCCAGGGGCACCGAGGAGCCGGGCGTGTTCCGCGTCATCGAGGTGACAGGGTCGAGCCAAGCGGACTTCGACACGGTGTGGGACACGGCGGGCGAGGCGCCCGGCGACTACAGGTTCTACGCCTTCGTCGTCGACGACCTGCTCTCGAAGGTCGTCGAGGTGCCGCTCGAGGTCGACGGGAACTCCGAGGTCGTCGTGCACCTCGGCGGCGCCTGCACCGACGAGCTCTCGGCCCCCCTCGCGCCCGCCAGCTCCTGCACGGGCACCACCACCTGGGACTACGAGCGCTCGAACGAGGCCAACGGGATCGCGGTGGAGACCCACGTCACCGCCAGCGGGCTGGAGTGGGAGCAGAACGCCGACGACCCCTCGCGCTTCGACCTCGTGGCGGCCACGGTGACGTGGACCGACGACGCCGAGTACATCGCCCCCTGCTCGATCACGAGCTCGGGCACCGACGTGACCGTCACGAACACGGACGCGGAGGCGGGCTCCTACGTCACGGGCGTCATCCTCCTGCTGCCGGACGGCACCTACTACGGCTCCGGCTACGTCTACCTCGTCGACGCGGCCGACGACGGCTGCTTCGGCGGGACGTCCGACGAGACCGTGCCGCTGTTCGTCACGGGCGACCAGTACCCGACCCTCATCCCCGACGGCAGCGGCGGCAGCTTCCTGACGGGCTTCTCCAGCGGCACGGACGAGGTGAACGGCTACCTCGAGACGAGCTGGAGCTTCCACTTCCCCGACCTGCCGCCGACGCCGTAGCACGGCGGGATACCGCGGCCCGGGGGCGGCGCTTCTGCACACCGCCCCCACAGCCTCGGCCCATGCCTAGGCGGGCCGGGCTCGGGCCACTGACCGGTGCGGGTCGCTACGCGGTTGCCACGGAACGGGCCGGCAACGAGAAGCACCCCTCGCGGGGTGCCGTCCCTGACGTGTTCACTTTGGTGCGCCCGAGAGGATTCGAACCCCTGGCCTTCTGATCCGTAGTCAGACGCTCTATCCAGCTGAGCTACGGGCGCGCGCACGGGCCTCCGCGGCCCCGGCAGGCAAGGATAGCACGGTGGGCCGCGGCGCCTGCAAGGGCGCCGCGACGCCTGACCTCATGCAGGACCGTGGGGTTCTCAGCACGCTTCATCGTTCCTCAAGCAGCGGCCACGGGGCCGGTACGCGGGACCTATGCTCGCCGCCATGGAGCGAGGGGGCTCGCGGAGGTACCGATGGGCAAGCGGATCGAAGCCGTACCGGGGTCCCGGACTGGGGTGAGGCCTGCCCGCCTGCTGCTGGCGGCGCTGCTGCTCGGCTCGCTGCTCGCCGCCTGCAGCGACGGCGTGCCGCCCGGCGGCGGCACCGGCACTGTGGCGGGCGACGTGAAGGTGGGCGCGGGCGACGTGTCGGCGACGGGCGACGCCACGCCGCTGCGACCGCGGAGCGCCGGACCGGCGCACGGCACACCGGCGGCTGCGGACGCGCCGTTCGTGCCGGGAGAGCTGATCGTGGCGTTCGAGCCGGCGGTGAGGACGGCCTCGGTGGCGAGGCTCAGCGCGGCGGGCGAGACCCTGGAGGCGTTGCGGCCGCTCGGACCCGAGGGCGCGCTGCTCTACCGCACCTCGGCGAGCACGCTGGACGAGATGCTGGCCGTGGCGGCGGCGCTCGAGGCGCGGCCCGACGTGAGGTACGCCCACCCGAACTACCTGGTGTTCCCGGCGCTGGCGCCCGACGACCCCAACTACCCGAAGCAGTGGCACTACGACGCCATCGACCTCGAGGGCGCCTGGGACGTCACGACGGGCAGCTCAGACGTGGTCGTGGCGGTGCTGGACACGGGCATCCTCTTCCGCCAGGGCGACCCGGCGGCGAGCCACCCCGACCTGGCGGGTCGGGTGCTGCCCGGCTACGACTTCATCGAGCGGCTCGACCTCGCGGCCGACGGCGACGGGCGCGACCCGGACCCCTACGACACGGTCCCCGAGAACGGCTACCACGGCACCCACGTGGCCGGCACCGTGGGCGCCGCCACCGACAACGGCGTGGGCGTGGCGGGCGTCGACTGGCACGCCCGTCTCCTGCCGCTGCGCGTGCTGGGCAAGGGGGGCGGTGCGCTGTCCGACCTGACCGACGCCATCTACTGGGCCGTCGGCGGCGCCGTCCCCGGCGTGCCCGCGAACCAGTACCCGGCCGACGTCGTCAACCTCAGCCTCGGCGTCAGGTCGTCGGTGTGCTACGGAGCGCTCTACGAGGCCCTCGAGTACGCCGCGTCGCGGGCCGTCGTCGTGGCCGCTGCGGGCAACGACGCGGAGCCCGCCAACGGCTTCACGCCGGCGAACTGCCCCGGTGCGATCGTGGTGGGCGCCACCGACAGGGACGGCGAGCGCGCCTGGTACTCGAACTACGGCTCGCGCGTCGACGTGATGGCGCCGGGCGGCGACATGACCAGCACCGCCGCCGACGGCGTGCTCAGCCTCGGCGCGAACGGCGGCTACGCCTACATGGAGGGCACGTCGATGGCCGCGCCGCACGTCTCCGGCGTGGCGGCCCTGATGCGCGCGCTCGATCCGAGCCTGACGACGTCGGGTGCGCTGGACGTGCTGCGCGCTTCCGCCACGCCGCTCACGAACGCCGAGTGCGAGGCGGGCGGCGTGCCGGAGCGGGCCCTCTACGGCTTCGACTGCGGCGCCGGCCTCATCGACGCGCGCCTGGCCCTGGAGGCTGTGGACGCGGGCGGTCCCCCGCCGCCGCCGCCGCCGGTGGAGGGCGTGGAGCTGTCGTTCTCGCCGCCGATCCTGGACCTCGGCGCTCAGCAGGCCGACGGGTCGTTCACGGTGACGAACGTGGGCGACGAGACCGCCGCCTGGGAGTTCACGGCCTACGACTACGCCGCCGACAACCCGAGCGCCGTGCCGTACGGCGTCGTGTCGGTGGACGACGACGACGTCTCCGGCGTCCTGGCGCCCGGCGCCTCGCACGTCGTGGACATCCACATAGACAGGTCGTTCCTCGAGGCCGACGGCTTCTACGTGATCCAGCCGATCTTCGAGGCCGGCGGCGAGGAGTTCCTCTACGACGTGCGCTTCACGAAGGTGAGCGAGCCGTCGCCGTCGGTGCTGAGCGGCCCCATGGTGGTGGCCGCGCTCAAGGAGGACCAGGGCGGCGTGCTCTACGTGAGCGGCAGCCAGTCGAGCGACGGCGTCATCGCCTCGTTCCGGTTCCCCGTCGAGTCGGGTCAGAACCTGCTCACGGCCTGGTCGGACGAGAACGAGGACGGCGAGGTGAACGAGGGCGACTTCCTCGGCTACCACCCGCGCTGGGTGGCCGTCCCGCCCGGCGGCTCCGTGAGCGGCGTGGACGTGAGCGTCCTGCCCGTCGGCGGCGGCGTGGTGCCGGAGGGGGTGGTCGAGGCGCTGGAGCGGGCCCGGAGGTCGTCAGGTAACTGAAGGCGGCTCCCCGCGAACCGAGCGATGACGGTGAGAGCCCCCGGCGAGGTGCCGGGGGCTCCGTCTTCGCCGGGCTGGGTCTCGCCTAGCGCCCGGCGTCGCGGCTCATGGCCGCCTAGATGGCTGGGTCCTGCCAGCCGCTAGAGGGCGACGCTCACATGCTGCCGCCGTCGTCGTCGCCGCCGTCGTCACCGCCGCCTTCGTCGGCGCCGAGGGCTTCGCCGGTCGGGCTCACGAGGAACCAGTTGCTGCCCAGGCCCTGGCCGTTCGTGTCGCCGGCCGCCATGTCGCCTATGTAGTAGTAGAGGGGCCAGCCGTTGTAGGTGAGCTGGATCGTGCCGTCGTCACGCTCGACGGTGGCGAGGAGAGACTGGTCGAGGCCCTCGCCCAGCGTGGGCAGCGCGTCGGCGCTGTCCACCAGCGCGGGCGGCCAGTTCGTGGCGCAGTCGTCGTAGCAGGTGCTGGCGCCCTGGGCGTCCGGCATGAAGAGGTAGAGCGACATGCCGTTCGCGTCGACGAGGTACTGGCCGTACTCGGTCGACTCGGCCAGGTTGATGCCCGTCACGGCGGCCGCAGGGGCCGCTGGGGCTGCCTGGTCCTGCGCCAGGGCGAACGCCGCGACGGCGGCGGCGGCTAGGGTGCCCAGAAGGATCCGGTAGATGCGCTTGTTCTCGTTCTTCATCGTTGCTCCTGTCTGTTCGACGTCTAGGTCCGAAGAGCTAGGCGTGGATCACAAGTTCGGTCTGCCAGCCAGGTCCCTATCACCTCCCTCCGCGCACGATTGACAGCCGGGATTCTTGGACCAGCGGGCATGAGAAGACTGCGCTCCCTGTGAGCGGGCGCGAACGTTAAGGGGCCGCCCGGCGGCCGCTCGCCGGCGACCGCCGCGTGCCCGGCGCGCCCGCCCGGCGTGAGCGGTCGCTGAGCCGGGTCGGCGCGTGGCGGGCGCGTCGCCCTCGCGCGTGACAGCATGTCCGCATGGCGTCGAGCGACGCTCAGCCCTCCGGGCGACGGGCTCGGGCTCGGGCGGCGAGGCCGCCGGGGGCGCGCCGTGGAGCGTGACGGGGTGGCGGCGGTGGCCGCCGTCCTCCGCCGAGCCGGGGCCGTGGTGCTGTCGGGCGCCGGCATCTCCACGGAGTCGGGCATCCCCGACTACCGGGGTCCCTCCTCCGCCGGTCGGAACCGCCGGCCGATCACCTACCAGGAGTTCGTGCGCAGCGACGAGGCGAGGCGGCGCTACTGGGCGCGGAGCTTCGCCGGCTGGCCGTTCATGGACGCCCGGCGGCCGAACGACGGCCACCGCGCCGTGGCGGCCCTCGAGGCCGGCGGGCTCGTGTCAGGCGTGGTGACGCAGAACGTCGACGGCCTGCACCAGAAGGCAGGCAGCCGCCGGGTCGTGGAGCTGCACGGCAGCCTCGGGGCCGTGAGGTGCCTGCGCTGCGGCACCGTGGAGGCGCGCTCCGCGCTGCAGGAGCGTCTCGCCCACCTCAACCCCGGCTTCGTGGAGGCGGCGCCGCGCTACGCGCCGGACGGCGACGCCGACGTGCCAGACGACGCCGTGAACGCGTTCCGGGTGGCGCCCTGCGCGGTCTGCGGCGGCGTGCTCAAGCCGCAGGTGGTGTTCTTCGGCGAGAACGTGCCGCGTGCCACCTACGAGGCGGCGCGCGCGCTGGTCGACGCCGCCCGGTCGCTCCTCGTCGTCGGCTCCTCGCTGACGGTGCGGTCCGGCTACAGGTTCGTGCTGCAGGCGAAGGGGTCCGGCAAGCCGGTGGCCGTGCTGAACGACGGCCCCACCCGCGCCGACGCGGACGCGGACGTGAAGGTCGAGGGCCGCCTCGGCGAGCTGCTGCCCGCGCTGGCCGCGCTGACGCTGTAGTCCCGGCTCCCTGCCGCTGGCCCGCGGCGAACGCGCGCCTGCCCCCACCCCCAGCGGAGACGCCGGCGGTTAGGACCGCTCCGCCGCGGCCTCCGCGCCCGCGGTCTCCGGACCCGCCGCGGCCTCCGGGCCCGCCGTCTCCGACCCGGCCGCGGCCTCCGCGCCCGCCGTCCCCGGATCGGCCGCGGCGGGGGCCCCGCCAGCGCGGCGCACGGCCGCGGCCACGCTGTCGGCCGCCGACCTCACGGCGTCGCGGTCGGGTCCCTCCACCATCACGCGCACGAGGGGCTCGGTGCCGCTGGGCCTGATGAGCACCCGGCCCGCGTCGCCGAGGCTCTCCATGGCCTCGCGCACCGCCGCCGCCACCTCAGGCGCCTCCGCGACGCTCGCCTTCAGGTGGGCGGGCACGGCCACGTTCACGAGCTCCTGCGGGTAGACGGGTATCTCGTCCATCCACTCCTCGAGCGACCGGCCCGACTTGCGCACGGCGGCCAGGACCTGCAGGGCCGTGAGGATGCCGTCGCCCGTGGGCGCCTTGTCGAGGAAGAGCACGTGGCCGGACTGCTCCCCGCCCAGCGTGAGGCCGGAGCGCTTCAGCTCCTCGTGCACGTAGCGGTCGCCCACCTTCACGCGCCGCACGCCGATGCCGCGCTCCCGCAGGTACCTCTCCATGCCCAGGTTGCTCATGTGGGTGGCGACGATCTCGCGCTCGCCGCGCTCGACGGCGCAGATGGCCATGATGTGGTCGCCGGTGACGAGCCGGCCCTTCCTGTCGACGAGCAGGGCGCGGTCGGCGTCGCCGTCGAAGGTCACGCCCACGTCGAAGCCACCCTCCACGACGCGCCTCACGACGGCCTCCGGGCTGGTGGAGCCGCAGCCGACGTTGATGTTCTCGCCGTCGGGCCGGGCGTTCATGACCTCGAGCCTGGCGCCGATCTTGGCGAAGACGCGCGGCGCCACCATGTGACCGGCGCCGTTCGCGCAGTCCACGACGACCTTCAGGCCGTCGAGGTAGGGGGCGTGCGCCAGCAGGTGGGCCGTGTAGCTGTCCGCGGCGCGACGCTCCCCGCCCTCGCGGGGTAGGCGCCTGAAGCGGCCCAGCTCGGCGCCCACGACGGGCTCCGCCTCGCCGTTCAGGCCCACGCGTTCCACCAGGGCCTCGAGCTCGGCCTCCAGGTCGTCGTCGAGCTTCTCGCCGGCGTCGTTGAAGACCTTGATGCCGTTGTCGTCGAAAGGGTTGTGGCTGGCCGACACGACGATGCCGGCGTCGGCGCCGAGGGCCCTGGTCAGGTAGGAGACGGCCGGGGTGGGGACGACGCCGAGGTCGGTGACGTCGGCGCCGCGCGAGGTGAGGCCGGCGCCCAGGGCCAGGGCCAGCATGGGGCCGGACCGGCGGGTGTCCATGCCTATGACCACCGAGGGGCGGGGCCGGCCCGACGCCTTGAGCAGCTCGGCCGTGGCGATGCCGAGGCCGAGAGCGAAGCTGGCGGTCATGGGATGTCGGCCGGCGACCCCGCGCACGCCGTCCGTGCCGAAGTAGCGCCGCTCGGACATGGGGGGAATATACCGGCTACCCGCCCCTCCGCGCGGTGCTAGCCTCGTCCCCGTGACGGTGCTGGCACAGAACGTCGCGCCGTGCGAGGCCCAGGCGCAGACGCTCGACTTCCGCGTCTACGGCCTGGTGCACGTGAGGCGTGGCATGCCCATGTCACGGTTCCTCAACCAGAAGGAGCGCACCTACCTGCCCATGACGACGTGCCGGGTGTACCGCCCGGGCCTCGACCAGCCGCCCACGGAGGCGTCGCTGCTCTACGAGACGGAGTTCGCCGCGCTGCCCAAGGACAGGCTGGCGTTCCTCGTGGGCGGCGTGGCGGAGCCGCCGGCCGAGAGGGCCGGCCGCGAGCCGCGGCAGGTGTGCGCGATGTACCCATCGTTCGTCCTCACGGGCACGATGCTCCTGCCGCCGCGCGTGCGCATGTCCGACCACCTCTCGAACCTCTACGGGGTGCGGCCCTTCGTGGAGCTAGCCGACGTCGCGGTGGGCAGACCGCGCGAGGGCACGCCCTTGGGGCAGTTCGAGGTCGTGACCCGCTACCCCCTGGTCACGGTGAACGTGGCCCTGGCCGGCGCCCTCTTCGACGTCGCCGAGCCAGTGGGCCGCGCCTTCCGCACCGCCGCCGAGTGAGGCAGGCGGCTGCCCGAGCGAGGCAGGCGGCGGCTCGCGTCGGGGCGCCGGCCGCTCGCGTCAGGGAGGCGGCCGCTGGAGCGAGGGCGCCGGACGCTCACACGTTCCAGCCGCCGGCCACCTCCAGCGTCACGCCCGTCACGTAGGCGGCCTCGGGGGAGACGAGGTACCGCACGGCCGCCGTCACCTCGTCGAGCCTGCCGACGCGGCCCATGGGGATCTCCCGCACCGGCTTGGTGACGCTGTTCTCGAGCACGCCCGGGCTCACGACGTTGACGGTTAGCCCGTGACGCGCCTCGACCTTGGCCAGCGCCTTCGAGTAGAGGATCACGCCGGTCTTCGCGATGCCGTAGGCGACGATGCCCGGCCTGGCCACCACCTGCTCGGCGCCGGCGTAGCCGACGTTCACGATGCGCCCCCCGCGCGGCGAGCGCCGCAGGTGCGGGACGGCACGCTGGCAGGTGTAGAAGGTGGCGTTGAGGTTGCTGTCGAGCATGTAGCGCCAGGTCGCGCCGTCCAGCTCGTCCAAGGGACCGTGGTGGTAGTCGCCCACGTTGTTGACGAGCACGTCGAGCCGGCCGAGGGCCTCCACCGCCTCGTCGACGAGGCCGTGCGCCTCGCTCTCCACGGTGACGTCGGCGCGCAGCGTCACGCAGCTGGCGCCGAGCTCCCTGGCCTCCGACGCCACCAGCTCCGCCTCGTCGCGGCTGCGGCGGTAGTGGACGGCGACGTCGAAGCCGTCAGCGGCCAGCGCCAGGAGCAGGGCGCGGCCGAGGCCCCTGGCCGAGCCGGTGACGAGCGCGGCGGGGCGCCCTGCGGAGCCGGGACCTGCCGCGGAGCCTCCGGGCCTCACGCGCCCCCCGTGCCGGCCGCGAGGCGCGAGCGGCGCCTGAACGTGACCGACCGCCAGCACAGCACGGCCACGAGGTAGGCCCCCTGGGCCAGCACCAGCCAGGCGTAGGCGAACGGCGCCCGCAGCGCCAGGCAGGCGCCCAGCAGCACGTACTGCGTGGAGAGGCCGAGGTTGACGAGCGCCGCCGTGGAGCCCACGTCCCACCACAGGCGGGCCTCTTCGGGCGTCGCCTCCCCCGCGGGGCGGCCGCTGGCGAGCGCGAGCAGGCGGCGCTCGAGGGACCTCACGGCGGCGTCCTGTGGCGCGAGCACGGCCCCGTAGAGGCCGCGGGACGCCCGCAGCAGGGCCCGCTGCCACGCCGTCGACGGCGGGCCCGCGGGCGCCGGTGGCGGCTCCCCGTGCGCCAGGCGGTGCAGGCGCTCGGCGTTGAAGTCGTAGGAGAGCAGGAGGGTGAGGACCGCGAACGACAGCAGGGCCACGGGCCAGGGCCCGTGCGCCGTCAGCGCCGCGAACAGGGCCGCGTTCACGACCAGGTCCACGCCGGTGTCGAGGTAGCGGCCCAGCTCGGTCACGCGTCCCGTGGACCTGGCGAGGGCACCGTCGAGGTTGTCGAGGACGGTCTTGACCTGCAGCAGCAGGGCGGCCGCGACCCACGCACCGGGCGACGTGGCGGCGACGAGCGCGGCCGCGACCAGGCCCACGACGCCGTGCGCCAGCACGACCTGCTCCGGCGCGACGCCCAGGCGCCCCAGCAGGCGCACGCCGGGGCCGACGAGCGGGTGGACGACGCGCATGACGAGCTCGTGGCGCGGCCTGGGCTTCACGCCGGTGGCTCCCTGCATCACCAGGAGACTATCGCGGTGGGGAACTTTTCGCCCGCCGGGCGCGGCACCGGGCCTTATCATCCCCTCACGGCCCCGTGCGCGCAGTCCTCGTGGCGGGCCGCGGCCCCGGAGGGAAGGGCCGGGGGAGGGACACGGTGGACCCGAAGTTCAAGCTCATCACCTCGCACGAGCACGGGCTCTTCGAGCAGCGCCTGAGGGACTTCGTCGACTCGCTCGCCCGCGACGACATCATCGTCGACGTGAAGTTCAGCACGGCCTCGCGGCCCGACGGCGCCGTGGAGTTCAGCGCCCTCGTGCACTACCAGGAGACGTCCGCGTGGGGCGACTCCTGAGGCACGTGGCGGCGGGTGGGGTCCGGGCCGCGCGCGACGAGAGGTTAGACTCCCCGAGATGACCACGCTGGTACTGGTCGTTGACGACGAGCCCGCGATGCTCAAGGTCAGCGAGATGACGCTCACGCAGGCGGGCTACAACGTCCTCACCCTCGACGACCCGCTGGAGGCGCTGGAGGAGATCCGCGAGGGCCTCCGGCCCGACGTGATCGTCTCCGACGTCTCGATGCCGCAGCTCGACGGCTTCCGGTTCTACGAGCGCGTGCGCGAGGTGCCAGAGCTGCGCGCTGTGCCCTTCCTGTTCCTCACCGCGCTGGAGGACCGCACCTCCATGAGGCGCGGCATGACGCTGGGCGCCGACGACTACCTCACCAAGCCGGTGCAGCGGGACGAGCTGCTGGAGGCCGTGCGGGTGCGGCTGAGGCGCGTCGAGGAGCTGCGACGGCCGCTGGAGGGCGTGGTCAGCGCGCGCGGCTTCGGTCCGCCCATGGTCACGCGCCAGGGCGACAGGCTCGACTGGGACTCGCTGAAGGCCCTCGAGCTGCTGTTCTACCTGCTCGAGCACCGCGCCGGCGTGAGCACCTTCGAGGTGGCCGAGGCGCTGTGGCCGGGCAAGACGGAGTCGAAGGCCTCCTCCAGCTTCCACACGACGCTCTACCGCCTGCGCAAGGTGATGGGCGGGGAGCTCGTGGAGTCGGCGAACCGCCGCTACTACCTCAAGGGCAGCTTCAGCATCGAGTACGACGTGGACACCTACAGGCAGCTAGTGGCCAAGGCCCGCGAGACGCGCAGCCTCGAGGACCACCTGGCGGCGGCGCGCACCTACACGGGTCACTTCATGGTGGGCTTCGAGTCGGACTGGGTGGAGAACATCAGGCAGAACCTGCAGAGCGAGCACCTCACGCTGCTGCAGACCGCCGCCGAGCTGGCGCTGGACGCGAACGACCTGGCCAGGGCCACCAGCATCTACCAGGCCATGACCGAGCACGAGCCCTTCAGCGAGATCGCCTGGGAGGGCCTGGCCGACGTCTGGGAGAGGCGGGGCGAGCGGGTCAAGGCCGAGCACGCGCGCGAGCGCTTCGAGCGCCTGATGCTCGACTCCTAGTACCCTCAGCGGGGGCCGGGCGGCGCCGCGGGC
>JBIQHQ010000002.1:78847-162285 GCA_044508445.1 Deinococcaceae bacterium
GCGCCTGATGCTCGACTCCTAGTACCCTCAGCGGGGGCCGGGCGGCGCCGCGGGCCCGCGCCGGGTCCCGGCGGGGGCTCGGGCGGGCCGGGGGCCGCGGCGGGCCGGGAAGCGCAAGCGACTAGGAGAAGCAGATGTTCCATGTCGACCTGAGCGGCAAGAGGGGCCTCATCATGGGCGTGGCGAACCAGCGCTCCATAGCCTGGGCGATCGCCAGGCCGCTGGCGCAGGCGGGCGCCCGCCTGGCGTTCTCCTACCAGGGCGAGAGGCTGAGGCCCACGCTCGAGAAGCTCACCGAGGACCTCGACGGGCCCGTGCTCCTAGAGGCCGACGTGTCCGACGACGCCGCCCTGGACAGGCTCTTCGAGCGGGTGGGCGCGGAGCTGGGCGGCCTCGACTACCTCGTCCACTCGATAGGCTACGCGCCCGCGGCCACCTTCGAGCGCCCCTTCCTCCACACCACGCGCGACGACTGGCGGGTGGCCATGGACGTCTCGGCCTACTCGCTGGTGGCGGCCGCGCAGCGCGCCGCGCCCCTGATGGGGCAGGGCGGCAGCATCCTCACCCTCACCTACCTGGCGGCCGAGCGCGTGGTGCCGCACTACAACATGATGGGCGTGGCGAAGGCCGCCCTGGAGGCCAGCGTCAGGTACCTCGCCTACGACCTGGGCCCGCAGGGCGTCCGTGTCAACGCCATCAGCGCCGGCGCGGTGCGCACGATCGCCGCGCGGTCGATAGCCGGCTTCGGCGACATGTACTCGCACGCCGGCTCCCTCTCGATGCTCAAGCGCAACATCACGGCCGAGGAGGTCGGCGCCATGGGCTTCGCCCTGCTGGCCGAGCCGCTGGGGGGCGGCGTGACGGGCGAGACCCTCTACGTGGACGCCGGCTTCCACGCGATAGGGATGTTCCTACCCCGCGAGGAGGGCTGACCGGGAGCGCTATGCTCCGCTCCATGCGCGGCAGCGGAGCAGCCGTGGCGGAGACGGACGTGAAGGGCCCGCTCACGCGGGCGGTCTACCGCGAGGTACTCGCCGACCTCGAGACCCCGCTCACCGCCTACCTCAAGGTCGCCGGCCACCCCTCGTTCCTGCTCGAGAGCGTCGAGCAGGGGGAGCGCGTGGCGCGGTACTCGTTCATAGGCACCGGCGAGAGGCGCCGCGTGAGCGCTCGCGGTCACGAGGTGACGGTCACGGCGGGCGGCGAGACCACCACCTTCACCGCCGACGACCCGCTGCGCGCCCTGTGGGACGCCGTGGTGCGCGACACCGTGGCCGAGCCCGGCCTGCCGCCGCTGTGGGCCGGCGCCGTGGGGTACGCGAGCTACGACCTGGTGCGGGCCTACGAGCGTCTGCCCGACGCGAACCCGGACGAGCTGGGCGTGCCCGACCTGCTGTTCGTGGAACCGGAGCTGGTCGTGGTCTTCGACCACCTCAGGCGCAGGCTGCTGATCGTGGCGCCGGCCGCCGTCGGCGATGCCGCCGACGAGGCGCGCGCCGCGGCGCTCGTCGACGCCGCCTACGCTCGCCTGCGAGGGCCGCTGCCCGGGGTGCCGGGCGACCGCGCCGGTCGGTCCGTGGAGTTCACGACGAACATGGACGAGGCCGCGTTCCGGGCGGCGGTGTCCCGGGCCGTGGAGTACATAAGGGCCGGCGACGTCTTCCAGGTCGTGCCGAGCCTGCGCCAGTCGGCCGACCTCGGCGTGCACCCGTTCGCCGTCTACCGCGCCCTGCGGACCGTGAACCCCAGCCCCTACCTCGGCTACCTCGACCTCGGCCCCGTGACGCTCGTCTCCAGCAGCCCGGAGAGCCTGGTGCGGGCCAAGGGCAGGCACGTGGAGACCCTGCCCATCGCCGGCACGCGCTGGCGGGGGCAGACCCCGGAGGAGGACGAGGCGCTGGCGCGCGAGCTGCTGGCCGACGAGAAGGAGCGCGCCGAGCACGTGATGCTCGTCGACCTGGGCCGGAACGACCTGGGGCGGGTCTGCCGGCCGGGCACGGTGAGGGTCACGGACCTCATGCGCGTCGAGCGCTACAGCCACGTCATGCACCTCGTCAGCACCGTGGAGGGCGAGCTCGACGAGGGCAAGACCGCCCTCGACGCCCTGGCCGCGACCCTGCCCATGGGCACGGCCTCCGGCGCCCCGAAGATCAGGGCCATGGAGATCATCGACGAGCTCGAGCCCGTGAGGCGCGGGCCCTACGCCGGGGCGTTCGGCTACGTATCGGTGACGGGGGACATGGACATGGCGCTCACCCTGCGCACCGTCGTCGTGACGGGCGGCAGGATGCACCTGCAGGCCGGCTGCGGCGTGGTGGCCGACTCCGACCCGGCCAGCGAGTGGCGCGAGGCGCAGAACAAGCTCGCGGCGCTCAGGCGCGCGGTGGCGATGGCCTCGGAGGGCCTGGCATGAGCCTGCCGGGCGCCAGCGCGGGCGCGGAGTACGACGAGGCCGCCGTCGCCGGCGCGAGACCGGCGACGGGGTCGGGGAAGCACGTCCTCGTCGTGGACAACTACGACTCGTTCACGTACAACCTCGTCCAGGGGCTGGCCGAGCTGGGCGCCCGCCTGACCGTGTGGCGCAACGACGCCTTCACGGTCGCGGACGTCGAGGATCTCGACCCGGACGGCGTCGTGATCTCGCCCGGGCCCTGCACGCCCGCCGATGCCGGCATGAGCGTCGAGCTCGTGCGCAGCCTGGCGCCCGAGCTGCCGATCCTCGGCGTGTGCCTGGGCCACCAGGCGATAGGCGCCGCCTTCGGCGGGCGGGTCGTGCGCGCCGGCAAGGTCATGCACGGCAAGACCTCCCGCGTGCACCACGACGGCACCGGCATCTTCGCCGGCCGTTCGCAGCCGCTCACGGCCGGGAGGTACCACTCGCTGGTGCTCGAGGACGCGCCGCCCGGGCTCGTGGTGAACGCGTGGACAGACGACGGGGAGGAGCGCGTGATCATGGGCGTGCGGCACGTGACCTACCCCCTGTGGGGCGTGCAGTTCCACCCGGAGAGCATCCTCACGCAGGAGGGAGCGGCGATGCTCGGCACGTTCCTCGCCTCGCTGGACGGGGGGTGAGGACGGCGCGCCGGCCCCGCCGCCGGCGCGCGCAGCCGTGACGACCGCCGACGCCGTGCCGGCGCTGAGCGTGGTCACGGCCAGCCGCGGACGCCACGAGCTGCTGCTGCGCAAGGCCGCGTCGCTGGCCGCGCAGACGCTCCCGCCGTCCCGGTTCGAGTGGCGCGTGTGGCTCAACGAGCCGGCTCCGGCGGTGGCCGAGGTGAGGGAGGCCCTGGAGGCGCTGGCGCTGCCCTTCGCCTGGTGGGTGGGCGGCGGCGTCGACGAGCCCGTGGGCCGGGCGCGCAACCTCGCCGCCGCGGGCGCGCGCGGGCGCGTCCTGCTGCTCAGCGACGACGACTGCCTGCCCGCGCCGGGCGCGCTGGCGGCGCACCTGGCGTTCCACGACGCCACGCCCGGCGCCGTGGGCGTGGGACCCCTGCGCCTCCCCGAGGAGCTGAGGCGCGGCCGGCGCGCCGAGCCCTTCGAGCGGCCCGCCGCCCTCGGCCGCCGTGCGCTGTGGCTGAACGTCACGGGCGCGAACTCGAGCCTGCCGGCGGACGCTTTCCGCGGGGTGGGCGGCTACGACGAGGCGTGGCGGGACTACGGCGGCGAGGACCCCGAGCTGGCGCTGCGCCTGCGCGAGGCGGGGCTGCGCTTCCGTCACGTGCCCGGCGGCGACGCCTACCACCACGGACGGGTGTGGGACGACGAGCGCAAGGCCTACCAGGCGGGAAGGGCGCACGTGCGCGTCTGGCGGCGCCACCAGCGGGCGGAGGTGGCGCTCGCCCTGGGCGTGCACCCCTGGCTCCTGGCCCTCAAGGCCGCCGCCCTCGGCGGTCCGTGGGGGCGCCTCCTCGACCCCGACGTGCGCCGCTACGAGCAGGCCTACGCCAGGGGCGCGCGGGAGGAGCTGCGTGCCGCGGCGCCGCGGTCCGCGCCCGCGAAGCGGTAGACTCCCACCCCATGGGCGAGGAGTTCGACGTCGCGACGATGCTGGGACGCGTCTTCGACGGCGAGACGCTGGACCGCGACGAGGCCCGCGACGTCATGGGCCGCCTGATGGACGGCAAGCTCTCGCAGGTGCAGGCCGCGGCGCTGCTCGCGGCGCTGCGCACGCGCGGCGAGACCGTGGAGGAGATCATCGGCTTCGCCCAGGCGATGCGCGAGAGGGCCGTGCCCGTGCGGGTCAGCGTCGACGGGCCCCTGCTCGACACCTGCGGCACCGGCGGCACCGGCCTCAACGTCTTCAACGTCAGCACCACGGCCACGTTCCTGGCCGCGGCGCTGGGCGTGAGGGTGGCCAAGCACGGCAACGTGGGCGTCACGCGCCCGTCCGGGTCGGCGGACGTGCTGCGCGCCGCCGGCGCGAGCCTAGACCTCACGGGCGACGCGGTCGCCAGGGCCATCGAGACCGTGGGCGTGGGCTTCATCTTCGCCCGCAACCACCACCCGGCCATGCGCTTCGTGGCGCCCATAAGGGCCGACCTCAAGGCCAGGACGATCTTCAACAACCTGGGTCCCCTCACGAACCCGGCCGGCGCCCAGCGCCAGCTCATGGGCGTGTTCTCGCCGGGCCTGGCGCGCCTCCTGGCCGAGGTGCTGCGCGGCCTGGGCGTGGAGCGCGCGCTGGTCGTGCACGGCGACGGGCTCGACGACCTCACCGTGACGGGCCCGAGCAGCGTCGTGGAGCTCATGCCCGACGGCTCCCTGGCGGAGTACGAGGTCGCGCCGGAGGACCTCGGGGTGGGGCGCCACGACGCCGGCGAGCTCGTGGGCGGCGGTCCCGAGGAGAACGCCGCCATCATGCGCAGCGTGCTGAGCGGCCAGGGTCCGGCCGCGGCCAGCGAGGTCGTGGCGCTGAACGCCGGGGCCGCGGCGTACCTGGCCGGCCTCGCGCCCGACCTACGCTCCGGCGTGGCGTCGGCGCTGGAGGCGCTGCGGGGCGGGGCGGGCCTGGAGAAGCTCGACGAGTACGTGGCCTTCACGCGCGAGGCCGCGGCCGCTGCCTGAGGGCCCCGCAGCGGCGCGCCCCGGTCCGCCGCGGCGGCCAGCGGGGCGGGGCCGGTTGGTAGCATGGCTGGCGTGAAGCTCGTCCAAGGGCTGTTCCTGCTCTTGCTCACGGCGGCCCTGTCGTTCCTGGCCCTCCTCACGTCGTCGGCGCTGAAGTGGTCCAGCGAGCTGCCGTCCCTGGACGGCCTGGACGCGCTGGAGTACACGTCCACGTCGATCGTCTACGCCTCCGACGGCGTCACCCGCATCGGCCAGATCGTGCCGGCCGAGGGCGAGAGCCGGGTCTCCACGAACCGGATCCCCGTGAGCCTCGACGAGGTGTCGCCCGCGGCGCTGGCCGCGATCGTCGCCTACGAGGACGACCAGTACTTCAGCCACTACGGCATGGACCTCCTGGCCGTGATGCGGGCGGCCTACGAGGAGTTCTTCGGCAGCGCCCAGCGCGGCGGCTCCACGATCACCACGCAGGTCATCAAGAACACGCTGCTCTTCGACATCCGCAGCGAGCGCTCGCTGGAGCGCAAGTTCAAGGAGATCATGCTGGCGCTCGAGCTGGAGCGCCGCCTCACGAAGTCCGAGATCCTGCAGCGCTACATCAACGTCGTGTTCTGGGGCGGCAACGTCTACGGCATCCGCGCCGCCGCGCAGGCCTACTTCGGCAAGGAGCCCAGCGAGCTGAACCTCGCCGAGGGTCTCTACCTCGCCCGCCTGATCCCCGCGCCCAACCCGCGGCACGAGGACTTCCTCGGCACCAGGGCCAGCATGCGCGAGGTCCTCGAGAAGATGGTCAGGCAGGGGACCATCAGCCGGGACATGGCCGACCGCACCTGGCGCTACCCCCTCGAGCCGCTGGGCTGGGACGTCACCTACGACGAGAACGGCAACGTGGTGTCGGCCGACAGGACCGACCAGGACGTGCTGGTGCAGGGGTCGGTGAGCTCCGACCTGTCGCGCGACGTCGTGATCGCCGTGCGCAACTGGCTCACGGACCGCTACGGCGAGAGCGTGGTGTTCGGCTCGGGCGGCCTGAAGGTGATAACCACCATCGACGTCCAGGCGCAGCTCGCCGCGAACCAGGCCAGCCTCGAGGCCGAGGTCCCCGACGGCGCGCAGCTCGCGATCGTGGCCATCGACCCGCGCACGGGGGCCGTGCTGGCGATGGTGGGCCAGAAGCTCGAGGAGGGCGTGCCGCCCGGCGAGTTCAACCGCGCCACGCAGGCGCGCAGGCAGCCGGGCAGCTCGTTCAAGCCCATCGTCTACGCCACGGCCATCGAGCAGGGGGGCTTCAACCAGGCCACGATCCTCGTCGACGCGCCGGCGACCTTCGAGGTCCCCGGCCAGCCGCCCTACGAGCCGAAGAACCACGACGACGCCTACGACGGACCGCAGACGATACGCGCCAGCCTCAACCGCAGCCGCAACATCCCGGCCGTGAAGGCCCTGGAGGCGGCCACCGCCACCGCCGTGGCCGAGAAGGCGCGCCAGCTCGGCTACGACGTGAAGCCTTACCCGGCGATGGCCCTGGGCAGCTTCGAGGTCACGCCGCTGCAGCACACGGCGGCCATGGCCGCCTTCGCGAACGGCGGCGTCTACACCGAGCCCTACTTCATCGAGCGCGTGGAGGACGCCGACGGGAACGTGATCTACGAGGCCTCGCCGCACTCGGCGCGGGTGTGGAGCGAGGAGACGGCCTACATCATGCTCGACATGCTCCACGGCAACGTCGTCGACAGGGACCCGGCCTACGGCCTGTCGAACCGCGCCTCGGTGCCGGGCCGCTGGATCGCCGGGAAGACCGGCACCACCAACGACGAGAACGACATCTGGTTCGTGGGCATCACGCCGGGCCTCGTCGCCTCGGTGTGGATCGGCAACGACGACAACTCCAGCCTGCCCAGCCGCATGACCATGAGCGACGGCACCGTCGACCTCGTCAACAGCTCGCGGCAGCCCATCTACATCTGGAACGACTTCGTCACGGCGGCGCTGCGCGGGCGCTCCGGCGCGGGCGAGGGCTTCCCCGTGCCCGAGGGCATCGTGTTCCACAAGATCGACCTCAAGACCGGGGCGCCCTCCGACGCCGGCGTGAACGCGGCGTTCCGGCGCAGCGAAGACCTGGCGGCGCAGCAGCTCGCACCCGTGGTGAGGCTGAAGATCCCCATCGACACGGCCACGGGCCTGCGGGCCACGGTGGACACGCCGGCCGACCGCATCCAGATCATCGAGGTCTCGCCCGAGGAGGCCATGGACTACCTGCCGGCCGGGGCGGGCTAGGCCTTGGGCGTCGAGCGGCTGGCGCGCAACGACACCCTGACCGCGGTCGAGGGGCTGAAGGTCGGCCACTGGACGGAGCCCGTGGCGCGCACGGGCTGCACCGTCGTGCTGGCCCCGCCGGCGGGCTGCATAGCCTCAGGCAGGGCGCTGGGCCCCGCCCCCGGCTCGCGCGAGTCCGTGCTGCTGGAGGCCGACCGCACCGTGGACACCGTCAACGCCGTCCTCCTGACCGGGGGGAGCGCCTTCGGCCTGGCCGCCGCCTCGGGCGTCATGTCCTGGCTCGAGGAGAAGCGCTGCGGCTACGACACCGGCTACGCCTGCGTGCCCATAGTCCCCGCCGCGGTGCTCTACGACCTGGGCACCGGCGACCCGCGGGTGCGACCCGACCAGGACCAGGGGCGCGCCGCCTGCGAGGCCGCGCACGACGGCCCCGTGGAGCAGGGCAGGGTGGGCGCGGGCACCGGGGCGACCGTGGGCAAGCTGCGCGGCATCGACCACGCCGCGCCCAGCGGGCTGGGCTCCCACGCCGTGGACGTGGGCGGGGCGGTGGTCGCGGCGCTGGCGGTGAGCAACGCCGTGGGGAACATCGTCGACCCCGACGACGGCTCGCTGGTCGCCGGGCACGCCGACCTGCTGGGCCTGGCCGCCGCCGGCGCCGAGCGGGTCCTGCCGGGCACCAACACGACGCTCGTCGTCGTGGCCACCGACGCCCCCGTCACCAAGGCGCAGGCGCACGCCCTGTCGCTGTCGGCCCACGTGGGCATCGCCAGGGTCACGAGGCCCTCGCACACGGTCATGGACGGCGACACGGCGTTCGTGCTCGCCACCTGCCGCGGGCCGAGCGTGCCCATGCAGGCGCTGTCGATCGCGGTGCAGGAGGTCGTGGCGCGCGCCCTCATCAAGGGCGTCGTCGCCGGGCGCGCCGCCGGGGCCTAGGCGCGCCGCCGGCGGCGGTCCCGTCCTCGGGTACCCGGCGCTCGGGTCACGGGCCCAGCCTGTAGATCACGCCGCCGCCGTGGTCGGCCACGTACAGCTCGCCGTCGGCGTCCTCGCCGAAGGTCGAGACGTTGAAGCCCGTCTCCAGCAGCAGCGTCACGTTCCACTCGTCGCCGTCGCGGTCGGCGCGCCAGATGCGGCCCGAGACGTAGTCGGCGAAGACGTAGGCGCCCTCCAGCTCGGGCAGCGCCGTGCCGCGGTAGACGTAGCCGCCGCTTATCGAGGCGCCCCAGTCGCGGCTGTGGGGGTAGCTGATGATGGGCAGCACCTTGCCGGAGGTGTCGCAGCCGGACCGCGGGGAGTAGCAGCTCTCCGCCTCCATGACGCTCCAGCCGTAGTTCTCGCCCCCCTGGGAGCCGGCGGGCTGGAGGTTCACCTCCTCGAAGGCGTTCTGCCCGACGTCGGCGATGTAGAGGTCGCCCGTCTCGCGGTCGAAGCTGAAGCGCCACGGGTTGCGCAGGCCGTAGGCCCAGATCTCGGGCCTGGCGCCCTGTTGGCCGACGAACGGGTTGTCGTCCGGCGCCACCGCGCTGTCGCCGGAGACGTCCAGCCGGAGGAGCTTGGCCAGGATCGTGCCGAGGTCCTGGCCGTTGCCATGCGGGTCGCCGCCGCTGCCGCCGTCGCCCAGGCCGAGGTAGAGGTAGCCGTCCGGTCCGAAGGCGAGCTGGCCGCCGTTGTGGTTGGCGTAGGGCTGCACCTGCGTGAGGAGCACCTGCTCGCTGGCCGGGTCGGCCGCGTCGCCGTCGGCCACGAACCGCGACAGCACGGAGTCGCCGTTGAGGTCGGTGTAGTAGACGTAGAACCGGCCCGAGTCGGCGAAGTCGGGCGGGAACGCCAGGCCGAGCAGCCCCTGCTCGCCGCCCGAGCGCACGCGGTCGGTGACGTCGAGGAACGGCTGTTCCAGGACCTGGCCGTCGCGCACGATGCGTATCGTGCCGCGCTGCTCGACCACGAACAGCCTGTCGTCGCCGGCGTTCGCGATCGACACGGGGTTCGAGAGGCCGCGCGCCACCTCGATGAGCCGCGGCTGCGCCGTCGCCGAGCAGGCCAGCAAGGAGGCGAGCACGGCGGCGGCCACTGTCGTCCTGCGTGAGAGCCTCATGCCCGAGAGGTTAGTGGAAGGGAACGTGAGAGGGTTTCACCTAGTGGACGCGAGGTGCCTGCCCTCGCTCAGTCGCGGCGCGCGAGCCAGCGCTCCTCGGCGGCGGCCAGCTCCTCGGGGGAGAGGCGCGGCGCGTCGTAGAGCCCGGCGGCCAGGCGCTGGCGCTGCGCCTCGAAGAGGATCACCGCCGCCGCGACCGAGACGTTCAGCGACCTGACCATCCCGAGCATCGGGATGACCACGTGGGCGTCGGCGAGGGCGGCCGCCTCCGGTGACACGCCGTCCCTCTCGTTGCCGAGGACCAGCGCGCAGGGCACCGTGTAGTCCACCGCGCGGTAGTCCACGGCCTCGGGCGAGAGGTGAGCGGCGTAGACGCGGGCGCCCCAGCGCCTCACGGAAGCCACCGCGCCGGCCACGTCGGCGTGCACCAGCAGCTCGACCCACTTCTCGGCGCTGGCGCTGGTGGCGCTGTAGGTGGGCACCCCGCCCGTGGGGTTCACGGCGTGGACGGTCCCTATGCCCACGGCGTCGCACGAGCGCAGCACCGCCGAGAGGTTGTGCGGCTTGTGGACTTGCTCGGCGATGACGGTGAGGTCAGGCTGGCGGCGCCTCAGGACCTCCCGCACGCGCTGGCGTCTCCGCAGCGTCACGCGCCCGAGGATAGCGTCCGCGCGTCGCGAGCGCCCTCCAGGGGCTCGGGCCCGCCCGCCGTGCGTACGCCCACCGCGTCCCTGAACGCGCAGGCGGCTGCCACCGCGAACAGCGCGTTGACGAGGAGCGAGGCGAGCGCGGACAGCGAGGCGGCGACGAGCCGGACCGCGGGCGTGCCCACGGCCAGTGCCGGCAGCATCGGCAGCGAGGTCAGCAGGGAGGCGAGGACGCCGGCTCCCAGCAGGAGCAGCGTCTGCGGGAGGTTGCGAGCCACCACGCCGGCGCTGGCGCGCAGGGCGTCGAGGGGGCCCGCATCGCGGTCCACCACGAACAGCGGCGCGAACCCGAAGGCCACGGTACAGACGAGCCAGGCGGCGGCCAGTAGCGCGCCGTGCGCGACGGGGGCCAGCAGCAGTGCCGCCGCGGTCGTCGCCAGCCCGTAGACGAGGAACGTCGGGGCTCGCCGCAGGTGGTCGGCGAGCATCGCGTACCTCACCTCCAGGCCCACCGCCCGGCGCAGGCCGTAGGCGGCGAAGGCGCCGGCGAAGAGCGAGGTCACGGCCAGCGAGGCGGCCCGCAGCGGCCACGGTTGGTCGCTGCCTGACGCGACGACGAGCCCGGGTCCGCCGAGCGTGAGCGAGAGACCGGGCCGGGCCCGCACGAGCCTCACGACCTCGCCGCTCTCGAGCGTGACGGTCTCGACGGGACGGGGCGGCAGCACACCCTGCACCGCGGCGGTCACGAGCCAGCCCACGATCACCACGGTGAGGCTCATGTAGACCCACACCCGCCTCGACCCTGGCAGGCGGCGCCAGGCCTCCCGCAGCGCCGCCCACGCCGCGAACCTGCCTACCTCCAACGGAGCACCTCCCACGAGCGCAGCCGCGACCGCCCGCCCCCTACCCGGCGGTCATGCGGGCGTCGCGCCGCCGCTCCGCCCGCCTGGCGCGGGCGTCGAGGACAGCCGGCACGACCAGGGCGAGGAAGGCGAGGGCGAGCAGCGTCAGCGACAGCGGCCGCGTGAAGAACACCGAGTAGTCGCCCTGGCTTATCGACAGTGCGCGCCGGAACTGCTGCTCTGCCAGCGGGCCGAGGATCATCCCTATCACCGCCGGCGCCACCGGGAAGCCGAAGCGGCGCATCAGGAAGCCCAGCACGCCGATCACGTACAGCGTGACGAGGTCCACGACGGAGTTGCCCAGCGAGTACACGCCCAGGGTGGCGAAGAGCAGGATGCCGGCGTAGAGCAGGGGTCGGGGGATCGTCAGCAGCCGCACCCAGATCCCCACCAGCGGCAGGTTCAGCACCAGCAGCATGAAGTTGCCCACGTAGAGGCTGGCGATGAGGCCCCAGACGAGGTCGGGAGCCCGGCTGAAGAGCAGGGGGCCGGGCTGCAGGCCGAACTGCTGGAAGGCGGCGAGCATGATGGCCGCCGTGGCCGAGGTGGGTATGCCGAGCGTGAGCAGCGGCACGAGGACCCCGGCAGCGGCCGCGTTGTTCGCCGCCTCCGGACCGGCCACGCCCTCGATGGCACCCTTGCCGAACTCCTCCGGCCTGCGGGACAGCCGCTTCTCGAGGCTGTAGGAGAGGAACGTGGGGATCTCGGCGCCGCCCGCCGGCAGGCCACCCAGCGGGAAGCCGAGGAGCGCGCCCCTGATCCACGGGCGCCACGAGCGCGCCCACTCCTCCCGGTTCATCCAGATCGAGCCCCTTATCGCCTCCACCTTCGCCGGCGTGCGGCGCAGGCGCGAGGCCACGAAGAGGGTCTCGCCGACGGCGAAGAGGCCCACGGCGACGACGATGACGCTGATGCCGTCGAGGAGCTCGAGGCTGCCCAGGGTGTAGCGCGCCTGCCCGCTCTGCAGGTCGATGCCCACCATGCCCAGGCCGATGCCGAGGAAGAGGCTGGTGAGGCCGCGCAGCAGCGACGAGCCCAGCACGGCCGTGACCGTCGTGAAGGCCAGCACCATGAGGGCGAAGTAGTCGGCCGGGCCGAACGCCAGACCGAGGCGCGCCAGCACGGGCGCCACGAAGGTGAGGCCGAGGGTGGCGATGGTGCCCGCGACGAACGAGCCTATCGCCGCCGTCGCCAGCGCGGCGGCGCCGCGCCCGCGCCGCGCCATCTGGTTGCCCTCGATGGCCGTGATGATGCTCGCGGACTCGCCCGGCGTGTTGAGCAGTATCGACGTCGTGGAGCCGCCGTACATGCCGCCGTAGTAGATGCCGGCGAACATGATGAAGCTGCCCACGGGGTCGAGGTTGAACGTCACGGGCAGCAGCAGGGCCACGGTGAGCGCGGGGCCTATGCCGGGCAGTATGCCCACGACCGTCCCCAGCGTCACGCCCACGAACGCCCACAGCAGGTTCTGCCAGGTGAGCGCGATGGAGAAGCCGTGGAGGAGCGCCTGGAGCGTGTCGGTCATGCGCCCGTCACAGCGGCAGCACCCCCGCCGGGAGCCGCAGGCCCAGCAGCCTGGTGAAGGCGAGGTATACGGCCAGGGCGAGGACCAGGCCGACGGCGCCGGAGCGCCACAGGCGCCGCTCGCCGAAGCCCAGCGCCACGCCCGCGTAGAGGACGGCGGAGGAGAGGACGAAGCCGAGCCTGGAGACCAGAAGCGCGTGCAGGCCGAGGGACGCCACGATCACCGCCACGGGCGCCCAGTCGGTGGCGGCGCCCTCCTCCGTGTCCTCCGCCTCCTCCGGCACGCCGCGCACGCCGCGCAGCGCCTGCACGACGAGCGCGGCGCCGCAGGCGATGAGCGCCACCCCCACGAGGAACGGGAAGAAGCGCGGGCCTATGCGCGCGTAGCTGGGCAGCACGCGCAGGGCGAGCGCGCCCCGGAGGAAGAAGCCGCCGAGCCCGAGGACCCCCAGGGCGACGAGGAGGTCGCCCCAGGGGAGGGAGCGGCGCCGCGCTCCTACGGCCACGAGGTCACTCGACGAGGCCGATGGCCCTGAGGACCTCCGTCACGCGCGCGTCCTCGTCCTGCAGGTAGGTCACGAACTCGTCGCCGGACATGTACGCCGAGATCCAGCCGTACTGCGCGAGCTGCGCCTGCCACTCGTCGCTCTGCACGAGCTGGTCGACGAGGTCGACGAGCGCGTCGCGCGCCGCGTCCGAGATGTCGGGGGGCGCCACCACGCCGCGCCAGTTCGCGAGCTCCAGGTCGACGCCCGCCTGGCGGAGCGTGGGCGCGTCTATGCCCTCCACGGGCTCGGGGGCCGAGATCGCCAGGACCCGCAGGTCGCCCGACTCGATCTGCCCCGCCCACTCGGAGTAGCCGGAGATGCCCGCCGTGACCTGGCCGCCCAGGATGCTGGCCAGCGCCTCGCCGCCGCCCGAGAAGGCGACGTAGTTGACGAGCGTGGGGTCCACGCCCACGGCGTTCGCCAGCAGGCCGGCGAGGATGTGGTCGGTGCCGCCGGCGGAGCCGCCGCCCCACGACACGGCGCCGGGGTCGGCCCTGAAGGCGTCGATGAGGTCCTGCAGCGTCTGGTACGGGCTGCTGGCCGGCACGACGATGACCTCGTACTCGGCGGTGAGCCGGGCTATGGGCGTGGTGTTGGCCAGCGTGACGGGCGCGTCGTTGCTGAGGATGGCGCCCACCATTACGAGGCCCATGACCATGAGCAGGTCGTCGCTGTCGGACTCGGCCGTGGCGAGCTGCGAGAGGCCGATGGTGCCGCCGGCGCCGGGGACGTTGAAGACCTCGACGTTCCGGACCAGGCCGGCCTGCTGCAGGGCGGTCTGCATCGCCCTGGCGGTGCCGTCCCAGCCGCCGCCCGGGGCGGCCGGCGCCATGATGCGGAGGCTGTCGGGCGGCTGTGCCAGGGCGGAGCCCAGTAGCGCGAGCACTGCGACGAGCTTGACCAGCCGGGTGGACCAACTCATGTCGTACCTCCCATGTGCTTGCGTTCGGAGTATAGACGTTCCTCACGTGAAAGCCCCGTGGAGTCGGCAGGCGGCGTACTCCCGCCGGGTGCGCGAGCGCGCGCCGCGGTTCGCCTTGACGCTCCCTCGGAGGCGGCGATAACATGGCCTTTGCGTCTGAGCCCGCCGACGAGCGGCGCGCCGAGGTGGCGGAACTGGTAGACGCGCTAGCTTGAGGGGCTAGTGGCCGCAAGGCTGTAGGGGTTCAAATCCCCTCCTCGGCACCACCGAGATGCGCCGGCGACGCAGGTCGTCGGCGTTCTCCTTGAGCGCCGCCCGGCGCGTCCCGCATCCTCTCACGCCGACGCTCGGCTCGTGCCGCCCGAGGCGCGGCGGCCCCGGGGGCCCGTGATAGCCTCGCTCGTGAGCATGGCCCCAGCCAACGGGGGGTTCCCTTTCGCCTCCTATCGCGCCGGACAGCTCGAGGCGCTGGAGCAGGTGCGGGCGGCGTTCGCGGCCGGCAAGCGCTTCGTGGTGCTCGAGGCGCCAACGGGCTCGGGGAAGAGCGCCATCGGCGTCACGCTGGCGCGCGAGGCCGGCAGCGCCTTCGTGCTCACGGCGCAGAAGGTCCTCCAGGACCAGTACCTCAGGGACTTCGAGGACCTGGCGATCATGAAGGGGCGGGCGAACTACCCCTGCCTCGTCGCCGACACGCACGCCGCCGCGGCGCCGTGCCTCACCGGCCGTAGGTTCACGGCCTGCGACGACTGCCCCTACTTCGTGGCGAAGGACGTCGCCATGGCAGCGAACGTCGTGACCATGAACTACGCCTACTTCCTCGCCGAGCTGAACTACGCCGGCGGGTTCGGCAGGCGCGACCTGCTGGTCCTCGACGAGGCCCACAACACCGAGGCCGCCCTGATGGGCTTCGTGCAGGTGGGCGTGAGCGAGGGCATGCTCACGAGAGCCGGCCTGGCGCGCGCCCTGCCGCCCGACCTGGGCGACGAGGTGGCCTTCGACTTCGTCGACGCCCTGCTGCCCGACATGCTCAGGCGCGCGCGCCAGATCGACCAGGACCTGAAGGGCGACGCCACCGACGACACCGCCGTGCAGCAGCTCCGGGTGCGTCAGTGGCTGGACTCGAGCCACGCCCGGCTGCGGTTCCTCCTCGAGAGCCACGCCAGCGGCGAGGTGGACTGGATCGTGGAGCGGGGGCGCGACCAGCACGGCGCCACCCTGTCGTTCAAGCCCGTCGAGGTGGCGGCGTTCGCTCACGACATGGTGTTCTCGCACGCCGAGCGCGTGCTGTTCATGTCGGCCACGATCCTCGACGCGCCCACGTTCCTGCGCTCGCTGGGGCTCGAGGAGGAGGACGCCGCCGTCGTGCGCGTGCCCTCCACGTTCCCGGCCGCGCGGCGGCCGCTCGTGCTGCGCCCCTCGGCGCGGCTCACCAGGCGGTACCAGGAGCGCGACCTGCCTCTCCTGGCCGACGCGGTGTCGGAGCTGGCGCGGGACCACGCCGGGGACAAGGGCGTGGTGCACGCTCACTCGTACATGATCGCGAGCTTCCTGGCCAAGCACATCGCGCCCAGCGAGCGCTGGCGCGTGGTCACCCACACCGACGCAGCCGGGCGGGAGGCGGCGCTGGCCAAGCACCTCTCCTCGCCCGACCCCACGATCCTCATCACGCCGAGCATGACCGAGGGCATCGACCTCGCCGACGACCTGGCCAGGTGGCAGGTGCTGTGCAAGGTGCCCTACCCGTTCCTCGGCGACAGGCAGGTGGCGGCCCGCATGGAGCGCGACCGCGACTGGTACGACTGGCGCACCTGCCTGACCGTGGTGCAGGCCTACGGTCGCTCGGTGCGCAGCGCCGAGGACCACGCCGTGACCTACCTGCTGGACGCCGACTTCCCGGCGTTCCTCAGGCGTCAGCGGCACCGCCTCCCCGAGTGGTTCCTGGAGGCCGTCACCGAGTGAGCGCGGCGGGTCCGCGCGCCCCGCTCCGCAAGGTCGTCTAGAAGTGGTCGTTGTGGGGCTTGAAGGGGGGATGTCCCGCGAGCGGCGCGGCCAGCCTGGCGAGGGCCGCGAGCGAGCCCTCGGCGCGTCCGTCCGCGAGGAGCGTGGCGGGCGCGGCGGTGCCGGTCAGGAGCGCGGCCAGCGACCTCACGTCGAGGCCGGCGTCGGGCTCGGCGGCGTCGGCGCGCTTCGCCGTCGCTCCCCCGGGGCCCAGCTCGAGGGCGAAGGTCCCGTCGTTCCAGGGGCAGTCGGGGTCGGAGACGCGCAGCGTGAGGCGCGCCGGCTCCGGCCAGGGCAGCCCGCCCAGCGCGGCGGCGACGTCGACCACCCGCACCTGCAGCTCCGGTGAGGGGACGGTGTGCCAGGCGGCCCAGTCGGCGGCCACCTCGTCGCCGGGGGGCAGGTGCAGCCGCACCGCGTCCACCTGTCCCTGGAAGCTCGCGAACAGCGCCAGGAGCCGGCGGCGCCCGGCGGGGGAGGAGTAGGCCATGTCCCTCACGACCAGCAGGACGTCTCCGTCGTCGTGCTCCGGCTCCTTCGTCGTGAGCACGGCGTAGGCATCCTCGGCCAGGTAGCCGAAGTACGGGACGTCCTCCGCTGGGCGCCTGAAGGTCCACTGCCAGTAGGGCTTGAGCCCGTCCTCGCGCGTGAGCGCGAACGAGAAGCGCGGCGCCCAGGACGCGAACACGCGGGCCAGCGCCGGCGCCGCTTCCGGCCCGGCGGGCTCGGCCACCACGTCGGCGTCCCGCCACTCGGCGCCGGCGGCCGACGCCTCGAGGCGGGGGACGGGCACCTCCAGCGTGTGGCCGTTGCGCAGCGTCTGGTAGCCGAGGCGAGCGTAGAAGGTGGGGTCGAAGGGGTGCTCGGCGCTCCAGCCGATCCCGCGCTCGTGCAGGTCGGCGAACCAGCGGCGCAGGCCGGCCGCCACCAGGCCCCGGCGGCGGGCCTGCGGGGCGGTGGCCACCGAGGTGAGGCCGCCGAGCGTCACCCGCCGGCCGCCCACGTACGCCTCGAAGGGGACCATGATCGTGAGGCTCAGCAGGCGCCCGCCGGCGAAGGCGCCCAGGGAGTAGGGGAGGCGCCAGGAGAGCCCCTCGACGGCGCGCGCCCTGTCGCGCACCGGCCCGTACGACACGCCGCGCAGGTGGAGGACCTGCTCGACGTCGCCGTCTCCCACGGGGCGGAACTCCACGTCCACGCTGCCTCCTCGAGCCCCGCGCTCAGAAGTGGTCGGCCCGCGGCATGTGCACGGGGTGGCGGGCCAGCAGCCCGGCGAGGGCGGCGAGCGGCCGGGCGTCGCCCTCGGCCGTGCCCGTCGCCAGCAGCGAGAGCGGGTCCTGCGCGCCGAAGAGCGCGGCGGCCAGACCCAGCGGGCCGAGCGACACGTCGGCGGTAGCGGCGCCGGGCGCGGGGCGCGCCTCGCAGCCGCCCGGGCCGAGGGTCACGCGGAAGGCGCCGTCCTGCCACGGGCAGTGGGGGTCGGAGACGGCGAGCACGAACTCGGCCTCCACCGGTGACCTGAGCCCCTCCAGCGCCAGCGGCAGGTCCACGACGCGCACCTGGAGCCCCGTCATGCGCTGCGGGTAGCGGTCGCCGTACATCGCGACCAGCGGCTCGCCGGGCGGCAGCATGACGTTCACGTTCTGCACCTGGCCGGCGAAGCCGGCGAGGAAGGCCAGCAGGCGGCGGCGCCCCGCCGGGGAGGAGTAGGCGTGGTCGCGCACGTGGAGGGTCGGCTCGGGGGCGTCGTGGTCCACCCACAAGCAGGCGTAGGCGTCCTCGAGCAGGGCCGTGACGACCCTGTCCTCCAGCCCGGGCGGGCGCGTGGCCCGGTCCATGCCGCCGCGGGTGCCGTCGTCGCGGGTGAGGGCCAGGCTGAAGCGACTCGCGAAGGCCCTGTGGATGGGCAGGAGCGGCGCGTGGTCCCCGGGGTCGAGACGGCGGGCGTCCTCTGGCGCGGCGGGCCCCAGCAGCTCGACGGGCAGCCGCAGGAGGTGGCCGTGCGCCACGCTCTGGAAGCCGTAGCGCGCGTAGAAGCGCGGGTCGAAGGGCGACTCGGCGCACAGACCCACGCCGCGCTCGCGCAGGCGCTCGAACCAGGCGCGCAGGAGGTCGGCCACGTGGCCTCGGCGGCGCGCCGTGGGGGCGGTGGCCACGCTGGCCAGGCCCCCGAGAGGCTTCCTGATGCCGCCCACGTAGGCCGTGAAGGGCCACATCGTGGCCACGCTGGCGAGCTCGCCGTCCTCGAAGGAGCCGAGGATGTTCGGCGCGTTCGCGGCCAGGAACGACCTGTGCTCGCCATCCAGTGGGTGGCCGAACGCGAACGAGCGGATCGCCATCGCCGCGTCGAAGTCGCTCTCCCGGAGCGGCCTGACGGTGCGGGGGCTCATCCCTCGGCCGCGAAGGGGAGGTGTATGGCGCGTTCGACGACGGTGCGCAGGACCATCGTCGTCTCGGTGCGCTCCACGCCCTCGAGCATGAACAGCCTGTCGAGGAAGGCGTCGAGCTCGGCAGTGGACTGGGCCCTCACCTTGGCCATGAACGAGTAGACGCCGGCGACGGCGTAGAGGGCCTCCACCTCGGGCAGCGCCTCGAGGCGGGCGACGAGCTTCCGCGCCGGCGTGCGCGGCTGGGGGGCGATCATCACGAACGCCGTGACGGGCAGGCCCAGCGCCTCGGGGTCGAGCACGGCGCGGAAGCCGCGTATCACACCGGCCTGCTCGAGCTTGCGCACGCGCTCGCCGACGGCGGGGGCGGAGAGGCCCACGGCCTTCGCCAGGCTGGCGTGGCTGGCCCGCCCGTCCTCGCGGAGGAGCTCGATGATCCGCCTGTCGACGGCGTCGAACCGCATGACGAGCGCGAATCTATCACGGACGGGCGCGCCGGCGGCCCCTGCTATCGTGGCCGCGTGCGGCTGCTGTTCGTCGGCGACGTCTTCGCCACCCCCGGCATGGTCGCGGCGACCGCCTTCGTGAAGGAGCGCCGCGACGCGTTCGACCTAGTCGTCGTCAACGGCGAGAACGCCGCCGGGGGCTTCGGCATCACCCGCCGGCACTTCGAGCAGCTCGTCGAGGCCGGCGCCGACGTCGTGACCCTCGGCAACCACGCCTTCGACCAGGCCGAGGCCCTGGCGCTGCTCGAGGAGACCCCGCGCCTGCTGCGACCGGCGAACATGCCCGTGGGCACGCCGGGCGTGGGCTCCCACGTCTACCCGGCGCGCGGCGGCGGCCGCGTGGCCGTGGTGCAGGTGATGGGCCGCATCTTCATGGAGCCGCTGGACGACCCGTTCAGGGCGGTCGACGACGCTCTCGAGAACGTGCCCCCGGGCGTGCCCGTGCTGGTGGACTTCCACGCCGAGGCCACGAGCGAGAAGAAGGTCATGCTGCACCACCTGGCGGGCCGTGTCGCGGCCCTGGTGGGCACGCACACCCACGTGCAGACCGCCGACGAGACCATCTACAAGGGCACGGCGTACATCACCGACGTCGGCATGACCGGGGTGCAGGGCTCCTCGATAGGCATGCGCTACGAGGACGTCTTCCAGCGGCTGGTGGCCAAGCTGCCGCGCCGCTACCGGCCCGCCGAGGGACCGGCGACGGTATGCGCGTTCGCCGTCGAGGTGGAGGGCACGCGCGCCACGTCGGTGGAGCGCCTGTGGGTGCCGCAGCGCCGCGAGCAGGCCGTGGAGGGGGGTCCGTGACGGGCGACCGGCGCGAGGACCACGTCGCCCGCGCCGCGGCGAGGGCCGGAACCGCCGGGGCCCCCGACCCCGCCGAGCGCGTGAGGCCCGCCGGACCGGGCGAGGCGCCGGAGGGGTTCGAGCGCCTGCGCGCCGACGTGGACTTCCTCGGCACCTGCCTCGGCGACGTCCTGCGCGAGCAGGAGGGCGAGCACCTCTTCGCGCTGGTCGAGCGCGTGCGCGGCCTCACGAAGGCGATCCGCGCCGCGCGCGGCGCCGACACCTCGGCGCAGCGGGACGAGCTGCACGGCCTGCTGAGGGGCCTCGAGACCGCCACGGCCGAGAAGCTCCTGCGCGCGTTCACCGTCTACTTCCAGCTCGTGAACCTGGCCGAGGAGGTCCACCGCGTGCGCGTGAACCGCGAGCGCGGCATCGCGTCCACCAGGGAGCGCCCCCGCAGCGAGAGCGTGGCGGCGGCGATCAAGGCGCTGCGCGACAGCGGCTGGTCGGCGGCGGAGGCGCGGCGCTTCGTGGACGGTCTCGACGTCCAGCTCACCGTGACGGCGCACCCCACCGAGGTGAGGCGCTACACGGTGCGGCTCAAGCTCGAGCGCATCGCGGCCGCGCTGCGCCAGCTCGGCGAGACGCGCCTGGGCCCGCAGCGCCGCCAGGAGCTCGTCGACGAGGTGTACGCCGAGGTCACGAGCCTGTGGCTGACGCGCGAGGTGAACGACGAGAGGCCCACGGTCCTCGACGAGGTGAAGAGCGCGCTCTACTACTACCGGCGCTCGCTCCTCGACGCCGTCCCGCGCCTGATGCGTGACGTGGACGACGCCCTCGAGGCCTACTACGGGCCCGGGGCGGCCGGGGGCGCCCCACTGCGGCCGATCGTGCGCTTCCGGTCGTGGATCGGCGGCGACCGCGACGGCAACCCCTACGTGACGCCCGAGGTGACCCGCGAGGCCTACGCCCTGCAGAGCGAGGTGGCGCTCACCCGCTACCTGGCGGACGTCGACCTGCTCGTGCAGCGCCTCTCGCAGCACGAGGACAGGGTGGCCCTGAGCCCGGCGTTCCGCGACGACCTGGCGCGCCTCGACGCCGAGCGCGGCGCGAGCCGGCGCTTCCCGCACGAGCCCTTCCGCCGCAAGCTGGAGCACGTCCACCGCGCCCTCGGCGAGGAGCTGGCGGGCACCGGGCGCTACCCGGGCGGCGCCGCCGGCTACGTGAGGGACCTGGCGCTGGTGGAGGACGCGCTGGCGCAGGCGCAGGCCGCCAGGCTGGCCGCGGTGTTCGTGCGCCCCGACCGCTACCGGGCCGACGCCTTCGGCTTCGTGCTGGCGCCCCTCGACCTGCGCGAGCACTCGACGGTGCACGAGCGCGTGGTCGGCGAGCTGCTGTCCTACGCCGGCCTGGCGGACGACTACGCGTCGCTGGCCGAGGCGCAGCGCGTCGACCTGCTCTCCGCGGTGCTGGCGTCCCCGCGCCCGCTGGTGCCCGCGTGGGCCGATCTCTCGGCGGAGACGGCGAAGGCGCTGGGCTCACTGCGCGTGCTGCGCGAGCAGCGCGAGCGGTTCGGCGACGGCGCCGTGGGGGCCACGATCGTCAGCTTCACGAACGCTCCTTCCGACGTCCTCGAGGCGTTGGTGATCGCCAAGGAGGCCGGGCTCCCCGACGTCGACGCCACCCCGCTGTTCGAGACCCTGGAGGACCTGGGCCGGGCGCCGGAGGTCATGAGGCGGCTCTACGAGCTGCCCGTCTACCGCGAGCACCTCGCGCGCCGCGGTGTGCAGGAGGTGATGATCGGCTACTCGGACTCGAACAAGGAGGTCGGGTTCCTGGCCGCGAACTGGGCCCTGTACAGGGCGCAGGAGGGCCTGGCCGGCGTCTCGCGCGAGGCCGGCGTTCCCCTCAGGCTGTTCCACGGGCGCGGCACGAGCATCGGGCGCGGCGGCGGCCCGGCCGGTCAGGCGATCCTGGCCCAGCCGCCCGGCAGCCTGGGCGGGCGCATGCGCATGACGGAGCAGGGCGAGGCGCTCTCGGACCGCTACGCCGACCCCGACCTCGCGCACAGGCACCTCGAGCAGGTCGTGCACGCGTTCATCGTCTCCTCGGCCCGCGACGCCCGCGAGCGCCACGAGCTGCCGGACGCCTACCGGGCCGCGGCCGAGAGGGTCGCCGCCGCCGGCCGGGAGCGGTACCGGGCGCTCGTCGAGGCCGACGGCTTCTTCGACTTCTTCCGATGCGTCACGCCCATCGACGAGATCAGCCGCCTGAACGTGGGCTCGCGCCCGGCGAGCCGGGGACGGGGCAGTTCGATAGCCGACCTGCGGGCGATCCCCTGGGTGTTCGCGTGGACGCAGTGCCGGGCGAACCTGCCGGGCTGGTACGGCGTCGGCACGGGGCTGTCTGCGCTGCCCGAGGGTCTCGCGGCGGAGCTCTACCGCGAGTGGCCGTTCTTCCGCACGGTCGTGGACTTCGCGCAGATGAGCCTGGCCAAGGCCGACATGGAGGTCTTCCGCAGCTACCTGACGCTGGCGCCGGACCCGCTGGCGCGCCGCTTCGGCGGCGACGTGCTGGAGGAGTACGAGCTGTCGGTGGCGCAGGTCGAGCGCGCGGCCGGCTCGCGCCTGCTGGCGAACGACCCGGTGCTCGCCCGCTCGATAGAGCTGCGCAACCCCTACGTGGACCCCATAAGCCACCTCCAGGTGGAGCTCCTCAGGCGCCTCAGAGCGTCACCCGAGGGTTCCATCGACAGGCAGCCCTTGAGTTACGCTGTCCGGGTGTCGCTAGTCGGCATATCTGCTGGCATGCGGACGACCGGCTGACGTTGCGTTTCTCACTTCCTTCACCCATCTCATCGCGTTCACGAGCCCGGTCCGTAGCCTCAGGAGAGGCTCATGAGGAGTGGTGAATGAACATCCTGGTCAGCGGCGGTCCCGTCCTGGTGGCGATCGTCCTCATCTCGCTGTACGCCGTGTACGTCTTCTTCTACAGGTACTTCAAGCTCCGTGCCGAGAGGACGGACACGTCCGAGCTGATGGTCAGGGTGAACGCGGCGGTGCGGGAGCGCGACCTGGAGCTGGCGCTCACGGCCTGCGAGGAGCACGGCGGGCCCGTGGCGCGTGTCCTCGGCGCCGCCCTGCTCAAGCTGCCGTACGGCCGCCCGGCGGTGGAGGCGGCGTTCCAGGAGGCGACGATCCAGGAGGAGCAGTCGCTGGCGCGCGGCCTGAGGCCGTTGGCCACGATCGCGCAGGTGGCGCCCATGCTCGGGCTCCTCGGCACCGTGACCGGCATGATCATCTCCTTCGGGCAGATCTCGCGCTACGGCACCGGCGACCCTTCGATCGTGGCCAACGGCATCGGTCAGGCCCTGGTGACGACGGCCGCCGGCCTCATCGTGGCGATCCCCGTGATCATGGGGCACGCCTTCCTGTCGAGCCGGGTGGAGGCCATACTCGTCGAGATCGACAGGCGGCGCGAGGAGCTCATGGGCAACATCGCGCAGGCCGTCGCCTCGCGGCGTGACGACCCGCAGGCCGCGGAGCGCCAGGCGCGCCCGGCCCCGGCGGCGCGGGTGCAGGGCGACGTGAGGGCCCGCGACGAGGCCGACGCGGCCAGGCCGTCGCGGCCCATCGACCTAGCCTCGGGTGCCTAGATGACGGTCCACCGCAGCCGGAGGCGGTCGCTCGCGACCAACGCCACCTTCGACCTCACGCCGATGGTGGACGTCGTCTTCCTCCTCATCATCTTCTTCATGCTCACCACCACGTTCATCACCGTGGAGTCCGGCCTGCCCGTCGACCTGCCGGAGGCACAGACGGCGCAGGCCTCGCCCAGCGACCTGCCCACCGTGACCGTCAACGGCGTGGGCGAGGTCTTCTTCGGCGGCACGATGGTGGCCGAGACCGACCTGCCGGCCCTGGTGCGGCGCGCCCTCGAGGAGAGCGGCCAGAAGGTCGTCGTGCTGCGTGCCGACAGCGCCACGCCGCACGGACAGGCCGTGCGGATCATGGACTACCTGCGCCAGGCCGGCGCCGAGCGGATCGTCATCGCCACGGGCGGCTGAGGTGTCGTGGTGAGGAGCGAGGCCACCATGTGGCGGGACCCGGACAAGCGGCGCGCGGCGCTGCTGTCGGTGGTGCTCCACCTCTCGGCGCTGCTGATCCTCCTCTACGTGGTCACGCGCCCGCAGCCCGAGCCGCTGCCCACCTTCATCGTCATAGACGTCGGCACGCCCTCCTTCGCCGAGGACTACACCGAGGCCGCCACGGCCGAGGCGCCCACGGTCGAGGCGCCCGAGCCCCAGGTGGCGTCGGCCGAGGCCGGCGACCCGCAGGCGCTGGCCGCGCCCCAGCAGGAGACCACCGACGAGGAGCTGGACCGGGTGACGGTCCAGCCGCCCGCTCCCGAGGCCCCTCCCGCCGTCCAGGCCGCGCCGGAGCCCGCGCCCGTGCAGGCCGAGGTCGTCCCCCCGCCGCCGCCGGCGCTGCAGGAGGTGGCCACCGAGGCGCCCGAGCTGCCCGTGGCCGAGGCGCCGGCGAGCCAGCTCCCCGAGGTCGAGCTCGAGGTGCTCGCCAACCGCGAGGTCCCGGCGCCCGTCACGATCCCCGAGCCGCAGCTCCAGGTGCAGGTGGCCGAGTCGCGCGCGCTGGCCTTGGCGCCCGCCGCGAGCACGGCGCAGGCGCGCGACGTCACGGCGCCCGACGCCACGGCCGCGGTGGCCCAGCCCGTGGAGCTGCGGGCGCCCAGCGCCAGGGCCGACGTCTCCTCGACGGTCGCCGTCGCCGCGCCCGAGGTGAGCGCCGCCGTGGCCGACGCCGTCGCGCTCGACGCCAGCAGGGTCTCGGCGGCGGTGGCCAGCTCCGTGAGCCTCTCGGCGCAGGGCGTCACGGCCAGCGTCTCCGGCACGCGCCGCCTGGCGGAGCCGAGCGTGAGCGCGGTCGTGGGCGCCGGCGTGCCCCTCGACGTGACCCCGTCCGTGCGGGTCGCCACGCCGCGTCCGTTGGCCGAGCCTCAGCTCCGCGCCACCGTGAGGGGCGTCCAGGCGCCCGGGGCGCCGCAGCCGGGGCCGGTGGCCCAGGGCGCCACGGACGTGCGGGCGACCGTGGAGTCGCCGCGCCAGCCGGGCGGCAACGCGATCGCGCCGGGTCAGGCCGGTCCCCCCGATCCCGACGCCACCGTCGCCGCGCGCGGGTTGGCCGGCGGGCCCGACGGCGTCGGCCCGGGCGACGGCGCGCGCCGTCCTCCCTCCCCGCCGCCCCTCGCCGAGCAGCGCGACAGGGCCCTGGCCGTGGTCGTGGACAACGCCAACGGCTACCCGCAGAGCGGCCTGGCCCAGGCGAGCATGGTCGTGGAGATGCCCGTGGAGGGCGGCATCACGCGGCTCCTGGCGTTCTTCGACGCGCAGGACCCGCAGCGCGTGGGCCCGGTGCGCAGCGCCCGGCCCTACTTCGTGGACCTGGCGCAGCGCAGCCAGGCCGTGCTCGTGCACGACGGGGGCTCGCCCGACGCGATGGTGAGGATCGCCGGCGCGACCGTGCCCACGCTCAACGCCTACACCTCGGGCGACCTCTTCGCGCGCTCCGACGACAGGTCGGCGCCCTACAACCTCTACACGGCGGGCAGCGACCTCCGCGCCGCCGTGAACCGCATCGTGCCCGAGCGCGTGCGCCTGGTCGCCAGGGCCGTCTACAGCCCGTCTGAGGAGGCGCGGCCGGTGTCGGAGGTGACGGTCAGCTACGGCGCCTACAAGAGCGGCTTCCGCTTCAACGAGGTCACGGGACGCTACCGGTGGGTCCGGGCAGGCGAGCCGGCCGTGCAGCCCGACGGCCAGGTGCTGGAGACGCAGGCGGTGCTGGTGGGGGACATCCAGGTGGCGCCCATCCCCGACGACGACGCGGGACGCCTCTACATCCCGCTGGAGGGCGGCCCCGCCACGCTCTACCTCTCCGGGCGCGCCGTGGACGGCACCTGGGAGGTCGTGGACGGCAGCGGCATCGGCTTCGTTAGCGAGTCCGGCCAGCGCGTCGACCTGGCCGGCTACAGGACCTGGGTGGTGCTGAGCCCCAACTTCGAGACGCGCGCGGAGCGCTGAGGGACCGCCCGACCGTCGCGTCCCCGGGGCTTGACAGGTGACCTCCGCCCGGCTAATTTAACCACCAGGCTAACTAACGAGGAGGTTAAGTAAGTGCCCGCCACCGACCAGCTCAGCCTCACCTTCGCCGCCCTGGCGGACCCGACGCGCCGCGCCATCCTGGCGCGCCTGTCCCGTGGCGAGGCGACGGTGAACGAGCTGGCGGCCCCGCTCAGCATCAGCCTGCCCGCCGTGTCGCGCCACCTGAAGGTGCTGGAGCGCGCCGGGCTCATCTCCCGCGGGCGCGTCGCCCAGAAGCGACCCTGCCGCCTCGAGCCGGAGGCGCTCGAGCTGGCCGGGCGCTGGCTGAGCGGCCGGCGCGAGGAGTGGGAGGCGAGCATGGACAGGCTCGACGAGCTCCTCAGGAGCTCGGGGGACCTGCCCAGCTAGCGGGGGGCACGAACGGAAGGGGAGCCATGACCGACACGCAGACGACCACAGACGCACGCCACGAGCTCGTCCTCGAGCGGATCTTCCACGCCACGCCGGACCGCGTGTACAGGGCCTGGACCGACCCCGTGGTCCTGAAGAAGTGGTTCGCGCCCAAGCCTTTCACCACGCCCGTCGCCGAGCTCGACGTGCGCCCCGGCGGCGCCAGCACCATAGTGATGCGCAGCCCGGACGGGACCGACTACCCCAACCGCGGCGTCTACCTCGAGGTGGTACCCGGCAAGCGGATCGTCTCGACCGACGCCTACGTGGAGGCGTGGGTGCCCTCCGACCGGCCCTACATGACCATGGACCTCACCTTCGAGGACCTGGGCGACGGCAGGACGAAGGCCACCTACCGCGTCAGGCACTGGAACGCCGAGGACCACGACGACCACGTGCGGCGCGGCTTCCACGAGGGCTGGGGCATGTGCGCCGACCAGCTCGCCGAGCTCCTCGCCGCCGGGGAGGCCTGAGGGTCCGGGCCGCTCCTGGCCTCCTGCCCGCGGCGCCCCTAGACCGCCGGCCGCGGCGGTGCCAGGCTGGTGCTGCGGGCAGGAGGCGGCGTGGACTCTTACGAGCGGCCTGACACGGAGGTCACGGACAGGACCGACGAGGTCGCCGGGCGCATGGAGGCGCTCGGCGCGGCGCTGGCGGACGAGCGGGCGCGGCGCAGGTCGGGCGGCGGCTCCTTCGCGCCGCCGGCGCACGGCGACGCGGGTGGCGGGCCGACGGCGCCTCCCGGAGCGGACGAGGCGGGCGGGGGACAGCTCGCCCCGCCGGGTGAGGGGCCCGGCGAGGGTCCGGTGGTGGGCCTCGCCGTGCTCGCCGCCGTCGTGCTGGCGGAGGCCGAGGAGTTCGCCGGCCCGCTCGACGAGACCTGCCGCAGCTTCGCGATCACCACGCCGCTGCGCATCGCCCACTTCCTGGCGCAGACGGCGCACGAGTCCGCCCTGTACACGGTCCTCGTCGAGAACCTGAACTACGGCGCGCGCGGGCTGCTCGCGACGTGGCCGAAGCGCTTCGACGCCGCCCGCGCCGAGGCCTACGCCAGGCAGCCCGAGAGGATCGCCAACTACGTCTACGCCGGCAGGATGGGGAACGGGCCGGAGTCCTCCGGCGACGGTTGGCGCTACCGCGGGCGCGGCATCCTGCAGGTGACGGGGAGACGGACCTACAGGGAGGTGGGGGAGCTCCTCGGCGCCGACCTCGAGGCCGAGCCCGAGCTGCTCGAGACCCCGCGCCTCGCCGCGTTGGCGGCCGGCTGGTACTGGCACGCGCGCGGCATCAACGACCTGTGCGACAGGGACGACGCCGTCGCCGTGACCGAGGCCGTCAACGGCGGGCGCAACGGCCTCGAGGACCGCCTCCGGCTCCTCGGCGTGGCGAAGGCCGCGCTGGCCGCCACCGACGTCAGGGCCTGAGCCGTCGGACCGGCGCCTCAGGCCTCCCGCGGTATGAGCTCGTCGAAGAACAGGCCCTTGAGGCGCAGGCGGTAGCCCTCCTCGCCCACGTCGGCGTCGAGGTAGACGTACTCGTCCCTGTGGCCGTTGGTGTCCAGCAGCAGCGCCCGGCCCTGCGAGGCCACGTTCACGCCGCCGCGCACCGGCGTGTGGCCGTAGACGCCGAGGCGGTAGGGCGTGCCCTCGAGGAAGTCGCGGTCCTCCTGGATCCAGCGCCGGCGGTTCTCCAGGTAGAAGCCCTGGTCGAAGGTGTTGTGCTCAGGCAGCGGGCCCACGTGCGCCAGGTGCAGCCCGTCGACGACCACCTCGTAGGGCCAGGAGAGGATCCAGTCCTTGAGGTCCTGGTCCATGGGGTTGCCGTGGCCCGGCTTCCACTCCAGGTGGGCGACGTCGTCGGTGCGCAGGGGTCCCTGGTCCTCGGTCACGGCGTTGAAGTCGTGGTTGCCCATGAGGATGACCATGCGCTCGTCCGGCACGCGGTCCTGGAAGCCCTTCACCTCGCGCAGGAAACGCTCCTGGGCCTTCTCGGCGCGCTCGAGGTGGCGCGGGTTGTACTCGTCGTAGCGTCTGACGTTGATGAGCTCGGCGTAGCGCTGCCGGCTCTTGGCGTGCACGAGGTCCCCCAGGAGCACCAGCTTGACGTCGCCCTCGCGCAGCTCGTCGGTGGGCCTGTTGCGCTCGTCGGCCAGCCCCGCGTCGCGGAGCATCGTCCAGAGCTTCTCGGGCTGCACGTGGATGTCGCCTACGACGACGAGGCGCACGACAAGTCCTCTGTTCCGGTCGGCCCGCCCACGTATCGGCTGCCCGTGGTCAGCGCTGCGCCGTGGCCTCGAGGAGCGGCAGCGGGTCCACGGTCTCGCCGGCCACCCTGATCTCGAAGTGGAGGTGGGAGCCGGTCGAGTTGCCTGTGCTCCCGACCAGCGCGATCGTGTCGCCGGTGGCGACGACGTCCCCGACGTTCACCAGCACCTCGGAGGCGTGCGCGTAGTAGTACTCGGTGTCGCCGTCCTTGACGACGACGAGGTAACCGTAGCCGCCGTGCCAGCCGGCCTCCTCGACCGTCCCCGGCGCGGCCGCGACGATGGGGTCGCCGGTGTGGCCGTCGATGTCGACGCCCCCGTGCCAGTTCGAGCCGCTGATGCGCAGCGAGCGGTAGCCGTAGCGGGAGGTGATCGTGCCCACCAGGGGCCAGATCATGCCCGCCACCGCCGGCGGCGTGGCGACGTCGCCGGTGACGGCGCGGCCGGCCGCGATCTCGTTGCCCGGCACGATGCGCAGCTGCTGGCCGACGAAGATCCGCTCGCTCGTCAGGCCGTTGGCGCTCATGATCGCGGCGACGGTGGTGTTGTGGGCCTTGGCCAGCGTCCACAGCGTCTCGCCCTTCTGGACCGTGACCGTCTGGGCCACGGCGCCACCGACGTCGCGCCCTTCGGCGGCGTACTGGCCGGGGACGACGAGGCGATGGCCCGGGTTGATGACGGTGGCCAGGGTGATGCCGTTGGCGTCGGCGATGGCCTGGGCCGTCGTGCCGTAGGCGCGGGCTATGGACCAGAGGCTGTCGCCGGCCACGACCTCGACGACCAGGGGCTCGAGCTCCTTGTCGCCGGCGTCGAGCCTGAGTACCTGGCCGGGGTGGATGAGCGTGCCGTCGAGGTCGTTGAAGGCGATGAGGTCAGACACGCTGACGCCGTTGGCGAGCGCGATGTCGTAGAGGGTGTCCCCGGCCTGGACGGTGACGGTGCGCGGCGGCGCGGCCGGCGCGCCACCCCCGGGGAGCGCGAGGACCTGGCCGGGCCTGATCTGGTCGCCGGTGAGGCCGTTGAGCTCCTTGAGCGTCGCTACGTCGGTGCCGGCTCGCTGGGCGATGCCCCAGAGGGTGTCGTGCGGTTGGACCGTTACCGTTTGGGCGGAGGCAACCGAGGTCGCCAAGGCACAGAGACAGAGTAGGGGGAGGACGCGCCTGGCTGACATTGCCAGCCAAGATACCAGAAGGGGCGCATGATTTTACAAGAGGTTCTTCATTGGCGCCGTGACGCCTGTGACCGGACCAGAGGGGGCGGTGTGAGGGGGCTCAACGGCTGCTGTCGCGCGGGTCCAGCACGGTGTTGAACATCTCGCGCGAGCCGAGCTCCATCATGATCAGGCAGAAGTTCTCGATGTCGAGGTCGTCGGCGACCCCGTGGATGATGCGGAACTGCAGACGCGCGGCCTCACGCTCCAGATCGGCTGTGGGCACCTGGGCGAAGCTAGGCATGGCCGTGTTGTAGCAGCGCTGGTCTTACGGGACACTTAACCGGCGATGAGCTTCGTGCCGCCGCCGGCCAGCGCCCTCTCGACGCCGTCCGGGTGCCGGCCGTCGGCCACGATCGCGAAGGACGCTCCGCGCGCCAGCGCCGCCAACGCCGCCTCGACCTTGGGGACCATGCCGCCGGCGATGCGCCCGTCGGTGATGCGCTCGAGCGCATCGCCGCGGGTCAGCTCGCGCAGCAGGCTCGCGGGGTCGGCAGGGTCGTCGAGCACGCCGGGGACGTTCGTGAGGAAGCACACGCCCTCGCCCAGCGCTCCGGCCACGGCCCCGGCCGCCTCGTCGGCGTTCACGTTGAGGGACGGGCCCGCCTCGCGCGGCGCCGCAGGCGCCCCGTCGGAGACCTCCCGCGCCACGCTGGCCACCACGGGCACGAGGCCGGCCGCGCGCAGGGCGACGAGGGCGCGGGTGTCCACGACGCGGACGTGGCCGACGCGGCCCAGCTCCGGCTCGGCCACGGCGGCGCCGAGCAGGTAGGCGTCGCGTCCGGTGAGGCCCACGGCCGGGCCTATCTCCTCGGCCAGGCGCTTCCCGAGCACGGTCAGGACGTCCTCGACGACGAGCATCGCCTCCGGCGTGGTCACGCGCAGCCCGCGCACGAAGCGGTGCTCGATGCCGCGGGCGTCGAGGGCGGCGGCGATGTAAGGGCCGCCGCCGTGCACGACCACGGGAGGGACGCCCCGTTCCCCCAGGCGCCTGATGCCGGCGGCGACGGCGGCCCTCGTGGCCGGGTCCGTCATCGCGTTGCCGCCGTACTTGATGACGAGGCTCACGGCAGGGAGCCTACAACGAGCGTGATACGTTGGCCGGGGCCGCCCACCGCGGCCGCTGCCGAGGATGGACATAGCCTTCGGAACCGACGGCTGGCGTGACGTCATCGCCGCCGGCTTCACCTTCGCCAACGTCAGGCGGGCCGCCGCGGCCTACGCCGACCACCTCGCCGCGCGGGGCGGCGGGCTCGTGCTGGTGGGCTACGACACGCGCTTCCTCGGCCGCGAGTTCGCGGAGCAGGCGGCGGCGGTGCTGGCCGCGCGGGGCCTGGAGGCGCGCGTGAGCGCCGACTACTTGCCCACGCCCGCGCTCTCCTTCGCCGTGAGGCGTTACGGGGCCGCCGGCGGCGTGATGGTCACGGCCTCCCACAACCCGCCCGCGTACGGCGGCTTCAAGCTCAAGGGGCCGTACGGCGGCACGGCCACGCAGGCCATCTACGACGACGTCGCCGCTCGCGTGCCCGAGGGGCCCGTGCCCGAGGGAGAGGCGGTCTTCGGCAGCTTCGACGTGCGCGACGAGTACTACGAGGCGCTCGCCGCGCTCGTCGACGTGGAGGCCCTGCGAGCGGCGGCGCCGCGCATCGTGCACGACGCCATCGGCGGGGCCGGCGCCGGCTGGCTCGCCGGCTTCGCGGCCCGGACGGGTGCGCTGGAGGTCGTCGAGGTGCGTGGACGTCCCGACCCGCTCTTCCACGGCGTGAACCCCGAGCCGATCCCCGCGAACCTCGCCACGACGGCCGAGCTGATGGCGGACGCCGTGGACCGGCCGGGGGCCCCGCTCTTCGCCGCGGTCACCGACGGCGACGCCGACAGGCTGGGCGTGGTGCTGCCCGGCGGCTCGTTCTTCGACTCCCACCAGGTGTTCGCCGTGATGCTCGACCACCTCCACCGGCGCGGCGGCCGGGGGCGGGTCGCCAAGACGTTCACGGTCAGCCGCGTGATCGAGCGCCTGGCGGCGAGCCGCGGGCTCGGCGTCACCGAGACCCCCGTGGGCTTCAAGCACATCGTCGACGCGATGCTCGCCCCCGGCGAGCCCGTGCTCATAGGGGGCGAGGAGTCGGGCGGCATCGGCCTCTCGGCCCACCTGCCGGAGCGCGACGGCCTGGCGAACGCCCTCGTGCTGCTCGAGGCCGTGGTGACGTCCGGCGAGGGCCTCGCCGATGCCTTCGCGCGCCTCGAGCGCGAGACGGGCTGGCGCCACGCCTACGACAGGCTCGACCTCCACCTGGGCGGCGAGGACGCGATGGCCGCGGTGAGGGAGCGACTGCGGAGCCCGCCCGACGCCTTCGGCGGCTGGCGCGTGGCGAGCGCCGAGGACCTCGACGGCCTCAAGCTGAACCTGGCGAAGGACGGCGAGGTCGCGGCCTGGGTGCTGTTCCGCGCCAGCGGCACCGAGCCGCTGCTGCGCGTCTACTGCGAGGCGCCCACCGGCGCCGACGTCGCGGAGGTGCTGGCCGCGGCCCGGGAGCTGGTGGGGGCCTAGGCGGGTCGGTCCAGGCGCCCGGCCGGAGGCGCCGCCGGACGCGACCGCGGGCGGCTAGCCGCCGGCGCGGGGCCAACCGCCGGTGCGGGGCTCTCCGCCGGCGCGCCATCGCCTCTCTCGGGCGCGGCTCACAGAGTGATCAGGTGCTTGGGGCTCCGGGAGAGGACCTCGTGGCCGTCCTCGGTGACGAGGACCAGGTCCTCGATGCGCAGACCCGTGAAGCCGGGCACGTAGACGCCGGGCTCGACGGTCACGACCATGCCGGGCCGTAGCACGTCCTCGGAGCGCTGCGAGAGGCGGGGGCCCTCGTGGACCTCCAGGCCGGTGCCGTGTCCCAGGCTGTGGGCGAACGCGTCGGCGAGCCCGTGCCTGGCGAGGGCGTCCCGCGCCACCGCGTCCAGCTCGCGGCCGCCCTTGCCCGGCGCCACGGCGGCCACCGCCAGCTCCTGCGCCTCGAGGACGGCGTCGTACATGCGGCGCTCCTCCGCGCCCACCTCGCCGACGGCGACGGTGCGCGTCATGTCGGCGTGGTAGCCGCGGAACGCGGCCCCGAAGTCCATGGTGACCAGCTCGCCGCGGCCGATGCGCTTCTGCGACGCCGTGCCGTGCGGCATGGCCCCGCGCACGCCGGAGGCGACGATGGTGTCGAAGCCGGGCCCGTCGGCGCCGGCGAGCCTCATGGCGCGCTCCAGTTCCAGCGCGACCTCGGCCTCGCTGACGCCCTCGCGCACGAACTCGAGGACGGCCGCGAACGCCGCGTCGGTGATGCGGGCGGCCTCGCGGAGCAGGTCCACCTCGTGAGACAGCTTCACCAGGCGCTGCGAGGCGATGAGCCCCTCGAGGGCCACGGGCGCGTCACCGAGCCTGTCCCTGAGCTTGGCGTGACGCTGCAGCGTGACGTGCTCGGCCTCCACGCCCAGGCGCAGGCCGCCCGCCAGCTCGGCCAGGCGCGCGTCGACGTCCGAGACGATCTCGTAGGGGACCAGGGCCTCCTCGGCGGCCTGCGCCGTGTAGCGGCCGTCCGTGAACATCACGGCCCTGTCCGGCAGCACCAGCAGCGAGGCGTCCCCGGGCGAGGAGAAGCCGGTGAGGTACCTGACGTTCGCCGGGTAGGTGACGAGCATGGCGTCCACGCCGCGTTCGCTGAGGGACGCCCTGAGGGCGTCGAGCGCCGCGCCCACGTGGTCCCTGGCGGTGTCCGTGATGGTCATCATGCCTCCTGGCCGCACGCGGCGACGATGGCGAGCAGGTCCGACGTCGAGAGGCTGGCGCCGCCCACTAGGCCGCCGTCCACGTCCGGCTGCGCCAGCAGCTCGGCGGCGTTCGACGGCTTCATGCTGCCGCCGTAGAGCACGCGCACCGACGCGCCGCCCGGCAGCAGGCTCGCCAGCTCGGCGCGCAGCGCCGCGCACATCTCCTGGGCGTCGGCGGCGGTGGCGTTGAGGCCGGTGCCTATGGCCCACACGGGCTCGTAGGCGACGACGAGGCGTTCGGGGGCGGGAACGTCGACCCCGTCCAGCGCGCCGCGAAGCTGCCCGAGCACGACCTCGAGGGCGCGCCCCGCGTCGCGTCGCTCGCGCGTCTCGCCGACGCACAGCACGGGCACGAGACCCGCCGCCAGGGCGCGCTCCACCTTGGCGCGCACCAGCGCGTCGTCCTCGCCGTGGTACTGGCGGCGCTCCGAGTGCCCCACGACGGCGTAGGACGCGCCGGTGTCGGCGACCATCGCGGCCGACACCTCGCCCGTGTACGGCCCCTCATCGTGCGCCGACACGTCCTGCGACCCCAGGGCCACGGGCGTGCCGAAGGTGAGGCGCGCCATGCCGGGCAGGTGGGTGAAGGGCACCATCAGCGCCACGTCGCAGGGCAGCGGCTCCATGGCCTCCAGCCCGGCCAGCAGCTCGCGCGCCCAGGCCGCGGCCTCGCTGGGCAGCTTGTGCATCTTCCAGTTGCCCGCTACGAGCGGCCGGCGCTGCATGGGGCCGACGATACCGCAGGGCGTCGGGCGCGCGGCGGTCCCGTCGCGTCGGCGCGCGCGCCGCGCGCCCGCGCGGGTCGGGGCGACGCTCGGCAGGGTCCGGTACGAAGCGAGGCGGCGCGACCCGCGAAGGGCCGCGCCGCCTGTGTACGGTCCGAGGTGTCCGGTTCGGCCGTGACGGGCCCGTCGCGCGACGGGCCCGCCGGCCTCAGGCCACGACGCCGGCCTCCTCCTTGCGCCGCTGGCGCGGGCGGGGCTTGCCGGTGGGGCCGAGCTGCCTGCCGCGCTTCTCGAGCGCGGCCACGCCGCCCACGAGCGCCACGTCGAGCGCCTGGTCGATGTCCTCCACGGGGTGCAGCTCCAGCGAGCGCACGAGGTGGGGGGCGATGTCCTTCATGTCGGCCTCGTTCTTCACGGGGAAGACGATGTGCTTGATGCCGGCCCGCTTGGCGCCGAGGATCTTCTCCTTCAGCCCGCCGATGGGAAGGACCCGGCCGCGCAGCGTGATCTCGCCCGTCATGCTCACGTCCTTGCGGACGGGCGTGCCGGTGAGCGCGCTGATGAGCGACGTGGCCAGCGCCAGGCCGGCGCTCGGCCCCTCCTTGGGCGTGGCGCCCGCGGGCACGTGGATGTGGATCTCCTTCTCCTCGAGGTCCTTCGTGGAGATGCCGAAGCGGTCGGCGCTCGACTTGGCGTAGGTGAGCGCGGCGCGGGCCGACTCCTTCATGACGTCGCCGAGCTGGCCGGTGAGCACGAGGCCGCCCTTGCCGGGGGTGATGGACGTCTCGACGAAGAGGATGTCGCCGCCCACCGGCGTGAAGTACATGCCGGTGGCCACGCCCACGAGGTCCTCGTCGGCCTCCGACTCGGGCGTGAAGCGCTGGGCGCCCAGGTACTGCTCGAGGCTGCGCTCCGTGATGCGCACGCGCTTCGCCTCGCCCTGCGCGATGCGCCGGGCGGCCTTGCGCGCCAGCGTGCCGATGAGCCGCTCGAGGTTGCGGACGCCCGCCTCGCGCGTGTACGAGGTGATCACGCGGCTGATGGCGCCGTCGGTGATCGTGACCTGCTCGGGCTTCAGCCCGTTCTCCACGAGCTGGCGCGGGAGCAGGTAGCGCTTGGCGATCTCGAGCTTCTCCTGCTCGATGTAGCTGGAGAACTCGATGGCCTCCATGCGGTCGTAGAGGGCCTCGGGGATCTGCTGCTCGTAGTTGGCCGTGGCGATGAACAGGACCTCGGAGAGGTCGAACGGCACGCCCAGGTAGTGGTCGACGAAGTTGGCGTTCTGCGCCGGGTCGAGCACCTCGAGCAGCGCCGAGGAGGGGTCGCCCTGGAACGAGGAGCCGAGCTTGTCGACCTCGTCGAGCAGGAAGACGGGGTTCTTCGCGCCCGCCTGCCTTATGCCCTGCAGGATGCGGCCCGGCATGGAGCCTATGTAGGTGCGCCGGTGGCCGCGGATGTCGGACTCGTCGCGCGCGCCGCCCAGGCTGATGCGCACGTACTCGCGCCCCAGGGCCTTGGCGATGGACTGCGCGATGCTCGTCTTGCCCACGCCGGGAGGGCCCACGAACAGCAGGATCGGGCCCTTGTTCACCTCGAAGGCGTCGAGCTCGCCGCGCTGGGCGCGCTCGGCCTTGAGCTTGCGCACGGCGAGGTACTCGAGCACGCGGTCCTTGACCTTCTCGAGCCCGTAGTGGTCCTCGTCGAGGATGCGCGCGGCCTCGGCGAGGTCGAGGCGGTCGTCGGTGCGCTTGTTCCACGGCAGCTCGACGATCGTCGTGAGGTAGGTGCGTATCACCGACGCCTCGGCGGAGTCGGGGTGCATCCGCGCCAGGCGGTTCAGCTCGCGCTGGGCCTCCTTCATGACGACCTCGGGGAGGTCGAGGGCCTCGAGCTTCTCGCGGAAGGTCTCGACCTCGTCCTCCTCGTCGTCGGAGCCGGACAGCTCCTTCTGGAGCGCCTTGATCTGCTCGCGCAGGAAGTACTCGCGCTGGTTGCGGTCGATCTCGTCCTTGACCTCGCGCTGGAGGCGGCGCTGCGTCTCCTGCAGCTCGATCTCGGTGTCGATGAGGATGAGCACCTTGCGCAGGCGGTCCGTGACCGTGGGCGCCTCGAGCACGGCCTGCTTGTCGGCCAGCTTGAAGTCGAGGTGGTACGCCACGTAGTCGGCGAACTGCCCGGGGTCCTCGAGGTTCATGACGAACTGCGCCACCTCGCTCTGGACCGTGCGGCTGCCGGACTCCACGAGGTCCTTGAACTTCTCGCGCAGCTCGCGGAACGTGGCGACGAGCTCCACCTCGTTGCCGTCGGGCACCTCGCGGGTCGAGACCTCGGCCTCGATGAGGCCCCCCTCGTGCCTGTACTCGTCGATGGTGACGCGGGCGAAGGCCCTGACGAGCATCTGGATCGTGCCGTCCGGGTTCTTCTTCATCCGCATGATGTTGCAGGCGGTGCCCACCTGGAAGAGGTCGTCGGGCGTGGGCTCCTCGACGTCCCTGTCCTTCTGGCTGACGATGATGATCGTGCGGTCGCGGTCGAGGGCGGCGTTGATGGCCCTGATGCTCACGGGCCTGCCGGCGTCGATCGGCATGACCATCGTGGGGTAGAGCACCGAGCCGCGGACCGGGCAGACCGGTACGGGCTGCTGGAACTCGAAGTCAGTGCCTGGCTCGGCCATGCTGGTCACCTTATCCGAACGGGCTGGTCTGAACGGTGTCGCCCCGGCGCGTTGGCGCCGCCCTTAGGCGCCGCGGCCGGAGGTGCTTGAGCGCACACGGCTCAAGTTTACTGGATATGACTGACTCAGATGCGGGGCGCCCGACACGCCCTCCGCGGGCGCGCCCCCTTCCCGGGCGGGCGCAGGGGACTATAACCCCCCGTGGTAACTTGGCGCGTCATGAAGGACGCCCTGGAGGCGCTGTCCCTCTCGTTACGCTCCGCCATCACCACGCTGGCGCCCGGCTTCGAGGGCGACGTGCCGCTGCAGGAGGTGCCCGCCGACAAGCCGGGCGACTACGGCACCCCGGTGGCCTTCACCCTGGCCCGCGCGCTGCGGCGCCCGCCGCCCGAGATCGCCGCCGACATCGTCGCCAGGCTGGAGCTGCCCGAGGGCGTGGCGTCCGCCGCCACCGTGGGGGCCTACATCAACTTCGTCCTCGACCCGGGAGCGTTCGTCGCCGAGGTGGCCGCCGGCCCCCGCGCGCCCCGGGCGGCCGAGAGGCGCAAGGTCGTCGTCGAGCACACCAGCGTGAACCCGAACAAGGAGGCCCACGTGGGCCACCTCAGGAACATCGTGCTGGGCGACGCCACGGCGCGGATCCTGCGGGCCGTGGGCCACGACGTAGAGGTCCAGAACTACATAGACGACACCGGCCGCCAGGCGGCCGAGAGCATCTTCGCCGTCACCTACTTCAACGCCAGGCACGACGCGCCGGGGAGCTCCCCGCAGCGCAAGTACGACCACTGGCTCGGCGAGCTGTACGTGCTGCTCGGCCAGGCGAAGGAGCACGACGGCGAGGCCATCGAGCGAGGCGTGAACGAGGTCATGCACCGCCTCGAGCGCGGCGAGCTGAGGCACGAGGTCGAGAGGGTCGTGAGGGCGCAGCTCGAGACGTTCAACGCCATCGGCGCCGAGTACGACCTGCTCGTGTGGGAGTCCGACGTCGTCCAGGCGGGCTTCCTCCAGCGGGGCCTCGAGGTCCTGGAGAACAGCCGCTACACGCACAGGCCCACGGAGGGCAAGTACGCCGGCGCGCTGGTCATGGACGTCTCCTCGTTCCTCCCGGGGCTCGAGGAGCCGAACGTCGTCCTGGTGCGCTCCGACGGCAACGCGATGTACGTGGCGAAGGACATCGGCTACCAGTTCTGGAAGGCCGGCCTGTTCGAGGGCCTCACCTTCGCGCGCTTCGCCGTGCAGCCATCCGGGGCGCCGCTCTACACCTCCAGCCCGCTGGGCGAGCCGCATCCCGACGGGCGCAGCTTCGCGCACGCCGACGAGATCATCAACGTCATAGACGTCCGCCAGAGCCACCCGCAGACGATCGTCCGCACCGCCCTGGCCCTCGCCGACGACCCCCGAGCCGAGAGGGCCTACCACAACTCGCACCACCTGGCCTACGAGGTCGTGACGCTCGAGGGACGCCCGATGAGCGGCCGCAAGGGCATCACGCTCTCGATAGACGAGGTCACCGTCGAGGCCGCGCGGCGGGCGCGCGCCGTGGTGGAGGAGAAGAACCCCGGGCTGGCGGGCATCGACGAGGTCGCCGGCGCCGTGGGCATCGGCGCGCTGCGCTTCGCGATGCTCAGGACCGAGGCCAGGAAGGTCATCGACTTCCGCTGGGACCAGGCCCTCTCGCTCCAGGGCGACTCGGCGCCCTACGTGCAGTACGCCCACGCCCGCGCCTGCAGCATCCTGCGGGCCGCCGCCGCGGCGGGGCTCACCCTCGAGGAGGCGGGGAGCGCCGCCGACTTCGGCTCCCTGGGCCGGCTCGAGGTGCGCCTGGCCCAGGTCGTGGCGCGCTACCCGCGCGTGGTGGAGACGGCGGCGGAGGAGCTGGCGCCGCACCAGGTGGCGCAGTACGCGCTCGACCTGGCCACGGCCTGGAACGCCTACTACAACCACAAGGACGGGGCCGGCCGGCCGGACACGCAGGTGCTGCGGGCTGAGCCGGGCCTGCGCGAGGCCAGGCTGCTGCTGGTGGACGCCGTCCGCCGCACCCTGGCCTCGACGCTCGACCTCCTGGGGATCCGGGCGCCCGAGGAGATGTAGGAGGACCCCGCGAAGGGGGGCGCTAGGGCGCGGGCGGTTGCCCTATGATGCCCGTCATGGACAACGAGCCCCGGCCCCGCCTCGGCGACGGCCGCTTCCTGGTCCCCGCCATCCTGGGCATCCTCGGACTGCTGTTCGCGCTGTGCGCGCTCCCCTTCGAGCCGTCGCCATCGAAGCTGGTGCTCAACCTCATCGCCCTGGTCCTGCTCGCCTCGGCGGGCGCGGGCGTCGCCGTGGCCCTGGAGGGCGCGCGTCGCCGGAAGGCGCCGGAGCTGCCCGAGTAGCCGCGGCGCCAGGCGGGGTGCCCTGGCCGACAGGCTAGGCGGGCACGGGCCCGCCGGCCCCCCGGGACCCGCTAGCCCCGCTCGACCTCGGCCTGCACCGCGTCGGCGGCGAGGCTCGCCGCCCTGTCAGGGTCGCCGAACGCCGCTCGCGCCGTGGGCGCCTCGCGCGCCAGCACCTCGGCCCGGTACGACTCGTCGGCGACGAGCCTCGTCACCACGTCGCGCAGGTCTTCCTCACCGGACGCCGCCGCCATGCCGCCCGTCCACCACACCTGGGCGTCGCCCTCCACGACCTGCACCGCCGGCACGCCCAGCGCGACGGCTTCGGGCAGCAGCGTGGAGGCCGTGCCCACGACCACGCTGGCCGCCCGCACGGAGGCGTAGGGGTCGGGCGACAGGTCGAGCATGGCCTCCGTGAGGAGGCCAGACGCCTCGGCCTCGGCGTACACGGAGCGCGGCTCGCGCGGGTGGGGCCTCACCCGGACCGTCACGCCGGTCAGGCCCGTGAGCGCCGCCAGCGCCGTGTTCAGGGCGCGGCGCGACACCTCCGGGTCGCCGTTCGTGCCGGCCACCAGCACCACGGGACCCTCGCCCCGCGCCGGTTCGCCGGCGGGAGCGGCTCCCGCCAGTCGCGGGTTCCCCACCACCACGGCGGGTGGCGCGTCGGGGAAGCGCGCCAGCTCGAGCCGCGAGGCCTCGCCCCACAGCATCACCAGGTCGGCGCCGTGGAAGTCGTGCGTGGGCCAGTCGCCGCTGAAGAGCCCGTGCTGCAGCAAGACGACGCGCGGGCGAGCGCCGGAGCGCCGCGGCGCCTCGACGCCGCCCCGCAGGCCGGGGTCGGTCATGAAGTGCAGCCCCAGCACCACCCGCGGGCGCACGTCGTTCAGCGCCGCCCCGAACGTCGCCTGCTGCCAGGCGTAGTTGTGCAGCAGGAGCGTGAGCCCGGCGCGGCGGGCGTCGTCGAGCCCGTGGCGCGCGGCGAAGCGGCGCGCCGGCCCGGCGAGAGCGGCCCACCGCGCCCTCGCTGCCGCGTAGGCCCGCGGACCGGCGTAGGAGCCGAGGCGCAGCGCGGGGCCTGGCAGGCCCGGGTCCTCAGCCTCCGTGGGCAGCAGCGTGGCCACCGCCAGGCCGCGGCGCGCGAGCTCCGCCGCCACGGGCCCCAGGAGCCCCGCGTAGTCGGGGCGGGCGGGGAAGAACGCGACGAGCACCTGCGCCCGCCTGTCCGCCGGGAGGGGCGGGCGACGCGCCGCGAAGAGGTACTCGAGCGTGAACGGTGCGAACGCCCTGTGCCGCGAGCGCAGCGGCCCCACCGGCGACTCGCCGCGCCGCAGGCGGTAGAGCTGCCAGGCCAGGTGCGTGAATGCGGGCGGGTAGCGCTCGGCGAGCTCGCCGGTGAAGGCGGCGAAGCCGCGTCCGCCGTCACCCGCCGCCGCGGCCGTGCCAGGCGTCTCCAAGGGCTCAGGCCGGCGCGGGAGCCGCCAGGCGGGCCACGTGGCCGACGCTCTGGTCGGCGAAGCGCGCCGCCTGTTCCCTCAGCCGAGCGCGCAGCGCCTCTCCCGCCGCCAGGTGACTCCCGACGAGGTCCACGATCCGCCCCACCGACGCGGCCAGGTCCATCGCGTCGAACGACGGGCTGGGCAGCCCCACCATGTCGGCCAGGGCGGCGAGCTTGAACGAGTTGCTCGATAGCGGCACGAACGGCGTGCCGCCCCTCAGGCCGAAGATCGCCGGGTGCCAGCGCCCGCCCACGTAGGCGGCGGCGTTGCCGAGGAGGTCGACGGCCTGCAGCACCGGGGTGGCCGTGGCCACCAGCGGCGCGTCCAGCTCGGCGGCCAGCGACCTGAACGCCGCTTCGTCCGGCCTGTCCGACGCCGTGAGCACGACCTGGTGGCCGCGCGACCTGAGCTCCTGCACCAGGAGCCTGAAGCCGGGCACGGGGTCGCCGGTGGGGTGCGCGTCCGGCATGTGCGGGTCGCGCCTCCGCGACCAGGCGAACTGCGCGCTGCCGCCCACCACCACGTAGGGCCTGGAGGGGTCGAAGCGCGCCCTGTCGGGCCACACGTCGTAGTGGCCCGGTCGTCCGGCCAGCGGCGCCCACGCGGACCTGTCGGCGGGGGCGAGGGCGAAGGCGGCGTCGGGGACGACGCGGCCGTCCACGAAGCCGGCGCAGGCCTCGCGCGAGCGCTCCTCCCTGAACGTGACGTCGTCGAGCTGCGGGTAGACGGCTTCGGCGAAGGCGCGCATGCCCGGGTGGGAGAGGTCGGCCGTGTGGTTCACCAGCCCCACCCACCTGCCCAGGTGCCGCTTGGCGAAGAGGGCCATGAGCAGCAGGGCGCGCCCCTTGCGCTGGAGGTCGTAGATGGCGCCCTCGCCGTTGATGACCACGGCGTCGGCCGCGGCCAGGCGCTCGGCGGCGAACTCGAGGACCTCCCCGGCGGCCATGGCCGCCGCGGCGTCGTCCAGCCCGCGCGCGTCCAGGGGCACGACGTCGCGGATGCGCGGCGCGACCTTCTGGAAGGTGCGGCGGGCCACCTCGCGGACTATGGGCCGGCGCGGCAGCCAGGCGTCCAGCCTCGCGGCGGCCCGCCGCCAGCGGCGGCTGTCGCGCGGCGCGAAGGAGAGGATCTCCTCCAGGTAGATCGTCGACACGACCTCGGCGCCGCGGGCGGCGAGCGCGTCCTTGAGAGCGCCGGTGGTGGCCCGGCAGCCCCAGTTCGGGTTGCGCGACGTGTCGTTGACGAAGCAGACGCGCAGCGGCGAGGGGCTCACGCCCGTCGCCGCGGGCGCCGCCGAGGACCTACGCGTGACGACCATGGCCCCAGATGCTAAGGGCGCCGCCGCCCGCCGTGTCGTCAGGCGTCACGCTCCGGGGGCGCCCTCCTCCGCCGCGGGCCCGCCCACCTCGAGCCCCGCCGCCAGCACCTCCATCGGGTGCAGCGCCCGCCGGCCGGTGCCGTCGGCGATCTGGTGGCGGCAGGAGAAGCCGGGGGCGGCGGTGAGCCCGTCGTGGTCGCGCACGGCCGGGAACAGCCGCTGCTCGCCGATGGCCATCGAGACGTCGTGATGCGCGTAGCCGAACGAGCCGGCCATGCCGCAGCAACCGGCGTCGAGCGGCTCGACGTCCTCGGCCACCCAACCCAGCACCGCCGTCGCGTAGCTGGTGCCCAGGACGGCCTTCTGCTGGCAGTGGCCGTGGAAGAGCAGGCGGCCCGGGGCGCGGGCGAAGTGCTCCTCGGGCTCGAGGCGCCCCGAAGTCCACTCCTTGGCCAGGAACTCCTCCACCAGGCGCACGTTCCTCGCCACCGCCTGCGTCGTCTCCCCGGGCACGAGGTCGGGGTAGTCGTCGCGGAACGCGGCCACGCACGACGGCTCGAGCCCGAGCACGGGGATCCCCGCCGCGACGTAGCGCTCGAGCCTGGCCACGTTCTCCCGCGCCATGCCCTGAGCGCGACGCACCAGCCCCTTCGAGAGCTGCGGCCGCCCGCAGCAGCCGTAGGGGACGAGCTCCACGTCGTAGCCGAGGGCCTCGAGCACCGTCACGGCCGCCTGGCCGGGACCCTGCTCGTTGAAGCGGGTCCAGGTGTCCACGAACAAGGCGACGCGCCGGCCGCTCGCCGACGACCCTTCCCGGGCCGTGCGTCGCCTCTCGAACCAGCGCTCGAAGCGCCCGTTCGCGTAGCGCGGCAGCGTGCGGCGCGCGTCGACGCCCACGGTCCTCTCGAGCAGCCACCGCACGGGCTTCAGCGGCAGCAGGGCGTTCGCCACGGGCGCCAGCGCCTGGCCGAGGGGCGCCACGCGCCCGACGTTCGCGAAGGCCAGCGTGGGCAGAGAGACACCGTGCTCGTCGTGGTAGTGCTGCAGCCACTCGTACTTGAGCTTGGCCATGTCCACCTGGCTGGGGCACTCGGCCTTGCAGGCCTTGCACTCGAGGCAGAGGTCGAGGACCTCGTACACGGACCGGCTGGTGAGCCCGCCGGGCAGCCCGCCGGTGATCGCCTCCCTGAGCACGTTCGCGCGCCCGCGCGTGGAGTGGTCCTCGTCGCGCGTGGCCATGTAGCTGGGGCACATGGTCCCGACGCCCACCTTGCGGCAGGCGCCCACGCCCGTGCACGCCTCGACGGCGCCGAGGAAGCCCTCCTGGCCGGAGAAGTCGAGGTGGGTGGCCAGAGCGACCTCGGGGTAGTCGGACCCGTAGCGGAGGCTCTCGGTCAGCGGCGGCGCCTCGACGACCTTGCCCGGGTTCATCAGCCAATCGGGGTCGAAGGCGCGCTTGACGTCGATGAACGCCTCGTAGAGCCTGTCGCCGAAGAGGCGGCGGTTCTGGTAGGAGCGGATCAGGCCGTCCCCGTGCTCGCCGCTCCAAGAGCCGCCGTACTTCACGACGAGCTCGAAGACCTCCTCGCTGATGCGCCGGTAGGCGTCGACGCCGGCGTCGGTCTTCAGGTCCAGCAGCGGCCGCACGTGGATCACGCCCACCGACGCGTGCGCGTACATCACCGTGCGGGCCCCGTGGCGGCGGCACACCTCGATGACCTCGGGGATGTAGTGGGGCAGCTTGTCCACGGGGATCGCCGCGTCCTCGATGAACGGGGTGGGCTTGTTCCTCCCCTTCATCGTCGCGTAGATGCCGAGGCCGGCGCGGCGCAGCTCCACGATGTCGCGCTGCTCCGCCGGGTGCCTGGCCACGTGGGAGGCGTAGGAGAGCGCGCTCACCTCAGGGTCCTCGGCCAGGGAGGCGAGCTGGGCGTCGAGCTCCTCGTCGGTCTCGCCGTCGAACTCCACCAGCAGCACGGCGGCGGGGTCGCCCTGGACCCAGGTCGTGAGCGGCGCTATGTGCGGGTTGTGCTTGCCCAACTCGAACAGGTCGCGGTCCAGCAGCTCCACCGCCGCGGGACCGTGCCTGTTGACGTACTGCACGGCCGTGAGCGCCTTCTCGAGCGTGTCGAAGTGCCGCATGTCGAGCACGCGCCTGGGCGGCAGGCGGTGCACGGCGAGCTTCACCTCGAGGATCAGCGCCAGCGTGCCCTCGCTGCCGCACACGAGCTTGGCGAGGTTGAAGGGCCCGTCGCCGACGAGCTCGTCGAGGTTGTAGCCGCCCACGCGCCTCATGACCTTCGGGTAGCGGTCGGCGATCTCGTCCTCGTTCTCCCTGACGATCCGTACGACCTCGCGGTAGAGGCGCCCCTCGCGTCCCTGGCCCGACACCTTCGCCGCCAGCTCGGCGCGGTTCAGGGGCCCGAGCTCGAGCTCGGTGCCGTCGGCGAGGAGCACGCGCATGGCGATGACCTGGTCGACCGTCTTGCCGTACTTGATCGAGTGCGTGCCCGACGAGTTGTTCGCGACCATGCCGCCCACGTTCGCCCTGTCGGTCGTGGCCACGTCCGGCGTGAACTGCAGGCCGTGGGGCGCGAGGACGCGGTTGAGCTGGTCGCGCACCACGCCCGGCTGCACGCGCACCCACCGCTCCGCGACGTTCACCTCCAGGACCTCGGTGAGGTGCTTCGACACGTCGATGATCAACGCCTCGCCCACGGTCTGCCCGGCCAGCGAGGTGCCGCCGCCACGCGGCAGGATCGGCGAGCCGTGGCGGGCGGCCACGCTCACGGCGGTGCGCACGTCGTCCTCGTCGAGCGGCACGACCACGCCCACGGGCGCGATGCGGTAGGGGCTGGCGTCGGTGGCGTAGAGCGCGCGGGCCTTGGCGTCGAAGCGCACCTCTCCCCGCACCGACGCCCTGAGGTCGCGCTCCAAGGCGCCCGGGTCGGCGACGGTGCGGGGAGAGGGCAGGGGGGAACGGAGCCGTCCGGCCGCGACGCTGAGCGCGGACGAGGGAGTCGTGGGCGCCTGGGGCATGAGAGAGGTTATCGCCTCGCGGGGCGCGAGTGCAGGCGCGGGGCGGCGCGCCCCGTATAGCCTGGGAAGCCGTGGAACCCGGCGTGGAGCGGATGACGGCCGTCCTCCTCAGCCAGGCCGTGTTGATCCCGAACCTCGTGGGCACGTTCGTGTTCGCGCTCTCGGGCGGCGTGGCGGGCGTGAAGGGGCGTGTGGACCTGTTCGGGCTGGCCGTGCTGGCCTTCGCCGCCGGCAACGCCGGCGGCATCATGCGCGACATGATCCTCGGCCGCTTCCCGGCCGGCAGCCTCAGCGACTGGCGCTACCTGGCCGTGTCGGTGCTGGCCGCGGTCGTCGTGTTCTTCTGGTACCCGGACATCGACAGGCGCCGGCGCCTGGTGCTCTACTTCGACGCCGCCGGCCTGGCGCTCTTCGCGGTCACGGGCACGCTGGCCGCCCTCTCGGCCGGCCTGAGCCTGGTGATGGCGCCGGTGATGGGGATGCTCACGGGCATCGGCGGCGGCATGCTGCGCGACGTCCTCGTGAACGAGACGCCGGCGGTGCTGAAGAGCGAGCTCTACGCCATCGCCGCCCTGGCCGCTGGCCTCGTGGTGGTGATGGGGGACGCGCTCGGCTGGCCGTGGCCGGCCACGTTCGGCCTCGGGGCGGGCCTGTGCTTCTTCCTGCGCATGATGGCGATCCACCGCGGCTGGGGGCTGCCCACGGCGCCGTGGTCGAGCGGGCCGGGGTGACGGGTGACGGGGCCGTGGGCCGCGCGCATGGGCATCAGCCCAGCTTCGCGCGCCTGACGAGCTCCCTCAGGCGTTCATCGAACCGGAAAGGCCCGATCGCACGTCTCTTCACCGCGGCATCGAACTCCTGGTGGTCCGGGTTCAAGAGGTAGTTGGAGCTGGCGGGGGCGACCACAGAGGGCACGCGCAGGGCCACACTGCGCCGCTCCGCGTGCCACGCGTCCCCGAAGGCCCGGGTCGCCGCCTCGTCGCGGGTATCGACGCTCGTGGGGGCCTCCTCGACCACGCTCGGGTCGAACTCGACCACATGGAGCGTGTACCCGTCGAGGCTGACGTAGCGCTGCCAGCCGTGGAATACCTCCAGGGCTGCGAGGGCCGGGTGTTCGGACGTGTAGACGGTCCTGGTGCCCTCGCCGTTCCAGCGGGCGGGGGTTCCGCTAGGGGAGAACGCCCTTGCGAGGGAGTCGGTGAACGCCAGGCGGTAGGCCCGGATCAGAGGTAGGCCCCGTCCTCGAGCGCCGTGATCATGCTGGCGAGCTCCTGTTGACCTAGGTTCGTCTGCAGCAGGTCGAACGGGCGCTTGCCGCCGAGATGCGGGTTCGGTTCCTGGAACCAGTCCGCAGCGGCTTTCTCGCCGACCATGGCCGCGACCCGCGCGTAGAGCCTCACGGCCGCGCCGGCGCGGTCGAGCACCTCGAGGTCCATGTGCGAGCGCCGGCTGACGCGGCTGCGGGAGACTCCCAGCAGGGCGTAGACGTCGGTCTTGGTCGTGTCGAAGAGCTCGAGGAGGCCCTTCGCGACCTTGTTGAGGTCCTTCTCCCCGGTGAGCTGGCGCTCGAGGACGGCTCGTACGACGGACGAGTAGTCGGCCCCCAACACGCTGCGGAACAGCTCCTCCTGCTTCGTGGCCGCCGTCGTTGCCATGGCAACATCCTACATTGCGAAAGAAACAAAGGACGTCCCGCGACGGTGCGACCTGTGGCGTCTGGGTCCCGGCGGCGCTGCCCGCGGCCGGCGCCGTCCAGGTCCGCGCCACGGCGCGCTACCGGGACCGGCCGGCGCGCTAGGACCTCGGTCAGCCCCGCGCCGCGCTGGCCGCGGCCTCCACGGCCTCCTCGGCCGCGGACGCTCCGCTCTCCCCGAACAGGTTCACGACGGCCACGGCGAAGGCCTCGTCGTCGAAGCTCCTGTAGGCGTGGACGAGGTTGCGCAGGCGGTAGCGGCGCACCAGCCCGGAGAGCAGCGTCGGCGAGTCCATGGGGTTCAGCCTGTGGCCCGGTCCCGTGACCACGGCCCGCCCGACGGCGTCGACGAGGCCCAGCTCGCGCAGGGCCGCCGTCAGCCGCGACAGCTTCGGCTCGGGGATGCCGCGCTGCAGGCCGCGGCGGAACGCCACCAGGCCGCGCCTCACCTCGTGGACCGTGGGGTAGGAGAGGGCCTCGTCCTCCACCTGGGCGAGGTCCTCCTCGCTGAGGTCGAGCGTGAACGGCTCGCCCGCGGCGACGAGCCGCTCCAGCTCGGCGACGGCGTCTCCGAGGGGGCCCGTCACCAGGCGTCCGCGGCTCACGCCGCGCGGCGCCGTGGGCACGCCGGGGCGAGGCGCGCGCGACACCAGGCTCGCCGCCCGGCGGCTCTCCTCGCCGCGGGCGTCGGGCGCGAGCCCCAGGGGGCCGCCGGGCCTGACGGACTCGGCCATGAGCTCGAGGCTGCGGGTGTCCCGCCACTCGCTCTCGCGGATCGTGGCGGCCACGTGGACCTCGCCGCCCAGTGGCAGGCGTCCGGCCAGGCCGCCGAGGCGCCAGGCGACCCCCTTTACCCCGCCCACGCGCAACTGCAGCGTCGAGCCGGTGGCGCCCACGGCGCGGGCCTGCTCGAGCCGGCCCGTGACGGCGAACAGCGGCGAGGCGTGGCCCTCCCCGAACGGCTCCAGCTCCCGTATCGCCCTGTAGAGCCCGTCCTCCACCTCGGAGGGCGCGATGACGGCGTCGGCGACCACGGTGCGGACGGCGGGCTCGAAGCCGCCCACGTACTCGAGCACGGTGTCCCGGAAGCCGTCGAAGCGGCTCATGTCGAGCGCGAAGCCCGCCGCCTGGCGGTGGCCGCCGAAACGCGTGAGGTGCCGGGAGGCGGCCCTCAGGGCCTCGACGGCGGAGACGCCCGGGGTCGAGCGCACGCTGCCCTTGCCGCCGGCGGCGATGAACACGGGCTTGTAGTGGTGCTCGAGCAGCTTGCTGGCCACGATGCCCATGACACCGGGGTGCCAGGAGGGGTCCTCGAGCACGAGCGCGGGCGCGCCGGGGTCCACCTTCGACTCGGCGGCGACGAGCATCTCGTCCTGGATGCGCCGGCGGTCGGCGTTGCGGGCCTCGAGGTAGGCGGCGAGCTCGCTGGCTCGCCGCTCAGAGGCCGTGGTCAGCAGCTCGAGGCCCTTGTCCGCCTCGCCCAGGCGCCCCGCGGCGTTCAGCCGCGGCGCCAGCACGAAGGCGACCTCGCGGGCGGTGACCTCGCCGCGCAGCTTCGACTGGCGCACCATGGCGCGCACGCCGGGCCAGCGCGAGTCGGCTAGGCGGGGCAGCCCCTCCTTGATGAGCGCGCGGTTCTCGCCGAGGAGCGGCGCCACGTCGGCGACGGTGCCCATGGTGGCCAGGTCGGCGTAGTCGAGCGGGGCGTCCAGGCCGAGGCGCTCGCGCAGCGCCCACAGCAGGTGGAACGCCACGCCGGAGCCCGTCAGCTCGGGCAGCCCGGCGCGCGCCAGCGGCGAGAGACGCGGGTGCACGACGAGGCAGTCGGGGAGCTCGGGGCCCGGCGTGTGGTGGTCGGTGACGATGACCTCCACGCCGCGGGCCCGCAGCGCCGCGATCTCCTCGAGGTTCGTGACGCCGCAGTCCACGGTGAGGAGCAGGTCGGCGCGGGACGCCAGCTCGTCCACGCGCCCGGGGTGGATGCCGTAGCCGTCGGTGAGGCGGTTGGGCACGTGGGCCGAGGCCTTGGCGCCCAGCTCCCTGAGGCCCAGCAGCAGCAGCGCCGTGCCCGTGATGCCGTCGGCGTCGTAGTCGCCGTGGATCAGGACGCGCTCGCCGCGCTCGATGGCTCCGGCGAGCCGCGCCGCGGCCTCGGCCAGGCTCGGGTTCGGGCTGCGCCGCAGCGGCGGGTTGAGGTGGTCGGGGGCGTCGTCGCGCAGCCCGCGCGCCCACAGGATCGCCGCGATGGCGGGCGGCACGCCCAGCGCGCGGCTGAGCGCGGCGACCTCGCGCGGCGGCGCGGGAGGACGCACCGTCCACAGCGGCTCCGCGTCCGGGAGCGGCGTGCGGGGCATCAAGCGGCTTCGTCCGGGTCGTCCAGCGTGGGGTCGTGCGGTCGGTCGGGGATGACGGGGTACTCGGTCCCCGTGAGGTAGGGGCTCACGGGCACGGTCTCTGGCGCGGAGCGCCGGCGCTCCTCGGCCAGCTCGGCGCGCAGGCGCGCGAGCTCGCGCGAGCGGCGCCACAGGGCGAGCCGCGCGGGCAGCCAGCCCACGAGCCAGCCGATGAGCACGGCCAACGCGACGACCAGGCCGACGGGTAGCTGCGGCACGTAGCCCCGCAGGAGCGGGAGCTCCACGTAGTCGGGGTTGGCGGAGTGGAAGAGCCAGAGGTAGAGGGCCGCCAGGACGATCAGCAGCAGTTGAACGATGCGTGCGGCTTTCACCGGGACCTCCGTGAAGACTCTACCGCAGCCCCGGCGGGCGGGCGCGACCGGGCCGAGGGTCGACGCGGGGCCGCCGAGCCCACCGCGCCGCACCACCGGGACGCTGCGGCGGCGGCACCCGGCGGCCCTGTGGCCGTCACCGTTCGCCGGGGCCGCCGACGGGGTCGGGCGGGCGGGTATGCTGGCCCGCCGTGAGCGTGCAGCCGGTGCCCACCACTGCCCGCGGGACCGCCCCCGCCGTGATGCCCCCCAAGGTCCTGGTGGGCATGTCGGGCGGCGTGGACTCCTCCGTGGCGGCGGCTCTGCTGGCCGAGCGCGGCTACGAGGTCGTGGGCAGCATGCTGCGCTTCTGGCCCGACGACAGGCCGGAGGGAGCGTTCGACATCTGCTGCAGCCCCGACGCCGCCTACGACGCGCGGCGCGTGGCCGACGAGCTGGACGTACCGTTCTATCTTCTCGACTTCCGCGACAGGTTCCAACGGGTCGTCGTGGACCCCTTCGTCCCCGGCTACCAGGCCGGCACGACGCCGAACCCGTGCGTGTGGTGCAACCGCGAGATCAAGTTCGGCGCCTTCGTGAAGCGCGCCCAGGCCCTCGGCTGCGAGTACATGGCGACGGGCCACTACGTGAGGCGCGTCGACGGGCCGGGAGGACCCGAGCTGCACCGCGGCGTGGACGACGACAAGGACCAGACCTACTTCCTGTGGGCGCTGCCGCGCGAGGTGCTGCCCTACCTCCTCTTCCCCCTGGGCGACATGACGAAGGCCGAGGTCAGGCGCATCGCCGCCGAGAGGGACCTCCTCACCGCGCACAAGCCCAGCTCCTCGGGCCTCTGCTTCGTGCCCACCACGGTGAAGGACTACCTGGCGGCCGCGCTGGAGCCGCGTCCCGGCGACGTCCTCGACGCCGCCGACGGCTTTCGCGTCGCCGGCCGGCACGACGGCTTCGCGCGCTTCACGATCGGCCAGCGCAAGGGCCTGGGTCTCTTCCGCTCGCACCTCGAGCGCTACGTCATCGAGCTGCGGCCCGAGACGAACGAGGTCGTCGTGGGCACCAGGGAGATGTGCCACTGGCGGCGGCTCGTGGCCGACCGCCGCAACTTCCTCTGCGACGAGGGCGCGCTGCCGGACCGGGTGATGGCGCAGGTGCGCTACCGCCAGGCGCCGGAGCCCGCCACTCTGCGGCTCCGGGACGGCGACCGCTTCGAGCTCGTCTTCGACGAGCCGCAGTTCGCCGTCGCGTGCGGCCAGTCGGCCGTCGTCTACGACGGGGACAGGCTCCTGGGCGGCGGCGTGATCGTCGAGCGGGGTAGCTGAGGGGCGGCGTCCGCGAGGGCTAGGGTCGCCCACCGGGGCGGAGCCGGGCCGCGTCGCCGCCGCGCGGCGGCGCGTCCCAAGAGTCGGCGGCGGGGCCCCGAGGGCGTATGCTCGGTCCAGGAGGTCGCGCATGGCAATCGTCGTACTGGTCGTGCTGGCGGCGTTGGTGCTGTGGGGGGTCAGCGTCTACAACCGCATCATCCAGCTCGAGAACAGGTACCAGAACGCCTGGAGCCAGATAGACGTGCAGCTCAAGCGCCGCGTCGACCTGGTGCCGAACCTGGTCGAGACCGTCAAGGGCTACGCGTCGCACGAGCGACAGCTCTTCGAGGAGATCGCCCGCTCGCGCGAGGCGATGATCAACGCCAAGGGCGTCAACGAGTCGGCCGAGGCCGCGAACATGATGTCGGCCGCCCTGGGCCGGCTGCTGGCGGTGGCCGAGGCCTACCCCGAGCTGAAGGCGAACCAGAACTTCGCGATGCTGCAGGAGGAGCTGTCCTCCATAGAGAACAAGATCGCCTACGCGCGGCAGTTCTACAACGACGCCGTCCTGCAGTACAACAACGCCATCGAGACGGTGCCGGGCAGCTTCTTCGCCGGGCCCATGGGCAAGAGCGAGGCCGTGTTCCTCGAGATCCCCGAGCAGGACCGCGCGGTGCCGCAGGTCTCGTTCGGCGGCGCGGCGAGCCAGCCTCCGGCCTGAGCGTCACGGTCCACGAGGGAACGAGCGGCGCCCGTGGCGGGCGCCGCCGTCTTCGTTCCGGTAGCGGGCCGGCGCGGTCGCGCTACGGGGCGACGTCCTCGAACACCACGTAGCGGCAGTTGCGGAGGTCGGCGACGAAGAGCTTGCCCTCGAAGAAGTAGACGCCCGAGGGCTCGTTCAGTGTGTCGGGGCCCGGGCCGCCCTTGCCGCCGTTGATGGCGCCGGAGGTCATGTCCGCCTGGCCGAGCACGTGGTCGGCGGGCGCGCCGTTGGTGGTGGGGATCTCGTCCCACACGAGGACGCGGTGGTTGTCGGCGTCGGCCACGAAGAGCTGGTTGCCGTTGCTGTCCACGTAGGCGGGCCACAGGAACGACGAGGCGTCGGTGCCGACGTTCGCCGTGTCGAAGTCGGCCTGGCCCACCACGACGTCGGCCGGCTCGTTGCTGGTCGTGGGCACCTCGTTCCAGATGAGCACGCGGAAGTTGTGGGTGTCGGCGACGATGAGCCGCTGGCCGTCGCTCCACACCGCCTGGGGCGTGTGCAGCGTGGAGGCCGTGGGTGCGCCGAGGCCGGCGTTCTCGAGGCACGTGGTGAAGTCGGGCTGGCCGAGGACGATGTCGGCCGGGGTGTTCGCGTCGGGCGGGAAGTGGTTCCAGATCAGGACGCGGTGGTTGTCGGTGTCGGCGACGATGAAGCGCTCGCCGGCGAAGGTGGCGGAGTCGGGGGTCCTGAACTCGGTGGCCGAGCAGCCAGGGTCTATCGAGGTGTCGTCGGGCTGGCCCAGCACGCGGTCGGCCGAGGCGCCGAAGTCCCGCGGCTCCTCGTCGAACACGAGGATGCGGCTGTTCTGCGTGTCCATGACGATGAGGCCGCCGGCGTGCGGCACCACGGCGCCGGGCTCGGTGAAGCCGCCCAGGCCGGTGCCCGGCGACATGTCGTCGAAGTCCGGCTGGCCTATCACGAAGGCCGCCTCGGCGCCCGTGGCCTCCGGCACGCCGTCGAAGACGAGGATCCTGTGCGTGCCGCTGTCCGGGACGTAGAAGAACCCGTCGGCGAAGGCCGGCCTGGTGTAGGGCTCGAGCATCCGCATCGCCGCCGGAGCGGTGGTGGACGCCGAGCTCTCGTCCTCCTGCCCCAGCACGAACGCGCCGGGCTGGCCGTCCTCGAGGCGCACGAACGGGTAGACGAGCGTGAGCGTGGCGGTGTCGGACTTGCCCTCGGCGCTCACGGTGACCTCGACCACGTTGGAGTCGTCGTGCAGCGTGACGTTCGCCCGCAGCGTGGAGCCTTGGCGGGTGAAGGCGAGGGGCGCGCCGTCGTGCTCGCCCGCGAACGTGGCGTCGGCGGGCGCGGTCACCGCGGCGACGACCTGGACCTGCCGCGACCCGGTGATCACGGCTCCGTCCTCGTGGGACGTGAACGCGACGGAGACGATCGTCACCTGCGGCGAGGAGCAGGCGGCGAGTACGAGCAGGGCGAGGCCCACGAGGCTGCGCGTGTATCGGCGCATGACGGTCCCTCCAGGTGCAAGACGTGCGCGGCCTGACGGCCCCCACGGACACGCCTAGGCTTGGTTCGCGGGCCAGTCTAGGCGACGGCTCGCGGCCGGGGCTGTGCGGTTTGTGCCTTATGGTGGACAGGAAGGCGGCGATGCCAGGAGGCGTGAAGGAGCCACAGCCGACGAGCGCGGCGAGGAGACTGCCGGACGTCTTCACCGACCCGGCCACCGGCAGGCGGATCGACCTGCTCGACTACAAGGCCAGGAACCTGCGCCTGTCGTGGTTCATGGCCATCCTCACCGCGCTGATCCTGGCGGCGCTGGCCTACCTGCTGGCGCAGGTCACCGACATCGCCTCCACGGGCTTCTTCGTGGGCTCGGCGCTGGCGATAGGCGGCGCGCAGGGGCTCGTGGGCTTCTACCTCTCCGACAAGATCGCGCTCGCCGCCGCCGGCGCCCACAAGGCGACGGCGTCGGAGCACCGCTACCTCGTGAACGTCACCGAGGCCGTGGCGATCGGCGCCGGCGTGCCGGCCCCGGAGGTCTACGTCATAGACTCGCCCGCCCCCAACGCCTTCGCCACGGGCCGCAACCCGCAGCGCAGCTCCCTGGCCGTGACGCGTGGCCTCATCGAGCTGCTCGACAGGCAGGAGCTCGAGGGCGTCGTGGCCCACGAGATGGCGCACATAAGGAACTACGACGTGAGGTTCATGTCGATGCTCGTGGCCACCGTGGGCGCGATACTCGTGCTGCGCGACCTCGTCATGCGGTGGCTCTACTGGGGCGGCGTCGGCAGCGGCTCGGGGCGTCGCCGGCGCTCCGACCGCGGCGGCGACGGCGCCCGCGGGCAGGGCGTCATGGCCCTGCTCCTCATCGTGCTCCTCGTGCTCGCCCCGGTCCTGGCCACGCTGCTGAGGCTGGCCGTGAGCCGGCGCCGCGAGTTCCTGGCGGACGCGGCCGCCGCCTACATCACCCGCAACCCCGAGGGGCTGGCGCGCGCACTGGAGAAGATCCGCGACTACCGCGGGCCGGCCCTGGAGGTGAGCGAGGGCGTGAGGCACATGTTCTTCGTGAACCCCATAAGCGGGCAGAACCACGTGGACCTCATGGCCACGCACCCGCCCATCCAGGAGCGCATAGACAGGCTGCGCCGCATGTGAGTGCTATCTTCACCTGAGGGTCCAGCCCATGCCGCGGGCACCAGGGCCGCTGCGGAGGTCCTGGACACCCATGCCCGCCATATGACGGAGACGATAGCCTTCACCCTCACGCTCGACGGGCGGGCGGCGACGTGGAGCCCGGCCGTGCGCGAGGGCTTCGGGTACGACGCCCACGAGTTCGTCGGACGCCCGTTCGCGGAGCTCCTCGCCGTGGACGACCGCGGGGCGGCGGACAGCGCCGTGGAGCGGGCGCTCGCCGTGGGCCGCTCCGACGTCGCCGGCTGGCGCATCGGCAAGGGCGGGCGCCGCACGCTCGTCACGGGCGTCCTCACGCTGCTCGTCGGCGCCGACGGCAGGCCCACGGGCATCGCCGCCGCGCTCCGGCAGGTGGCGGGCGACACGCTCGTCCGGGACCGGCCCCCCGCGCCGGTCGAGGACCGCGACCTGGTGGCCGAGGCCGTGTGGGCGCTGCCCGAGGCGTTCTACGCGCTGGACGCCGAGCAGCGGTTCGTCTACCTCAACAGGGCCACGGAGCGCATCTGGGGCGTGCGCCGCGAGGAGCTCGTCGGCCGGCACATGGCCGAGGCGTTCCCCGAGCTGAGGGACTCCGAGTTGCTGCGCCGGCACATCGAGGCCGTCACCGAGCAGCGCCCGGCGCGGTTCGAGACGTTCTCGCCCATAAGAGGGCGCACCGTGGAGGTCATGCTGGTGCCGCTGCGCGGCGGGACGGCGGCGATGGTCCGCGACCCCTACGAGTACACGGCGTCCGCCGACCAGGGTCCGACGGGCCTGCCGGGCTCCGACCTGGAGGTGGCCGTGCAGCGTTACGCCCCGGCCTCGGGGCGGCTGGCGCAGCTCGGCGCCCCCACCGACGTCTTCGGCCTGCCGGAGGGGCAGGCGCTGACGAGCGAGGAGCAGAAGCTGGCGCTAGTGGTGCCGTCCGACCGCAAGGCCTACGAGCTGGCGGTGCGTCAGGCCGTGGAGCGCAGGGAGCCGTGGCCGGCGCAGTACCGCGTCTTGCGTCCGCGCGACGGCGCCACGGCCTGGCTGGCCGAGAGCGCCACGCCGGAGGGGTCGGGCGACGAGCCGGCCTACGTGGTCATGACCTGGGACATCACGGGCCTGCGGCGCGTGGAGGAGCAGCTCCGCCACGGCAGCCGCAGGCTGCGCCGCGAGCTGACCGTGAACAGGCGCCTCTACGAGGTGCTCACCCGGGCGGTGGAGACGGCCGAGACGAGGGAGGGCGTGGAGACCCTGCTGCGCGCCGCCGTGGACCTGCTGGGCGGCCACCGGGGCGGCGTCTGGGTCCTGGACGAGGACGAGCGCGTGCTGAGGGTCTACGCCCAGACGGGGTTCAGGGGCGCCTACCTCGGCGAGTTCGGGGTTCTCCCGGTCGACGAGGAGGCGCTACGGCGACCGCCTTCGGGCCTCGTCATGAAGGACATCGGGGGCGGGCACGCCGCGGCCCTGGCCGAGGACGGCATCGACGCGGCGGGGCTGCGCGCCCTCAGCCTGCCGCTAGTCAGCGCCACGGGGCGGCCGCTGGGCGCCCTGTGCGTGCACCTGGACGCCGCCGCGCTGCCCGGCGAGCGCGACTTCTACGCGCTGAAGATGATCGGCATGCAGGTCGGCGCGCTCATCGACCGCCAGCAGCTCGACGCGCGGTCGAGCGAGCTGATGCGGCGCCTGGAGCAGCACGCCAGGCTGGCGGGCGACGCGCTGCTGGAGAGCGAGCTCATGTTCCGCCGGGCCTTCGAGCTGGGCCCCGTGGCGGCCGTCATCACCACGCGCGACGAGGACAGGTTCCTCGAGGTCAACGACTGGTACCTCAAGCTCACCGGCTACGAGCGCGACGAGGTCGTGGGTCGCACCGCCAGGGAGCTGGGCATGTGGTCGAGCCCCGAGGACAGGCAGCGCCTGGCCGAGGCGCTGCGGACCGGCAGCAGGTTCCGTGAGCTGCAGCTCCGCCTGCGCACGAAGGACGGCCAGGTGAGGGACATCCTCCTCTCCGGCGAGGCCGTGGACTACGCCGGTCAGCGCTGCATGCTGAAGATGTTCAACGACGTCACGGAGCAGCACAGGTCGCAGGAGCAGCTACTGGAGGCGATCCGCGAGGTCATGGGCGACGCCGAGTGGTTCAGCAGGTCGGTGGTGCAGCGGCTGGCCGAGATGCGGCGCGGCGAGTCGGCCGCCGCCGAGGACCACGACCTCACTCCCCGCGAGCGCGAGGTGCTCGAGTACGTGGCCGCGGGCCTGAGCGACGACGAGGTAGCGGCCAGGCTGGGCATCTCCCAGCGCACGGCCCGCAACCACCTGACGAACGCCTACGCGAAGATCGGCGCCCACAACAGGGCGGAGGCCATCGTGTGGGCCCGCGAGCGCGGGATCGTGGCCAGGGTCGGCTGACCCGGACGCCTCGCTCATGAGCGGCCGGCGTCCGCCACCGAGAGGGGCTCGTCCAGGACGCCCATTACTCCGAGCCACCCCGGCGGTCTGTGAGAATCCTCATCTTCACCGCAGCGTTGGGTAGGTTGCCCCAGTCATCTGGTGCATCTGCTTCTTCCGCGTTGACTCCGTCCCGGTTACCGTACGAGCGTGCCGGAAGGTCACTCGGCGCATCTCGGACAGAGGAGGAGGATGACGCCATGGACAAGGTTGGACCGCCTCGCCAGGCTGCGGTCAAGTCGGCGAGCCCGACCTTCGACCGCGGAATCGAGGAACGTCTCGCCGAGGCCCAGAGGCAGGTGGCGAGCCTGAAGCTGGAGCTGGCTCGCGTCCGCGCCGCGTACGCGGCCGTGCTCGCCGCTCACCAGGCCGGCGCCTCCGCGAACGAGCCCGAGCACCGCAAGCCCACCGCGAGGCCGAGCGACAGGTCAGACGACTTCGACTGGGAGACGTGGGCGCGCGTCACCAAGGCGCGCATCCGCGGAGAAGACGTCGAGGCCACGCCGGCATGAGCAGCAAGCAGAGGTCCACCAGGCTGTTCGACCGCCTCATGCGGCAAGCGCTGCACGAGATCGCCTCCTACAGGCCCACCGCGGGCCCGCATCGGCCCCCCGGCCACCTGAGCGTCGACGACATCGACTCCGTCCCGGTGTTCGACAGGGGACCGGCCAGGGCCAGGCGGGCGGGACGGGGCCGCCCGTGAGACCGCAGGAGCTGCCGCGCGGGCAGGCCCGCCCTCCCCGCGCGGCGCCCCGCCGGCCGGGACGGCTCGACCGCTTCCGCCATCAGCGGCCTCCGCGCTTCAAGCGCTATCTCCAGGTGCGGCCCTAGACGAGACCCCCCAGACCGGGGCCGCCCGCATCCAAGGAGCGCCCTCCCCGAGCGGGAGGGCGTTCTGCTTCAGGGGCCGGGGTCGTCGGTCCGTGGGGCGCCGGCCGCGGTCAGGGCGTTCCTCAGCCGCCCGCCCACGGCCTCGAGCTCCTCCCGGGAGGGCCTCGACCCCCACCGGCCCCTCAGCTCGAAGCCGTCGCCAGCGAAGCGCGGGAACACGTGCAGGTGGGCGTGGAACACCTCCTGGCCGGCGTCGGCGCCGTCGGCGTAGAAGAGGTTCACGCCCTCGCAGCGCAGTCCGCTCGCCCGCAGGGCGGCCGCCAGGCCCCGGGCGGCCTCGAACATGCGGGCGCCCGTGTCGGGGCCCAGGTCCGCCAGCGTCGGCAGGTGATCCCTGGGCACGACGAGCACGTGCCCGGGCGTGACGGGGTCGATGTCGAGGAAGGCCATCACCGCGTCGTCCGAGTACACCACCGTCGCCGGCGCCTCGCCCGCGACGATCCGGCAGAAGACGCAGCCTGGGTCTCTCATCGTCGTGCGCTCCCGCTCCGCACGGCTCCCTCCGGGAGTATGGCCCGCCCGGCCATGATGAGAGGCCCTCCCGGGGAGGGAGGGCCTCGCGAGGTCTCGGTCCGGCCCGGGGGAGGGGCCGGGAGCCTAGCGGCTCAGACCTTCTCCTCGTCGGCCTCCTCGGCCGGCGCCTCGGCGGTCTCCGCGTCGCCGCCGGCACCGTCGGAGGCGGCCTCGGCCTGCCCCTCCGCGGTCAGGGCGGTCTCGGCCTGGCCGTCCGCGGTCGGGGCGGTCTCGGCCCGGTCGGTCGCGGTCGGGGCGGCCTCGGCGGCCCGGTCGGTCGCGGTCGGGGCGGCTTCGGCGGCCAGGTCGGTCGCGGCCTTGGCCGGGCGCCGGCCCTGCCGGAAGGCGGCGGTGAGGAGCGCGGCGGCCTCGGCGGCGTCGATGGCGTCGGCCGGGTCCACCTCCTCCTCGGCCTCGGCGGACTGAGCCTTGGCGGTGGCCTTGGGCTTCTCCTCCTCGGCCGGCTCCGCCTCGGCCTGGGCCTCCCCGGCCTCGGCCGGCGCCTCGCCGGTGCCTTCGCCCGTGGTCTCCACCACGGCCTGGGCGAGCTCGCTCTCGCTCACGGAGCCGGCGACCTCGGCGGCCGACTCGGCGCTGCCGGAGTCACCCGCGGCGTCGACGGCCTCGGCCACGGCCTGGGCGCCCTGCTCGTCGGCGTCAGCGGCGTCGGCGGACTCGGCCTTCGGCTCGCCCTTCGTGTCGGTGAGGCCGAACTGGGCGAAGAGGTCGGCGTAGACGTCACCGAGCTTGGTGGTCGTCTTGCCGCCAGCCTCGGCGGCCACGTAGCTGTAGTCGTAGTCGATGTCGGAGGCGCCGCGACGGCCCCTGCGCCCCCGGCGCTGGCCGCCGCCCTGCTGGCCGCCCGCGTAGGCGCCGCGCCCGCCGCCGGCCGGCTGGTTGCCGCCGAACTCGGCGGCGTTCTCGGCCGTGTACGGCATGAGGCGCTTGCGCGAGAGGCTGGCGCGCTGCTCCACGGGGTCGATGTTCAGGATGACCGCGGTGATCTCGTCGCCCTTGTTGAAGTGGTCGGCGATGTTCTCGATGTGGTCGTGCGACAGCTCGGAGATGTGGACGAGGCCCTCGATGCCCTCCTCGATCTCCATGAAGACCCCGAAGTCGGTGATGCCGGTGATGGGGCCCGTGATCTCGGTGCCGGGCGGGTAGCGGTCGGGCAGGCTGCTCCACGGGTCGGGCTGGGTCTGGCGCAGCCCCAGCGAGATGCGCTGCTGCTGCGTGTCGATCTTGAGGATCATGGCCTCGACCTGCTCGCCTTCGTCGACGATCTCCTTGGGGTGCCGGACGCGCTTCGTCCAGCTCATCTCGGAGACGTGGATGAGGCCCTCGAGGCCGGGCTCGATCTCGACGAAGGCGCCGAACGGCGTGAGGTTCGTGACGCGCCCGGAGATGCGCTGGCCGATGGCGTAGTTCGCCAGCACGTTCTCCCACGGGTTCGGCGCGAGCTTCTTCATGGAGAGGTTGATGCGCTCGCGCTCGAGGTCCATGTCGAGGACCTCGACCCGCACCTTGTCGCCCAGCTTCACGACGTCGCGCGGGTGGTTGAAGCGCCCGTGGGTGAGCTCGCTGCGGTGCACGAGGCCGTCGATGCCGCCGAGGTTCACGAAGACGCCGAAGTCGGTGATCTCCACGACCTCGCCCTCGAGGCGCGCGCCAGGCTCGAGCCGCTTGAGCGTCTCCTCCTTGAGGTGGGCGATCTCCTCCTCGAGGATCGCGCGCCGCGAGATGATCACGCGGTTGCGGCGGCGGTTGAGCTCGATGATGCGCACCTTGAGGCGCTGGCCCACGTAGGGGCTGAGGTCGTTGACGCGACGGACGTCCACCTGGCTGGCGGGCAGGAACGCGCGCACGCCGAGGTTCGCGACTAGGCCGCCGCGCACCTTCTCGACGATCTGCACCTCGACGGGCTTCTGCTTCTCGAAGATCTCCTGCAGGAGGTTCCAGGCGCGCTCCTGGTCGGCGCGCTTCTTCGAGAGGACGATGGTGTTGTTGGCGATGTCGGAGCGGACGACGTAGACCTGGATCTCGTCGCCCGGCTTGAAGTACTTCGAGGCCTCTTCCTGGTTCGTCTCGAACTCGAAGAGCTGGTTGTAGGGGAGGATGCCCTCGATCTTCGCGCCGACGTCGACGACCATGCCCTCCTGCTGCAGCATGATGATCTGCCCGGTCGTGATCATGCCGCGGTGGACGGGCTTGCGCGCGAGCTGCTCGTCGGACGCGGCCAGCACGTCCTCCATGGTGATCTCGCCGCTCTCCTCCGCGGCCTCCTCGGCCGCGAAGGCGGGGGAGCCGGAGGCGGCGCTGGCCGAGGCGGCTGCCGACGCCTCGGGGCTGGCGGCCTCCTGGACCATGGCGTCGAGCGCGGCCTGGGCCGAGGCGTCGTCGGTGACGACGCCGCCGGCGGCCTGCTGCGGCTCGGCGTCCGTGGGCACGGCGTCCGTGGGCTCGGCGCCAGTGGGGGCGCTGTCTGTGGGGGCGGCCTGGGCCTCCATGGCCTGGCCGTCTACCGGTTGGCCGGCACCGTCTTGACCGAGGTCAGCGTCCTGAGAAGGAGCCCGTTCGTCGTTGGGGACTTCGTCGACCAGCGGCGTGCCGTCGCCCTGTGCGGCGCTCGCTGCTGGAGCCTGGCTGGTGCTCTGTTCGTTGGCCTGGTCGGTGCCCGGGGCAGGGCTCCCCGTGGCGGGGCGTATGTCTTCATCCATGAACTGGGGTTCCTCCTGGGGACGGATTGACTCGCAAGTGACCATTACATCACACCGCGGCGGGCCAAAGCAAGGTTATGCGTGACCGATTAGCGCCTCGTGAAGCGCTTTTCTCGCGCGGGCAGCCCGGCCGCGACCGCCGAGGGCGTGGCCCACGCGAGCCCGCCCACCGCGTCGTGGACGCGTGCCTGCGGCCGTCCGGGGTCCGGCGACACGGGCGGGCCGACACCGGGCGCCCGGCGACACGGGCGGGCCGCCACGGGGCGCCGGCCCACGTAGCAAGGACCCCGCGGGGGGAGCGGGGTCCATCGGAAGAGGATGGGGAGAGGTAAGGGATCTACCTCGGCCCACGATGGAAGGGCCTCACGACCCTTCGCCGCACATGATGGGGCCCCCCGGTGAGCAGGTCCTGACAGGGCCGTTAGAGCCCGCGCCGTCCCGCGAGAAGTGAACCGTCCTGTCCACGAGAAGAGACGGAACGGTCTGTACATGGTCGTCGCTCGCCGTCCCTGAGGCCGTCCGCGCCGTCGGGTGCGCCGCGCCCCTACGCGCACGGGTGCTCACCTCTACGCGGTTCCACGGATGCATCGGGCCTGGTCGCGGACCTAGCCTCCCGACGACCCGTGGCCGGGTCGTCCCAGCCGGCGGCGCTTCGGGTCGCGTCGGGGGCGACCGACGCCCCGGGACCGGCGCACGCGCCGGGGAAGGGAGGTGCGACGTGGTGCTCGTGAGGGACGTCTTCAAGCTGCGCTTCGGCAAGGCGCGGGAGGCCCTGGCGCTGCTCCACGAGGAGGCGTCGCCGACGCGCGGGGCGGGCGGCGAGGTCCGTCGCGTGATGACCGACCTCACCGGCGAGTTCTACACGGTCGTCCTCGAGACCGAGTTCGAGGACCTGGCGGCGCTCGAGGCGGCCCTGGCGCGCGCGTCGCGCGACGACGCGTGGCGCGCCTGGTACGGGCGGTTCGCCCCGCTGGTGCTGGAGGGCCGGCGCGAGGTGTTCCGCGTCGTCGAGACGGGCCCGGTGCGCGGCCTGTGAGGCGCCGGGCTGCCGGCCCGGCGCGGGCCGCGCGTGCAGCGGCGCCCCGGCGCGGCCGGGGGCGCGGGGCCCGTGGGCGGGGGTCCGGGGAGACAGGGGACCACAGAGGAGGCGAGGGAGCATGACGAAGAGGGCGTTGATCGTGGCGGCCGTGGCGGCCGCGCTGGTGGCGGGCGGGCTCGCCGTGGCGCAGGACCAGGAGGAGGAGATGGCCGAGGGCTTCAGCGACACGGTGCTGCAGGCGACCCCGCTCGAGCTGGGTCAGGGGGCGTTCGTGCAGGCGCTCTTCGAGTTCCGCCTGGAGCCGGGCACGCAGACCGGGCCCATGGAGCAGCCCCAGCTCGTGGCCTACGTGCTCGAGGGCACGCTGAGCGTGTCGGTGAACGGCGGTCCCGAGACCGCCTACGGGCCAGGCAGCTCGCTGGTGCTGGAGCAGGGGTCGCTGGTGAGCATGGCGAACCACGGCGACGCCGTCGCGCGGGCGCTGTGCTTCGCGGTGCTGCCGGAGGAGGCGCTGGCAGGCGAGTGAGGCCCGGGGACGGGGCGCCTCAGCCGGCGGCGTCGCCCGCCGGCCCGCGGGCGCCCCGCCCCACGCCGCCCGCCGCGCCGGAGAGCGCGCGGCGGGCGGCCTCCTCGTCGAGACCCCCCAAGCGCGCCGCGAGCTGCGAGCGCGAGGCCAGGCCGAGCTTGCCGAGGACGTTGCTCACGTGCTTCTCCACGGTGCGCTCCGAGATGCCCAGCTCCCTGGCCACCTTCTTGTTCGTCAGGCCCGCGGACACCAGGGCGGCCACCTGGCCCTCGCGGCCCGTGAGGTCGTCCGCGGCGGCGCGCCGGGGCAGGGGCGCCAGCTCGGCAACGCGCGCGAGGAAGCGTGCGCGCAGGTCCTCGTCCGGTACCGTCCGTGCCATGTCGCCCGCCAGGTCGCGGGCGCGGCGGAACAGCGCCTCGGCGTCCCTCACCCGCCGACGCGACCGCAACGACCGGCCCAGGGCCAGCGTGGCGCGCAGCTCCACGGGGCGCCAGCGCTGCGCGTCCGCCGCGGCGATCGCCGCCCGCAGGTCCGCCTCGGCCTCCACGGGCCGGCCCAGCCCCTCCAGGGCGAGCCCGCGCAGCAGCCACAGGTAGGGGACGACCCCGCTCTCCGGGGCTCCCGCACGTGTTATCAAATCCTGGACGACGCCCAGCCCCGACTCGGCGTCCCCCCGCGCCAGCGCCAGCTCGGCGCGCGCCACCCACATGAGGCGTTGAGCGGCGGTCCTCATGGGCAGGTCGGCGGGCGCCAGCTCGTCGAGCAGCGCCGCGGCCGCGGCGGCGTCGCCGGCCAGCAGGTGGGCGCGGGCCAGGAAGTGCGCGGCGAACCCCACGTAGACCGGCGACCGCATCTCACGGGCCAGGCGCAGCGCCTCGCGCAGGTGCTCGACGGCGCCGCCCGCGTCGAGGAGGTCGAGGTGAGCGATCGCGAGCGCCACGTGCGCCAGCGCGGTCCACTGCGCGTTGCCCAGCTCCTCCGCCAGCTCCAGCGCGGCCCTGCCGCGCGCGAACGCCTCGGCGTACTCGCCCCTGTAGGCGTGCCCACCGGCCAGCGTGAGCAGGGCCCAGGCCTCGCCGGCGCGCCAGTCGAGGGCCACGACCTCGTCCAGCGCCTCCAGCCCCTCGCGCAGGGCGGCCTCCGAGTCGGCGCCGGCGGTGGGCGCGCCCAGGTAGAGCGTCCAGCGGCCCTCGAGCTCGGCGCGGTTGATGAGGCAGGCGGCGCGGTGGCGCCTGTCGCCCAGTGCGTCGTACGCGGCGATCGCGGCGTCGTAGTGGCCGACGGCCGGCGCCGGCTCCCACAGCACGGAGTGCGCCACGGCCATGAGGTCGTGCGTCACGGAGGCCTCGAGCCGCGCCGCCTCGTCGTGCCACAGGGGCGCCAACAGGTCCAGCGCCCGCTCGTGGTGGGCGAGCGCGGCCTCCGGCTCGTCCACGTTCATGTGCCAGTTCCCCAGCCTGTTGAGGCTCCGAGCCAGGGCCAGCGGGTCCCCGAGGTCCTCCGCCAGCTCGTGCGCCCTCTCGAAGCACTCGCGCGAGCGAGCGAGGTCGCGGCCGGCCCACAGGCGCCCCAGCTCGATGGCTAGCTGCCACTCCTCCTGGCGGTCGCGGGCGGCCCGGGCCAGCTCCAGGCAGGCCTCGAGGTCCGCGCGCGCCGCGTCGAACGTGCCGAGCGCGGCGTGAGCCTTGGCCCGCGCGCGGTAGAGGCCCGCCGGCACCGGGGCGTTCCGCCTGGCGGCCGCGTCCATCGCCAGGCCGAGGAGGCGCGCGGCCGCCGACGGCGCGTCCCGCTCCAGCGCCCGCTCGCCGGCCGCCCACGCGAGCTCCTGCGCGCGCTCCCACCGCTCCGCGCCGTGCCAATGGTGGGCGAGGTCCGCCAGCCACGGCCCGGCACCGGGCTCGCCCGCCGACCGCGCCTCCAACGCCAGCGCCACGCGCTCGTGCAGCGCCCGGCGCTCCAGGCCCAGGAGCCCCTCGTACACGGCCTCGCGCGTGAGCGCGTGTCGGAACGCGAAGCGCTCGGCCGACTCCTCCACCACCAGGCCGGCGGCCACCAGCTCCTTGACGAGGGCGAGGAGGTCGTTTTTGTCCAGGCCCGTGACCTCGCGGATCAGGCCGAAGTCGAAGCGCCGCCCCACCACCGACGCCACGCCGGCCAGCTCCCTGGCGCCGGGGCTCACGCGCTCCGCCTGGCGCGTCACGGCGTCGCGCACGCTGGGCGGTATGCGCAGCTCCTCCAGCGGCCGGCGCTCCCACCCGGCGGGCGTGCGGTACACGTCGCCGGCGGCCACCAGCGCCCGCATGAGCTCCTCCACGAAGAATGGGTTGCCCTCGGTGCGCTCGTGGAGCGCCGAGAGGAAGTCGCCGCGCACGGGCCTGTCGAGCTGGAAGGCGGCGCGCAGCATGGCGCCCACGTCCTCGTGCGAGAGGGGCCCCAGGGGCAGCTCCAGGGCCAACCGCTGGCGCCTGAGGGCCTCCTGGAGCCTGCCGAGGGGCTCGCCCGCCTCCTCGCGCCGGTAGCTGGCCAGCACCGCGAGCGGCTGCGCGGGGGCGCGCCGGGCGGCGTGGTGCAGCCACTCGAGCGTGGCCTCGTCGGCCCAGTGGAGGTCCTCCAGCACCACCAGCACCGGCCGCTCGGCCGCGAGGCCGGCCAGCCAGGCGGCCAGCGCCTCGAACGCGCGGCGCTTCTCGGCCTCGGGCTGCAGCGGGGGAGACGGCCTGGCGCCGTGGGCGGCCAGCTCGGGCAGCAGCTTCACCAGCTCGCCCGCATGTGGGCCCCAAGCCGCCAGCAGCTCGAGAGGGGACGAACGGGCCGCCTCCGACCGCAGCAGGTCGACCAGCGGTGCGAACGGCAGCGCCTCGTCGCGCTCGAAGGCCTGGCCGGTGAGGACCCGGAAGCCGCGCGCGGACGCCCGCGCCGACGCCTCGGCGATGAGCCGGCTCTTGCCTATGCCGGCGTCGCCGTACAGCAACGCGGCCCCGCCGCGCCCGACGCTCGCCTGCTCGAGGAGGCTCTCCAGCGCTTCGAGCTGCGACCGGCGGCCCACGAGGACGGGGGAGACCAGGGCCCTAGGGTGTGGCAGCGCCACGGTGCGCACATCGTAGAGCGGTGAGCCGGCCCTATGGGCGGCCGGACCGGGGCCCGCCGCCGGCTGTCGCCTTCAGCCCGTGCTCGCTAGCGCAGCCCAAACACGTCGCGGCCGCCGTCTCCCCACGGCGGCCGGCGACTCAACCTCTTGTCCCCATCCCCTTCTCGGGCGAATCGTAACCACTAGCACGGGGGGCGCGTCTAGGCGGACGTCACGCTGTGCGCCCCCTTGGGCTGCCTCCTGTAGGCGTTCAGCTCCTCGTCCACCTGGCGCGCCCACTCGTTGCTGGAGCCGGGCAGGAACCTGCCCATGCCGGGGAACTCGCGCCCCGAGCGCACCTCGGCCACGTCCCAGATGACGTTGATCTCGGACGACAGCCTGTACATCTTCGCCTCGGACTCGTACTCGATGGCCAGGCCGTCCACGTGCTCGCGGAGCTGGTGCCTGAACTGGTGGAAGTACGACTTGGCCGACGACAGCTTCTCGTTCGGGAACACGTCGTCAATGACGTCCTGCAGCGTCACGGCCTTGCGCTCGAGCAGGTAGGCGAGGACCTCCACGCCGCGCTTCAGCGGGATCTGCACGGGGTTGCCGTCGAGGATGACGCGCTCCTCGCCCAGCGTGTGCAGCTCGAGCGTGGACTTGCGCGTGCCGGCGATGCGCGGGTGCGTCTGCTCGGCGATCCCCTTCATCTCGGGCAGCAGGGCGAACTCGCGCGCCAGGTACGAGGGGTTCTGCAGCGTGAACGAGAGCACCTGCAGCTCGTCGAGGAGTCCCGAGTAGTCGCGGCCCATGACGCGGTAGAGGTCGGCGAGGTGCAGCTTCACCGCCGCTTGCTCCTGCAGCAGGCCCATGTCGCCGAACGCCTGGATGAGCCCCATGAACTCCTCGGCCGCGTGCGCCTGCGTGTATCGCCCCTGCCACAGCATGAGCAGCACCTCGCGGAAGCGGAAGCTGAGCCTGTCCGCCTTGTCCGAGATGAGCTCCTGCGCCCGCGTGATGTGCTCGTTGGCCGCCGCGAACTCGCCTCTAGAGCCGAGGATGGAGACTAGGGCTAGGCGAGAGAGGAATTCTTCGTAGTTGAAGCCATGGCGAGTGGCCATAGCTATCACACCGCGATAATATTGAATTGCTTGGCGAAAATCGCCTTGTTTGAGCGAAATTTCGCCCAGGAGGTAGTCTCGTTCGGCAACCGGCCCTCCGGTCAGCTCCAGCGATTCAAGGTCTAGTCTCGCTTCCTCATGCCTGCCAAGTGCTACCAGCACTGTTGCACGACGTAGTCTCGTCTTGAGCTTTTCAATGCCTTCTGTTATTGCGAGGCCACGCTCAAGGAACCAGAGCGCCCTCTGTGAGCGACCAATTCGAGCGTACAGCACCGCCAATTGTGACAAAACTGATGGTGCCAGAAGAGGATACTCGGGCATGCCCTGAATTCGACGCCAGGCTTCCTCGGCTGCCCGCAGGGCCTCACGAAGGTTGCCAGAGTTCTCTTCACGTATGCTTAGGACGCGATAGTACAAGACCTTGTCGTACTCGGTCAGTAGGTCCAAACGAACGCTAGCTAACTCTGAGTTGGCCTCGTCGCCTCGCTCAAGGAATGGCAGCAGAAGAGCAAGATTGACTCGTGCTCCCTCTTCTCCCATGTCTCTAGCTTGGTACAGGGCACGTAAGCTCTCCTCGTCTCGAACCATCTGATAGAGACAGACCCCAAGCCAGCGAAAGTCACTCGCATTGGGGCTCTCAAGGGAACGGAATGCCCTCACGCCTTCTTCGAATCTTTCCAAGTAGGCCCATGCTTGAACCTGACTCTGAATCTGCACACCAGGAAACGCTTCTTGCACGAGCTCGAAGGCGGACTTGATAGAAGCTCCGCTCGTCTCACCCGAGTTGACAGAGTCCGCCTCAGGATGAGGGCTTGTACCCTTCGGGGCCACTTGCTCCTGAGTCTACAATGTTCCGTCCGACTCGCGTTTCAGCCCTTGTTGGGCAGCTGTGGTTGACCTAAGCATTGTCTCGTGCTTATCCTTTGCTCATCCATGGGTTGGGAGGCCCTGGATCTTGGGTCTGGGAGGACCTGAGTAGCGCCTTTGGCGCAGGAATGTGTGTGGGGGCTGGTGCTACCAAAACACCCGCTCTGCATCGGGGCTCGGAAGGATGGGAAGAGTATGAAGAACACCGGCAAGAGGATTTTCGCGGTTCTTGTTGTTGCCGTTGCCAGTAGCCTGCCGCTCCTTGCCATGGCTGGCCAGTTCTGGTCTCAGCGCTGACGTACAGCAAACCTAGCAAGTGAGGCGGCACAAGTGCCGCCTCACTTGCTTCTGCTTACGTCCCACACCAGGCCTTTTGCGCAATCATGCGGCATGGTACGCGAGGAGGGCGGCAATATACTGGGCCCTGGATTCGAAGCCCAGTTTTGACAGCGCATTGGACACATGAGCGTTCACTGTTTTTGGAGTTACCTTCAGCTTTGTGGCAACACTAGAAGTGTCCAGCCCCTGTAGCAACAATCGCGTTACCCGCAGCTCCATATAGGTTAGGCCCGATCTCCAGGAATAGGTCCTCATTGCGGCCGCAGCAGCGTAAATGCCGCTGACAAGGGCATCATCATCGCCCGCGCTCACCACCCCACTAACATGGTAGCTAGCGACGACGTCTGAGTAGGGCCCAGTTGCACTTTGCACCACCACGAGCGTCCTCGCTCTCTCAATGCTATCGAGTCCATCCAGTTTGGCGAACGACCACGTCGTAGGGAAGTCAAGAAGCACTCTCGCCGAAAATGGACCCAATTCGTCGACGAAGTAGATATTGCTGATCTCCGGAACGTGTTGGATGAGCGCTCTATATGCAGGCCGTGCCGCAATTACAGCAACGCCAAGTCTCTTTGCCACCTCCATCCCTCCTCTCAACTCTTGTTGGCCATGATGAACAACCAGGGTTGAAGCAGGGTTGAAATGGGGTTGAAGAGCACCATTGTCGCCAACGGTCTGAATCGCAGCGGGTAGCGAGGCAAGACGGGCCGACAGCGTGGATTAGGTCCCACGGACGCGTGCGTAGTGTTGCGCGGCAAATGCTAAGTCGTGAACTCTCAGTGAAGCGCGACTGACCATCCCCAAAGCCTCCTGAACGTCGCTTGAGCGAACATCCCCTCAGGAGGGACCATGACCAAGTCATCAACTGAGACGCATCGCATCGGAACCTCGGTGGCGGCGTTCCCGGCCGCCAAGTTCTTCTGGACCCTGGCGGCCGCGGTCCTGCTGCTGGCGGCCCCGACCCTAGGCAACGCGCAGGCCGCCCAAAACGGCGGCATCACCGTCAACGGCGTCGGCACCGCCTACGGCGCGCCGGACACGGCTGTGCTCGACCTGGGGGTGAGCCTCTACCACTCCGACGTGGCCGAGGGCATGGCGCAGGTCGACCAGCGCATGCAGGCCATCCGCGAGGCGCTCATCGCGGCCGGGGTAGACGAGAGCGACATCCGCACCACCGGGCTGTCGGTGTGGCGCGAGCAGCAGTACGACCAGCAGGGCAACCCCACGACGGCGCGCTACAACGTGTGGCACAACTACAACGTCACCGTGCGCGACCCCGAGCAGGTGGGCGAGGTCATCAACGCGGCGGTGAGCGCGGGCGCGAACAACGTGGGCGGCGTGAGCTTCACCATCGCCGACCCCAGCCCCCTCGAGCGCGAGGCGCGCGAGCAGGCCGTGGCCGACGCCCGGGAGCGCGCTCAGCACCTCGCCCAGCTCATGGGCGTCACGCTGGGCGAGCCCGTCTCCATCGTCGAGGGCTTCCAGGGCGGCGTGCCCATGGTCCGCAACGCGGCCTACGACATGGGCGCGGGTGGCGGCGGCGTGGCCACGGGGCAGCTCGCCGTGTCGGTGAACGTCACGGTGACGTTCGCGCTGGGAGGCGCCGAGCAGGAGTAGGCAGTTCGGCCCTCGTCCCGGAGCCGCCGGTCGCCCCACCGGGTGCCCGGCGGCTCTCCCTTGGCGCCGCGAGGGCGGGGGAGAGGGGCCCGCTCCCCGCGGGTCAGTCCCCCTCGTCCTCCTCGATCGGCTCGTCGTCCGCGGGCTCCGCAGGCCGGCGGTCGCGGAACGACTCGTGCAGCTCCGGGTCGTCCTCGGCGAAGCTGCCGAAGCCCTCGCCGGGCACGTCGCTCACCGGCTTCACGCCGCGCGCGGCCGCGGCCGCGAGGAGCAGCTCATGCTCTCTTATCAACCGCGCGATCTCGTCCTTGGCCATGCCGCCAGTCTGACGCAGGTCGTGGCCCTCAGATGACGCCGTGCTCTCTCAGCACCGCTTCACCGTCGGCGCTGAACACCCAGCCGAAGACCTTCGCTTCGCCGTCCTGCGCCCGCACCAGGTAGTGGGTGTCGGCGTCGATGCTCACGTCGGCCCCACTCGCCCGCGCGTAGGTGAACGTCCAGGTCACGTGCGCCACGGCGTGGAGCTCGTCGATGGGCGTCACGCGCAGCCCCTTCAGCCGCTTCGACCGCAGGCGCCGTGCGCGGTAGCGGTCGAAGTTCTGGGCCATGCCGCGCCTGAAGTCGTCGTTCGTCCCCGTAGAGACGCCGTTGCGCGAGGACACCACGACCTCGCTCGCGAACAGGGCGGCCACGTCGTCCACGCTGCCCTCGCCCGTGAGCGCGCGGCCGAAGGCGCGCACGTAGGACTCGATCACGGCCCTCACTTGCTCCTCCACGGCATCACCCCTCGTGCGGTCGCCGGGAGCGCCGCTCCCGGGCACATCTCACTCCCTCACGGCCACGTAGACGCCCAGAGCCAACAGCGTGCCGCCCGACGCGGTGCGCTGCAACGTCCGAAGGCGGGGGTTCCGACGCAGCGCGCGGCTCAGGGGGTCGGCGGCCAGCGCCACCACCAGGTCGGCGCCGCTGGTGAGCAGCGTGGTCACGAGGCCGAGCAGCACGAACTGGGCGAAGGCGTTCCCGCTCAGGTCGATGAACTGGGGGACGAACGCCAGGAAGAACAGGGCCGTCTTCGGGTTCAGCACCTCGGTCACCAGCCCCTGGCGCAGCGCGCCGCGCGCGGCCGGCCGAGGGCTCGGGCCCTCGCCCTCGCCCCGCCCGAGCAGCGTGCTCAGGCCGAGGTAGAGGAGGTAGGCCGCCCCCGCCCACTTCACGGCCGTGAACGCGGCGGCGCTGGTGGCCAGCACCGCCGACAAGCCCAGCGCCGCGGCCAGCGTATGGACCACGCCCGCCATGGCGGTGCCCGCGGTGGACAGCAGGCCCTCGCGCCTGCCGCCCCTCACGGTGCGGGCGAGCACGTAGAGCATGCCCGGCCCCGGCACCGCGGCCAGCAAGAGCGCGGCGGCGAGGAACACGGCGAAGGTGGCGGGGTCGATCATCGCGTGCTCGGGGTGAGCTCCGGCGGCCTCAGTCGAAGGTCCGCGACAGGCGGTCGAGGGCCGACACGGCCGGCATGTAGTTCGGGTCGGCGGTGCGGGCGGCGCGGTAGTTCACCTCGGCCTGCTCCGGCTGGCCCAGGGCCTCGTAGGCCTCGCCCAGGCGGAAGAACGCCTCCACGTAGGCGGGCGAGCCGGGGCCGGTGACGCCGGGGTCGTGGCGCTCGTACACCTCTATGGCCATCTCGAACTGGTCTATGGCCTCCTCGGTGCGGCCGGTGAGCATGAGCACCCGCCCCATGTCGAGGTAGGGCCAGGGCTGGCGCATGCCCTCGTCGGTCTCGGTGGCCATGCGGAACGCCTCGAGGGCCGTGTCGTACTCGGCCGCCTGCCAGGCCACGCGGCCCCAGTCCATGGCGTACTGGTAGTCGCGCGTGCGCAGGAACGCGTTCTGCAGCAGCCGCAGCGCGCCCTCCGGGTCGCCCTCCGCGGCCATGAGCAGCGCGTCTAGCTGCGAGTAGGCGGGGTCCTCGTCCGTGGCCAGGTCCAGGGCGCGGTCGAGCTCCGTGCGCGCCCCGGCGTAGTCGCCGGTGAGGTAGAGCGCGCGGGCGTAGAGGTAGTGGGCCTCCGCCTCGTTCGGGTACTGGGCCACGAGGTCGGGCCCGTTCAGCCGCGCCGCCGAGTTGTAGTAGCCGGTGGCCAGCAGCGTGCGCATCTGGTCGAAGGCGTCGCGCTGTGCCAGGGCCAGGGGCGAGAGCGCCAGCAGGCACGCCAGCGCCAGGCCCGCCGCCCCCCGCGTGCTTAGGTCCCCTCGACGGTCCCTGGCTGGCGTCATCGGCGCCAAGCCTAACGCAGGGGCCGGCGCCGCGGAGTGCTCTGCCGCGCTCTCGCCGGGCGAAGCGCCACGGCCGGTTCGCTCCGTCGGGCAGCTCGGGCGCGGACGCCCTCGGGTACCCCTCGCGGCGGGTGTCACGGGCCGCGCCGACGACCCGCCGCGCGGCGCCCGGCTTCGGGTGATAGTTACGCCCATGAGCCTGTTCGAACGCGTCGGCAGCCAGCTCCCGGGCATCGAGAAGCTGCGGCGGATCCTGGCGGACGGACTGCGGCCGCCCATGGCCGAGCTCATGGACGTCCGCCTGGTGGAGGCGGAGGAGGGCCGCGTCGTCTTCGAGGCCGAGCCCGGCGAGCGGCACTACAACCCCATGGGCACCGTGCACGGCGGCTACGCGGCCACCCTGCTCGACTTCGCCTGCGGCTACGCCACGGTCTCGCGCCTCGGTCCCGGAGCCATCTTCTCCACGCTGGAGCTGAAGGTCTCGTACCACCGCGCCATGACGGCCGAGACGGGCACGGTGAGGGTGGAGGGGAAGGTCGTCACGATGGGCCGCCGCGTGGCCTTCGTGGAGGCGCGCGTGCAGGACGCCGAGGGGCGCCTGCTGGCCGCGGCCACGTCCACCTGCCTGATCATCCCGGGCTAGCGGGGCGGGCGGCGGGGCCTCAGGCCCCGAGGGACAGCAAGAGCTCGCGCACGCCGTCCCGCGCCAGGCTCACCTGCCGCGCCCGCGCTTCCGCGTCGAGGGGCGGCCGGGCGAGGGCCGTGGCCAGGAGCGCGTCGTCGTCCACCGGCGCGGCGAAGACCGGCGCGCCGAGGAGCGCGGCGAAGCCCGCGACCTTGGGGTCGTAGGCCAGCGCCGCGAAGCCCACGCCGGCCGCGGCGGCCAGCACGCAGCCGTGCAGCCGTGCCGAGACCACGAACGAGGCGCGCGGCAGCAGGTCCAGGAGCTCGTCGGCGGTGCCGGCGCTCCACGCCGCGGTGCCGGGCGCGGCGCGGCGCAGGCTCTCCACCTCGGCGTCGTCGTGGCCCGCGTGCAGGGCCACGGACGCCACAGGCACGCCCTCGCCGGCCAGCGAGCGCGCCAGCCGCGCCAGCGCCTGGTTGTGGGCCGGGTGGCCGGCGCGGGGCACCAGTAGGACGGGACCGTCGGGCCGACCGCCCGGCGGCTCCTCCGGCGCCAGCAGCAGGGCGGCGTCGGCGGTGGGGCGGTCGTCCAGGCCCAGCTCACGGGCCAGCGCGCGCGACGTCTCGTCGCGCCAGAACGCCGGCACGCCGCGCAGCGCCCGCGCTACGCGCAGCCGGCCCGCGGGCGTGAGCGGCCCGAGCGACTGGCCGTACACGGCCACGCGCGGGCCCAGGACCCGGGCGGCCCGCAGCATGCCCAGGTAGTAGGCCAGGCTGCGGGAGCTGGTGGCGTCCTGCAGGAGCCCGCCGCCTCCGGACACCAGCGCGTCGGAGCGCAGGAGCGCCCCCACCAGGCCGCGCGTGCGGTGGGCGGACGCCACCCCGTGCCGCGCGGCCGTGGCCACGGGGTCGGCCGAGAGCACCGCGACCTCGTGGCCGAGGCGCGTGAGCTCGCGGGACAGGCCCGCGAGGATGGCCTCGTCGCCGAGGTTGTGGAAGCCGTAGTAGCCGGAGAGCAGCAGCCGCACGCGGGGCTCAGCTCACGGGTTCCTCGGCCGAGGCAGGGTAGGGGGACGCGGCCTCGCGGGCCGCCGCGTCGCCGGCGGCGGGACCGCCCGGCGCGTCCTCGGGCTCGGCCAGCCAGCCGCGCAGCGCCCGCGTGAGCCAGCGCGCCACCGCCAGGGCCACGAGGCCCACGACCAGGCCTATCGCCAGTGCGGCGGCGGTGCGCTCCAGCGAGATGAGCACCGGTGTGTGGTAGTGGCTGAACGAGTTGAGCACGCTGGCCTGCGCCACCACGCCGCCGGTGAGGAGCAGCCAGCGCAGCCACCGCGGCCAGGCGGCCATGCCCAGGCCGAGGACGGCCATGGGGTGCCCGACGAGCTCCTTGAAGCGCGGCCTGGCGAAGTACTCGCCGAGGAGCGCGCGGAACGTGAGCTCGGCCTGGCTCACCCCTATCACGGGGTCGTTGCCGCGCCTGAGCAGCACCAGCGCTATGGCCGCCAGCGCCGCAGCGGCGATGGCCACGTGCCACACCTTCACGGTGGCGTCCCAGGTGTCCCGCACCCACTCCCGCAGCGGGCGCTGCCACAGCGCGCAGGCGGCGAAGAACAGGACCGGCGGCACCACCAGGGTGGCGCCCACGCCGGCGAAGGGCTGAATCGCCAGCACGGTGGCCCTCTCGCTGCCCACCGCCACCAGCAAGGCGGCGCCGGCCAGGCTGACGAGCGTGGCGGGCAGCAGGTCCAGCACGCGGCGGCGCCACAGCAGCAGGCCGAGGACGGGGAAGACCAGGGCGGCCGCCAGGGCGAGCGCGCCCCAGTCGAGTCCGGCGGCCAGCACGCCCAGAGCCAGCACGCCCGCGGCGGCCAGCCAACCCCACGGCGACGGCATGCCGAGGGCCAGCAGCGCCACGCCGGCCAGCACGCCCAGGGCCGCCAGGGTGCGGAGCACCCGGTTCGTCTCGAAGGTGGTGTCGAGGGTCCGCAGCGGCCCCACGCTGTAGCCCTCCGCGTGAAGGGCGTTCACCAGTCCGGCGACCATGGCCTCGGTGTTGGCCAGCGGGTCGCCCAGCTCGGTCGTCGTCCACGGTCGCAGGTAGAGGAGCCTCACGTTCCGCTCCGAGACCGCGAGCATGTACTTGTCCACGATGTCGGCGGGGCGCAGGCGCCGGTTCACGTAGTCCTGGTTGAACGACAGCAGGCGCACCGTGGGCACGCGTCCGGAGATGCGGCTCATGCCGTCCTGCGGCGTGCCCTCGATGATCGCCGTGAGGTGCTCCTGCGAGGCGTCGATGACCGGCTGGGCGCCGTCCTCGTCGGGGCCGAACGGGTGCCCGGCCACCTGGGTGCCGGCGTACACCAGGTAGCGCGCCTGGTCGGGGAAGTCGGCGCCCGGGTCGAGGAGCCTGAAGGGCGCGTTGCGCGGCCTGTAGGCGATGTCGAAGCCGGCGGACGCCCAGCGCTCCAGCTCGGCCAGGTCGGGTCCCGCCGGCAGCGTCTGGCGCACGTCGCCGGGCCACCAGTACCAGGTGCGCCCGGCGTACTCGAAAGGCTCGGCGGCCGGCACGTTCTTCGCGATCAAAGCGTCGAGGGCGCCCGGCACGAGGGCCGTTACGACGGTGGAGTCGGCCGGCACGGGCGGCGGCTCCTCGCCCCTGGCCGCGGCCTGGGAGCGCAGCTCCGAGCCCAGCAGCGCCGCCGCGTAGCCCTTGTTCACCAGCGACTCCACGTTGTCCTCGTAGAGGGCGACGCCCGTAAGCCCGAGGCTGCGGTAGCGCAGGCCCAGCTCGAAGCTGGTCATGCCCACCAGCGCGCCCTGCTCGGCGAGGGCCTGCTCGTCCATGACGATCGCCACGTCCACCCGCGAGCCCTCCGACGCGATGCGCCGGGCCACGAGGACCAGCGCCGGCACCAGCGAGAGGGCGAGCAAGAACCAGAGCGCCCGGCGCAGCCCCTGGCGCGCCGGCGCGGGGTCGGGCCTCAAGGCCTGGCCCCCGCTCGCGCCGACGCGGGCACGCGACGGCCTTCCGCGATGCGCGCCCGCACGTGGTCCACGAGGACGCCTATGGCCACGGCGTTACGCCCGCCCTCGGGCACGATCACGTCGGCGTACTGCTTGGTGGGCTGCACGAAGAGGTCGTGCATGGGCTTCACCGTGCTGCGGTATTGGTCGATGACGCTCTTGGCGCTGCGCCCCCGCTCCGACACGTCGCGCTCCAGGCGCCTGATGAAGCGCTCGTCCGGCGGCGCGTCCACGTACACCTTGAGGTCGAGGCGCCGCCTCAGCTCCGGCTCGTGCAGCACGAGGATCCCCTCCACCACGACCACGGGCGCCGGCTCGAGGCGCAGCGTCTCCGGCAGCCTGTCGGACGCCTCGAAGTCGTAGAGGGGCCTGTCCACTGCCTGGCCGGCGACCAGCCTGTCGATGTGCTCCACGAGGTGGGGCGTGTCGAACGCGCCTGGCTCGTCCCAGTTGATGGCGCTCACGCCGTCGAAGTAAGGGTCGCTGGCGCGGCGGTAGTAGACGTCCTGCGGCAGCACCAGCACGTGGCCGGGCGCGGCGTCGGCCATCGCCGCCGCGATCGTCGACTTGCCGCTGCCCGTGCCGCCCGCCACGCCTATCACGTACGGCCGGGGCGCCGAACCGCCCATCGTCACGCGACCGTGGCGGCCTCCCTGGCCGCGTGCCTGACCGCGGCCTCGATGAAGCCGGTGAACGGCGGCGAGGGGCGCATGAGCCGCGACTTGAACTCGGGGTGGCTCTGCACGCCCACGAAGTACGGGTGCCCGACGAGCTCGATGGCCTCCACGAGGCCCTCCCCGCGGCCCTCCATGCCCGGCGTCACGCCGGAGACGACGAGGCCGGCCTCCTTGAGGCGCTCCACGTACTCGGGGTTCACCTCGTAGCGGTGGCGGTGACGCTCGTGGACGGTGCCCCCCTGCCCGGCGGGCAGGCGGTAGACGCGCTCCAGCAGCGTGCCGGGGAAGACCCGCATGGGCCACGACCCCAGGCGCATCGTGCCGCCCAGGCCGTCCACCTCGAGCTGCTCCGGCATGAGGTCGATGACGGGGTGGGGCGTGTAGGGGTCGAACTCGGTGGAGTTGGCGCCCTCGAGCCCGGCCACGTGGCGGGCGAACTCGATGACCGCGACCTGCATGCCCAGGCAGATGCCCAGGTAGGGGACGCCGCGTTCGCGCGCCAGGCGCGCCGCCGCCACCTTGCCCTCGATGCCGCGCACGCCGAAGCCGCCCGGCACGAGGATGCCGTGGTAGCCCTCCAGCGAGGGCGGGTCGTCGTTCACTAGCCTCTCGGCGTCCACCCAGTCCACGTTCACGGCCGCGCGGTTCGCGATGCCGGCGTGCTTCAGCGCCTCCAGGAGGCTGAGGTAGGCGTCGGGCATGGCCACGTACTTGCCCACCACGGCGATGTCCACCGCTCGCTCGGGGCGCCTGAGCACCCGCACGGCCTCCTGCCACACGCGCAGCTCGGGCGTCACGTGCTCGAGGTGCAGGGTGCGCTCGATGAACCGGCCCACGCCCTGCTGCTCCAGCATCTCGGGCACGGCGTAGACGTGGTCGGCGTCGTAGGAGTTGAAGACGGCGTCGGGCTCCACGTTCGCGAACAGCGCGATCTTCTGGAGCTGCTCCAGCGGCACCGCGGCCTGCGAGCGCAGGATCAGGGCGTCCGGCTGGATGCCCACGCCCCTCAGCGTGGCCACGGAGTGCTGCGTGGGCTTGGTCTTGAACTCCTCGCTAGTGCCCAGGTACGGCACCAGCGTCACGTGGAAGTAGAGCGTGTTCTCGCGTCCGGCGTCGAAGCGGAACTGCCTGATGGCCTCGAGGAACGGCAGCGACTCGATGTCGCCCACGGTGCCGCCCACCTCGACCAGCACGACCTCGGCGTCGGCGGCCTTGCCGGCGGCGCGGATGCGCTCCTTGATCTCGTCGGTGACGTGCGGGATGACCTGGACCGTGTGGGAGAGGTAGGCCCCGCGGCGCTCCTTCTCGATGACGCTCAGGTAGACCTGGCCGGTGGTGACGTTGTTGCCGCGCGCGAGGTCGACGTCGAGGAAGCGCTCGTACGTGCCTATGTCGAGGTCGGTCTCGGCGCCGTCGTCGGTGACGAAGACCTCGCCGTGCTCGTAGGGGCGCATCGTGCCCGCGTCGACGTTGATGTAGGGGTCGATCTTGACGGCCGTGACCGCGTACCCCCTGGCCCGCAGGAGGGCCCCGATGCTAGAGGTGGCGATGCCCTTGCCGAGGCTCGATACCACCCCCCCGGTGACGAAGATGTACTTCCGGTCCATGGCCAGACCACCTTCCCGGGACTGCATGCTAGCACCCGGTCCTCCGCCGGCCCCGGGGTGACAACCGGCCGGACGCGCCTCTACAGTGGCGCGAACCCGCACCGCGTCGTCCCCACCCACCTGCAGGAGGAGGCTGGCATGGCACCACGTAGCGCGGCCCGACGGGTAGGCGCAGTCGTTCGGCCCTCGGCGGCGGGCAAGGCTACCGCCCGCATGGCCCCCGCCGCGGTGGGCGTGACTCTGCTCCTCGCGGCCTGTCCCTCCACGCCACCGGTCCAGACGCCCGAGGCTCCCGACGTCCAGGTATCGGCGGGCGGCACCAAGGTACTCCGCTTCGCCTGGACGGGCGGCGAGGGGGCCGACTCGTTCGAGCTCGTCCGCGTTGACGGCGCGGGACCGGAGACGGTGGCGGCCGACATCCCGTCCACCGCCACGACACACGACCTGGAGGCGTTCCTGCCGGCCGTGGCCGGCGCCCGGTTCGCCCTCCGGGCCTGCAACGCGTCGGGCTGCACGCCGTCCGACCCCGTGGACGTGACGCCCCACGTGGTCGTGGCGGCCGTCGGGTACCTGAAGGCCGGCAGCCCCGACGAGGGCGACACGCTCGGCTACGCGACCGCCGTCTCCTACGACGGGTCCGTGCTGGTCGCCGGCGCGCCGCACGAGGACGGACAGGGGACCGGGGTGAACCCCGTGGACCTCGACGGGCCCTTCGGCACGGACACGGGCGCCGTCTACGTGTTCGACAGGTCCGCCGGTTGGTCGCAGTCCGCGTACCTGAAGGCCAGCAACCCTGACTCCGTCGACGGCTTCGGCTTCGCCGTGGCGGTGTCCGGCGACGGGAGCGTCGTGGCGGTGGGCGCGGCTCTGGAGGACGGCGACGGCTCCGGCGTCGACCCCACCGTGAGCGACTCGCTGTCGTCGGCCGGCGCGGCGTACGTGTACGAGAGGGACGAGGGTGGCGCTTGGCATGGGCCCGTCTACCTGAAGTCGAGCCAACCCGTGTTCACGGAGTGGTTCGGCGCGTCGGTGGCCCTTTCCGAGGACGGCGACGTGCTGGCGGTCGGCGCCGCCGACCCGTTCGGCGCCGGGGCCGTGTACGTGTTCGCGCGCTCCCCGGTGCTCGGCTGGACCGGGCCGCTGCGGGTCACGTCTGACGACCTGCAGGCCGGAGACCAGTTCGGCCGCACCGTCGCGCTCTCCGCCGACGGGACGGTGCTGGCCGTCGGCGCCCCCTTCGAGGCCTCGAGCGGCAGCGGCGTGGACCCGGTCGACGACGACGCGATGATCGTGTCCGGCGCCGTGTACGTCTTCGACCTCGAGGCCGAGGGCGGACCGGCGCAGGTGGCCTACATCAAGGCGCCCGCCCCCGGCGACCAGGACCTCTTCGGTTGGTCGCTGGCACTGAGCGCCGACGGCGACGTGCTCGTCGTGGGCGCCGGACGCGAGGACGGGGGCGGCTCGGGCGTGGACCCGCCTCACGACGACACGCTGGAGTCCGCGGGGGCGGCCTACGTGTACGAGCGCGGTCCCGGCGGCGTCTGGGCGGTGGCCGCCTACCTCAAGGCCCTCCAGCCCGGGGACCACGACAGGTTCGGCGATAGCGTCGCCGTCTCGCCCGAGGGATCGCTCGTGGCCGTGGGAGCTCCGCTGGAGGACGGCTCCGGCGTGGGCGTCGGTCCGGCGCCCGACGACGACACCCCCACCTCCGGCGCCGTGTACCTGTTCTCCCGCGACGGCGCGGGCGGCTGGCAGGCCGCGGGCTACGTGAAGGCCCCGAACACGGGCGCCGACGACCAGTTCGGGCAGTCCGTCGCTCTCTCGAACGAGGGCGGGCTGCTGGTCGTGGGCGGGTGGTTCGAGGACGGCGCCGGCACGGGTCCGGGGGCCGACCAGTCCGACGACTCCGCGGAGAACGCCGGCGCCGTCTTCCTCTACTGAGGCCCCGTGGTCCGGAGCGGGCCGTCGGCGCACCTGCGCCCCGGCGCGCCCGCGGGGGTCGCCCGGGTCGCCGGCGGTGTACCCGCGTCCCCGGAGCCTGGGAGCGTGGGCGTCGTGGGAGCTAGAGTGGCCCGAACCTACGCCGCGTGTTCTCTCCGTAGTGCAGGAAGGGCCTGGCATGAGACCGTGCCACCCGGCCCGGCGGCTTCGGCACCGGGCCCACATCGCCAGTGCCGGTGACCGCCCCGGTGCGGGAGCCGCCTTGGTCCTCACCCTCGCCGGCGGTGCGCTGCTCCTGGGCGCGTGCCGCTCGAGCCAGCCCGCGCCTCCGGCAGCGAAGCCCACCCGGCCGCTGCTGGCCGTCTCCGCGGCGGGTACGAAGAGGCTGAGGCTCGCGTGGACCGGTGGCGAGGGCGCCGACTCGTTCGACCTGGAGCGTGTGGACGGAGGGGGGACGGCGACGATCGCGCACGGCCTGCCGCCCTCCGTGACGAGCCGCGACCTGGACGCGTTCCTGCCCGACGTGGCCGGGACGGAGTTCGTCGTGGAGGCCTGCAACGACGTCGGTTGCGTGGCCTCCGAGCCGGCGGTGGCCACGCCGGACGTCGTCCTGCGGGCCATCGGCTACCTGAAGGCGAAGGGTCCGGACGTAGGCGACAGGTTCGGGTCGAGCGTCGACGTCTCCCTGGACGGCTCCGTGCTCGCGGTGGGCGCCTACGCGGAGGACGGCGTGGGCAGCGGCGTCGACCCCGTCGACGTCGACGGCGGCGCAGGCACCGACAGCGGGGCGGCCTACGCGTTCACCAGGGACGAGTCGGGTGAGTGGACCGACCCCGTCTACCTCAAGGCCAGCGCCCCCGGTCCCACGGACGGGTTCGGGTACTCGCTCGCCCTCTCCGGCGACGGTACGGTGCTGGCCGTGGCCGCGCCGTTCGAGCAAGGCAGCGGGACCGGCGTGAACCCACCGGTGGACGACGGGGTCCTTGGCGAGGGCGCCGTGTACGTCTTCACGAAGGGCGCCGGGGGCGTCTGGCAGGCACCCGACTACCTGAAGCCCTCCGAGCAGGTCGCCTTCGAGGAGTTCGGCATCGACCTCGACCTGTCGGAGGACGGCAGCGTGCTGGCCGTGGGCGCCCGCGACGCTTCCGGCGGCGGGGCCGTCTACCTGTTCGTGCGATCCGAGGTCGTCGGCTGGGTGGGCCCGGTGCGCGTGACGCCGGACCACGTCCGGCCAAACGACGCCTTCGGGAAGGCCGTGGCGCTCTCCGGCGACGGCAGGGTCCTCGCGGTAGGCGCCCCGTACGAGGAGTCCAGCGGTAGCGGGGTGAACCCGCCGGACGACGACGCGTCCGTCACGTCCGGCGCCGCCTACGTCTTCGCCCTGGACGAGACGACGGGGCCAGCCCAGGTCGCGTACGTGAAGTCCCCCACGCCCGGCCACCTGGACCTCTTCGGCTGGTCCGTGGCGCTGAACGCCGACGGCAGCATGCTGGTCGTCGGGGCACCCAGGGAGGACGGCGGCGGCACTGGAGTCGACCCGATGCCCGACGACGACGCCACCGATTCCGGCGCCGCGTACGTCTACGAGCGCGCTCCGGGCGAAGCGTGGACGCTGGCCGGGTACCTCAAGCCGTCCAACACGGGCGCCATGGACCTCTTCGGCGCGGCCGTCGCCGTGACCGCCGACGGCTCGAGGATCGCGGTCGGGGCCGGTGACGAGAGCGGCTCGGGCTCCGGCGTCGCGCCGCCGCCCGACGACGCGGCCGAGAAATCTGGGGCTGCCTACCTGTTCGCCAGGGGAGCCGACGGGGTTTGGATCGCGGGGCCCTACCTCAAGGCGCCGGCCCCCGGTGCCGATGACCGCTTCGGGTACGACCTCGCGTTCGGCGACCAGGGCCGCCTGCTCGTGGTGTCCGCCCTCAACGAGGACGGCGCGGGCTCGGGTGAGGAGCCCGACCCCGCCGACGACTCCCTCGATGCCTCCGGAGCCGTCTTCCTCTACTGAGGGGCCCGGCGGGCGGTCGCGGGACGCGTGGTACAGTCGTCCAGCCTGCGGGCTCCTGCAGCTTGCCCGTGCGCGTGGGGGACAGCGCTCGACGGAGGGTCCGAAGACCACGAGGTGACGCCAGAGGACACCGAAGGGAACCAGCCCGTCGCGACGGGCGGCGCCGACCGGCGTGGCGGCCCGGACCGCCGGGCGACGCCGGTGGCGGGCAGGCGCAAGCGCGGGATCCTGTTCGTGATGACGGGGGCCTCGGGCGTGGGCAAGGACTCGATAAGGCGGGTCGCGCTGCCGCAGCTTGGCGACATCTACTACTCGGTGTCGGCGACCACGAGGGCACAGCGGCCGGGCGAGGTGGACGGTCAGAACTACCACTTCCTCACGCGCGAGCGCTTCGACGAGCTGCTGGCCGCCGACGGCCTGCTCGAGCACGCCGAGTACGTGGGCGACCTCTACGGCACGCCGTCTGCTCCCGTGGAGGAGGCGCTGGCGCAGGGGCGCGACGTGCTCCTGGAGCTGGAGCTGGTGGGCGCGCGCAAGGTGAAGGCCCGCATGCCGGAGGCCGTGATGGTGTTCATCGCGCCACCCACGATGAGCGAGCTCGAGCGGCGCCTGCGCGGGCGCGGCACCGACTCGGAGGAGAAGATCCAGAAGCGCCTGGCGCGGGCCCGCGAGGAGATCAAGGCCATGCGCGAGTTCGACTACGTGGTCGTGAACGACGACCTCTACAGCGCCGCCCTGGACTTCGTGAGCATCATCAGGGCCGAGCGGGCGCGGGCCTCCCGCGTCACCGACGCGGAGATAGAGCACACGCTGGCCGGCTGAGCCTGTCCCGCCGTCGCTCGGTGGCGCTGGCGCGGACGCCCGCGACCCGCCTACACGGCGGGACGGCGTCGCCGTGCTAGGATTCGCAGGCTGCAAGGAGGCCGTACGTGGCTCAGGAAGGTTACGACAAGCTGCTCGCGCTCACCGACTCTCGCTACAGGCTGTCGATCATCGTGGCGAAGCGCGCCGCGCAGCTCAAGTTCGGCGTGCCCACGGTGCTCGAGCCGGACGACGTCCCCAAGAACGAGAACACGGTCTCGCTGGCCATGAAGGAGCTCACGATCTCCGACCAGGTGCGCTGGTCGGACGACGACACGCTCCCCTCGCTCGACGAGGTGCGCCGCACCGTGGAACCGGTGCGGGTGGAGACGCCGCAGACGTTCTCGAGCCCCTTCGACGACGACGAGGACTGAGCCAGCGGTTCGCGGCTAGGCGCCCGGGGCCCGCGCCCCGGGCGCTTCGTTCTGGCACGTGTCCGCGGCCCGCCGCGGGTAGAGGGCGCGCGGGCGACTGAAGCTTCACGCTGATATACTGCATAAACATGCCGAGCAAGGAGTACAGGCAGCGCCTGATCGCGGAGCTGGTGGAGAACGAGTTCCTCTCCACCCAGGCGCAGATCGCCGAGAGGCTCGCCGAGCGCGGCATCAGGGTCACGCAGGCCACGGTGAGCCGCGACGTCACCGAGCTGCGCCTGGTGCGGGTGCCGGCCGGCAAGGGGCAGCACCGCTACAGGGTCACCCCGCTCACGGGGCAGGAGGACGTGGAGGCCGAGCTGAGGCAGCGCTTCAAGCTCTTCGTCCGCGACCTCGACCGCGGCGAGAACGTGATCGCCGTGAAGACCGACGAGGGGCACGCCTCCGGCGTGGCCTACGTCATCGACAAGCTCGAGCGCGACGACATCGTGGGCACGCTCGCGGGGCAGGACACGATACTCGTGGTGGCCCGCTCGGCCGAGGCCGCGCAGGCCCTCCTCGACGAGTTCGAGCGCCTGCTCGAGTAGCCTCCCGCTGTGCCCGCGCCGGGCGCGCTCGGGGCTCCCGAGCCGCCCGGCGGCCGCCGCTCCGGGCGTCCGGGACGCGCCTCCCCGACCTCGCTCACGGCTTCCCGG
>JBIQHQ010000002.1:162385-190736 GCA_044508445.1 Deinococcaceae bacterium
CCGCCGCTCCGGGCGTCCGGGACGCGCCTCCCCGACCTCGCTCACGGCTTCCCGGGCGCGCGGCGGGCCCGTGCTAGCCTCTGATGCGATCTAGTGGAGGCGAGCATGTTCCCAGGCCACACCCACGTCCACAGCGAGACCTCGCCGCCGCCGGCCAAGCGGCGCGGCGCGCGCTTCCTGCTCCCCGTCGTCGCCGCGTTCGCGCTGCTGGGCTCCGCGCTGGCGAACGGCCCCACGGTCCTGGTCCACCAGTTCGATAGCCAGGACCTGCTGCTCGGCGCCGCGCTCGCCGCCGAGGTGGCCGACGCGCTCGACGAGGTCGCCGTGGTGATAGGCCCCGAGGTAGCTCCCACCGCCGTGCCTCCCTTCGTGGTGGAGGGCGGGTTCATCAACCCTCTGCGCGTGGTGGACCTGGGCGTGATGTTCGGTCCCGGAGGCGCCGACCTACTGCGGGGCGCCACGGGCGTCGACGTGGCCGTTACCGGCTACGTGGAGGAGCGCGACGACCGCCTCAGCCTCTTCGTCTCCGTGGCCAGCGACGGCGGCCTGCGCACGGGCGAGCTGACCGCCGACCCCGGGCACCCCGAGCGCCTCGTCACGCTCGCCGCCGCGCTGGTGGGGGCGGTGCTCGACGATGCCTACCCTGACGACGCCCCCCACTACGTCCGCCCGGCGGCGCTCCCCACGCTCACGGGCGGTTTCGCAGGGCCCTACGGGGCCTACGTCCGCGCCGTGGCACTAGCCGGCGCGGCCATGCAGGAGGATGCGCTCGACGCGCTGCGGCAGGCGGCCGGTGCCGAGGGCGTGCCGGAGCGCGCCGCGCAGGTCCTGGCCGACCTCGAGGCCGTCATGGAGGCGAGCCCCGAGCCGCCCGCCGACGCCAACTCCGCCGTGCGCCGCGCCCTGTTCTCGATGCAGCGCGCCACGCCGGACGTCGCGCTGTCGCGTGCGGCGTTCGCCACGATGGCCGACGCCACGGGCCTGGCCTCGGCGCGCGCCTGGGAGGCGGCGCTGGCCGCGAGCGTGAACGACCGCGCCGGGGCCGAGACGGCGTACGAGCAGGCCGCCGCTTACGACTACGGCCTGGTGGCGCGCCACGCCTTCCTGCGCTCTCGCGGGGAGGACGGCGACCCCGCCTCCGTGGCCGCGCTCGTGGCCGACCCGCAGGGCTCGAGCAGCGCGGCGCTGCTGGCCGCGGCCCTGAACGCCGAGCTGGAGGGCGACGAGGAGGGCCAGGTGGCGGCGCTGCAGGCACTGAGCCGTTCCTCGCCTTTCCTCGCCTACCCGCTCGAGGCGCTCTCGTACGTCTACTTCGACAGGGACGACGGGCGCGCCGCTGCGGAGGCCCTCGCCGTGGCCGTGGAGCTGGAGCCCGAGTCCGACCTGTACTGGACGAACCTGGGCTGGGCCTACTACCTCGTGGGGCGGCTCGAGCAGTCGGAGGAGGCGTCGGTGCGGGCGCTCGAGCTCGACGGCACCCAGTCGGTGGCGGCGTACAACCTCGGGCTCGTCCGCGTGGTCACGGGCCGCCTCGAGGAGGCCATCGCGCCCTACCAGCAGGCGCTGCGCTTCGACCCCGATGTGAACGACGAGGCCATCGAGGACCTGCGGAACGCGCTCACGCTCTACCCGGACGAGCCGGGCGTGGACTACGCGCTCGGCTACCTCCTCGAGGCCGACGGGCGGCGCCAGGAGGCGCGCGAGGCCTACAGGCGCTTCGTGGAGCGCGCCGGCGAGGGCCTCGCCGACTTCGTCGCCGACGCGCGGGACCGCCTGGCAGAGCTCGACAAGCCGCTGCCCCCCATGGAGATCGCGGGGGCGGCGCGCCTCACCCTGGGGGCGAGGGGGCCCGAGGCCGCGCCGTTCCACCCCGGCGACGAGGTGCACCCCACGTTCGAGCTCAGCACCCCCGGAGACGAGCTGCCCACGCGGGTGCAGGTGCGGGCGGAGCTGCGCCGACAGGGCGAGGAGGGCGACCCGCTCGTGGCCAGCGAGGCCGCCGTACAGGTGCCGCCCGGCGCCGTGGGCTTCGTCGTCGACGACGTGGCCCTGGCCCTGCCCCAGGACCTCGCGTCCGGCAGCTACCAGGTGGACGTGTCCGCCGTGGGCGGCGAGGGCCAGACGGCGGAGACCAGCGTGACCTTCGAGGTGGACGGCGAGCCGCAGGCGCTGCGGCAGCTCATAGGCCGCAACCTCACGATGACCGACCTGAGGTCGGGCCAGCCGCTCTACACGGTCGGCGACCTGTCGCGCGCGGGCCAGCTCATCGAGGTCCTCATGGCCGAGCTGCGCTACGCCGCCGACGCCGCCGAGGAGGCGCTGCCCACCGTGGAGACCGGCCGCTTCCAGGGCATGTCGGGCGGCGAGCTGTTCACCTCGTCCACGGCGCAGGACGTGCAGGACTTCCTCGACTACGTCCTGGCCAGCGGCTCTCGGGACGCGCGCTTCGCCTTCGTGGACGCCTACGCTCAGTGGGCTCTGGACGGCGCCCCGCAGAACCCCTGAGGGCCGGCGTCCGCGACCGGGCTCGAGCGCCGGCCTCTAGCCGACCAGCCGGCCCAGCACCCGGGCGCTGGCCAGGAACGTGCCGGCCGACGCGCCGATGGTGGCGAGGACGAACACGAGCAGCACGCGCGCGGCGCGGTTCGTCCACCAGCCCTTCAGGGTCGTGACGTCGCGCCGCAGGCGCTCGAAGTCGCCCACGTTCGGCTTGCGCAGCCACAGCTCCACGCCGGCCGCGACGAAGCCGGCGCCCAGCAGGGGGTTCAGCGTCGTGAACGGCGCGGCCACGGCGGTGGCCGCGATCGTGAGCGGGTGGGCCAACGCGGCCAGGGCGCCCAGGCCGGCGAGGCTCGCCGTGACGATCGTCCAGTCGGTGAGCAGGCGCAGGCCCTCCTCGGGGCTGCGCAGGAAGCCGATCGCGAAGCCGGCGAGGACGAGGACGAGGATCGCCCAAGGGACGAGCTTGGTGGCCCGACCGGGCGGCGGCGTCGTCTCCAGCTCGCGCAGGCGGGCGCGGAGCGCCTCGCGAGTGGGGGAGGCCACGACTGCGGAGGCCACGGCCTCTGAGCCCGGGGCCGCGCCGGTGCTCGCCGCCTCGGAGCTCGCGGGCTCGGAGGCCGCGGCTGCGGGGGCCGGGGCTGCCTCCTCTACCACCCGCGCGCCGGACGCCACGAGCGCCGCGGTGACGCCCTTGAGGTGGCCGGCGCCCACGACGGCCAGTACGTCGGCGTGCCGCGGTCGGCCGCCGCCGCCCACGGCGAGCAGCAGCTTGGCGGCCATGTACTCGTCGCGCTCGGCGATGAGGGGGCCGTAGAGGTCGGCGCGGCTCTCCGCGAACTCGGCGAAGGTGGCCTCTAGGACGTCGCCCTCCTTGAGCTTCTCGATCTCCTCTTCGGCCACCTTCTCGCTGGTGAAGGCCGAGGCGAGGATGCCGGCGAAGAGCGTCAGACGGCGCCACCACCCCACCGCGCCGTAGAGACGCCTGAGCGTGACGCCTATGTCGCGGTCGATGAGCAGCAGCGGCAGGCCGCGCTCCCTGGCGCCGGTCACGGCGGCGCGCATCTCGGCGCCGGGCTCGATGCCGAACTGGTCGGCGAGGCGCTGCTGGAACGCGCCGAGTGCCAGGTTCACGGCGAGCACCCCGGCCTTGCCCTCGCGCAGCACCTGCATGAGGTCGGTCTTGGCGTGCGCCTGGGAATCGGTGATCGCTGCCAGACGTCCGGCGTCGAGCTCGATGGCCACGGCGTCGTGGTCCCCGGTGGCGATGCGGCGTTCCACCTCGCGGGCCGAGGTCTTCGAGACGTGGGCCGTGCCCAGGAGCGTCACCCGGGCGCCGCCCACCGACAGCACGACCGTGGGCTGCTCGGGCACGGCCGGGCTGTCGACGGGGGCGGCGGGGGCATCGGTCATGCGCGGAGTGTACCTGCATAGAATCGCCGCATGACCCGACCCGTGGGACAGTCGGGCCGCGCCGGCGTGGAGAAGGTGGGCGGCCTCTACGAGCAGGTGCGCCTGGCCCGCCTGTGGCTGCCGCTGTCGATAGTCGGGGTCGTGCTGGTCCACCAGCTCCTGATCGTGCCCCTGCTGCCGCCGACAGGGCAGTTCTGGGCGCAGCTCCTCTTCTACTCGATACTCGGCCCTCTGGCCACCTTCGTCACGCTCAACTGGATCGCCCGCGAGGCGCGCGAGAAGGAGCGGGCCCAGCTCGAGCTGGCCGAGCTCTACCGCGAGCTGCAGGCCAGCCACGCGCTGCTCGGCTCCATACAGGGGGTGACGGAGCGCTTCGCGGCCTCGCCCAGCCTGGAGATCACGGTGCGGGCAGCGGCCGAGGGCATCGCCGGTGTCACGGGCGCCGCGGGCGTGGCTGTCGTGCTGGGGCCGGAGGGGCTCGGCGTCACGCACGGCCTCGGCCTCGTGGGCGACATGGAGCGCGACGCCCTGGAGCGCGACAGGGAGGCGCGCCGACGCGCGCGGGAGGGCGACGTGGGCGTGCGCGTGGAGCCGGTGCCCGACGGGGACCGCGGCCCGCGCCACGCGCTGACGGCGCCCCTGGTGTGGGGCGGCGCTCCCGAGGGCTCGGTGACGGCCTACCTGCCCGACGCCCCGGACGAGCGCGCCGTGGAGTCGTTCTCGATCGTGGCCACGCAGTTCTCGGCGGCCGCGGAGGCCACCAGGCTGCGCACCCGCGACGTCATGACGCTGGTTGAGGTAGACAGGTCTATCAGGGCGGAGGGCAACCTCGGCCGCCTGCTCAAGAGCGTGCTCACCCAGATGCTGGGGTTCGTCTCGGCGCCCGTGGGCGGGATCTTCCTCTCCGACGGCGAGGGCCTGCTGCGCCTCGCCGCCACCGTGGGGCGCGACCCCGGCACGGGCGCGCGCGCCTGGCGCGTGGGGGAGGGGTTCGTGGGCGGCGTCGCCGCCCGGCGCGAGCCGCGCATCGTCGACAGCCTCGCCTCCGACGGCGCGCAGGAGTACGGGCCCCTCCTGGAGGGCGCCCGCAGCGCGCTGGCCGCGCCGCTGCTGGCCGGCGACGAGCTCCTCGGCGTGCTGGTCCTGGCGCACCCCGAGGAGGGGCACTTCGACAGGTCGGTGCTGCCGTTCATAGGCCTGGTGGCCGGCCAGGTGTCGCTGGCCATACGCAACGCCAACGCCTACCTGCAGTCCGAGGAGCTGGCGATCTCCGAGGAGCGCTCGCGGATCGCGCGCGAGATACACGACGGCGTGGCGCAGATGCTGGCGTTCACGGCCCTGAAGCTCGACCTCGTGCAGCGGCTCATGACCCGCGACCCGGCCACCGCCGCCGCCGAGCTGGAGCAGGCCAAGGAGACGGTGCGCGAGTCCATAAGGGAGGTGCGGCGCTCGATCTTCGCGCTGCGGCCCGTGGACCTCGAGCGCTTCGGCTTCGCCGAGACCGTGAGGCGCTACGCGCTCGACTTCGGCCAGCAGAACGACGTGAAGGTGGACGTGGCGTTCGGGCCCCTGCCCGAACTCTCGCTGAAGTCGGAGGCCGTGCTGTTCCGCATCTTCCAGGAGGCGATGCACAACGTCGCCAAGCACGCCAAGGCGCAGAACGTGGAGGTGCGCCTCGGCACCACGGAGGACGGCATGGCGTTCGTGTCCGTGCGAGACGACGGCGTGGGGTTCGACGTCGAGCAGGTCTCGGACCGCGTCACCAGCGCCGGCGGGCTGGGGATCAAGCAGATGCGCGAGCGGGTGGAGGCGCGCGGCGGACGGCTGGAGATCCAAGCCGCCCCGCGGCGGGGCACGGAGCTCTACGCCGCGGTGCCGGTCTGAGGCGGCGACCCGGCGAAGGGACCGGCGACCGCGAGAGCGAGAGCCCGGCGGCGTCGCCGGGCTCTCCCAGGCTCGTGAAGGCACCCCTCGGGCGCCCGAGGCTTACTTCTTGGCCTGGCGGCGGTAGCTGTCGCCGAAGCGCTTCTGGAACTTCTCGACGCGGCCCTCCGTGTCGATGAAGCGCTGCTCGCCCGTGTAGAACGGGTGGTTGCCCGACCACACGTCCACGTGCAGCTCCGGCTTCGTGCTGTAGGTCTCCATGACGACCTGGCCGTCGCAGATGACCTTCGTCTTGACCATCTTGGGGTGGATGCCCTGCTTCATGCTCGCTCCCTCTCGCGCCCCGCTTCAGCGCGTGGGGCGTAGTGTGCGTGGTGGCGGCGCTCGACGGTGGCCGTCGCGGTCCCGTCGAGCGGCCCGCGAGATGTTAGCACGACGACGCGCGCGCGGTGGTGCCGCGCCCGGCCGAGGCAGGGGCGTTCGCCCGCTGAGCGATCCCCCGCGCCCTGCCGCCGTTCAGGCCGCCGTCTTCTCCCTCACCTGCCGCTTCACGCGCGCCACCATGGCGCCCAGCCCGCGCAGGCGGAGCGGCGAGATCAGCTCGGCCAGGCCCATCTCGGTGTAGAAGTCCTCCGGGGTGCCCAGCACCTCGGCGGCGGTGGCGCCGCTGAGGCCCGCGTGCACCACGGACGCGAAGCCGCGGGTGGTGGGGGCCTCCTCGGGAGCGTCGAACTGCAGGCTCACGCGCCCGCCTTCATCCACGTCGGCGCGCAGGAACAGCGGCGTCTGGCACTCGTGCACCTGCTCCAGCTCGCCGGCACCGTCGGGGAGCGGCGGCAGCCTCCTGGCGTACTCGAGGAGCAGCGGCAGCCGGAGCTGCTTGGGCGCCGAGGCGAACTCGGCGATCACGCGCGCGAGGGGCTCGGGGTAGGCGGCCGTCTCGTTCACGGCCACCAGGCTAACGCGGGCGTACCGGACGCCGGGTCGCGCCGGCCGGTTATCCTCTCCGGGTGGCGCTGAAGCTCCCCACCAAAGTGCGCATAGCGCCGCAGGGGCGGCTCACCGGCGGCCTGGACGTCCCCGGCTCGAAGAGCCTCACGAACCGCGCCCTGCCGCTGGCCGCCCTGGCCGTGGGCACCACCACGATCACCGGGGCCCTCGTGGCCGAGGACTCCGAGGTCATGCTGCGCGCCCTGCAGCAGCTCGGCGTGGGCCTCGACGCCGCGGGCGAGACCGTCGTCGTGCGCGGCGTTGGGGGTCCGCTGCCGGCGCGGAGCGCGCGGCTCGACCTCAGGCTCTCCGGCACCTCGCTGCGCTTCCTCACCGCGGTGCTGGCCGCGGGCCGAGGCGAGTACGTCCTGGACGGCAACGAGCGCATGCGGGAGCGGCCCGTCGGCGGCCTCCTCGACGCCCTGCGGCAGCTCGGCGCCGACGCCACCGGCGTGAACGGCAGCCCGCCCGTGACCCTGCGCGCCTCCGGCCTGAACGGCGGGAGCGTGGTCGTGAGGGGGGACGTGAGCTCGCAGTTCCTCTCCGGCCTGCTCATGGCCGCGCCGCTGGCGCGGGGACCGCTGACGATCGTCGTGGACGGCGAGCTGCTCTCCCGGCCCTTCGTCGACATGACCGTCGACGCCATGGCGCACTTCGGCGTGACGGTGAAGCGCGACGGCTACGGCCGCTTCGAGGTGACGCCCGGTTCCTACGCGGCCCGCGACTACCGCGTCGAGGGCGACGCCATGGCCGCCGGCTACTTCTGGGCCGCGGCCGCGATCACCGGCGGCACCGTGCGGGTGGGCAACCTCGGCGCCGGCACCCGGCAGGGCGACGCGCGCCTGGCCGGCGTGCTGGCCGAGATGGGCTGCGAGGTCGTGTGGGACAAGGCCTCCGTGACCGTCAGAGGGCCGCGGCGCCTCAGGGGCGGCGAGTTCGACCTCAACGACATGCCGGACCAGGCGCAGACGCTGGCCGTGGTGGGACTCTTCGCAGACGCGCCGGTGCACGTGGCGAACGTCGGCAACCTGCGCGTCAAGGAGACCGATCGCCTGCACGCCATGGCCGTCGAGCTCACGCGGCTCGGCGCCAAGGTCGAGGAGGGCGACGACAGCATCACCGTGTGGCCGCTCGCCTCCGAGCCCACCGCGCAGGTCGAGCTCGAGACGTACGGCGACCACAGGATGGCCATGGCGCTGGCCGTGGCCGGGGCGCGCCTCCCTGGCGTCGTGATCAAGGACCCTGCCTGCGTGAACAAGACCTACCCGCGCTTCTTCGACGACCTCCTGGGGCTGCTGGGGGCGGGGCTATCATGACCGCCATGGACGACGGCGGCCGGCCGATCATCACCCTCGACGGCCCCGCCGCCTCCGGCAAGTCCAGCGCCGCCAAGGCGGTGGCCGCGCGGCTCGGCATCGCCTACGTCTCCAGCGGCCTGCTCTACCGCGCCGCCACCCACATGGCCCTCGCCGAGGGCGTGCCGCTCGGCGACGAGCGGGCGCTGCTGGCGATGCTCGCGCGCCACGACGTGAGGCTGTGGCCCGACGCGCAGCGCGACAGGCTCACCGTGGACGGCGAGGAGGTCGCGCACCTGCTGCACACCGACGACATCGACGCCCGCGTCTCCGAGGTCGCCCGCCTGCCCGGGATACGCGCCTGGGTCACCGAGCGCCTCCGCGAGCTCGAGGGTCCCTTCGTCATCGACGGGCGCGACATGGGCACGACGGTGTTCCCGGACGCGCGCTGGAAGTTCTACCTGACGGCGTCGCCGGAGGTGAGGGCGCGGCGGCGCGTGGGCGAGCGCGCCAGCGACCTGGGGGCCGTGGCCGAGGCGATACGCGTGCGCGACGAGCGCGACGCCCAGCAGTCCGCGCCGGCGCCCGACGCCATACACGTCGACACGGGGCCGCTCACCCTGGAGGCCGTCGCCGACTTCGTCTACTTCAAGGTCATGTCCCGCTGGCCGGAGCAGCTCACCGCGGCCACCGCCTGATGGACGGCCCCGCCCGCGCCGCGGCGCGGCGCTTCGACGTCCCGGCGTCACGGCTCACGGGCGTCGTCGTGACCAGCACGAAGCACAAGCCCGCCGCCCACCCGCTGGCGCGCGAGATCGCCGAGAGGTTCGAGCGCCAGGGCGTGCGCGTGACGCTCGACGTGGCGGGAGAGGCGCACCTGCCGCCCGCGCTGGAGGCGTCGCAGCTCGTCGTGTCCGTCGGCGGCGACGGCACGCTGCTGAACGCCGCCCGCCGCACCGTGGGCAGCGGGGTGCCCGTCATGGGCGTGAACCTCGGCAAGCTCGGCTTCCTCGCCGAGTTCGGCGCGCAGCAGGCGCTCGACTACGCCTCCGGCTCGCTGCAGCCCGGCTGGCCGCTGCAGGAGAAGACGATGCTCGAGGTGCGCATCGCCGGTCGGCCTGGCGTCCACCACGCCCTCAACGACGTCATGCTCTCGCAGGGCGTCATGACGCGCCTCGTGCGCGTGCGCATGCGCGTGGACGGCAAGCACGCCACCGAGTACCGCGCCGACGGCGTCGTCGTGAGCACGCCGGTGGGCTCCACGGCCTACTCGCTCTCGCTGGGCGGGCCCATCATCGACCACGGCCTGCACGCGCTGGTCGTGACGCCGGTGGCGCCGCACTCGTTCACGAACCGGCCCATCGTGCTGCCCGGCCACGCCGTCATAGGCCTAGAGGTCCTCACGCGCACGGACGAGATCGCGCTGGTCGTGGACGGACAGGAGCCGGTGCCCGTCGACGTGGGCGACGAGGTGCTGGTGACCGCGGCGCCCCGCGGTCTGACGCTTCTCTCCACCGGCGAGCGCAGCGCCTTCGACGTCCTGCGCCTCAAGCTGGGCTGGGGGGCCGGTCCCGCACCCGTGGTCGAGGAGGCCTGACTGGCGCGGGTGGCCGACGTGCTCGTCGTGAGCAACGGCAGGGGCGAGGACTACGTGGCCGCCCGCGTGCTGGAGCGACTGCGCGCCCGCGCGCCGGGCCTCCGTGTCGCCGCCTTCCCCCTCGTCGGCAGCGGCGAGCGGCTCGCGGCGTCGGGGGTGGAGGTCGTGGGCCCGCGCCGCGACCTGCCGTCCGGCGGCCTCACGCTGCACTCGCTGCGGTCGCTGCGGGACGACCTGCGCGCCGGCCTCCTCGGCCTCACGCTGGCCCAGGCCCGCTTCCTGCGCTCGCTGCGCCCGCGCGCCGTGCTGGTCGTGGGGGACCTCTACGCCCAGGCCATGGCCGCGCTGGCGCCGGCCCCGCGCCGCGTGCTGCAGACCCTCGTCTCCGTCCACCACGGCGGCGGCGAGGGGTTCGGCCCGCGCTGGTTCATGGAGGGGTTCAGGGCGCCGGAGCTGGCGCTGCTGAGGCGCGCCGCCAAGGTCTACGCCCGCGACGGGGCCACCGCGGCGTGGCTGGCCGCCGCCGGCGTGAAGGCCGTCTGCCTGGGCAACCCGATGATGGACGGCCTGGAGGCGCGGCCGCTGGTGAGGCGCGACGTCGCCGGCGCGCCGGTCGTGGCGCTGCTGCCGGGCACGCGCGGGCAGGCGACGGCCAGCCTCGACCTGATGCGGCGCGCGCTCGAGCTGGCGAGGCCCACGCTGGCGCTCGTCGCCTGGACGGGGGAGACGCCGCCGTCCCGGCCCGATGGCTGGGTGGAGGACGACGCCCCGCCGGGCGTGACCGCCGCGTGGCGCCGCGGCGCGAGGCGCCTGTGGGTGGTCGTGGACCGCTTCGCAGCGGTGCTGGCGTCGGCCGACGCCGCGATCGGCACGGCCGGCACCGCCAACGAGCAGGCCGTGGGCCTCGGCCTGCCCGTGGTGACGTTCCCCCTCCCGCCGTTCCACTCCGCGGCGTTCATGCGCAACCAGAAGCGGCTGTTGGAGGGCGGTCTGCTCACGTGCGAGGCCGCGCCGGAGCGCGTGGCCGCCACCCTCGAGCTGGCCCTCTCCGACCCGCGCGTGCGCGCGCGGGCCAGGCGGGCGGGCGAGGAGCGCATGGGCCGGCCGGGCGCGAGCGAGGCGATCGCGCGCGACCTGGCGACCTGGCTGGACGGTCTCGGCGTCCGCTGAGTGCGTCCCGTCGGTCGGGCCAGGGACGGCCGCCTTCGGCCCCTACCGGCCCTTCACCGGTCGTCGCTCAGTCGGCGGCCACGGCGTCGTCGCGGGCCGCGGCGGGCTCCGCCAGCAGCTCCGTGAGGCGGGAGACGCAGCGGTGGTGCTTCTTCGCGTACGCGCTCTCCCTGTAGGTGGGGTCGAAGACGTCGGCCACCGCCCCGTCGCCCGAGACGCGCAGCAGCAGGTTGCGCTCGTAGAGCTGGTCGACGAAGTGGACGAAGCGCAGGGCCTCGTTCTGCGTGCGCAGGGTGCGGGCGCCGTGCAGGTAGACGGTCCTCACCTGCGCCAACAGGCCCCCGTAACGGCTCGGGTGGTGACGCTCCAGCAGTTCGAGCAGCTCGTCCCAGGCCAGGGACAGGCGGGGGGCGGGGGAGCGCTCGGTCAGCTCCAGCTCGCGCAGACGCGCCTCGCTCAGCCAGGCGCCGCCGGTGCGCCGCGCGCGGTAGTCGGGTCCGTCCACGGCCACGACCTCGAAGCAGGCCGCCAGCGACTGGATCTCGCGCCTGAAGTCGTCGGCGTTGAAGCGGCCCCGGCCCTGCGCCTCCGGCGGTGTGTTCGACGTCGTCACCACGGACGTGCCGCCCGCGAGGAGGGCCTGCAGGAACGACTTCACGATCAGCGTGTTGCCGGGGTCGTCGAGCTCGAACTCGTCCACGCACAGGAGGCGTGTGCCGGCGAACTCCTCCACGGCGCGCCGCATGCCCATGGCGCCCACCAGGTAGACGAGCTGCTGGAAGCTCAGGTAGCGCTTGGCGGACGTTGCCGCCTCGGCGTACGCGGCTGCCAGCAGGTGCGTCTTGCCCACGCCGAAGCCGCCGTCGAGGTACAGGCCGGCGCCGGGCGGAGGCCGCCGCCGGGTCCAGCGGAGCAGGCGCGGGCCGGTCTCGCTGGCCGCGTCGCGCGCGCGCACGAACTCCCTCACGCGGGCGCGGGCGTCCTCCTGCGTGGGGTGCTGCGGCAGGTAGCTCGCGAAGGTCGCGCCGGCGAAGCGGGCGGGCGGCCTCAGGTCGCTCGAGCTGGGGGGCGCGGGCGGCTGCAGGTCGCTCGGGGAGACGAGGCGCGGCACCTGCGGGAGCCTATCACCGCCGTTTGACACCCCGAGCGGCCGAGCGTACAGTTCGAGGGTCGCGCCGCGGGGAAGCCGGTGAGAATCCGGCGCTGTCCCGCAACGGTGACGGGAGCGAGCCTCCCGAAGTCCGACTACCGCGCCGCGACGAGACTGCACCCCTTGCGCGGACGAGGAAGGGCAGGCCGAGGCCGGCGTCAGCCGGCGGCCCCACACCCAACCGAACCACGCAGGCACGAGGAGTCATCATGAGCTCTCGCCTGTACACGTTCGTCGCGGCGCTCCTGCTGCTGCCGGCGGCGCTCGCCCAGACCACCGTCGTCGACGACCTGGGGCGCGAGGTGACGCTGGACGCGCCGCCCGCCCGCGTGGTCTCGATGCTCCCCAGCCACACCGAGAGCGTGTGTGCTCTCGGGGCCTGCGACCTGCTCGTGGGCATCGACGTCAACACCGACCTCGAGGGCCTGGACGACCTGCCGCGCCTCGGCGACCCGTTCGCCCCCGACGTCGAGGCGATAGTGGCCCTCGAGCCCGACCTCGTGCTCGTGGACGAGTACAGCGGCATGCAGGCCAGCCTCGAGGAGCTCGGCATCCCCACCTACGCCGGCTCACCGCAGACCGTGGAGGAGACCTACGACTTCCTCGCCACGCTGGGCCGCCTGCTCGGACGGGAGGACGAGGCAGCGGACCTGGTGGCGCGCCTCCAGGGCGAGCTCGCCGCGGTGGGCGAGGCCCTCGAGGGCGTCGCGCCCCCGTCGGTGTTCGTGGAGATAGACCCCACGCCCTACAGCGCCGGGCAGGGCTCGTACCTCGACGAGCTGCTCACGCTGGCCGGGGGCAGGAACGTGGTGCCCCCGTCGCTGGGGCCGTTCCCGCAGGTGGACCCCGAGTTCGTCGTGCTCGAGGACCCGCAGGTCGTGCTGCTGCTCGACGCTCCCTTCGGCGTCACGGCCGCGCAGGTGGCCTCGCGGCCCGGTTGGGGCGGCCTCAGCGCCGTCGCCGAAGGTCGCGTCTACGAGCTCACGGACGAGCAGGCGGACGCGCTCAGCCGGCCCGGCCCGCGCCTCGGCGAGGCCGTGAGGCTGCTGGCCGGGATCCTGCACCCGGAGCTGTTCTGACCGAGGCCGCCGCGACGACCGCCGACGCGCCGGTGGTCCGGAGGACGGGCCGCGCGCTCGTGCTGCCAGCCTCCCTCGCCGCCCTGGCGGCGGTGCTGCTGCTGGCCGGCGCCGTCGGCAGCGCCGACCTGCAGCCGCGCGACCTCGTGGGCGCGCTCGTCAAGAGCGCCCGCGGCGAGGCCCTCTCGCCCCTCGAGACGATCGCCTGGCGCATCCGCCTCCCTCGCGTGCTGCTGGCGGGCCTCACGGGCGCCGGGCTGTCGCTGGCCGGCGCGCTGTTCCAGGGCGTGTTCCGCAACCCGCTCGCCGACCCCTACCTGATCGGCACCGCCAGCGGGGCGGGGTTCGGCGCCGTGCTCGTGTTCACGCTAGGGGCCTCGTTCCCTCCCCTGGCGGCGGCGGGCGCCCCGGTGGTCGCCTTCGTCTTCGCCCTCCTGACGGTGCTGCTAGTGACGGCGCTGGCCAGCGACGTGGGCGGCGTGCCCACGGTGCGGCTGATACTCGCCGGCGTCGTCGTCGGCGCGGTCTTCACCTCCGCCACCTCGTTCCTGCTCGTGGCCGCCCGCGAGCAGAGCGCGGGCATCCTCAGCCGGCTGCTGGGCGGCTTCGGGTTCGCGAGCTGGGGCAGCGTGGCGGCGCTGGCGGCCTTCACGCTGCCGGCGCTGCTGGCCGCGCGTGCCCTGGCGCGGGCCCTCGACCTCTTCCAGCTCGGCGAGCGCGGGGCCGCCCTGCTGGGCCTGCCGGTGGAGGCGGTGAAGCTGCTGCTGCTGGCCGTAGGCACGCTGGTCACGGCCGCGGCCGTGAGCGTGGCCGGGATCATCGGCTTCGTGGGGCTCATGGTGCCGCACGCCGCGCGCCTGGCGACGGGACCGGCGCACGCCCGCCTGCTGCCGCTGGCCGTGGTGTGGGGCGCGGCGTTCATGGTGCTCGCCGACCTGCTGGCCCGCACCGTGATCGCGCCCGTGGAGGTGCCCGTGGGCATCGTCACGGCCCTGACGGGCGGGCCCTTCTTCCTGTGGCTGCTGAGGCGCTCGCGCCGCGCCGGCGCCGCCGCGGGGGTGGAGAGGTGAGCGCGGCGCCGCGCGAGGCGTCGGCCGCCCGGCCGCGGGTGCCGTCGCGCCGGCCGCGCGGCGAGCGCCCTTCACCGCTCGAGGCCGTTCGCGTCGTGGCCGGCTACCCGGCGCCGCCGGGCCGTCCGCGGCGTCCAGCGCTCGCCGGCGTGAGCCTGCGCCTCTCCGCCGGCGAGGTCGTGGGGCTCATAGGCCCCAACGGCTCGGGGAAGACCACGCTGCTCAGGCTGCTCACGCGCCAGCTCGCGCCGGAGTCCGGCAGCGTGCTGCTCGGCGGTAGGCCCCTGGCCTCGTTCGGTCGCTTCGAGCTGGCCAGGCACGTGGCCGTGGTGGCGCAGGAGCCCGAGGTGCCCGTAGGCTTCACGGTGCGGGAGACGGTGGCGATGGGCCGGGCCCCGCACGTCGGCCTGCTGGGAGCGCCCCGCGCCGAGGACGCGCGCGCTGTCGAGACCGCGCTGGGCGCCACGGGCACGCTGCCGTTCGCCGAGCGGCGCATCGAGTCCCTCTCCGGCGGGGAGCGCCAGCGCGCGGTGTTCGCCCGCGCCGTCGCCCAGGAGCCCGCCTTCCTGCTCCTCGACGAGCCCACGAACCACCTCGACCTCCGCTACCAGGTGGAGCTGCTCGCGCTCGCCCGCCGCCAGGCGGCGGGCGGCACGGGCGTGCTCGCCGTCCTGCACGACCTCAACCTGGCCGCGCGCGCCTGCGACAGGCTGGTGCTGCTCGCGTCCGGCGGGGTGGCTGCCGAGGGCGCGCCCGCCGAGGTGCTGCGGCCCGACCTGCTGGCGTCCGTGTACGGCGCCGACCTCGACGTGCTGCCCGCGGTCGACGGGCCCGTGATCGTCCCGCGCTTCTGAGGGACGAGCGCGCGGGGCGCCGCTCACCGCCCGGTGCCTGGGGCGCGGCGCCCCGGGGCGCTGGCCGCGTGGCGCCGCCCGCCGCCCCGCCGTCCGCCGCGGAGCACGGGCTCCGGAGCCCGCTAGAACCTGCTGGGCGGGTCGAAGCGCCTGTGGACCCTCACGGCCAGCTCGTAGTGCTCCACCAGGGCCTCGGTGGCGGCGCGCCAGGAGTGACCCTCCATGTCGCGGCGCGCCCGCTCGCCCAGGCGGCGGCGCAGAGCCGGGTCGTGGACGAGTCGCCTGACCTGCCGGGTGAGGTCACCGAGGTCCAGCGGCGTGAACAGCAGGCCGTTGACCTCGTGCTCGATGACGTCGGGGATGCCCCCGGACCGGGCGCCCACGGCGGGCACGCCGCTGGCCATGGCCTCCATGGCCACGAAGCCCAGCGTCTCCGTGTCGGAGGGGAAGACGAAGACGTCGGCGCTGGCGTAGGCGGCGGCGAGCTCCGTGCCCGCCATGTAGCCGGTGAAGACGGTGTTCGTGCCCGCGAAGCGCTCCCGCAGCTCCGCCTCCGCTGGGCCCGAGCCGATGATGGCCAGGCGCACGCCGGGCACCTGCGTGACGGGCGCGTAGAGCCAGTCGATGCGCTTCTCGAAGGAGAGCCTGCTCACGCACACGAGCAGCGGCGCGTCTGGGCGCCCGCCGGAGAGGCGCTCGCGCATCTCGCGCGTGGCCCGCTCCGGCCGGAACAGCTCGGTGTCCACGGCCTTCGGCCACAGGCGCACCCGCTCGATGCCGAGGCCCCGGGCGGACTCCATCATCGGGCGGCTGGTCACGAGGTTCACGTGCGCCTGGTTGTGCACGTCGCGCAGGAAGCGCGCGCCGGGGCGGCTGAGCATGGGGAGCTTGAGGTGCCTGGCGTACTGCGTGAGGTCGGTGTGGTAGCTGGCCAGCAGCGGCAGGTTCCTCTGCTTCGCGATCGCCGTGCCCCACAGGCCCAGCACCACGGGGTTCACGACGTGCACGATGTCGGGCTCGAAGCGGTCGAGCTCGCGGCCCAGCCGCGGGCGCGGCAGGCCGAGGAACAGCTCCGGGTACCAGGGCTTGAACGAGAGCGCGGGCACCGCGACGACGCGGTGCCCGGCGTAGGTCTCGGGCGGTTCGTGGGGCGCGAAGACGAGCGCCTCGTGCCCGAGGACGGCGAGCTGCTCGAGCGTGCGGGCCAGCCGCGTGACGATGCCGTCGATCTTCGGCAGGAACGTCTCGGTGAAGAACGCTACCCGCACGCGGCAAGCCCTCGGGCCACCGGCCCCTCCCGGCGTCAGCCCGCCGTGACGGTCTCGCGGCGCTGCGCCAGCCGCGGGTCGCCCGGCTCGTTGTCGCGCGTCCACGTGCTGGTGCAGGGGATCTTGTCGAGGTCGGCGCGGTCGGCGTAGCGCCTGGCCACCTCCGTGACCTCGGCGAGCAGGCCCTCGGCGAGCGTCGTGGGCTTCAGGCCGAGGTCGAGGAACGTGTCGTTGCTGGCGTGGAGGTCGTTCTCCGCGTCCTCCTTGCGCGGGTTCGGCACGTAGGCCACCTCGGCGCCGGTGAGCCTGCTCACGAGCTGCGCCAGGTCGCGCACGCGGTGCGTCTCGGTCATCTGGTTGATGATCTTCACGCGGTCGCCACGCTGCGGCGGGTTCTCGAGAGCGAGCTGGACGCACTTCACGGTGTCGCGGATGTGGATGAAGGCCCGCGTCTGCCCGCCCGTGCCGTGCACCGTGAGCGGGTAGCCCACGGCCGCCTGCATGAGGAAGCGGTTGAGGACCGTGCCGTAGTCGCCGTCGTAGTCGAAGCGGTTGATGAGCCGCTCGTCCATGCTCGACTCCGGCGTGTTCGTGCCCCACACGATGCCCTGGTGGAGGTCGGTGATGCGGAGGCGGTCGTTCTTCGCGTAGTAGGCGAAGAGGATCTGGTCGAGGCTCTTCGTCATGTGGTAGACGCTGCCCGGGTTCGTGGGGTAGAGGAACTGCTGCTGCACCTCGGTCCCGTCGTCGGTGCGCACGATGACGTCGAGGTACCCCTCGGGGATCTTCATGCCCGCCGTCCCGTAGCCGTAGACGCCCATCGTGCCCAGGTGCACCACGTGCACGTCGAGGCCCGACTCGACGACGGCGGCCAGCAGGTTGTGCGTGGCGTTGACGTTGTTGTCCACCGTGTAGCGCTTGTGCCGGCTCGACTTCATCGAGTAGGGCGCGGCGCGCTGCTCGGCGAAGTGGACTACGGCGTCCGGCCTCTCGGAGACGATGAGCTCGAGCAGGCGCGGGTAGTCCTGCGCGACGTCGACGCGCTCGAAGCGCATCTTCCTGCCCGTCAGCTCGCGCCAGGCCCCGAGGCGCTCGCCCATGGGCCTTATGGGTGTCAGGCTGCCCGCCTCGAGCTCGTTGTCGATGTTGCGTCGGGAGAGGTTGTCGAGGATCACGACGTCGTGACCGAGGTTACTGAGGTGCAGGCTGGTCGGCCAGCCGCAGAAGCCGTCACCTCCGAGTACGAAGACCTTCATCTGTTCCTCCAGGCGCGGTCCGGCGCTCCGCGGAGGCTGGCCCGCCGGGCCGGCCCGCCGCGAACGCCTCATTCCGGTCGAGCGGACAGCGCGCGCAGCAGGAGCCGCCAGCGGCGCCTCACGATGCTGCGACCGTAGCCTACCGCGCCGGCGCTCCGGTCCGCTGGCGCGACCCACGACCACAGGACGGCGGTGGCGATCAGCCAGGGGTGCAGCAGCGCCCAGCCCAGGGCCGTGAGACCGCCCAGGTACCGTCGCCCGAGCTGCCGCGCCCCCACCGTCATGCCCACGACCATGGCCGCGGTCTGCGCCGCGTAGCAGGCCAGGACCGCGGGCACCAGCTCCGGCGCGAGCGGCAGGGCCAGGACGGATGCCGCCAGCACCAGGCTCTCGAGGCCGAGCACCAGCAGCCCGAGCAGGAACGCCGGCCGGTAGTGGACGGCGTGCCGGTAGCGCGAGACCCAGCGGCTGCGCTGCTTGAGGAACGCCAGCGGTCCGCCGGCGCTGGCCGTCACGGCGCGGGCGTCCGGCTCGGCGGCGAAGACGACGCGCGCTCCGGGCAGCCCGCCGAGGCGCTGGGCCAGGAGGTCCTCGTCACCGGACGGCGCCCTGGCCGTGGCGCCGAAGCCCCCGGCCGCCTCGAGCGCGCACCGCAGGTAGGCCTGGTTGTTCGCCGACGAGGCGAACGCGTGCCCGTGCCGCAGCAGCGAGCGCGAGACGAGCATCAAGGAGAACCAGTCCGCGGCCTCGAAGAGCCGCCAGAAGGGCGGGCGGGCCTCGAGCTGCGAGGGCGGCAGCGTCTCGACGAAGCCGCACACCATGACCACGCCGGGCGTGAAGCGCCTGACGAGCGCGCTCACCCAGCCCGGCGAGAAGCTGCAGTCGGCGTCGGTCGTCACCACGACCTCGCCGCGCGAGGCGGCCACGCCCGCCATGACGGCGTTCACCTTCGGCGCGTAGCGGCGGCTCGGCTCCCTCACGCGCACGAGGCGGAAGCGCGGGTCCGCCGCCGCGAAGCGCTCGACGATGGCCGCCGTGGCGTCCGTGGACCTGTCGTCCACGACCACGAACTCGATGGGTCCCTGGTAGTCGAGGCCGGCCAGGCTCGCCAGGGTGCGCGGCAGCCGCCTCTCCTCGTCGTGGGCCGGCACGACCACCGACACCGACGGCGTCCCCGACGAGGGGCGCCAGCGCGGGCCCGCCGCTCGCCGCCCGCGCCGCGGCTCGTCCGGCCTGAACATCCCCCAGATCACCCACGCCTGGGCCGCGACCAGCGGCACGGCCAGGAGCAGGAGCGCTGCTGCGAGGACCTGGGCCATGGGGGACCGGCTCGGGGACGTCGGTCGCCACGAGTGTACCAGGGCCGGGAGCGCCGCGGTACGCTCGCCGCGTCGTGAGCCATGACGCGCTGGAGCCGGCATCGCCAGCGGGCGAGGCGCGGTCCTCCCCGAGCGGTGACGCGGCGGTCGCGAGCTTCCACGCGCTGCTCACCTCGCTGCCCGACTACGAGGGACAGGTAGCGGCCTACAGCTTCTTCCCCCCGCGCCGCGGCGGCGTGGAGGAGGGCTACGACGGACCCTACGCCCGCGAGCTCGAGAGGCTCGGCGTCGCGCCGTACGGCCACCAGGCGGCGGCGCTGCGGGCCCTCGGCTCGGGCGAGGACGTCGTCGTGGCCACCCCCACCGCCTCGGGCAAGTCCCTGGTGTTCCAGGTGCCGCTGGCCGCGGCGGTGGCGCGCGGCGGCACGGGCGTGGTGCTCTACCCGACCAAGGCCCTGGCCCACGACCAGCTCGGCCGCCTCAGGTCGATCTACGCCGCGCTGCGGGTCCCCGAGGCGCCCGCTCCGGAGTCGGCGATCGCCACCTACGACGGCGACACCGCCGCCGAGCGTCGCGCCACCGTGCGCGAGGGCGTGCGCGTGGCCCTCACGAACCCCGACATGCTGCACTACGGCGTCCTCCCGTACCACGAGCGCTGGGCGGCGTTCCTCGGCTCGCTCGAGCTGGTGGTGCTCGACGAGCTGCACGCCTACCGCGGCGTGCTGGGCACGCACGTGGCGAACGTCGTGAGGCGCCTGCTGCGCCTCGCCGAGCGCTACGGCGCCCGCCCGCGCGTGGTGTGCGCCAGCGCCACCGTGGGCAACCCGGGCGAGCACGCCGCCAGGCTCACCGGGCGCTCCTTCACCGTCGTCGCGGCCGACGACGCCCCCGCCGCGGCCCGCGAGTTCGTGGTGTGGCGCCCACCGTCCACCCAGGACGGCCGCCGGCGCAGCGCCAACTCGGAGGCGGCGCGCCTGGCCGCCGCGTTCGCCGCGCGCGGCGTGCGCAGCATCTTCTTCTGCAACTCCCGCAAGGCCGCCGAGCTGGTGCGGCGCTACGCGGCCCAGCAGCTCCCGCCCGAGCTGGCCGAGCGGGTGGCCTCCTACCGCGCCGGCTACACGCCCGAGGACCGTCGGGCGCTGGAGGAGGCGTTCCGCTCCGGCCAGGTGACGGTCCTCACCGCGACCAGCGCGCTGGAGCTGGGCATGGACGTGGGCGGCGTGGACGCCGTCGTGATGGTCGGCTACCCCGGCTCGAAGATGGCGCTGTGGCAGCGCGCCGGACGCGCGGGACGCGCCGGCCGGAGGTCGCTGGCCCTGCTGATCCCCGCCGCGGACCCCCTCGACGAGTACTACCTCACGCATCCCGACAGGCTCGTCGAGGGCCCCGTGGAGAACGCCGTCGCCGACCCGCACAACCGCGTCGTGCACCCGCTGCACGTGGCCTGCGCCGCCGCGGAGGCGCCGGTCCGCGAGGGCGAGGAGATGCTGGCTCCCTGGCTCGACCTGGCCGACGTGCCGGGCCTCCACGAGACCCCGCGCGGGTGGGCGCACCGCGGCCGCTACCCCCACCGGCGCGTGAGCCTGCGCGGCACCGGCGGCAAGCTCGTCAGGCTGAAGGACGGGACGGGGAAGACCCTGGGCGTGAGCGACATGGGCGCCGCCCTGCGCGAGCTCCACCCCGGTGCCGTCTACCTGCACCAGGGAGAGACCTACCTCGTCGCGAGCCTCGACCTCGAGCGCGGCATCGCCAGGCTGCTGCCGCACATCGAGGACTACTACACGCAGCCGCGGAGCGAGACGGACGTAGAGGTGCTGCGCGTCGTGGCGCGCGGCCCCGGCGCGGCGCCCGCCGCGGGCGCGGAGGTGGACTGGCTGCCGCCGGGCGTGGCGCTCGGCGACGTGCGCGTCACCCACACGGTCACCAGCTACGTGCGCAAGCGCTACTTCTCGGAGGCCGTGCTCGAGGAGCGCCCGCTGGACCTGCCGGAGACGAGCTACGTGACGCAGGCCGTCTGGTTCGACGCCGAGGGGCTGGCCGACGCGCCGTCCGCCGCCGACATGCCCGCGGCGCTGCACGCGCTCGAGCACACGCTCATCCAGCTCCTGCCCGCCTTCGTGCTGTGCGAGCGCGCCGACGTGGGGGGCGTCTCCTACCCGCTCTACCCGGCCACCGGTGGCCCGCTCGTCTTCGTCTACGACGGCTACCCCGGCGGCGTCGGGTACGCCTGGGCCGGCGCCCACGCCTTCGCCGACTGGCTGGAGGCCGCGCGCGACCTGCTGCGCGCCTGCGACTGTCAGGACGGCTGTCCCCGCTGCGTGCTCTCGCCGAAGTGCGGGAACGGCAACCAGTACCTCGACAAGGGCGCGGCGCGCGTGCTCGCCGACGCGCTCCTCGTCCGCCTCGGCGGCCCGGCCAGGGCGCTCACGGCCTGAGCCCGGGCCGCGCTGGGCACGGGCTCGGCGCCGTGCGCCGCACCCGGCCGCCGCGCGCGTCCACGGGCCCGCGGAGCCGTGCTAGTCTCCCGTTCCGTGCGCGTAGGCTTCGTCACGCAGCTCCTCTGGGACCGCTACGGGCCGTTCTGGAGGGACCTCGTCGCCGGCTGCGGCGCGGAGCCGCTGTTCCCCGAGCCTGATGCGGTGCGCGAGGCCCTGGCCGGCCTGGCCGAGGACGCCGCGCCCGCGGCCTCGTTCCGGCTCGCCCTGGCGCAGGCGCTGGCCCTCGAGGAGGCCGACCTGCTCGTCCTGCCGCGCCTGAACCCCGAGGCCGACGGCGAGCGCGGGGCGGCCCGCGACCGCTGGATCGCCGACCTGCCCGGCGCCCTGGTGGCCGCGCTGCCCAGCGGTGCCAGGCACGTGCCCGTGGCCGCCTACCCCGACCCGGCCGTGGAGTCTGACGCCGTCACGCTGCTCACCGAGCTGGTGCGCGGCGCCGCCGAGGTGGGCCGCGTCTGGGCGCGCTTCAGGGCGAGGGCACAGCACCTCGCCGAGGGGCGCGCCGAGGCGCACAGGGCCCGCGGGGCCGACCGCGCCGCCGCCAGGTCGTTCGCGCACGGCGACGCCGTGGTCTACCTGGCGCAGCCGTGGGTGATGACGACCGCGGTCGCGCGACGCCTGCAGCGGCGCGACGAGCGCGCCGTCACGCAGCTCGCCGTGGACCCCGCCAGGGCGCGCGAGGAGGGCTGGCGCTTCGACGAGAGGCTCGTGCACACGGACGCCGAGGTGCTCGGCGCCGCGCGGCTGCTCTCGCGCCGCGCCGGCGTCGCCGAGGTGCGCCTCGTCGTCGACGAGGGCTCCGACAGCGACGCCTGGCTGGCCCGCCGGCTCGAGCAGGTGGTGCGCCGGCCCTTCGCGTCCCTGCCGTGGCAGGAGGCGCTGGGCGAGGAGGACCCGTTCGACGCCCTGCACGCGCTGCCGGTAGACTGACGCGCGTGCACGTCCTGGTGACGGTCCTGGGGCTGGCGACCGCCGCCGTCAACGTCTTCGGCGCCTGGGCGGTGAGCCGGCGTCGCCCCCTCGTCTCCCGCCTCTTCATGCTGGCCGCCGCCGTCGTGACGGTGGCGTCGGTGGCCTACGCCTACTCGTTCCGCGGGGCGTTCTGGCTGCTCCTCGCCGGCGCCCTCCTGACCTTCGTGTCCTCGCTCCTCAACGCCCGGCTCGTGCTCGGCGTCGTGGTGTGGCAGAACCACCTGGCGCGCGGCGCCGCGCTGGCCGCGCTGCTGGCGCTGGCCTGGTGGGCGCTGCCCTGAGGCGCCGGCCACCGCCGTCCCGCAAGGCTTACCTCGCGAGCCCGCAGGTCCCCACACGCTCCGCTCGGGGCTCCCGGTCCGCGCGGGTCGGGAGACCGGCAGCGCCCTAGAACGCGTTCATGCCCGTGATGTGCCGCCCGAGGACCAGGGTGTGCACGGTGTCGGTGCCCTCGTAGGTGGCGACGGTCTCGAGGTTGAGCATGTGCCTGATCGCGGCGTACTCGGTGGTGATGCCGTTGCCGCCGAGCAGGTCCCTGGCGGCGCGCGCCACGCCCAGGGCGGAGCGGCAGTTCTCGCGCTTGGCCAGCGACACGCGGGTGGGGTGGTCCTGGCCCTCCTCCTTCAGCCTGCCGAGGCGGTAGGCGAGGAGGCTGCCCTTCGTGATCTCGGCGAGCATGTCGGCCAGGCGCTCCTGCACGATCTGCTTGCTGGCGAGGGGGACCCCGAAGACGACGCGGTCGGCGGTGTAGGCGACGGCCTCGTCGAAGCAGGCCTGCGCCGCGCCCAGCACGCCGAAGGCGATGCCGAACCGGGCCTGGTTGAGGCAGGACAGGGGACCGCGCAGCCCCGTCACGGACAGCCGGTTCGCGGCCGGCACCGCGACCTCGTCGAGGTAGAGCTCCGACGTGACCGAGGCGCGCATCGACGCCTTCGTCTTGATGTCGACGGCGCTGAAGCCCTCCCTGTCGGTCTCGACGACGAAGCCCAGCACATCCCCCGAACCCTCCTCGCGCGCCCACACGATGGCCACGTCGGCGCGGGAGCCCGACGTGATCCAGCGCTTGACGCCCGTGATCACGTAGTCGTCGCCCACGCGGCGGCAGCGCGTGCGCATGGAGCCGGGGTCCGAGCCGGCGTCCGGCTCGGTGAGGCCGAAGCAGCCCACGGCCTCGCCCGCGGCCAGCCGCGGCAGCCACTCCTCCTTGAGGTCGTCGCCGGCCCAACGGTGGATGGGGTACATGACCAGCGACGACTGCACGCTCACGAAGGAGCGCATGCCGGAATCCACGTACTCCACCTCGCGGCACACCAGGCCGTAGGCGCTGTAGCTGGCCTCGGCGCCTCCGTAGCGCTCGGGGAGCGTGACGCCGAGGGCGCCTATCTCACCGAAGCGGCGGGGCAGGTCCTCGGGGAAGACGCCCTGCAGCCACCACTCGCCCACGTGCGGCAGCAGCTCGGCGCGCACGTACTCGCGCACCGAGTCGCGGATCATGCGCTCCTCGCTGTCGTAGAGGGCGTCGACGTCGTAGAAGTCCTTCAACGACGGCGCCGCCGCGCCCGTCTTCACGCTCACGGTGGTCATCTCGGCTCCCTGCGCCTGAGGCGGCTAGGCGTCCCCGAACAGCTTCTTGAGGGCGTCCTCCTTGGAGGTGCGCTTGGCCGGATGATACCTATCGCCCTCCAGCGTGACGCGCCCGGACTCGAGGAGAGTGGCCAGCGATGCCTCGATGGTGTCTATGGCCAGCTCCTCGAAGTGGTGCTCGTCTATGTACCGCTGGACCTCGCGGACCGTGGCGCCCTTGACGCCGCTGGACGCGACGGCCTCGAGCACCCAGGAGTCGACCGTCATGCGCCATGTTACGCCGCCCCGCCGCGACCGGGGCGTGACCGGCGGCCGCGGTGGGGCCGGGCCGCGGCGCCCTCTTCAGCGGTGGTAGGCGCCGGGGCGCCCGCCGTCCTCGGTGGAGGCGTAGGCGACCTGCTCGCCTGAGCGCACCTCGCCCCACGTGACCTCGTCGTCCATGCTCACGACCTTCACGGGGCAGGCCGGCACGCAGGCGTCGCAGCCCACGCAGCGCTCTGGGTCGAGCAGCAGACTGCCGCCCTCCGGCGTGAGCTCGCGACGCAGCGCGTCGGTGGGGCACGCCTTCGTGCACAGGGGGCAGAGGATGCAGCCGTCGGCGACGCGCGGCAGCCGGAACGGGACGAGGGTCTCGGGCGGGGGGTCGGCGGCGCGCAGCGCCGCCACGAGGCGCGAGCGCTCGCGCGGCATGTCCTTCAGCCCGGGCTCGGCGTCCGGAGCCGGGAGGACCCGCTCGAGGGGCGCCAGGGCGTCGGCGGCCACCTGCCCGGCCTCGCGCAGGCCGCCCCTGAGGAGGGCGCGTCGGCTGAGGCGCTCGCCGGGGCCCACCTGGTCGAGGCGGTCGACGCGCCTGACCTCCACCGCCACGACGCGGCCCAGGGCTGCGGCCAGCTCGCCGGCCTCGGCAGCGGCCTCTTCGACGGCGTCGGGCACCGCGGGACCGCCGATGCGGCAGCTCGCGCAGTCGCCGCGTCCGAGGACCACCCTGCCGTCCTGGTCGGCCAGGTGCAGCAGGTCCATGGGCGACAGCTTGGCCAGGCACTGCACGCTCTGGGAGCTGCCACGGACCTGCGAACACCGCACGGGCGCGGCGGCGGCGAGGCTCTTGCGCTGCTCGAGGGCCTCCGACGGGCAGGCCCTCACGCACAGGCCGCAGCCGGTGCAGTCGACAGGGTCCAGCTCCACGCGCAGGGCGAACACGCGCACGGCGTCGTGGGGGCAGGCGTCCACGCACTCGCGACAGGCGATGTTCGACGCCCTGGTGACGACGAGGCAGCGCTCGGCCGTGTACTCGGGCGTGACGTCCACGGCGCGGAGCACGAAGCCCAGGAGGTCGTCGAGGCCGGGCAGGGGGCGCCTACCTCTCGGCGGCGAAGCCCGAGAGCTCGAGCCGCTGGGCCGAGAGCGACTCGCGGTACGCCACGGCCTCCAGGTAGTCGTCGAAGGCCTGCAGGTCCACCTGCTGCTTCTGGTCGGACAGCGCCACGGCCGGGTTCGGGTGGACCTCGATCATGATCCCGTCGGCGCCCACCGCCAGCCCGGCCTTGGTGAGCGCGACGAGCAGGTCGCGCCTGCCGCCCGAGTGGGTGACGTCGACGAGCACCGGCAGGTGCGACTCCAGCTTGGCCAGGGCGACCGCGGAGACGTCGAGGGTGTTGCGCGTGTACCGCTCGAAGGTCCTGATGCCGCGCTCGCAGAGGATCACGTTCTGGTTCCCCTCGGAGAGCAGGTACTCGGCCGCCATCAGCCACTCCTCGACGGTGGCGGAGAGGCCGCGCTTGAGGAGCACGGGCTTGCGGCTGCGGCCCACCGCCTTGAGCAGCGGGAAGTTCTGCATGTTGCGGGCGCCCACCTGCAGCACGTCCACATGCTCCTCGAACAGCGGCAGGTCGCGTCCGCTGACGATCTCGGAGACGAAGTAGAGGCCGTGGGCGTCGCAGGCCGCGCGCCCCAGCGCCAGGCCCTCCTCGCCGAGGCCTTGGAAGCTGTAGGGGTCGGTGCGCGGCTTGTAGGCGCCGCCGCGGAAGAGGCGCACGCCGCGCGAGGCCACGTGGGCCGCGACGGCGAACACCTGCTCGCGCGACTCGATGGCGCAGGGGCCGGCTACGAGCACCGGCGGCCGGCCGCTGCCGACCTCGACGTCGCCCACCCGCACGACGGTGTCGTGGGGGTGCTGGGCGCGCGACATCAGGTACTGCCGCCGCTCCCGCCGCTCCGAGAGCTGCATGCTGGCCTGGAACACCTGCTTGAACAGCGACTTCACCGTGGCGTCGTCGAAGGGCCCGCGGTTCGCGGCCACCAGCGCCTCGAGCATCTCCTGCTCCCTGACGGGGTCGTACTGGGAGACGCCCGCGGCGGTCTGCAGGGCGCCGATCTCGGAGGCCACCCTGGCGCGCTCCGAGAGGAGCTCGAGGATGCGCAGGTTCAGGTCGTCAATGCGCGCCCGTAGGCTCTGTACGCTCTCTGGCATCCCTGATACTACGCTCGCTGAAGCGGACCACGATGACCGTGATCTCGAACAGGACGATGAGCGGCACCGCGACCAGCGCGAGGTTGAAGGGGTCGCCAGTGGGCGTGATCACCACGGCCAGGGCCGTGCCGCCGACGATCGCCCACCGCCGGCTGGAGACGAGCCGCTGACGCGTCAGGATGCCCATCCTGGCCAGCAGGAAGCCGAGCACGGGCATCTCGAACATCACGCCGAACATGCCCATGAGCATGAGGATCGTCGAGATGTAGCGGCCTATGGAGAGCAGGCCGACGGCCTCCCCGCCCAGGAAGCCCAGCAGGAACGGGACCGTGAAGGGCAGCACGACGTAGTAGGCGAAGGCCGCCCCGGCAGCGAACGCCAGGGCGGAGAAGAGGATGAAGGGTACGGCGTAGCGGCGCTCCTCGGGGTAGAGGCCCGGCGCCACGAAGCCCCACACCTGGCCCACGATGACGGGCGCGGCGAGCACGAGCCCGAAGAACGACGCGATCTGCATCGACACCGTGAAGGGCTCGAGGACGCTGAAGTAGTTGAGCGTCATCGAGGCCGGCAGCGGCGCCTTGAGCCACTCGAGGATCGCGAAGCGGAACGCGAACGCCACGGCCGAGGTGACGACCCAGGCCGCGAACGCGACGAAGAGGCGCTTGCGCAGCTCCTCGAGGTGCTCGACTATCGTCACGCCTCAGACCCCGGCCCGAGAGGGGCGGTGTTCAGGCGCGCTCGCCGTTGGCGGCGGCCTCCGCCTGCTGAGGCTGGGCCTGCGGCGCGGCCGCGGGCGGCTGCGGCGCGGTGGCGGCGGCCGACACGGCCGGGCCCTTGGCGCCCTGGTCCTCGTCCTCCAGGTCCTTGCGCATGTCGCGCAGGCCCTTGCGGAACTCGCGGACCGACTGGCCCAGGCCCTTGGCCATCTCGGGGAGGCGGCGGGGACCGAAGACGAGCAGCACGATCACGAGGAGGATGAGAACCTCGGGCAGCCCGATGGAGCCGAAAAGTCTTGGCATGTGAGCTCCTCCGCCGCCGATGCTAGCAGGACGCGGGCCACGCATGGTCCCGCCGCGAGCGGAGGCGGACGCCGCGGGCGGCGTGTCGGCCCGTCCGCACGCCGTCCACCGAGGGTCCACGGGGACGGACGACCCGGACCGCGGCGGGCCCGCCGCGGTCCGGGTCGTCCGGGCATCGCAGCGCCCGCGGGGCCAGCCCTCCGTGGGCAGTTATCGCCGTCCAGGACGGCCTTGACTCGGGGCAGGGACGCATGCTAGCTTGACAATTCGGGTCTGCGGCTCGGCTGCCACCCTAGCTCAATCGGTAGAGCATCCGACTTGTAATCGGAAGGTTGTCGGTTCGACTCCGATGGGTGGCTCCACGCCAGGCTCGTCTTCGCGAGGAGGGCGCGGCTCCCGGCAGGGGGCGGCGCTCGCTGGGGAGAGGCTCCCCGGCGGCGGCCTAGCGCGGGGCATGGGTAGGTGCCCGAGTGGTTAAAGGGGACGGACTGTAAATCCGTTGGCTTATGCCTACGCTGGTTCGAATCCAGCCCTGCCCACCACGCGATCGGCCGGCGCCGCAGGCCAGAGGGGCGTCCCGGCCCGCAGCGGCGTCGGGGCGCTCCACCGCGCGGGAGTAGCTCAGTCGGTAGAGCGTCAGCTTCCCAAGCTGAACGTCGCGGGTTCGAATCCCGTCTCCCGCTCCAGCCGCTCCACTACGCGCCGCCGGCCGCGCCGGCCCGCGCGCGGGCGGGCTCGTGTAGCTCAGTGGTAGAGCACTCCCTTGGTAAGGGAGAGGTCGACGGTTCAATCCCGTCCACGAGCTCCAAAGCGGTCACGGCGCAGACGGCCGCCCCCAGGTCGAGCACGGGGGCGGCTCCTGCCGCCGCGAGGTGAACGGCCCACCCGGGCCTTCGAGAAGGAGATGCGGGTATGGCTAAGGGTGTTTTCGAGCGTACGAAGCCGCATGTGAACGTGGGGACGATCG
>JBIQHQ010000003.1:0-117759 GCA_044508445.1 Deinococcaceae bacterium
TGAGCAGGGCGGCGGACGCCCACCACAGCCTGTCGGCGCGGTGGAGGTGGAGGCGTCTGTTCAGCCAGGTGAGCAGGGCCAGGAACGGCCCTGCTGCCGGCACCGCCGCGAACCCGACCCCGGCGAGGAAGGCGATGCTCTTGCTGGAGGTAGGATTGGCGCGGGTGGCCATCGGGGCAAGTCTAGCCCCGGTTCTTGAGTCTGCTCGCAGCGGAATCGCGCATCACGGACGTCACAGGAACCCTCGAGGACATGCACGAGGTCTCTCTGATCATCCCTACCCTCGACGCGGAGCCTCACCTGCCCGCCCTCCGGCAGGCCCTCGACGCGCAGCGCCGGCCGCCGGACGAGGTCGTCGTCATCGACTCGAGCTCCGCCGACGGCACGGCGGACCTGTGCCGGCGCTACGACTGGCGCGTCCACGTCATAGACCGGCGCGACTTCGACCACGGCGGTACCCGCAACCTAGGTGCCTCGCTGGCGAGGGGGTCGGTGCTCGCCTTCATGACCCAGGACGCGCTGCCCGCCGACGAGGAGTGGCTGGAGGCGCTGGTCGCGCCGGTGGCCTCGGGCGAGGCCGCAGCGGCCTTCTCGCGCCAGCTACCGCGCCCGGACGCGACGGTCCTCGAGAGGTACGCGCGCCTGCACAACTACCCCGACGTTTCGCACGTGAGGACGCTGGAGGACGCAGGTAGGCTGGGCGTGCGGGCCACGTTCTTCTCGAACGTTAGCTCGGCGACGGACAGGGCGGCGTTCGAGAGCGTGGGCGGGTTCCCAGCGCGTACGATCATCAACGAGGACGGGCAGTACGCCGCCAGGCTCCTGGCGGCCGGCCACAGGGTGGCATATGTGGCGGGGTCGCGCGTGGTCCACTCGCACGACTACCCTCTGTCGCTCCAGTTCCGGCGGAACTTCGACATCGGCGTGTCGCACGCCCAGGCGGACGGGCTGCTGCGCGGAGTGAGCACGACTTCAGCGGGCCTCTCGTTCGTCCGCGGCCAGCTCGCCTACGCCCTCGCCGAGGGCTCCCCGGCGGACGCGCTCAGGGTGCTCCTGGAGGCGGCCACGAAGTTCACTGCCTTCCACCTGGGGCGCCGCTACGAGCTGCTGCCCCTGCCGCTGAGGCGCCGCATGAGCTGGCACAGGGGCTTCTGGTCGAGCCCCGAGGCGTGAGCCGAACCGGCGTCGTCGGGCGGTCGCGCGCCGTCCAGGAGGTTCACGGCCAGCACCGTGGCGAGGAGCACTTGGCCCTGCAGTAGCGTGCTGTCGACGACGTTCAGCGCCACTACGGGGAGAAGGACGATGACGCCTCGCGGGCCGGCGCGTCGCCAGGCTAGACGGACCAGGCCGACGCCAAGGACCAGCGCCGCCAGTCCGCCCAGCACGCCGTAGCGGCTGGCGAGGTCGAGCCAGAGGTCGTGGGCGTGCGCCACGGGCCTCGACGCCCCGTGCTCGGCGGCGTAGTCCTCGAAGGTCTCGCCGGCGCCGGTCAGTCCCAGGAGCGGGTGGTCCCGCACGGCCGCCAGCGCCGTCCCCCAGATCTGCGTGCGGGGCACGGCCATCGCCAGGTCGTTCTGGCGGCCGAGCTGGACTACGTACGCAGCGAGGCCGGCGGCCAGGGCGAGAGCGACCGCGAGCAGCTGGCCGCGAGGACGACGGGACCACAGGAGGAGCACGAGCCAGGCGCAGACGGCCAGGAGGGCGCCGCGCGAGGCGCTGGTCCAGCCCACGGCGCCCAGCGACAACGCTCCCACGAGCAGGGCAAGGGGGCCGGGCCGTGTAGCCACGAGACCCGTGGCGAGCGCCACTCCCAGGTGCGAGAGGGTCACGGGCTCGACTAGCAGCAGGCCCTGTCTCGTGGGCGGGGGCGGCACAGGGGACGGTCCGGCGGTGGAGGAGAGGCGCAGCCTGGCCAGGTCGACGGACGCGCCGGGAGGCAGGTGGACGCGGACGGTGACGAAAGGCGCGTCCACGGGAGCCGGCACCGCGATGCTCACTTCGCTCCAGTCGGCGCCGGGGGACACGCGCGCGCGAGCGGGCTCGGTGCGGCCCGGCCAGTCGAGGGTGAAGAGCACCGCGCCCGGCCCCGGAGGCCCGACGCTCCGCCAGTCGTCGCCGCGGGCCTCCACGGTCCCGTCGCTCACGACCAGCTCGCCGACGCCGCTCACGACGAGCTCCACGGGCACCGAGGCTCCGGCGGACGGCGCGACCAGCGCCGTGGTCAGCGGTCCGTCGGACGGCGCCCGGCACTCGACGGGGGACCGACCCAAGACGCGGTCCCCGGCGCGGAGGCTCACGGCGACGCAGGCGGTGGAGCCGCCGGACGCTGCCCACGTGACCCGCCCGCGTACCTCCTCGCTTCCCTCCAGCAGGTACCCGTCGACGAAGCGGTAGACCTCGCCGCCCTGGGCCAGCGAGACGTCCGCGGCGCCCGGCTCGCGTCCGCGCGTCACCTCGGCGGGACCGCGCACGGACCAGAGCCACGCCGGGTCTGCCCCAGCTAGGCGCACCCTCGCGTCGAACCGCAGCGCCGCCGCCCCGGCGAGGAGCCAGGAGCGGCTAGCGGCCGGCTGACCGTCCGCCCCTCCACTCACCCTCTGGTAGACCCCGGACGCACCGACGCGCGTCGCGGCTGTCGCGCCCTCGTAGGGCCTGAGGCTGCGCGGGCCCATCCACGCGCCGACGCCGCCCGCCAAGGCGAGGCCGCCCAGCGCCACGAGTAGGCCGGTCCGTGCGGCCCTGGGGGACCCGCCCATCAGCGCCCCGGCAGCCAGACCGAGGGCGGCCTGGCCCAGCAGCAGCGCTCCCTCGAGCCATAGGCCCGCGGCGACGGTCCACGCGAGCAGCGGCAGCGCGAAGCCGGCCCAGACGGGGAGCCACGCGGCGAGCCGCGACGTGAGCCTACGCCGCTGCTCCCCGGCGCTCGCCAGAGCCGCCAGCAGTAGCGCCGGGGCCACGTGGAGCGGTATGAGCGCGGCGCTCGCCAGGCGCAGCGTCGGCCCGCGCCTCATCCTGCGAGGCTGGCTTCCCTGATCGCACGCATCGTCTCCCGCGTCGTGCGGTCCCAGTCGAAGGTGTCGCGCACGTCCGCCGCGCGCCGCGACCTCTCCTCGGCCGACGCTGCCGAGGAGAGCGCCGACTCGATCCCGCGCGCGATGTCCTCCACAGAGGTTGGCTCGACGAGCGTGGCGTAGGGCGCGCAGTGCTCGGCCATGGCCGACGTGTTCGACGTCACGACGTCGGCGCCGCAGGCAAGGGCCTCGAGCGGGGGCAGGCCGAAGCCCTCCTCTAGCGACGCGTACACGAACAGCGTCGCGCCGGCGTAAAGGGCCGGCAGGTGCTCGTCTGGCACGTACCCCAACAGGCGCACCCCGTGCCTGCCCACGAGCCGTCCGGCGTCGTAGGAGCCGAAGACCTGGGACAGGCCGGAGCCGCCGGCGATGAGCAGGGGAGGGCGGCTCTCCTCGGGCAGCCGCGACCAGGCCAGCACCACGCGCTCCAGGTTCTTGCGCGGCTCCAGGGACCCGAGCGCGAGGACGTACTCGTCAGGCAGGTCGAGCGCTCGGCGGGTGCGCTCCATCGCCTCGCGGTCGGGCGGCGAGAACCGCGGGTCCACCCCTTCGGGGATCACGACGAGCTTCTCCTCAGGCACGTTCAGGTGCTCCATTATCTGGTCGCGCGACCAACGCGAGACCGTGATCACCGCCCTGACGCGCCGGGTGAGGGGCGGCAGGAGCGTGCGGTACCAGAGGTGGAACGGGCGGCTCACCCACTCCGGTCGACTCAACGAGAACACGTCGTGGAGGGTGAGCACCTGTCGCGCCACGGCCAGGGGGCCCACGTTGCAAGGTGACCACAGCAGCGCCCGGGCGCTCGGCCTGAGGAGCGGGAGCTCGAGCTGCTCCCACGGGTGGCCGGACCCCACCCCTGCCTTCACCACCGGGTACCCCAGCGTGTCCTCGCCATCCGCGCTCCGGGGCGCCACGCCCACGACCCTGCCCTCTTCGTACGACGAGGCGACCCTGCGCGTAACCTCGCGCGCGTACCTCTCCACGCCCGTGACGCGGTGGGTGAGGAAGCGGGCGTTGATCACGAGGTCCATGCGGCCGCGCTCCCCCGATGCCTGTCCAAGACCTCCTCGTACACCTCGAGGTACCTCGTCACCACCGTGTCCGGAGCGAACTCCCGCGAGCGCTCGGCCGCTCCGCTCCTGAGGGCGGCGAGACGAGAGCCGTCTCCGGACAGCGAGAAGAGGACGTCGCGCAGGTGGCCGGGGCGGTCTGGCGAGAAGACGAAGCCCGTCACGCCCTCGTCGATGACCTCGGGTATGCCGCCGCGGTCCGAGCCGACGACGGGGACGCCGTGGCCGTAGGCCTCGATGATGGTCCTGGGCAGCGGCTCCGGCCACAGCGACGGCACCACGAGCACGTCGATGCGGCGGAACAGCTCGGTCGGCGGGACGAACCCCAGGTAGTGGACGGGCAGGTCGCCGTAGCGGGCCCGCAGGCCCTCCACGTAGGGCGCGTCGCCGTCGCCGGCGACGTACAGGACGAAGCTGTCGGCGGGTAGCCCGCGCAGGGAGGCCAGCAGGTGCTCCACGCCTTTGTGCGGGGCGAGGCGCCCGAGGAACCCCACGCGGAGCCTCCCGTCGCCGTCCGGCGCTGGCTCGCGTACGGCTGGCGGCTCGTAGCCGTTGTAGATCACGGCCTTGGTCGCCACGCTCCGGAACGCCCCAGCCTTCAGGTGCGCGTCGAGTATGTAGCGGCTGTTGCCCACGACCGCGTCCACGGTGTCGCTCAGGGGCCTGCTCACGACGCTGAAGGCGCGGCACTCCAGGCACCGTCCGCCGCAGGGCCGCCCGGACCTGAACATCTCGGACCTCACGCAGACGGCGTGGTAGTCGCGCAGCGTGTGGACCACGGGCACGCCACGGCTGGTCGCGGCCGGCCAGATCGCGGACGAGAACCCGGTCATGACGTTCGTGTGGAGTAGGTCGGGCTTCACCTCCGCGATCACGTCGGCCACGGCGGCCCGCATGCGCAGGTTGTACATGTCCCCGAGGTGCCAGGCCGCCTTCACCAGCGCTGGGCGCTCCTCGCCGTCGAAGGGCCAGTAGAGGTTGCGGAGGGGCAGGCGGACGGTCCTGACGCCGTTGAACGAGCCCTCGGCCCCAGAAGCGCCCAGGCTCACCACCGTCACCTCGTGGCCGCGGGCGGCGAGCCCCTCAGCCAGGACCTGGACGGACCTCTGCCCCCCGCCCACCACGTCTGACAGGTAGTTCGTGTTGGAGAGCAGGACCCTCAGCCGCTCGCCCCCGCTCCTGCCACGGCGGCGGCCCGCCGGTCCGCCAGCTCCTCGATGAGCCTCCGCACGCCCTGCCGCGCCAGCGCCTCCTGCTCGTCCCTGTAGTCGGCCTGACGGGCCAGCGCGCCGGCGTCGGCGATGGCCTCGTCGATCAGCGCCGCGAGACGCGCGCCGGAGTGGTGGTCGGCGAAGCCGACGCCGCGGACGCCGGCGACGCTCAGCAGGGAGTCGGTCTTCGTCGTGCGCGAGATGCCCACCAGAGGGACCAGCCCCAGCGCGAAGATCATGGCGTGCAGCCGCATGGCGACGACGCACCTGGCGCGCGAGACGATGTCGTGCGCCTCGAAGGCGTCGCGCGGCCTGACGACCTCGGCCAGTCCTGACAGCTCGGGCTCGCCGCCGAGCCAACGCTCGAACACGGCCAGCTCCTCGCCGGGGCGCGTGTCCATGGCCACGAGGAGCACCTTGTCCACCCCGTGGCGGTCGACCAGGCGCCTGACAGCCCCCGTCAGGTGAGGGAACCACGCGCCGAAGTCCATGCCCTCGTTCACCAGCGAGACCACGGCGTAGCTCCTGTCGCGGGGTCCGCGGCTCCCCGCGGTGTCGGCCGCGGGGTGGTGGCGCAGCAGGTAGGCGGGATCGGCGGACGCGAAGCCGTTCACGCCTCGCCGCCCCGCGTACGACAGCGCCAGCGCCAGGGACCTCTCATCCCTCACGACCAGCGTGTCCACCAGCCTCAGCAGGTCGCGCGCGTACTTGCGCCCGCGGTCCGTCGACAGCTCGTCTACGCCTATCGCCAGCGTACCCAAGGGCTTGCCGAACGCCTTGGCCAGCCGCGCCACCTGCCTGGCGTAGGCGAGCATGCCCCGGAAACGCGTCAGGCCCAGCCGGTCCTGGACCATGGTGCCGCCGCCCAGGACCACGACGTCGGCGCGCCTCACGGAGTCGACGAGGCGCAGCATGCCGAGGGGGGTCCGTCGGTCGAGGGCCAGCGACGGCACGCCGTAACGGCGGGTGAACTCCTCGCCTGCCACGCTCGCGACCGTCACGGCGGCGTGCGGGAAGCGGCCCGTGATCTCGTGGGCGGCTGCCAGAGCGATGGCGTCGTCGCCGAGGTTGTGCCCGGCCGCCCCGTAGATATGGACGCGCAGGGTCCCCTTCACGAACGCACCCGTGCGGCGGCGTCGCGCGACAGGAGTAGGAGGCCGAGGCCGACGAGCGACCAGAGCGGGTAGGCGATGGTCCCGCTCAGCGAGTCGCTCGACTGGTTGCTGAGGAACAGCAGCAGGACCGCGGCGCCCACGCCCCGCGCGAGGAGCCTCTCCTCGCCAGGCAGCGCGAGCCTGGCGAGAAGCAGGCGCAGGCCGAGCAGCACCCAGCCGATGGCGAAGAGGACCATGGCCATGAGGCCGAGGAAGCCCGTGGTGAGGACGGCGTTCACGAACAGGTTATGGGCGTGGGAGATGGGCCTGCCGGACGGGTTCGTCAGGTAGAGGTAGGCGTTGTCGCCGCCCACGCCTGTCAGGGGCCTCTGCAGCCATGTCTCGATGGCCGTCTGGTAGAGCTGCAGCCTCTCGTGGACGCTGGGAAGCCTGTCCTCCAGGTCTCCCTCCTCCTGCAGCGAGGCGAACATGCTCGCCACCCGCGGCGAGATCTCAGCGAGGCGCGCGGGGCCCACGAGGACCACCGTCGTCCCCAGGGCGACGGCGAGGCCGAGGACCGCGACGGTCCGCGTCCGCGATACCCAGCGGGTCATGGTGGCCGCCAGCACCAGCAGGGGCCCGACGACGAGCAGGAGGGTGTTCACGAACGAGCCGCTGAGCACCACGCCCACCGCCAGCAGCGCCGCGACGATCAGCCTCGAGGCGCTCCGTGGCACGGCCAGGTAGCCGCTCACGGCAAGGGGGAACAGGGAGGCGAGCACCATGCCGAGCTGGTTCGGGTGGTCGAAGAGGGACTGGGCACGGCGGCCCACGCCTATGGTCGTGGCGCCGATGGACGGGACGATGTAGCCGACCACGGCCACCAAGACGGACCCGACTGCTCCGGCCAGTAGCGCTCGCGTGACCCAGCGCACCCGCGCGCTGCCGTCACCCGCGTAGCCCGCCGTGGCCATCACCAGCAGGGCGCCCAGGACGAACCGCAGGCAGTACGAGAACGCTGCGCCCAGGTCCTCGGCGGCCGCGCTCGCCATCACGCCCGTGGCGGCGAGGGAGGCGAGGCCGGCGAAGAGCAGGGCGCGCACGACGGCAGCGGGCCCCGAGCCGAGGAGTGGCACGCGCCGGTAGACCAGGACGAGCCAGCCCAGCGCCGCCACGCACAGGACGGCGCTCACGAGGTTCAGCCGCGCCGGCACACCCGGCAGCTCGGCGGGGAAGGCCGCGAAGAACGCGAACGCCGTCGCCGTCGCCCCGCCGAGAGCGCGGAACAGGCCGCCGGCGGACCTGGGGATCGGCCCGACGGCGCGGCGCGGTGCGAGTTGGGCGCTATGCGTCGCCGGCATCGGCGCTCAGCCTCCGTCTGGCGTGCCGGACCCGGTTCAGTTGGCGCGCGACGAGCTCCCGCGCCATGGCCGCTAGCCGCTCCGAGCGGGTCGGCGGTGCGGCCCTGACCCCGTACTCCTGCTCGTAACCGAGGAGGGTGAGGAACTCTTTCGAGCCCCACTCGAAGACCTCGATGTCGCGCCTGCTGAGCTTGCTCCTGTAGGCGGTGGCGCGGCTCGGGTCCACCGGGCGGCCTATAAGCGCGTGCTGCTTGGACGTGTAGGCGGGCCTCACACCCTGCGGCGTGCCGAACACCGCCGGGTCGGGGTCGAGTCCCGCGAACTCAAGGACGCGGCCGATCGTGTCCTCTGGCCGCGTGACCAGCTCCTCGAACCTCACCCGCAGCACGCGCTCCGGGCCCAAACTCGACTCCGCGGCCAGTCCGTAGGCCACGCGCTCCACCCACCACGGTGCCGCGAAGTATGCGGTGGAGGGGCCCCAGTCGAGGGGCATCACGGAGGCGGCCACGGCGCGGCCGTCCCTCACCATGTGGACGAACCTCGCGCCGGGGAAGAGCGCCAGCAGAGTGGGGGCGAAGCGCAGGTTGTTCGGCGTGTGGTCCACCCACCGCGCGTCGGCCGGCCTGTCGTGCGACGCGGCGTAACTGGCTACTACCGCGTGCAGGGCCTCAGCGTAGGTCCCGGGCCGCAGGTCGCGGGGCAGCCTGTGGTTCCAGATCTTGAACCGCCAGTGGCGGCCTATGGCTTCCAGCGCAGGCTGGCCGGCGCCATCACCGGTGCCCGGTAGGCTCGAGATCACATCGGTCTTGAAAGGCGACTCCGGCGTGACGACGCAGGCGGGGTGGCTACCCAGGATCGAGCCCAGGAGCGTAGTGCCGCTGCGGTCGCATCCACCTATGAAGATAGGGGCTGAGTTGAGCTCCGGCTCGCCACCCAATCTAAGACGACACTCCGTTCGTTGGCAGGCCCCGCACTGTCGCCGGGCCCCGGACGCCGAACGCCAGGTTCCCGATTCTAACAGCCTCGTTCCAGACGCACTGATGAGAGGTGGCGGAGGTCGCGGCGGCGCCAGGACGGCCCGGGGCGCCGCGCTCCGGGCCGCTCAGGGGTCGGTGGGTTCGCGCGTCAGCACGCCGGCGAGCGCGTCTCCGGGGACACCGGCGGCGCTGTCCGCTGACGCCGCCTGCGGGCCGCCGAGGCGACGCGCGAAGGACGCGGCCAGCGGGAGCATGGGGACCGCCCTCAGGCCCACCGCGACCACCCTCCGCTGTGACGCCGTGAGGACCTGTGGCCATGACCACACGAGCCCGGCCATGGCGACGGCCACCGACGCCACGACGAGGACCAGGACCAGCAGCGGGCTCGCCGTGAGCGCCGCGGCCACCAACTTCAGGGCGTGGGCGAGCAGCCCCACCACAGGCAGCAGCACCAGCGACGACCGCTGAGACGCGAGATAGCGACGCCAGGAGGTCTCGGTGATGCGCAGGCTCATCAGCAGGCCGAGCACCCAGTTCAGGCCGATCGCGAAGCCCACGGCCAGGGCGGTGCCACCGATGCCCCAGCGCACGGCGATCGCGACGCCCACGAGGATCGCCCCGCTGTAGACGACGTCCCTGACCAGGCGAGCGGAGATCGCCCCGGTAGCCTTGGCGAGGGTGTCGTCGAGCTTGTAGGCGACGCGGAGCATGATCACCGACGACAGGACCCGGAAGGGGGCCACGGCGCCATCCCACCCGGGGCCCAGCAGCACCCTGATGATCTCGGGCGCGAGGACCACGAAGACGAGCCCGCTCGCCCCGCCCAACAGGGTGGCGAAGGCCGCCGCCGTCAGGTACGCCTCACGCAGCGGGGCCCGGTCGTCCTGGACGCGGGACAGGCCGGGGAACAGCACGTTGGCCATGGTCTGCCCGACGAGCTGCACCGGGATCAGCATCAGCTGGTAGCTGCGGCTGTAGAGACCCAGCGCCACGGGGCCCAGGGCCCGGGCCACGAGCACGTTGTCGCCCTGCAGCGCCACGGCGTTGAGGAGCCTGGAGACCGTGACGCCGCCGCCGAAGCCCATGAGCTGGCGCCAGAGGCCGAGCGAGAACAGCGGCCTCACGTCGTGGCGTCGGGCGGCGAAGGTGAGAGCGGCCTTGAAAATGGCCTGCACCACGGGGGCCCAGGCCAGCGACCAGGCCCCCGACCCCAGGGCCGCGAGCGGGATCGCCACGAGCACGTAGCCGACACCGTAGGAGACCACGGTGATGACCCCCTGGGCCCTGAAGCGCATGTCGCGCTGGAGCAGGGCGTCGGAGGTCGTCCCCAGGCCGATGCCGAGCACCGAGAGGCCGACGAGCCTCACGTAGGGCGCCGCCGCGGGCTCCCCAAAGGCGGCGGCGAGCGGCCCGGCGGCGACGGCCACGACCAGGGCGACGACGAGGCCGCCCGTGGTGCTGAGCCCGAAGCCGGCCCGCACGACCCGTTCGTCGAGGTCCTGGCGCTGGATGAGGGCCTGACCGACGCCGAGCTGGGCCACCAGCCCGGCGAAGGCGGTCACCGCCGTGGCGATGGCCACGAGCCCGAACTCCGCCGGGTCGAGCAGGCGCCCGAGCGAGGCCGTCACGCCGAGCTGCAGGAAGAGCTGAACGACGGTCGTGCTGGCTTGCCACAGCGTGCCCCCTACGGCTCTGGCCAGCATCGGCTAGCTACGGCTCGCCGGCATGCGCCTGACCGATGAGCCCGCGGGAGACGAGAGACCGCACCACGTCCTCCACGCAGCGCTCCACGCCGTGCTCTCCCGCGTGCAGGACGATCTCCGGCTCCTCCGGCCTCTCGTAGGGCGAGTCGATGCCCGTGAAGTTCGACAGCAGGCCCGCCCGCGCCTTCGCGTAGAGGCCCTTGGGGTCCCTCCGCTCCGCGACCTCCAGGGGCGTGTCCACGAAGACCTCGAGGAACTCGCCGGCCTCGAAGAGGTCTCGCGCCATCTGGCGGTCGCTGCGGAAGGGGGATATGAACGCCGTGATCACGATCAGCCCGGCGTCGACGAAGAGCCTCGCGACCTCCCCCACCCGGCGGATGTTCTCGATGCGGTCCTCGTCGGAGAAGCCGAGGTCCTTGTTGAGGCCATGCCTGAGGTTGTCGCCGTCGAGCAAGTAGGTGTGGAAGCCCATCGCGGCCAGCCTGTGCTCCAGCGCGTTCGCGATGGTGCTCTTGCCGGCGCCGGAGAGCCCCGTGAACCAGAGGCAGCAGGGCGTCTGCTCCTTGAGCCTAGCGCGGACCGCCTTCGTGACCCTCGACTCGTGCCACGTGACGTTGGTGGCCTTGGCTCTTCGGCTCTCCCGCGCGCTGCGCAGGACCATGCCGGCGGCGGCGGTCGCGTGGGTGATGGGGTCGATGAGCACGAACGACCCCGTGCGCGGCGACGAGGTGTAGGGGTCGACGACCACCGGGGTGCTGAAGGACACCTGTGCGCGGCCGATCTCGTTGAGGCGCAGGGCGGAGTCCTCCACCTCCGCGAACGTGTCGATGTCGACGCGGTGCAGAGGCGCCCTAACCGTCCCCTGGGTGAGCCTGGTGCCCACCTTGGCGCCGTAGGCCTTGCCCGCCACCAGGGGCTGCTCGTCGAGCCAGATCAGGTTCGCCTCCACTGCGTCTGTGACGCTGGGCGCGTCGTTGGGGTGCGCCAGCACGTCACCGCGCGTGACGTCGAGATCGTCCTCCAGCACCAGCGTGACGGCGTCGTCCTCCACGGCCTCGACGGGGTGCCCTCCCGCCTCGCCGTCGAAGGTCACGATCCCTTTCACCCGCGTGCGCTGTCTGCTAGGCAGAGCCAGGACGGCGTCGCCCACCCGCACCTCGCCTGCCACCACTGTGCCCGCGTAGCCCCTGAACGTAGAGTCTGGCCTGATCACGTACTGCACCGGGAACCGCAGTCGCCCGGGCGCCCTGGGTGGGCGGGCGTCCACGGTCTCCAGGTGCTCGAGGAGACTGGGCCCCTCGTACCAGGGCGTGTTGTCGCTGCGCCGGACCACGTTGTCGCCATGCAGGGCGCTGACGGGCACGAAGACTATGGACAGGCGGTCCGCGAGGCCGCCCAGCGAGGCGAGGTAGCCGTCGCGGACGCGCTCGAAGCGATCACGGTCGAAGCCCACGAGGTCCATCTTGTTGACGGTGATGACCAGGTGCCTGATGCCCATGAGCTGCGCTATGGCTGTGTGCCGTCTGGTCTGGGCCGAAGCGCCCTTGGTGGCGTCGACGATCAGCACGGCCAGGTCGGCTGTGCTGGCGGCCGTGGCCATGTTCCTCGTGTACTGCTCGTGGCCGGGCGTGTCGGCGATGATGAGCTTCCGCCTGCCCGTGTCGAAGTACTTGTAGGCCACGTCGATGGTGATGCCCTGCTCGCGCTCGGCCTGCAGGCCGTCGAGCAGGAGCGCCAGGTCGGGGGCTTCGCCGGTAGTGCCCCAGCGCGCGCTGGCGTCGGCCAGGGAGGAGAGCTGGTCCTCGAACACGGCATGCGAGTCGTAGAGGAGCCGGCCGATCAGGGTGCTCTTGCCGTCGTCGACGCTGCCGCAGGTGATGAGGCGCAGGATCCCACGGCCCCCGTGCCGCCGCAGGAATGCCGCCAGGTCCGGCGAGCTCGACGGGTCCGCCATCACGGGACGGTCCCCGACATCAGAAGTAGCCTTGGCGCTTCTTCAGCTCCATGCTGCCGACCCTGTCGCGGTCGATCACGCGGCCCTGCCGCTCGCTGAAGCGGGTCCGTAGCAGTTCCTCGACCACCTTCGCGACGCTGTCGGCGTCCGACCGCACGGCCCCCGTCAACGGGTAGCAGCCTAGCGTGCGGAAGCGCACCATCTCCATCCTCGGGGCCTCCTGCGGCGACAACGGGAACCGCTCGTCATCGACCATGATGAGCTGCCCGTCCCGCTCCACGACGGGCCGCGGCGCCGCGAGGTAGAGCGGGACCACGGGTATGTCCTCGAGAAGCACGTAGAGCCACACGTCCAGTTCCGTCCAGTTGGAGAGGGGGTAGACCCGGAAGGACTCACCTGGGTGGACCTCGGTGTTGTAGAGGTGCCAGAGCTCCGGACGCTGGTTGCGCGGGTCCCAAGCCTGGTCAGCGTTCCTGAAGCTGAAGACGCGCTCTTTGGCCCGGCTGGCCTCCTCGTCACGCCGCGCGCCCCCGATGGCAGCGTCGAAGCCGTGGAGCCTGAGGGCCTGCTTCAGGGCCTGCGTCTTCATCACGTCGGTGTGGACGCGTGAGCCGTGCGTGAAGGGGCCGATCCCTTGGCGCAGCCCATCCTCGTTGACGTGGACGATCAGGTCGAGGCCCAGCTCCCGCGCCACCCTGTCGCGAAACGCGATCATCTCCCTGAACTTCCAGGTCGTGTCGACGTGCAGCACGGGGAAGGGCAGCTTCCCCGGGTGGAAGGCCTTGCGCGCCAGGTGCAGCATCACGCTCGAGTCCTTGCCGATGGAGTACAGCATCACCGGCTTCTCGAACTCGGCGGCCACCTCGCGCAGGACGTAGATGGACTCGGCCTCGAGGGCCCTGAGGTGTTCGACTGCCGCTGCCCCCCCGACCAGCTCAGGCGGCGTCACCGGTCCGCCGCCCGCAGGGCCGCGACCACACGCTCCTGCACGCCCGGCTCTAGGAACGGCCCCATCGGCAGGCTCAGCACCTCCTGCGCCAGCCTGTCGCTGACGGGGCAGCGCCCGCCGAGGTGGGCGAAGACGGGCAGGCGGTCCTGGGGGACGGGGTAGTAGACCATCGTCGCCACGCCGTCGGCGGCCAGCCGCTCGCGCACCGCGTCGCGCCCACCTCCCGGCACGCGCACCGTGTACTGGTGGAACACGTGCTCCGCCGTGACCTCGGGGGCCACGACGCCGGGCACTCCCCGCAGCAGCTCGCCGTAGCGCCGGGCCGCCTCGCGGCGGCGCTCGTTCCACGCGTCCACCAACGGCAGCTTCACGCGCATCAGCGCGGCCTGCAGGGCGTCGAGGCGGCTGTTGTAGCCGAGTGTCACGTTCTCGTACCGCCGCTCGGAGCCGTGGTCGCGCAGCATCCGCGCCGTCCTCGCCACCTCGTCGTCGTCCGTGGCCACGAGGCCGCCGTCCCCGAAGGCGCCGAGGTTCTTCGTCGGGTAGAAGGAGAACGCGCCGGCGTGGCCGATGCTCCCTGTCTTGCGGCCGCGCCACGAGGCGCCGAACGACTGGGCACAGTCCTCCACGACCCTCAGTCCGTGCCTCTCGGCGACGTCCATGACGGCGTCCATGTCGACAGGGCGGCCGTAGAGGTGGACCGGCAAGAGGGCCCTCGTGCGGGGCGTGAGCGCCGCCTCGATCAGCGAGGGGTCGATGTTGAACGTGCGCTCGTCCACGTCCACGAAGACGGGCGTGGCGCCCACGCTCGCGATGGCCTCGGCCGTGGCGAAGAAGCTGAACGGCGTCGTCACGACCTCGTCGCCGGGCCCGACGCCGTGGGCGCGGAGGGCGATGACCAGCGCGTCCGTGCCGCTGTTCACGCCCACGGCGTGCCTCACGCCCAGGTAGTCGGCGACCTCGGCCTCGAAGGCGGCGACCTCTGGCCCGCCCACGAACTGGCCGCTCCTCATCACGCGCTCGAACGCCTCCGCGAGGTCGTCCCACAGGGCCTCGACCTCCGGCGAGAGGTCGAGCACGGGCACGGCGGGTCGCATCGGCGGTGTGGCTGCCTCGCGCATACCGGCCAAGGTTACCCCTAGCGGGCGCGGGGCTCGATAGGCGTCGGGCCCGACCGCCCCTGGCCCTCTCATGCACGCGGTTACAGTGTCAGGGCATGTCGCGCCTTCGCAGCGTGGGGATGCTGGCGGCCGGCACCGCGGCCGCTCAGGTCGTCAGCCTGGTCGCGGCCCCGCTGCTCACGCGTCTCTACTCGCCCGCGGAGTTCGGGTTGCTGGCCGTCTTCACCTCCGTCGTCGGCGTGGCCGCCGTCGTCATCTCGCTGAGGCTGGAGCTGGCCGTCCCCGTGCCGGCCGAGGAGGACGTCGCCGCCGAGGTCGTGACCGCCGGCATCGTCGTGGCGGCGGCCCTGGCCGGCGTCGCGGCCGTGCTCGTCGCGGTCCTGGGTGACGAGATGAGCGCCGCCCTCAGCGTGCCCGAGCTCGCGCCCCACCTCAGGTTCGTGCCCGTCTACCTGGCCGCCGGCGGGGTCTTCAACATGCTGAACTACTGGTTCGCCCGCCGCGACCGCTTCGCGACGGTCGCCGTCGTGAGCGCGGTGAGGTCCGTGGCCGTGGCAGCCGCGCAGGCAGTCCTCGGCCTGGCGCGCTCGGGGGGTCTGGGGCTCATCGCCGGGTTCGCTCTCGGCCCCGTGGTGCAGGCCGGCGGCCTGCTGCTCGCCGGCGCGCGGGGCCGCAGCCCGCTGCCCGTCCTGCGGCTCACCTGGGGAGGCCTGGCGCAGGTGCTCAGGCGCTTCCGGCCCTTCGTGGTCTTCGGCACGCCGCAGGCGCTGGTGAACGCCCTGAACCAGAGCCTACCCGCCGTCGTCATGACGCTGGCGTTCTCGGCGAGCGTGGCCGGCTTCTACCTGATGGCGCACAGGCTCATCGCCGCGCCCATCGGCCTGCTGGGTCGCTCGGTGCGGCAGGTGATCTACCCGCAGCTCGCCAGGGCCCTGGAGGAGGGGAGCGCGCTGCGGCTCGCCTGGCGTGCGACGTTCCACATGTCCCTCCTGGCCCTGCCCGCGGCGGCCGTCGTGTTCGTGCTGGGCCCCGGCGTCTTCGCCTGGCTGCTCGGCCCGGAGTGGCGGGTCGCCGGCGAGTACGCCCGCTACATCGCGCTGTGGCTGGCCATGGGCTTCGTGAACATCCCCTCGGTGTGCCTGGTGCCGCTCCTCGAGATGCAGCGTTGGCACGCCGGCTACGAGGTCGTCTACCTGGGCGCGCGCCTGACGGCCCTGCTCTACGGCGCCAGGGTGGGCGACCCGATGGTCGGCATCGTCTGGTTCGCGATGGTGGGCGTGGCGTTCAACGCCGTGCTCGTCGTGGTGCCGCTGCTGCGGCTCAGGTCGGTGGACGCTCTTCGAGCAGGCTGAGCAGGTAGCGCCCGTAGGCGTTGCTCGGCCCGTACTCCCGCGCCAGGGCGGCGACCTCGTCGCGGCCGATCCAGCCCTGGCGGTAGGCCACCTCTTCCGGGCAGGCGATCTTCGTGCCCTGGCGCGACTCGAGGGTCTCCACGAAGTTCGCGGCCTGCAGCAAGCTCTCGTGGGTGCCCGTGTCGAGCCAGGCCATGCCGCGCCCTAGGAGCTCCACGCGCAGGCGACCCTGCTCGAGGTAGACGCGGTTGAGGTCCGTGATCTCCAGCTCGCCCCGCGCCGACGGACGCAGCGACCGCGCGTGCGCGGGGGCGTCGGACGGGTAGAAGTAGAGGCCCGTGACGGCGTAGTCGCTCTTCGGCTCTCGGGGCTTCTCCTCGATGTCGGTGACCCTGCCGGCGTCGTCGAAGGCCACGACGCCGTAGCGCCGCGGGTCCTTGACGCGGTAGCCGAAGACCGTCGCGTCGTCCTCGCGCGTCGCCACCGACCGCAGCAGCCCGGAGAGGCCGTAGCCGTGGAAGACGTTGTCGCCGAGGACCAGCGCCACGCGGCTGCCGCCCAGGAAACTCTCGCCGATCACCAGCGCCTGCGCCAGTCCCTCGGGCCGTGGCTGCTCGGCGTAGGCGAAGCTCATGCCCCAGCGCGAGCCGTCGCCCAACAGCGCCCTGAACAGCGGCAGGTCGCGCGGCGTGGAGATGACGAGCACCTCCCGCACGCCGGCCAGCATGAGCACGGAGAGCGGGTAGTAGACCATCGGCTTGTCGTAGACCGGCATGAGCTGCTTGCTCACGGCCAGGGTGGCCGGGTAGAGGCGCGTGCCGCTGCCGCCGGCCAGGACGATGCCCTTGAGGCTCATGCCGGGCGGTCGCCCTCCCCGGTGGCGGCCGGCGCCACGCCCACGGTGCCGAGGCGCTCGAGCCTGTAGCGACCGCGCGTCACGGCGTCGAGCCAGTCGCGGTGCTCCAGGTACCAGGCCACGGTGTCGCGCAGGCCCCGCTCGAACGGCACCTGGGGACGCCAGCCCAGCTCGCGCGCCGCCTTGCCCGAGTCCACCGCGTAGCGGAAGTCGTGCCCGGGACGGTCGGGCACGAGAGTGATCAGCTCGCGGTGGTCGCGGCCCGAGGGCGCCAGCTCGTTGAGGGCCCCCAGCAGCGACTCGAGGACGGAGCGGTTGCTGCGCTCGTTGCCGCCGCCCAGGAGGTACGGCTCGCCGGGCGTGCCCCGCAGCGCCGCCGCGATGAGCCCGTCGGCGTGGTCGTCCACGTGCAGCCAGTCGCGGACGTTCTCGCCCGTGCCGTAGAGGGGCACGCTCTCGCCGGCCAGCGCCCTGCCCAGCGCCAGCGGCAGGAGCTTCTCGGGGAACTGGTAGGGCCCGTAGTTGTTCGAGGCGTGGGTGGTGACGACCGGCAGGCCGTAGGTGTGGAAGTAGGCGCTGGCCAGGTGGTCGGCGCCGGCCTTGCTGGCGCTGTAGGGGGAGCGGGGGGCGAAGGGCGAGAGCTCGGTGAAGACGCCCTCGGGGCCCAGCGAGCCGTAGACCTCGTCGGTGGAGACGTTCACGACCCTCAGACGCTCGCGCTCGCCCGCCGGCAGCTCGTCGCGGTAGCGCCGCAGCGCCTCGAGGAGGCGCAGGGTGCCCAGCACGTTCGTCTGCACGAACGCTTCCGGCCCGTCTATCGAGCGGTCGACGTGGGTCTCGGCAGCCAGGTGGAAGACCGCCGTGGGCCGCTCCTCGCGCAGCAGGTCCAGCACGGCGTCGAGGTCGCGCACGTCGAGGTGCACGAACCTGTGGCCCGGCTCGCCGCCTGCCGCCTCGAGGCGCGTGACGTCGCCGGCGTAGGTGAGGGCGTCGAGGCTGACGACGCGCCGCGCTCCGCGCGCCCTCAGCCGCCTCACCAGCGCCGAGCCGATGAACCCGGCGGCGCCGGTGACGAGGGCCGTGCCCATGTCAGCGAGGTCGGTCACGCCCGGAGGTTACCAGGGAAGCCAGCCCGCCACGCCTGCGGACGTCGCTCGGGCGCGGCGGTCGTACTGTCCTGCCGAGGCGGCCCTGGGCCCTCCGAAGAGGCGCCCTCGGGCGACGGCTCCGCCGGTCCTATGGGTAGGGGAACTCGGGCAGGCCGTCAGCGACCGTCGGCAGGGCGGCGTCGCGCGGCGAGAGGGAGGGGCGCTCGCCGCCTAGGCGCTCGTCGAGGCCCCAGTCGATGCCCAGCGCCGGGTCGTCCCAGCGCAGGCCGCCCTCCGCCGCGGGGGCGTGGTAGGCGTCGACCTTGTAGAGGACGTCGTTGGCCTCGCCCAGGGCGAGGAACCCGTGCGCGAAGCCCGGGGGCACCCAGAGCTGCCGATGCGCCTCGTCGTCGATGAGCACCGCGAGGTGCCGCAGGAACGTGGGCGAGCCGCGCCGCAGGTCGACGATCACGTCGAGCACCCGTCCCCGCACGACGCTCACCAGCTTGCCCTGCTGGTGCGGCGGCGCCTGGAAGTGCAGGCCCCGCAGCACGCCACGGCGGCTGCGCGAGAGGTTGTCCTGCACGAACCTCGCGTGCACGCCGGCGGCGGTGCAGACGTCGTCGCGCCAGCGCTCGAGGAAGTAGCCCCTGTCGTCGCGGTGCACGCGCGGCGTGATGAGCACCGGGCCCGGCACCTCGAAGCGCTCCACGGTCACGCCGCGGAGCGTCTCCACGCGGGTCTCGCTCAACGCGCGCCTCCCGCTCCCGCCGACGTGCCGCGCTCCCGCGACAGCAGGGCCTCCTTCAGCGCCCGCCAGCGGCTCACGTCGAGCGAGACGTCGTCGGGCAGCGCCACCGGCGCCTTCGCCTTGCTGGCCGGGCGGACGTCGGGTGCGCGGCGCGAGGCCAGCTCGTAGACGCTCTTGCGCTCGGTGGCCACGTGCAGCACGTCGAACGGCACCTCGCCGGCGTGCAGGACGACGAGGGCGACGTCGGGAGCGATCACGTCGACGTAGTCCTGCGACGTGTGGAGGTCGGTGTAGGCCTCGGCGTAGGGCCACTCGCGCGGCCTGAAGCTGGTGCGGAGCACGAGCCGGCGGCGCGCCCCGCGGGCCGCCTCCTCGGCGACCAGCTTCGTGAGCGCGTAGTAGTTGCGCACCGGGCCGGGCACGTCGTCCTCCGCGTAGCCGCCGCGGTCGCCCCAGAAGACGTAGTCGGTGCTCACGTGCAGGAGCAGTGACCCGGCGGCGTTCGCCGCGGCGGCGGCGTTGCGGGTGCCCAGGACGTTCGCCCGCCAGCACGCCTCCCTGTCGCGCTCGGCGCCGGCCACGTCGGTGTAGGCCGCGGCGTGGACGATCACGTCCGGGCGGAAGCCCCTGGCGACGCTGGCGAAGGTGTCGGCGTCGGTGACGTCGAGCAGCGCGCGGATGGGCGCCATCAGCTCGACGCCCTCGCGGCGGCTCAGCTGGGCCACGAGCTCACGGCCCAGGCGCCCGTGCCCGCCGGTGAGGAGGACCCTCACGCCGGCCCCGGCTCCCTGATCGCCTCGCGCAGGAACACGTAGAGGGTGCCGCCCAGAGCGCCCACGATCAGGGCGGCTAGGACCGTCAGCAGCGTGTTGCGCGGGTCCGGCTCCAAGGGCACGGCCGCGGGGATGGCCACGTGCACCGCTCCGGCGGCGAGCTCGCGCTGCAGCTGCAGCTCGGCGGCGGCAGGCGCGGCCCTGAAGTAGGCGAGCGAGGTCGTGGAGACGCGCCTCTGCAGCTCGGCGGCCTGCCTCTCCAGCTCGCCGAGGCGCTGGCGCAGGTCGGCCGCCTCGGCGGCGCTGGCCTCCTGCTCGCCGCGCAGGTGCTCGGCCTCGGCCGTGAGCGCCGCCAGGTCGGCCTCCGGGCCGGTCGTGGGCTGTCCGGCGTCGCGCAGCGTCGCGATGCGCGCCCGCAGTGCTTCGGCCTCCGCCTCGGCCTCGCTCAGCCTGGCGCGCCGCGAGGCCTCGAGTTCCACCAGCGACTCCAGCCGGCTCCGCAGCTCGTCGCGCTCGTCCACGGCCAGGAAGTCCGCCCACGCCTCGCTCGCCTCCTGGTAGGCGGACTCGCGCGCCGCCAGGTCGGAGGCGACGCGTCCCCCCGCCTCCGTGAACGGGGCGAGGAGGACGTCCCTGGCCGCCTCCACCGTGGCGTCGGCCCAGGCGTTCGCCACCGTGGCGGCCCACTCGGCGCCGCGCGCGGTGGGGACCGTCACGACGTGCGTCACGCCTATCGCGTCGCCGGAGGAGGCGCCGGGCCCGGCTACGACGTCGAGCTCGCCGAGCTCCGTCACCTCCTCGAGGCCCAGGTCGTCGGCCAGGGCGTACAGGAGGGCGGGGCTCAGGGCGATCGCGCGGTAGGTGGGGGCGTTGAGGGGGGAGGCCACGCTGACGTCCAGGCCGGAGCCGGGCTGAGTCGAGACGCGGGGCTGCACGACCTGCACGACGGCGGTGGTCGTGAAGGTGGCGCCCTGCAGCGTCCTGTAGCCGAACGCCGCGAGGCCGCAGACGAGGGCCGCGGCGAGGATCAGCGGCAGGCCCGTCTTGACCACCAGGTAGAGCTCGCGCAGGGTGACGGTGTCGTCGGCGACGTGTGAGGCGCGCCTGTCGGTCCCTGCGGGCTCCGGGCGGGACGCGTCGCCCGCCACGGGGCGGACGGCCGCCGCGTCGGCGCCCCCGGGCGCGTCGCCGGAGCGCGGCTCCACGGCCGCCGCTAGCGGCTCGTCAGCCACGTTGCGCCCTGATGAAGCCGGCGGACTCGAAGCGTTCGACCCAGGGCCTGAGGTCAGCCAGGTCCACGCCGAGACGCTCGGCGCAGCCGGTCAGCGGCTCGCCCGAGCCGAGCAGGGTCAGCACGCGCTGGCCCTCCTCGCCGTGGTGACTGCGGAAGTCCATGTTCAGGTCGGTCATCGGGTTGAGCGCGTCCTTCCCCCGCAGCGTGAGCGTGTAGCGGCTCTCCTCCCAGCCGGGAGGCTCGGTGGGCATGGCGACGTGGGGCAGCGGCCTGAGGGCCAGGTCCAGCGAGTGCCGCCGCGGCGGCCCCAGCGGCGCCGACGGCACCGTGAGGAAGGCCTGGCCCTGGCTGACGTACCGGTACCCACGCTCGTCGACCTCGAGGCCGGAGAAGGGGCCGCTCTCCGCCGGCGCGACGCTCTCGATGGCGAGGGCGAGCAGCGGCTCGAGGATCGCGCGCTCCAGCCGCTCCAGCTCCAGCTCCCCCGGGCCAGCCTCCTGGCAGCGCTTCTGCAGCACGCGCAGGGCCTCGGCGCGGCTCGAGAGCCGACCGCCGCGCTCGTGGACGGCGGCCCTCACGCTGCCGTCGAGGAGGAGGGCCACGGCCAGCTCGTCGTCGGCCACGTAGGCCAGCAGCCCGTCGAAGGCCAGGGCGGCCAGCCTGTCGAGGAGGGCGGGCAGGTCGACGATGCCCGTGGGAAGGCGCATGGGAGCGCGCGTGCGTGGCAGCGCCCTCAGCAGCGCCGACGCGCTCTCGGCGGAGCGGCCGGGGAGCTGCGGGGTGGGCGTGGGCTCGTGCAGATGCAGGTGGTAGGACTGGCCGGGCGACTCCAGGCGTCCGTAGGAGCCGAGCCTGAAGCTCGCCTCCACCTGGCCGCGCGCCAGCAGCAGCACCAGCGAGCCGCCCTCGTCGGAGACGAGGAGCGTGCCGCTGCGCTTGAGCGAGCGCAGGTCCTCGAGCACCACGTCGGCTCCCAGGTCGCCGGTGTAGCCCACCAGGCCCTGCCTCACGGCGCGTACCCCCTGGCGGACGCCACCCGGCGCAGCAGCTCGCGGCTGTCCTCGTGCGTGAGGAGCTCGAGGGCCTCGTCCACGGGGTGGAACGACGCCGACGCGAGGCCGCGCTCCGTGACGACGGGCTCCTGGTCGGCGCAGCGCATGGCGAACCAGGTGACGCGACGCGGCACGCCGCACGGGTTCACGTAGCTGGTCGTGTACTCGGTCGGGTCGTCGCACCAGGCCTTCACGCCCGTCTCCTCCTCGACCTCTCTGACCGCCGCTTCCAGCGCGGTCTCGCCCGGCTCGATGTGCCCCTTGGGGAACACCGTCTCGCCGCCCGCGAGCGTGAGGACCAGCACACGGCCCGCCTCGTCGAAGACGACGCCGCCGGCGCCGGGGACCTGCGCCGCCCGGTACATCGGCCCCATGCTATCACCGTGCAGCACGCGTCTCGTGACGGGGGCGGCGGGTGCTCGGCCGCCGCCGACGGCTAGCGCCGGGCGATCGCGCCGCCGCTGCGGAGGAACGCGAGTATGCCCTCCGACAGGCCGTCGGCGAGCGTGTCCTGGTAGTCGGGGTCGGCCAGGCGCGGGCCCTCCTCGGGGCTGTTCACGAACCCCAGCTCGACCAGCACGGCGGGGATGCGCGCCGTCCTCAGGACGTAGAACAGGTTCGTCCTCACGCCGCGGTCCCGGGCGCCCGTGGCCTCCACCAGGCTCTCCTGCACGGACTCGGCGAGGGCCAGCGACAGGTTGAACTGCGCCTCGCGCAGGATGTCGAAGGCGAGCTGGTCGGCCACGTGCCGCGCCTCGCGCGTGAGCTGCTCGCCCACGGCGCCGCCGCCGTTCTCGCGGATCGCACGCTCGATGAGGGAGGGGTCGAGGGGCTCGCCGAACACCCAGGTCTCGATGCCCTCGGCGCTGTCCTTCTCGGCCGAGTTCGCGTGTATGGAGACGAAGATGTTCCTGTCCGTGGTGGCGAACTCGGAGCGCTGCTGCAGCGTGAGGAACGTGTCGTGGTCGCGGGTGAGTATGACCTCGAGCCCGGCGGCCTCCAGGCGCTTCTTGACCTTGAGGGCCACGTCGAGCACCACCTGCTCCTCGACGGCGTAGCGGGAGTTCGCGCCGGCGTCGTGGCCGCCGTGCCCGGCGTCGAGGACGACGATCTGGCGCCCCTCCGGGGCCTGCGCCAGGGCCTGCGGGCCCTCCGCCGGACGCTGGCCCATCGCCGTCACGGGCTGGCCCTCGCGGTCCGGCGCGAAGTCCACGTAGAGCGTCGTGCCGCTGTCCTTGGGCACGGTGCCCACGGAGTAGCCGCGCCCGCCCGGGTCGAGGTCGAAGCGCGTGGCCACCGTCACCGCCACGCGGCCGCCGGAGCTGGAGACGGTCACGCTGCTCAGGTTCTCGTCGTCCACCGGGACGGTGAGGGCCTCGCCGCGCGCGCCCGGCACGATGACCACGAAGCTGCGGCCCCCAGCCGCGAGCTGGTAGGTGGCGCCCTGCGGCAGGTCGAGGGCCACGCGCGTGTACCCGCCGTTCACGCCGACGCGAGGCGCGGGCAGCACGAAGCCGAGGAGGTCGGCGGTGTCGATCGTGACGAGGCGGGCCTGGGGGTCCCAGGCGCTCTGGCCGTCGAAGGCCGTCACCAGCGGCGTGATGGGCACGTAGGAGACGCCGTCCACGATGATCGCCATGGGGCTGTCGAGGGTGTTGGAGCCGCGCAGCGGCGGGTCGAGCTTGACGATGCCGGGGCGCTTCTCCAGCCCGGCCCTCACGTCGGCCGTGGCCTCGAAGGTGACGACGCGGAAGCCGTCGGTGAAGCGCAGCAGCTTCTGGTCGCCCAGGTACTCGACCTTGAGGCCCATCGCCTCGGCCAGCACCGAGGCGCGCGCGAAGGCGTTCGTGTTGTCGCCGTACTCGATGAAGTAGTAGGGGCCGGCCTCCACGAGCTCGCCGTCGACGGCCAGGTAGTTGTACCGCTGCTGAGCGGCTGCCAGGCCGACGAGGAGCGCGAACGTGACGCTGAGGAGCCGACGGGGCACGACGCTGGCGAGTGTAACACCGGCCCCGAGCCGTCCCGGATGAGATGCTTCGCTATCATCGGCCCGTGTCGAGGCGCCGGACCGGCGAGCGCCTCTCTTCGGCTCGCCTCTACCTCAGGTCCCTGCACGACGACGCGCTGTCGGCGCGCCACTCGTCGGGGGCGCGCACCCGCACGGCGCACCTGCTGGGCTTCCTGGCGCCGCTGCACGTGGCCGCCTCGGCGGCGCTCGAGCCCGAGGGCGAGGTCACGCTGCTGGTCGCGAACTCGCGCGACTGGAACCTGATCTGCAGCTACCCCTACGGCCTGCCGTTCACGCGGAGCGTGCCCGGGACGTCCGTAGTCATCGCCGCCGCCGACTACCCGGAGCGGCTCAAGAAGCGCTTCGACGACCTCCTCCTGGCCGCCGGCAGGGCCGGCGCCGCGCCGGGGCCCGTGAGCGAGTTCCTCGACCTGCTCGTCGGCCACGAGTGGGGGCACGCGGTCGCGAACCGCTCCGGCCTGCGCACGGGCGTGAAGTGGCTCGACGAGCTCATGGCCACCTACCTGCTCGTCGCCGGCCTGCTCGCCACCGGCGGGGAGGAGGGGCACGCGCTGCTGGAGCGGTGGACGCGGGTGCAGGTCGCCGCCACCGCGGACCTGCGGGGCGCGCTCGACGAGTTCGAGTACCCGCGCGGGCGCATGCAGCTCGCCAAGCTGCTGTGGTTCCAGGGCACCTTCACGCAGCGGGCGTTGGAGCTGGCCGAGGCCCGCGGCTGGGAGCTGGCCGTGGCGCTCAAAGGGGCCCTGGCGCGCGAAGAGGGCGCGCCCGCTCCGCACCGGGGCGACGTGGCGCGGGCCCTCGTGGAGGTGGAGCCCAGCTTCAGGCCCTGGTTCGCCGTCTTCGGCGAGGCTCAGCCCAGCGTCGACGTGACGGACCCGTCCTTGAGCTGATCGAGCAGCGGCTCGAGGTCGCGCCTGGCGTCCTCCGGGCAGGCCGCCACGGCGCGCTCGGCGCGAGCGCGCGCCTCCGCCACCCGTTCCGGGTCGCCGTGCAGCGCCGCCGCCTGGAGGTACGCCAGCGCCCCCTGCGCCAGCGTCACCGCCGGCACCGGCTGGGCCAGCGTGCGCTGGAAGAGCGCGAAGCAGGCCTCGAAGTCGCCCTGGGAGAGCGCGTGCTCGGCGGCGGTCAGGTAGTGGTCGAAGGCGGAGTCGGGCGAGCCGCCCCTCTCGAAGTGCTCCGCCGTGAGCGAGGCCAGCGCCAGCGGCGCGTGCAGCTCGAGCCAGGTGGCGATGCGCAGGTGGAGCAGCGGCCTGTCGCCGTAGGGCACCATGCGCAGCACGGCGTTGCGCAGCAGCTCGCTCTGGAAGCGGTACTCCACCTGGTCGGGGATGAGCGAGCCGGGCTGCTTCACGAGTAGGTTCTCGCTCACCAGCGCCCTGATGTCGGCGGCGTCCACGCCGCCGGCCAGCTCGCGGAGCAGCCCCTCCCAGCACTTCTCGCCCACCAGGGCGGCCTGGGCCAGGAGGCGCCGCGGGCGCAGGTCGAGCATGTCGAGGCGCGACTGCAGCAGCGACGCCAGCGAGCCGGAGAAGGACTCCTCCTGCGTGATCGAGAGCGCGCGGCCCAGCTCGAGGACGTAGGCGGGCACGCCGCCCACCTGGCGCACGAGGCTGTCGGCCGCCACGCGCAGGGCAGGGCTCACGACCTCGCCCAGCAGGTTCAGGCTCTCCTCGAAGGACAGCGGCGGCAGGTGGATCGCCTCGGCGCCCTCCGGCAGCGACCGCGAGCGGCTGGAGCGCAGCACGAGGACGGGCGCGGCGGCGTTCCTGAGCAGGTCGAGGAACTGCAGGAGCTGCCTGTCGCGCGGCTCGCCCTCCACTACCAGCACCAGGGCCGGCGGGCGGCCCTCCCGGCCCGGCAGGCTGGCGAGCAGGTCGCGCCAGGCGAGGCTGGTGCGGTCGACGCGCCGGCGCTCGAGACGCGTCCAGGTCTGCAGGGGCGCCAGGTCGAGGCTGCCGAGCACGGCCCTGTGCGCGCGGGTGTCGCCGGGCATGACGGCGTCGAGGACGGCCTGCGCCTGCATGATCGCCGCGTGCTCCTCGAGGCCGGGCGTGAGGCCGAACACCTGCTCGGCCAGCGGCTCCCACGAGAACTCGGAGGCGGGCGTGAGCTCGAGCCAGAGCGTGACGGCCCGGTCCCTGATGCGCGAGACGAACTCGCGCAGCAGCCTGGTCTTGCCGCGGCCGGCCTCGCCGGCCACCCACAGCTCGGCCGCCTGGCCCGTGGCGACCACGGTGTCCAGGGCCGCGTTGAGCCGCAGCATCTCCTCGCGCCGCCCCACGAAGGCCAGGTGCGCGAACGGGTCCACGTCGGGCTGCGAGGGCGGCGCCACCAGCCTGTAGGCCTCGCGCACCGCCGGGAAGCCGTTCAGCTCCAGCTCGCCCGTGGGCTCGTAGAAGAGACGATGGCGCGTGGCCTCGTAGGTCTCGGGACCCACCCACACCTCGCCGGGGCTGGCGGCCTCCTCGAGGCGGGCAGCTAGGTTCACGGCGCTGCCCATGACCGTGTAGCTGCGCACCTTGCCGGACCCTATGGCGCCGGCGATGACGATGCCGGTGTTCACGCCGGCGCGCCCCGCCAGCTCGTGGCCGCGGGACCGCCCGATCTCCTCGATCGTCTCCAGCGCCTTGGCGGCGGCCAGCACCGCGCGCTGCGGGTCGTCCGGGTGCGAGTGCGGCGCGCCGAACAGCGCGATGAGGCCGTCGCCCTTGAACGAGTCGACGTAGCCGTCGAAGTCCTCGATCACGCCCGCCACGGCGGTGAGGACCCTGTCGGCGAGGTCGCGCACCTCCTCGGGGTCGAGGCCCCTGGTCATGGAGCTGAAGGCGACGAGGTCGACGAACACGACGCTCACCCTGCGGCGCTCGCGGCCCGTGAGCTGGCGGGCCAGGGGGCTGCCGCACATCCCGCAGAAGCGGTTGCCCTCGGGGTTGTGGTTGCCGCAGGTGGGGCAGGTCAAGTCGTCACCAGCCGAGAAGTGGTGCGGGGTCCACGTACGTGGACGCGCCGTCGGCAGCGGTACGTTGCATGAAGAAGTGCAACGTGTCGTTGTGGACCAGCGTCCCGCCACCAAGGTAGCCGAGTAGGTCGCCGCGTGCCACCACCTGCCCCTCCTGCACCACGGGCGGGCGCAGGTTCACGTAGATGCTGCGCATGCCGCCGCCGTGCTCGACGGCGACGAGGTAGCCGAGGTTCGCCCCCAGGTAGTTCGTCGCCACCACGACGCCGGGTCCCACGGCGTACACGGCGGCGTTCTCCACGGGCGACCGCAGCTCTATGTACGAGTTGTTCACCTCGGCGAAGCGGGTGATCAGGCGGGCGCCGTCGAGGGGCCTCACGAGGCCGTTCTCCAGCGGTTGAAGGGCCGCCTCGAGTTCGCCGAGCTGCTCCGCGGCGGCGTCTGCCTGGCGCTGCGCCTCGAGCTGCCGCTCGCGGTCCTGCGCGGCCTGCTGCGCCCGCTCGCGCGCCGCCCTCTCCGCCTCCCGCAGCCGCGCGACCTCGGCGTCGAGCGCCTGCCCCAGGTTCCCGAGGCTGGCCTCTATGCGCTGCTGCTCGGCGATGAGGTCGGCGCGCAGGGCGAGCTGGCCCTCGCGGGTGGACTGCAGGTCGGCGACGATGGCGTCGAGTCGGTCCTGCGCAGCGGCCAGCTCGGCCTCGGCCGCGGCCAGCTCGGCCTCGGCCTGCCTGAGCTCGTCCTCCTGCTCGGCCAGGCTCTGGCGCTCCATCTGCAGGGCGTAGAGCAGCGAGTCGAGCTCGCCTATCACGTCCGCGTCCTGGCGCGACAGCAGCCCCACGTAATGGTTCCTCACGCGCAGCTCGGCGAAGCTGCTGCTGCGCGAGAGCGCGAACAGGGCGGGCGAGCCGCGCTGCTTGTAGAGGGAGACGAGCAGCTCGCCGACGCGCGTGCGCATCTCGACGAGCCGCTCCTCGAGGCCCGCGATGCGCTCCTCCGTCTGCCGGCGCTGCTCCTGCAGCTCGCCTATGCGAGCCACGATCCCCTCGCGCTCCCGGCGCTTGTCCGCCAGCTCGGCGCTCACGCGGTTGCGCTCCTCGATGCGCTGCTCTAGCTGCGCGGCGGTGGCGCCCAGGGCCGCCTCGATGTCGGCGAGCTCCCTCGTCCTCTGCTCCTGGAGCTGCTGGTAGCGCTGGATGTCGGCCTCTAGCTGCCGCCGCTCGGGCGAGTCGAGCACGGGCTGGCCGACGGAGAAGGACCCCAGCAGCAGGGCGGCCGCCGCCAGCAGAGCGGGGCGCCCGGGCCTCATCGCCGTTCCCGCAGGAACTGCGAGAGCCCTATGGCGCTGCCCACGAAGCCGACGAGCACGGCCAGCGCCGCCAGCGCGCCGGCGATCCAGCCGAGCAGGGCTGGGTCGCGCACGAAGGGCACGAACGTGAACTGCTCGGAGAGGCGCGCGACGCCGAACTGGTAGCCGGGTATCACCAGCCCCAGCGAGATCGTGGCGCTGATGAGCCCGAGCAGGACGCCCTCGATGAGGAAGGGGCCGCGGATGAAGGCGCGGCTCGCGCCCACCAGCCGCTGCACGTCGATCTCGTCGCGGCGGGCCGTGATGGCGGCGCGTATCGAGTTCACGATCGCGAAGAGGGCGGCGGAGAGGAGCACGACCACGAGGATCGAGCCCCCCACCCGCAGGGCGTCGTAGACGGCGAGGAACGTGTCCACGGCCTCGCTGGCGTCGTCCACCTCGTCCACGCCGGGGAGCTGCTCGAGCCTGAACCGCACGGTGCCCGTCAGCGACGGGTCGATGAGGCGCACGAGCATGGTGTCGGGCAGCGGGTTCTCGACGAACGACGCGGCGCGCGCGAGTGCCGGCAGCTCGGTGACGAGCTGCGCCAGCGCCTGGTCGGCGGTGACGTACTCGACGCGCTCCACCTCGGGCCACGCGCGCACGGTGCCCACGAGCTGCTCGTCGTTGGCCTCGGGTGCGAGGTACACGGCCACCTCGAGCTCCCCCTGCAGGTTCGCCAGCACCTGGCTGAGGTTGGCGCTGGCCAGGCTGAGCGCGGCCAACATCGTGAGCGAGAGCGTCATCGTGGTGATGGTGGAGACGCTCGCCACCCAGTTGGCCCGGATGGCGCGCATGGCCTGCGCCAGCGCGTACATCAGGCGGAAGTGTACGCCGCTATCACCGCGTCGGTGAACTGCTCGGTGCTGGCGTCACCGCCGAGGTCGCGGGTGACGGGCCCCGCGGCGAGCACCCTGTCCACCGCCGCCTCGATGCGGCACGCCACCTCCCTGAAGCCGAGGTGATCGAGCATCATCGCCGCCGTGAGCATGGTGGCGGTGGGGTTCGCGATCCCCTGTCCGGCGATGTCGGGGGCGCTGCCGTGCACGGGCTCGAAGATGGCGTAGCGCTCGCCCACGTTCGCGCTCGGCGCCACGCCGAGGCCGCCGGTGAGGCCGGCCATGAGGTCGGAGAGGATGTCGCCGAAGAGGTTCGTGGACACGAGGACGTCGAAGCTCTCGGGCTCGCGCACCAGCCTCATGGCGGCGGCGTCGACTATGACGTCGTAGGTCTCCACGTCCGGGTACTCCTGCGCCACCTCCATGACCGTCTCGAGGAACAGCCCCGACGTGAGTGGGAGGACGTTCGCCTTGTGGATCACGGCCAGGCGCTTGCGGCGCCTGCGCGCCTGCTCCAGGGCGACGCGAGCGATGCGCAGGCTGGCCTTGCGCGTGACCACCGCGTCGGCTATGGCGATCTCGCCGCCGGCGTAGCGCCGCTCGTTCTCCACGTAGAGGCCCTCGGTGTTCTCCCTGACCATCAGCATGTCGATGCCCGGCAGGCACTTGGGCACGGGCCGGGAGCGCGCCGGTCGGAGGTTCGAGAAGAGGTCGAGGGTGCGGCGCATGTAGCGGATCGCGCCCTGGTGGCCCTGCACCTTGTGGCTGGGGCTGGTGAAGGCGCCGGCCAGCGTGGCGTCGGAGCTCGTGACCTTCGTGAGCGTGTCGGCGGGCACGCTGGTCCCGGTGCGGTTGAAGGTGGCCCAGCCGGCCTCGGCCTCGACGAAGGTGAGGTCGAGGCCTGTGGCCTCCAACAGGCGGCGCGCGGCGGGCACGACCTCCTTCCCGATGCCGTCACCGGGGATGAGGCAGATGGTAGGCATGGAACTCTCCTAGCGGGGCCCGCCGCCTCGGGGTGGCGACGCGGGCGAAGCCCCTCGAAGGTATCACGCGGGGCCGAGGCGCCAGGGCGCTGTTAGGATGGCGCGAAACATGCCGGGAGCGGACGCGTGACGAGTCTCAGCGGGCGCCTCGGGCCCGGGGCGCTGGCCGACCTGCTGCAGTACCTGGCGCTCTCGCGCGCCTCGGGCTGCCTGCTGCTGCGACACCCGCAGCAGCGGCAGGCCTACGTCTACCTGGAGGCCGGCCGCGTCGTGTTCGTGGACGCCAGGCCCCTCTACGACGTCGCGGCGCTGAGCGAGCTGCTGGGCTGGCAGGACGGCCGCTTCGCGTTCCGCGCCGGCGTGCCGGCGCCGCGGCGGACCTTGGAGCTGCCCATGGAGGCGCTGCTGCTAGAGGCCACGAGGCGCACCGACGAGCCGATCTCCGGCGCCGTCGACCCCGACTCGGTGCTCGTGGCCGCGAGCGGCGAGCCAGCCGCGCCGCGCGGCTCACCCCTCGCGAGCCCCCTGGCGGGCGACGCGGCCGGCGAGAGCCCCTTCGGACCGGTGCGCGTCCTCGGCGAGGTGGGAGAGGCCCAGGCGGCGCGCCGCGTGGGCGCGCCGGAGAGCGTCTCGTTGTCGCTGGCCGCCCTGCACCTGTGGCGCCGCCTCGACGGCGCCTCCAGCCTGCGCCAGCTCGCCGAGGCGTCCGGCCGGCCCCTGGCCGAGGTCGTGGCGGCCGGCGCCGAGCTGCTCGAGTGCGGCCTGGCGCGCTTCGAGTCCGTGGCCGTGGCCGACCCGCGCTTCCCGCAGGAGCTGGCCAGGGAGGCCGTCGACCTGCTCGGGCCCATGGGCGCGATCGTCGTGGAGGACGCGCTCTACGAGCTGGGGCTCAGCGCCGACGCGGTGCCGGTGGGGCGCGTGGGCGACCTCGTCGCGGCCATCGAGTCGGCCTTCGCCGACGACGCCGCGCGCCAGGAGTTCGCGCGCCGCGCGGCCGAGCTGAGGGACATGTTCGCCCTCGACCCAGTGACCGCCGGGAGGCAGTGATGGACTACGTGGTCGTCGTCCTCAGCCCCCTGCCAGAGGACCTGACAGGGATCAAGGGCTTCGTGGCGCAGCGCTTCAAGATCCCCGAGGACCGCGCCGAGATGCTGCTGCGGCGCGTGCCGGGGCCGGTGACCAAGCCCGTCTCGGAGGCGCAGGCGCGCACGGTGGCGGCGATCCTCGCCGAGGCCGGCCTCGAGGTCGAGCTGCGGGAGGGCAGCGTGGACGGTCCCGCCGTGCCCTTCGCCGTGCCCTTCGCGGCGCCGGCGCCGGCCGCTGGCCCCGCGAGCGGCTCGGCGCCCGAAGCGTCGGAGGGCACCGCCGCCGGCGGACCGCCGGCGCCGGCGTCGGAGCAGGCGTTCGACCCGCGCGCCGAGGGGCTCGGCGTGGACCCGGCGCCGGCCAGGGTCCGCACGGCCGAGGAGGAGCAGCGCGCGGCGGAGGCCGAGCGACGCGCGGCGCGGGAGGAGGACGAGGCCGAGGCCCGGGCGTCCGCCGCCGAGGCCGTGCGCTCCACGCAGGCCCCGCCGGCCGGCACCACGACCACGACGCCGCCGCGCGACCCCACGAAGACCACGCTGGTCCGCGAGCCGCCCGACGTCGACAGGCGGGGGCTGCGGCGCCGCATCGCCACGGCCGCCACGCTGCCGGCGGTGCTCACGCTGCTCGCCGCGCTGCTCGTGCTGAGCGCGACGCTCCTGCCGGCGCTGCGCGCCCAGCAGCTCGAGCGTGCCCAGGGCACGGCGACGGCCGTGGCGGCCACGATCGAGGGCCTCTCGGGCGGCCTGCCGCTGTCGTCGCCCCTCATCAGGACGCAGCTCCGCAGCGTCGGCGACAGGGCCGCGCCCGAGCTCGCCGGTCACGGCCTGGCCTTCCTGGCCGTCGTGGGCGCCGACGGGCAGACGCTGCTCGGCTGGGAGGGGCAGGGCGGCGAGCTCTCGCCGGCGACGAGCGGCCTCGTTGACGACGCGGCCAGGGGCCTGCTCCCGGCGCCCGCGGCGAGCTGGACGGACTCGCTGGCCCGCACCTGGGAGACGCTGCTCACCGTGGTCGGCCTGCGCCGGGCCGAGCCGGTCGTGGCGGCCGCGCCCATGGAGCGCCTCGGCTCGCCGCTCGGCACCGTGGTGGTGGGCGTGGACCCCTCGGGCCTGCGCGACGACCTGGGCCGCGTGCTCCTCACCGCCCTGCTCGTCGGCCTCGTGCCCGTGCTCTTCGCGGTGCTGGCGGCGCTCTCGCTCACGCGCGGCATCACCGACGCCGTGCGCTACCTCCTGGTGGCCACCGACCGCATCAGCCACGGCGACCTCGAGCAGCCGGTGGAGCTCAAGCGCGACGACGAGCTGGGGCAGATCGCCAGGGCCGTGGAGCGCATGCGCATCAGCCTGCGCGAGGGCCTGGAGCGGCTCCGGCGCCGGCGCTGACGCCGCCGAAGCCCGGCGGAGCGCGCCCCTCGCCCGGTCCGCGGGCCCTCAGGCCGGCAGCGGGCGGGCGTCGGTGAGCTCGCGGACGCGGGCCGCCACCTTCGCCGGGTCGGCGCCTCTCAGCGTCTCGTCGATGAGCTCGGCGATCGCGGGCATGTCCTCGGCCGTGAAGCCGCGCGTGGTGATGGCCGGCGTGCCGATCCTGATGCCGGAGGTGACCCACGGCTTCTCGGGGTCGTAGGGGATCATGCTCTTGCTCACCGTGATCAGCGCGGCGTCGAGCAGGTTGCTGGCCTTGTTGCCCTTCAGCCCCTGCGGCCTGAGGTCGACGACGAACATGTGGTTGTCGGTGCCGCCCGAGACGATGCGGTAACCGCGCTCCGCCAGCGCCCGCGCCAGCGCGTCGGCGTTCTCGAGCACGCGCCGTGTGTACTCCCTGAAACCGTCGGTGAGCGCCTCGCCGAAGGCCACGGCCTTGCCGGCGATCACGTGCATGAGCGGGCCGCCCTGCGTGCCGGGGAAGATCGTCCGCGCCACCTTGGCCCCCACCTCCTCGTCCTGGCCGAGGATCAGGCCGCCGCGCGGCCCGCGCAGCGTCTTGTGCGTCGTGCTCGTGACCACGTGGGCGTGGGGCAGCGGGTGCGGGTGGAGGCCCACGGCCACGGGCCCGGCGATGTGCGCGATGTCGGCCATCAGGTAGGCGCCCACGGCGTCGGCGACCTGGCGGAAGCGGGCGAAGTCGATGAGGCGGCTGTACGACGACGCCCCGGCGATGATCAGCTTAGGCCTGAACTCCTCGGCGATCCGCGCCAGCGCGTCGTAGTCGATGAGCTCCGTCTCGCGGTCCACGGGGTAGCCCCTGACCTCGTAGTAGATGCCCGAGAAGTTCACCGGGGAGCCGTGCGTGAGGTGGCCGCCGTGGGCGAGGTCCATGCCCAGCACCCTGTCGCCGGGCCGCAGCAGCGCGAAGTACGTCGCCAGGTTCGCGCTCGAGCCCGAGTGCGGCTGCACGTTCGCCCAGGTGGAGCCGAAGAGCCGGTTGCAGCGTTCCATGGCGAGCCGCTCGACCTCGTCCACTACCTCGCAGCCGCCGTAGTAGCGCTTGCCGGGGTAGCCCTCCGCGTACTTGTTCGTCAGCACCGAGCCCACGGCCTCGAGGACCTGGCGCGACACGAAGTTCTCCGAGGCTATGAGCTCGAGGCCGGCCCGCTGACGCTCGTGCTCGCGGGCGATGAGGTCGAAGACGGCGGCGTCGCGCTGCATGGCGACGAGTATAAGTCCGCCCCCGGCGGCGGCCGCGCCGGCACCGACCCGCGCCGGGGCAGGGGTCGGTGGCCGCCCGCCTGCGGGCCGGCCCGGCTCGGCCGCGGCGGGACATCCGCTCCTGGGGCTGCTCACGCCGCGGTGTCACGGTGGAGGGCGCGGGCCCGTGCTCGGGCGCCGCGCGACCGCCGCCGGCGCCGCACGCGCGGGCGACGGGAAGGGAGCGGAGATGGCACGTCTAGAGGGCAAGGTCGCGCTCGTCACGGGCGGCGCGTCCGGCATCGGACGCGCGGTGGTGGACGCCTACGCCAGGGAGGGCGCCAAGGTCGCGATCGTCGACCTCTCAGAGGAGGCCGGGCGCCAGGCCGTCGAGGCCGTCAGGGCCGCCGGCGGCGAGGCGATCTTCGTGCCGGCCGACGTCTCGCGGCCCGAGGACGACGAGCGCATGGTGCGGGAGACCGTCGAGCGCTTCGGGGCGCTGCACGTGGCCTGCAACAACGCGGGCATAGGCGGCGAGGTGAACCAGATCGCCGACTACAGCGTCGAGGGCTGGCAGAGGATCATCGCCGTGAACCTCTCCAGCGTCTTCTACGCCATGAAGTACGAGATCCCGGCGATGCTCGCGGCCGGGGGCGGCGCCATCGTCAACATGGCGTCGATCCTCGGTGCCGTGGGCTGGGCCGGCTCCGTGGGCTACGTCGCCGCCAAGCACGGCGTCGTGGGCATGACGAAGACCGCGGCCCTCGAGTACGCCGCCAAGGGCGTGCGCGTCAACGCCATAGGGCCGGCGTTCATCCACACGCCGCTGATCGCGGCGCTCGAGGAGGACGCGGCCCTCAACGACATGCTGGTCTCCCAGCACCCCGTCGGCAGGCTGGGTCGCCCCGAGGAGGTGGCGGCGCTGGCGGTGTTCCTGGCCAGCGACGAGGCCTCCTTCGTCCACGGCGCCTACCTGCCCGTGGACGGCGGCTTCCTGGCGCGCTGAGGCGCCTGCGGGTCCTAGAGCCGCCGGGCGGGGACCCGCGCCGAGCGAGCGGCCGCGAGCGGCCACCCGCGCACGGCGGTCGCTACTGGCTCCCTAGGCGAACGCCGCCAGGAGGGCCAGCGCACGCTCGAGCTTCGAGGCGCTCGACGGCGTGAGGGGCACGATCGTGCCCACGGCGTCGGCGAGGTCGCGCATCCGCCCCTCCACGTCCTCGCCCTCGGCCAGCGCCTCCACCTCGACCTCGTTGAAGGTCACGGTGGCGGCCTCCCGACCGGGGGCGCGGCACTCGACGGCGTCGAAGGCCAGCTCGGCCACCGGCCCGCGCGCGTCGTTGGCCACCAGCCTCACGCGCTCGACCCACAGCTCGGCCACCGGCGCCAGCTCCTCGGGGTCGGCGTCCGCCGGGAGCGCCGCCAGGACCTCGCCGGGCCAGGCGTCGCCGGAGAGCGGCACCTCCAGCTCGGGGCGGGCGTGCAGCTCGCCGTGGCGCGTGGCCGGGCCCTTCAGCGTGGCGTAGGCACCGCTCGGCCGATGGCGGCGCCTGAGCGCCGCTCCGGCGGCGCGCAGACCGCCCGCCGGCGTGTCGTAGTAGACGTCGACGTAGCGCTCGACGGTGGGCGCGCCGAGCTCGAGGCCGCTGTCCCGCGTCGCCGCGGCCAGCTCGGCGTGGCTCGGCACGTGCTCCTCGGTCGTCGAGTACTTCAGTTCCCGCTCCACGCCCACGTCAGGACTCTAGCGCCTCTGCTACCATGGGCCCACTTCCAGGCAAGCGCGTCCGCCCGACGGGAGCGGGCACGTAACGGTCAGCACGGCCTCGCCCGAGGATAGGAGCCGAGATGTCAGACATCCGCAACGTCGCGGTCCTCTCGCACAGCGGCGCCGGCAAGACGTCTCTGGTCGAGGCCCTCCTCTACCGCGCTGGGGCCATCCCCACGCTCGGCTCGGTCGAGGACGGCACGACCGCGTCCGACTACACGCCGGAGGAGAAGCGCCGCAAGATCTCGATCTACTCCACGGTCCACCCGCTGACGTGGAAGGGCGAGCGCTTCAACGTCATCGACACGCCCGGCTACGCCGACTTCGTCAGCGAGATCCGCGGCGCCATGGCCGCCGCCGACTCGGCGATGATCGTCGTGTCCGCCGTCTCTGGCGTGGCCGTGGGCACCGAGCGCGTGTGGAGCTCGAGCCTCGAGCGCGAGCTCTCCACGATGGTCGTCGTCAACAAGATGGACCGCGAGAACGCCGACTTCTTCCGCACGATGGCCGAGATCGAGGCCACGCTGGCGGGCAACCTGGCGGCCATCCAGGTGCCCATGGGCCAGGCCGAGTCGTTCCGCGGCATCGTGGACCTCCTCGGCATGCAGGCCTACGAGTGGGAAGGCGGCGAGCCGCGACCCGTGCCCATGCCAGACGAGGTGGCGGGCCTGGCGCAGGAGTACCGCGACAGGCTCGTGGAGGCGATCGTCGAGACCGACGACGACCTCATGATGAAGTACCTCGAGGACGCCGACATCGCCGACGACGAGCTGCGGCGCGCCTTCGACGCCGCCGTGCGCCGCAACGAGCTCACGCCGGTGCTGCTCACGTCGGCCACGAAGGTCATGGGCGTGAGCCTGCTCCTCGACTTCATGCTCGAGGGCGTGCGGCGGGTCGAGGACCACATGCCGCTGCGCGTCGACAGGGGCGACCCGCCGCGGCTCGGCCCCGACGCCCCCTTCACGGCCCGCGTGTTCAAGACCGTCATCGACCCCTACATGGGCAAGGTCTCGCTGATGCGCGTGCTGGGCGGCACGCTCAAGGCCGGCGACGCCGTCGTGGACACCACCAAGGGCGAGGAGGTGAAGACCGCCCACCTCTACGTCCCCGAGGGCAAGGACCTCAAGGAGGTCAAGGAGCTCCCGGCGGGCACGATAGGCGCGCTGAACAAGGCCGACGTCGTCTCCACCGGCGACACCCTCGCCGCGCCCGGCGTGGACCTCGTGCTCTCGCAGATACGCATGCCGGAGCCGGTGATGGCGGTGGCGCTCTACCCCAAGAGCCGCGCCGACGAGGACAAGCTCGGCGAGGCGCTGCACAGGCTCCTCGACGCCGACCCCGGCCTGCGCCTCGAGCGCAACGCCGACACCAGGGAGACGGTCCTGTGGGGCATGGGGCACGTGCACCTCGAGATCGCCGCGCAGGTCCTGAAGGAGCGCTACGGCGTGGACGTCGAGACGCGCACGCCGCTCGTCGCCTACCGCGAGACGATCGCCGGCACGGGCGACGCCCGCTACCGCCACAAGAAGCAGACGGGCGGCGCCGGCCAGTTCGCCGAGGTGGCACTGCGGGTGGAGCCGCTGCCGCGCGGCGCCGGCTTCGAGTTCGAGTGGGCCGTCGTGGGCGGCACCATACCCACGCAGTTCCAGTCGAGCTGCGAGAAGGGCGTCCGCGCCGGCATGGCCGCCGGGGCCCTCGGCGGCTTCCCGGTGCAGGACGTGAAGGTCACCGTCTACGACGGCAAGGACCACCCCGTGGACTCGAAGGACGTCGCCTTCCAGACCGCCGCGGCCCAGGCCTTCAAGGAGGCGATGGCCAAGGCCTCGCCCCAGCTCCTCGAGCCGCTGATGCTGGTGAAGGTCCGGGTGCCCGACCGCTTCACGGGCGACGTCATCTCCGACCTCAACACCAGGCGCGCGCGGATCCTCGGCATGGACGCCGAGGGGTCGGTCAGCGTCGTCAGCGCGCACGTGCCCATGTCGGAGCTGCAGAGCTACTCGGCCGACCTGCGCTCGATGACCGGCGGGCGCGGCGCCTTCTCGCTGAGGTTCGACAGGTACGAGGCCGTGCCGCATCAGGTGGCCGAACGGGTGCTGGCGGCGCGCGCCGCCGAGACCACCGAGCGCGCCGTCGGCTGAGGCGCGGGCCCGTAGGCCCGAGGGTCGACCCCGGTGGGCCCGGCCCTCAGAGGCGCCCGAGGCGCTCCAGCACGTCGGAGGCCAGCTCGCGGCCGAGCTCGTCGGCCTCGCGCGCCTCGCCGCTCACGCTGGCCTGCAGCGTGGTGTCGTCCTTGACCACGGCCCCCACCAGCGTGAGGTCACCGTCGTCCGTCACCGTGGCGGAGGCCCCCACCGGCAGCTCGCCCACGGCGGCGGCGAACGCGCGCTCGGCGCGCACGCGGTCGAAGCTGGGCCGGTGCTGGAGCGGGTAGACCGACTCGAAGGCCAGGTCGTCGTCCGCCCTCACGACGAGCCCCACGGCGCCCTGGCCGGGGGCGGGCGTGAACGCCTCGACGTCGAGGAGGGCGCTGAGGTGGTCGCGCAGGTCCAGGGCGATGAGCGCCGCGGCCGGCATGACGATCGCGGCCAGCTCGCCCGAGGCGACGAGCGAGAGGCGCTGCTCCGGCGTGCCCGCCAGCAGGCGCGTCTCCACGCCCGGCCGGGCGGCCTTGAGGAAGGCCGCGTCGCGCTCGGAGAACACGCCGACGCTGGCGCCCCGCGGCAGCTCGTCGAGCGAGCCCGAGCCCTTGGCCACGAGCGCGCTGCGCGCCTCGGGCCGCCGGCAGACAGCGGCCAGGGTCACCTCGTCCGGCAGGTGGAGCGGGAGCGTGTCGAGCTGCGCCACGGCGACGTCGATGTTGCCCTTGGCGAGGGCGTCGAGGAGCGGCGACGAGCCCTCGCCGCCCGGCAGCGTGCGGACCGAGACGTGGAGGTCGGGCCACTCCTCGCTCAGCGACTCCATGACGCTGCGGCCGTGGCGTACGGCCAGGGTCCCCTCCCTGTTGCCCAACACGATTCTCGCCATGGGCCAAGTCTAACCGAAGCGTCCCCGGGCCATTACCCAGGAACCCCGTCCTGAGCGAACTCTTCTCCTCATGCGACCTCGCGCGCGGCGGCCCTTAGGTCCTCCACCCTGTCGGTGCGCTCCCACGGGAACGACGGGTCGCCGAAGTGGCCGTAGGAGGAGGTGGGCGTGTAGATGGGCCGGCGCAGGTCGAGCTGGGCGATGACAGCGGCGGGGCGACCGTCGAAGCAGCGCCTCACGGCCTCTACGAGCCTGTCGTCTGGCACCTCGCCGGTGCCGAAGGTGTCCACGTACATGCCCACGGGCCTGGCCACGCCGATGGCGTAGGCGAGCTGCACCTGGCAGCGGGCCGCGAGCCCGGCGGCGACGACGTTCTTGGCGATGTAGCGGGCGTAGTAGCTGCCCGAGCGGTCCACCTTCGTGGGGTCCTTGCCGCTGAAGGCCCCGCCGCCGTGGGGCGCGGCGCCGCCGTAGGTGTCGACGATGATCTTGCGGCCCGTGAGGCCGGCGTCGGCGGCCGGGCCGCCCTCGACGAAGCGTCCGGTGGGGTTCACGAGGTAGTTCGCCCGCGAGGCGTCGAGGCCGGGCGGCAGCACCGCCTCCACGACGCGCGCCACCAGGTCGGCCCTCAGCTCCGCCAGGTCGACGCCGTCGTCGTGCTGCGCCGAGAGGACCACGGTGTCGAGGGCCGTGGCCACGCCGTCCTCGTAGACGAGCGTCACCTGGGTCTTGCCGTCGGGACGCAGGTAGGGCAGCTCGCCGCGGCGGCGCACCTCGGCCAGGCGCCGCGCCATGCGGTGGGCCAGGGTGATGGGCAGCGGCATGAGCTCGGGGGTCTCGTCCACGGCGTAGCCGAACATCAGGCCCTGGTCGCCGGCGCCCAAGGCGTCGCGCAGGTCGCCGCTGCCAGCCTCCACGGCGGCGTCGACGCCCCTGGCGATGTCGGGCGACTGCTCCGCGAGCGCGATGAGCACGGCCGAGTGGTCGGCGTCGAAGCCGAAGGCGGCGTCGACGTAGCCCACCTCCCGCGCCGCGCCGCGCACGCACGCCTGCACGTCCACGTCGGCCGTGGTCGTGACCTCGCCGGCGACCAGGGCCAGGCCCTTGGTCAGCAGCGTCTCCACGGCCACCCTGGCGTCGGGGTCCTGCGCCAGTATCGCGTCGAGGACCGAGTCGCTGATGCGGTCTGCGAGCTTGTCTGGGTGACCCTCGGTCACCGACTCCGCGGAAACCAGTCTCGCCATGTGGGCACCGGCCGCCGCCGATCGTGGCCGGGCGGCCCGGGCCAGGATAACAGCCGGCCGCCGCCTATACTCGCGGGGTGGCCGCGCCCGGGCTCGAGGTGAGGAACGCCCGCGCGTCCGACGCGTCCGGCGTGACCAGGCTCCTCGAGGGCATCTACTCGGAGCGGAGCTACTTCGTCGGCGACGCGCCGGCGGCGGCCTCGTCGCTGGCGGCACGCATCGCCGCGGACGACCCGGCGCAGTCGCTCTACCTCGTGGCCCTCTGCGACCGCCAGCTGGCCGGCTGGCTGGAGCTGCACCGCTCCTCGGCCTGGCGGCTGCAACACGTGGCCGTGCTCACCCTGGCCGTGGCGCCGGCGTACCGCCGGCGCGGCGTGGGCAGGAGCCTCATGCGGCGCTCCTACGACTGGTGCCGCCGCGTGGGCGTGCTGAAGGTGAGCCTCAACGTGCGCGCCGGCAACGCCGCGGCCATCGCGCTCTACGAGTCCGAGGGCTTCGAGGTGGAGGGCCGCGAGCGCGGCCAGGTGCGCCTGCGCCCGGGGCGGGACGAGTTCGAGGACAACGTGATCATGGCGCGCTGGCTGGCGGACGAGCCGCCGGGCGGCTAACCGCGGCCCGCCGCGGCGACCGGCGGCACGCCGCGCGGCCGGCTCGGGCCCGCGTCGGGCGTCGGAGGCGCGGCCCGGGGCGGGTAGACTGGCCGCCGTGAGCGGCGAGCCGGCCGGCGCCTTCGAGTGGAGCGAGCAGCGCGTCGCCCTCTTCGTGGACACCCAGAACCTCTTCTTCGCAGCCCGCGACCTGAGCCGCGCGGCCGTGGACTACGCCAGGCTCCTCGAGGTGGCCGGCCGGGGGCGGCGCCTGGCGCAGGCCACCGCCTACGTGGTCGAGCGCGAGGGCGACACGTCGAACCACGGCTTCGTGGCCAAGCTCACGGCCCTCGGCTACCGCGTCAGGCGGCTGAAGGTGCGCGTGCGCGTGGGGGAGGAGGACAGGCCGGTGCTGGAGGGCGACTGGGACCTCGGCATCGCCGTGGACGTCGTGAGGACCCTCGGCAGTTGCGACGTCGTGGCGCTGGCCACCGGCGACGCCGACTTCACGCCGCTGGTGGAGCTGGCCCAGGAGCGCGGGGCGCGCGTGGAGGTGCTGGCGTTCCGCGACTTCGCCGGCCAGGAGCTGAAGGACGCCTGCGACAGGTTCGTCGACCTCACGCAGGTGGAGCGCATCTTCCTGCCCCCGCGCTGAGCGGCGCCCGGGTCGTGGCGAGCGGAGGGCGGGCCGTCCCGCGTCTCAGGTCGTAGCGACGGGCCCTGGTGTGTCCGGGCTCAGGTCGTGGCCACGGGCTCGGGCGACGCCGCCTCCCACACCTTCCACGGCGCGTGGCCGGAGGCCCACAGCTCCTCGAGCATCTGCTTCTCCTTGAGCGTGTCCATGCACGACCAGAAGCCGTAGTGGCGGTAGCCCATGAGCTGGCCGTCGCGCACGAGGCGGTCGACGGGCTCGCGCTCCCACACGCTGGCGTCGCCGTCTATGTAGTCGATGGCCTGCGGCTCGAGGACGAAGAAGCCGCCGTTGATCCAGCCCTCGCCCTCCTCCGGCTTCTCGTGGAAGTTCTCGACCCTGTCGCCCTCGAAGGTGAGGTTGCCGAAGCGCGCCGGCGGACGCACCGTGGTGACGGTGGCCAGGCGCCCGTGCGAGCGGTGGAACGCCGCCAGGCGCCGCAGGTCGATGTCGGCCACGCCGTCGCCGTAGGTGAAGTAGAAGGCCTCGCCGGGCGTGAGCCACGGCTCGAGCCGCTTGAGGCGGCCGCCGGTCATCGTGTTCAGGCCGGTGTCGATGAGGTGGACCTTCCAGTCGGGTTGGTTGCCGTCGTGGATCGTCGTCGCCCCGGTCGCCAGGTCCACCGTGATGTCGTTGTTGATGGCGTAGAAGTTCAGGAAGTAGTCCTTGATGACCTCGCCCTTGTAGCCCAGGGCGATCACGAACTCGTTCACTCCGCCGGCCTCGAAGATCTTCATGATGTGCCAGAGGATCGGGCGTCCCCCCACCTCGACCATGGGCTTGGGCCTCACCGTCGTCTCTTCAGCGAGCCGGGTCCCGAAGCCCCCGGCGAGGATCACTGCCTTCACGTCCTCACCTCCGTCGGCGCTCCGCCGCGCGTCAGCTCCTCGCCCCCGGGCGGCCCGAAGAGGCGCGCCTGGCGCGCGCGCAGCTCGTCCACGAGCCGCCCCTGCGGCAGCTCGACGTCGCGGTAGGAGATGACCTGGTCCCGCGGGACGTCGCGCCTCAGCCGGCAGCCCTCGGCCACGCCCATGGGCAGCAGCGCGAGCCTGGCGGTCTCGGCCGCCGTCTCGCACTGGCCGTAGGTCATGTACTCGCCCAGCCCGTCGAGGACCTCGCCAGCCCGCAGGTCGCGCTTCGCCGTCGCCACCACCTCCACGCGCATCGGCCCTCGGGGCGCCAGGGCGGCGTCGCCGAACAGCACGGCGCGGGCCAGCGACGTGGGCACCTCGAAGTGGCAGAGGTGATAGGGCGTGTAGAAGCTGTAGAGCGGCCCCGGGCCCAGCTTGTAGAGCTCGAGGTAGTGGCGCTGCTTGGGGTCGTCCTCCGCTGCGAAGACGAAGACGCCCGGTCCCGGGCTGGCGCCCACGAGGTAGTCCACGACGCCGCCCAGCTCCCTGAGCCTGTCGACGTCGTAGTAGCGCACCGCGGAGTCGACGTGCTCGCGGTGCTCACGGCCCGTCATCCCGCGCCTCTCGATCGTGAAGCCGAAGGCGTTGGCCACGTTCGCCTGCTCGAAGCTGATCTTCGTGCCGTCGGCGAAGCTCGTGACCATGCTCGGCCGCTGACCCCAGCGCTCGGCGAAGGACCTCTGGGTCGTGGGGTTGCGGTAGGGGTCCTGGAGGCCCTTGACGTTCCCCGCCACGAGCGGCGTGAGACCTATGCCCTTCACGAAGCGGACGAGGTTGCCCTGCACGCCGGGCTGGTCGCCGTCGGAGACGGAGTAGACGACGCCGGCCTCGTCGGCCATGGCCTTGAGGACGGGCCCCACGGTGCCGTCGAGCTCGGCGTTCAGGAGCACCACGTGCTTGCCGGCGCCGATCGCCGCGACCACGGCGTGCGCCCCGTACTCGACGGCGCCCGTGGCCTCGAGCACGACGTCGACGCCGTCGGCGCGGGCCAGCAGCAGCGGGTCGTCGGTCACGACGGGCCTGCCCGCCTCGAGCGCCCCGGCCACGTCGGCGTCCGTGGAGGCCCGGGCCACCTCGGTCACCCCGGCGTAGGCGTAGGCCTCCTCGGCGTGCCCCGGCGTGCGGTTCGCGATGCCCACCAGGCGCATGCCGGGCGTGCGGTTCACGATCTGGTTCGCCACGCCCCGGCCCATGAAGCCGGCGCCCACCATCGCCACGCGCACGGGCCGGCCCTCCTCCTCGCGGCGCCTCAGCGCGTCGTCGACGATGATCACGACACGGCCTCCGGCGCCGGCTCGAAGGGTGGCCAGGCCTCGTCCTTCGCCGAGATCACGGCCACCTCGCGGGGCCACGCGATGCCGAGGGCGGGGTCGTCGTAGCGGATGCCGCGCTCGGCGCCTGGGGTGTAGAACTCGCCCACCTGGTACACGACCTCGGCGCCGTCCACGAGCGTGAGGTAGCCGTGCGCGAACATCTCGGGCACGTAGAGCGCCAGCCTGTTCTCGGCCGTGAGGTCCACGCCGAAGTGCCGCAGGTAGGTGGGCGAGCCCGGCCGCAGGTCGACGATCACGTCGTGGACGGCGCCCGACGTGCAGCGCACGAGCTTCGTCTCGGCCGCCGGCGGGAGCTGGTAGTGCATCCCGCGCATCGTGCCGGCCCTGTGGTTGTACGAGAGGTTCGCCTGCACGACCACGGGCTTGAGGCCCTGCGCGGCGAACTCGTCGGCGCAGTAGGTGCGGGCGAAGAAGCCGCGGTGGTCCTCGCGCCGCTCGAGCTCCACGACGTAGGCCCCCGCGAGGCCCGTCTCCCTGAAGATCACGCGCCCGCCTCCAGCGCCTCGGCCGGCATGGGCGGCTGGCCGGCCGCCGACGCCGCGTCCACGGGCGTGCGCGCGTCCAGCCAGTAGAAGCGGTCGTCGATCTGGCCGGTGGCGAGGAGGTGCTTGAGCATCTTCAGCCTGGTGTAGAGGCGCGACTCGAACTGCTCGCGCGTGAGGGCTATGCGCTCGAACACGGCCCGCAGCTCCTCGGCGCCCTGGCGGGCGTCCCAGTCGCAGGAGAAGCCGGGCAGCTCCGCCGCGATCTTGTCGAAGCGCACGCGGTAGCTCCTGTTGTCCGAGCCGCGGTCGCCGAACGAGAGCCGGCAGCCGGGGAAGACGTCGGCGACGACCTCGGCGATCTCCCTCACGCGGTAGTTGTGCCGCGTGTCCCCGACGTTGAAGACCTGGGCGTGCACGGCCTCGCGCGGCGCCTCCAGCGCGCAGGCCACGGCCTTGGCGATGTCGCGTCCGTGCACCAGCGGGCGCCACGGCGTGCCGTCGGAGACCATGCGGATCTCGCCCGTGGTGTGCGCGTAGCCGGCGAGGTTGTTGAGGACGATGTCGAAGCGCATGCGCGGGCTGGCGCCGTAGGCCGTGGCGTTGCGCAGGAACGTGGGCGAGAAGCCGTCGTCGGCCATCCGCGTGAGGTCGCGCTCGACGAGGACCTTGCACTGGGCGTAGGCGGTCTGCGGGTTCACGGGCGAGGTCTCGTCGACGAAGTCCTCCTCGGCCACGCCGTAGACGCTGCACGACGACATGTACACGAAGCGGGTCACGCCCGCCTGCTTGGCGAGGCGCGCCAGGTTCACGGACCCCTCGTGGTTGATCTCGTAGGTGATGTCCGGCACCAGCTCGCCCGTGGGGTCGTTCGACAGCTCGGCCATGTGCACGACGGCGTCGTAGCCGCGCAGGTCCTGGACGGTGAGCCGCCTCAGGTCCTCGACCTTCGTGTGCGGCGTGACGGCAGGCCCGTGGTAGAGCCAGCCCTCCTTGTAGAAGCCGGTGTCGACGCCCGTGACCTCGTGGCCGCGCCGCATCAGCTCCGGCGCGACTATCGTGCCGAGGTAGCCCTCGGTGCCGGTCACCAGAACTCGCATCACCTTCACCTCTCGTCCCCGACCGCCCTCCGGCCGCTAGGCGCCGCCGAGGACCGCGTCGGTCGTCTCCAGGTAGTCGAACAGCGCCCGCACGTACCGCTGCCAGGCCCTCTCCGCCGCGTCCTCGGCCCGCCTGGCGTCGGCCGCGGCCCTGTCGGCGTCCCGCCCGGCGGCGGACGCCGCCGCGAGCGCCCGGGCCGCGTCGTCGCGCGCCACCAGGAGCAGGTGCAGCTCCTCGTAGGCGAGCTCGAGCAGCGCCAGGGCCTCCCGCTCGCGGGCGGGCTGCGCGGCCTCGAACCCGGCCTGCGCCCTCCGCGCGAGCTCCAGTTCGGCCAAGACCAGCGTCGAACGGTTCGATGAGGCGTTGCTGAACACCAGGCTGGCGCTCACCCCGAAGCGCAGGGCGTGCGCGTCGTCGCCGCTGCGCCAGCCGAGCTGAGCGTCCGCCGTCGGCACGCCGCGCCGCAGGCCCAGCTCGGCGCCCACGAGGAAGCCGTCCCGGCGGTAGGAGGCCGTGACCTCCACCTCCGTGAGGTCTTGGAAGGGCAGGTCGCGCACGGCCAGCTCGGCCCGCTGCGTGGCGATGGCCAGGGCGGCGGCCTCGCGGTGCGGCGAGGCGCGCTCGAGGCCTGGCGGCACCGGGCCGAGGAGGTAGGCGTCGGCGTCAGGGGCCGCTCCCGCCGCGCCGATCGCGGCGAGGACCGCGTCGCGCGGCCGGTACGACAGCCTCAGGCGCTCGACCGCCACGGACGCCAGCCCGGCCTCCACCTCGAGCGCCGACAGCTCGTCAGGGGAGGCGCCGGCCGCTCGGGCCGCCTCTAGTGCCGCCTGCGCCGCCGCCGCCTCCTCCTCGGCGTCGGCCAGCTCCCTGGCCGCCAGGCGCTCCCGGGAGAGCTCGAGCAGGCCGTCTCGCAGGTCGGCGCGGCGCTGGGCACGGTAGCGGCCCTCCGCCGCGGCCTGCGCCGCCAGCGCCCTCAGCAGGCGGTCCTCGTCGCGCTCGGCCCCCAGCGCCAGCTCCACCTCGAGCCCCGTGTCCCAGCCGGCGTCACCGTCCCGCAGGTCGAGCTCGTACTCCGCCTCGGGCGACGCCTCCAGCGCCACCGACGGGTCCCAACGCGCCCGCTCGACCTCGTCGGCGGCGGACGCGGCCTGCGAGAGGCGCAGCGCCGCCTCGCCGCTGACCAGCGTGGCCAGCAGCGCCAGGTCCTCCCTGAGCGGGTCGGCCGACGGCGGCAGCGGCCCCAGGCCCGAGGCGGGCGAGCGCGCCGCGGCCGGCGCCAGCGTCAGGGCCAGGGCCAGGGCCGAGCCCACGGACGCGAGGCGCGACCGCGCGGCGCGGCGGCCGCGCCTGTCGAAGGCGACGGGTCCCCCCACGGACCGCCCGCCCGCCACGGGGACCGGCCCGCGGCGCCCTACCCCAGGGGCGCCCGGTCTGGCAGCTTTCGGCACGCGGTCAGAGTAGCGCCGCGTCCCCCCGGACCCGCCCGCCGCGTCACAGCGGCCGCGGCGCCGGGAAGGGGCTGTGAGGCGGGCTGAGAGCTCTCAGGAAGCGTCTGCTACAGTCCGTTCTGGCCGAACCCTCGGCCCGAGAGAGGTCAGATGACCAACGACGTGTCGATGGCCGTGGGCGAAGCCATGCGCCTCGTGCGGCGTGGGCTGAGCCTCGGCGTGGTGCTGGCCGTCGTCTTCGGCCTCGCCGCCTTCCTGTGGTCGCAGGGGCAGGCCCCTGTCTACGAGGCGGAGGCCACGGTGCTCGTGTCCTCCTCCACGGCCGACTTCCGCTCGTTCGGCGTGTCGCCCTTCGTGGCGCCGGCCATCGACGCCAGCGCCTACGAGGTGGCCGGCCGCAGCGACGCCGTGGCGCAGGCCGCGCAGGCAGCGCTGGGCGAGCAGGACCGGCCGCCCTCGGCGATCCGCTCGCAGTACAGGGTGTCGTCGCGCGACGACGGCACCTCGGCGCTGCTCACGGTCACGGGCCGCGCCGGCTCCCCGGAGCGCGCGGCCGGCGTGGCGAACGCCGTGGCCTCGGCGCTCGTCGCCTGGGACGTCGAGCGCGCCACCCGCAGCGTGGGCCAGGTCGTGGAGGCCCTCGAGCAGCAGATCGCCGCGCTCACCGAGCAGGTGAGGGCGCTGCAGGCCCTCGGCGACCCCGACCGGCAGTCGGAGATCGACGGCCTCATCTCGCTGCGCGCCCAGCAGCAGCAGTCGCTGGCAGTGGCGCGCGCGATGGGCGTGTCGGCGATAGGCAGGCTCGAGATCATCCAGCAGGCCGTGCCTAGCGCCTCGCCGGTGGCGCCCCGCCCGCTGGTCAACGCGCTGCTCGCCGCGCTCGCCGGCCTCGTGGTGGCCTACGGCGTCGTGATCATGCGCTCGCTCATGAACACGCGCATCACCGACGTCGGCGAGGTCGAGGCCGTCTCCGGCGTGCCCATCCTGGCCGAGTTCCAGCGCCTCTCCAAGCCGGGGCGGCGCTTCCCCCGCGAGGCCGCCAGCTACCTGCGGACCGGCGTGCTCTTCGCCACCGCCGACGCCTCGCCCCGCGTGATCCTGGTGACGAGCGGGCGCTCGGGCGAGGGCAAGTCGGCCGTGGCCCTGAACCTCGCCGAGAGCTTCGCCCGCAACGACTACCGCACGCTGCTGGTCGACGCCGACCTCAGGCAGCCCGTGCTGTTCCAGGAGTACGGGCTGAGGCGCGGCCAGGCGTCGGAGCTCCTCGACTTCCTGCGCGACCCCGACGGGCCGCACATGGTGGCCCGCGTGCCCCTGGGAGGACGCCAGCGCCTCGACATAGTGCCCTCGTTCCAGGTCTCGACGCAGGCGGCGGAGATCCTCGGCCGCGGCTTCCCCGCCTGCGTGAACCGCTGGGGGCACGACTACGACGTCATCGTCGTGGACTCGCCGCCGGTGCTGGCGGTGGCCGACGCCCTCACGATCGCGCCGTCCTGCACGGGCGCCATCCTGACCGTGAGCGTCCGCAAGGCCGACAGGCGGCCGCTGCGCGCCACCCTAGACCTGCTGGAGCGCATGGGCGTGAGGCTGCTCGGCATCGCCGCGACCATGGTCGACGAGCCGCGCCTGCGCTCGGCGGGCGGCTACGGCTACGGCTACGGCGCTCCCCAGCCCACCGAGCCCGCGGCGCCGCCGCGGCCCGAGGCGAGGGTCAGCGTGAGGCCCACCAGCACCCGCCGCGGCTGAGCCGCGGTCTCGATGCGGAGGAAGAAGCGTTGAACGTCACGATCATAGGCACCGGCTACGTCGGGCTCACCACCGGCACCGCGCTGGCCTACCTGGGCCACAGCGTCACCTGCGTGGACAAGCAGGAGCGCGTGGTGGAGGCCCTCGAGCGCGGCGAGCCCACGATCCACGAGGCCGGCCTCGCCGCGCTGCTGCAGGCGGCGCGCGGCAACCTCTCGTTCCGCACCGACATCCCGCCCCTCGCCGGCACCGGCGTCGTGATGATCGCCGTGGGCACCCCCTCGAAGGAGAACGGCGACGCCGACATGAGGTACGTGGACGCGGCCGCCAAGGAGGTCGCCGACCTCATCCAGGAGGGCGCCCGCCTGGTCGTCGTGAACAAGTCGACGGTGCCGGTGGGCAGCGCTCGCCACGTGGAGGGCATCATCAGGAGGTGCCTGGAGGCCCGCGGCGTGACCGCCGAGGTGCACGTGGCCTCTAACCCGGAGTTCCTGGCCGAGGGCAAGGCCGTCCACGACACCTTCTACCCGGACCGCATAGTCATAGGCGCCGACGACCCCTTCGCCGTGGGCCTGCTCCGCGAGCTCTACCAGCCCGTCCTCGAGCAGACCTTCGAGCCGCCGCCCGGCACGCCGCGGCCCGAGCGCTACGAGCTGCCGCCGCTGATCACGACCTCTGCCACCAGCGCCGAGCTCACGAAGTACGCGGCCAACGCGTTCCTCGCCACGAAGATCAGCTTCATCAACGAGTTCTCGCAGCTCGCCGAGATGGTGGGCGCCGACATCACGGAGGTCGCCCGCGCCATAGGCCTCGACCAGCGCATAGGCCCGCGGTTCCTCCACGCCGGCATCGGCTGGGGCGGCTCCTGCTTCGGCAAGGACACCGCCGCCGTGCTGGCGCTGGCCGCCAGCTACGACTACACGATGCCGATAGTCCGCTCGGCCATCGAGGTGAACAGGCGCCAGCGCCTCTTCATCGTCGAGAAGCTGCAGCAGCACCTGAAGGTGCTGCGCGGCACGACGATCGGCCTCCTCGGCCTGGCCTTCAAGGGCAACACCGACGACCTGCGCGACTCCCCGGCGCTCACGCTCGTCGAGCAGCTCGCCGACCGCGGCGCCGTCGTCAGGGGCTACGACCCGGTGGCGATGGACAACGCCAGGCGCCTCTACCCCGAGCTGCCCGTCGAGTACTGCCAGGACGCCGAGTGCCTGGCCATTGGCTGCGACGCGCTGGTCCTCGTCACCGACTGGCCGGAGTTCAGGCAGCTCGACCTCGCCGCCCTGAGGCGGCGCATGCGCGGCACGCTGCTCCTCGACGCCCGCAACTACCTCCAGCCGCACGCCGTGAGGGCGGCCGGGCTCGACTACGTGGGCGTGGGCCGCTGAGGGCCGCGCCTCACCAGCCCGTGAAGGTGCCGCCCTCCGGGACCAGCGCGGCTCGCACGTGCAGGCTCATGGGGTAGTAGGCGGCCACGTCCAGGGGGCGTCCCTGTTCGTCGTAGGCGTAGCGCGCGTCGAGCGGCCTGCCGGCGCCGTCGCGCAGCACCACGAGGACCTGGGCCATGCCCTGCGACCAGTCGATGGCCGCGGCGCCCTCCATGCCCGCCACGCTCTGCGCCACGCTCACCACGCCCTCGTCCTCGAGGCGCAGGGCGCTGGGCTCGCTGCAGGCGGGCCTGACCGTGATGAGGTCGTCGGGCACCAGGCATAGCTGGACGAGCACGGGCTCGTCGGTCGGCTTGTCGAGCAGCTCCACCTGCACGTGCAGCGTGCCCCGTCCGTAGGCGCGCAGGTCGCCCACGGCGGCGGCCGGCGCCTCGAGGAACGTGAAGGCCCCCTCGCCGCCCTGCTCCACGGGCCGTGGGCTGATCGTCGCGTCCACCAGCGCCAGGGCTTGGCCGGCGGCCGCCTGCGGCTCGGGCTCGGGCCGGGGCTCCGGCTCCGGCGGCAGCGCGGCGACGGCGTCGCCGCCCGGCTCCTCGTCCGGCTCCTCGGGAGCCGGCTCGGCCACGGGCGGCTCCTCTGCGGGAGGCTCGGCCACCGGTGGCTCCTCGGCGGGAGGCTCGGCCGCGGGCGGCTCCTGGGCCGGAGGCTCCTCCGCGACCGGCGGCTCCTCCTCGGGCTGCTCCACCACGGGCGGCTCCGCCGCGGGCTGCTCGGCCTCCTCGCCGCCGGGGGGCTCCGCCGCGGGGGGCTGGTCCGCGCCGTCCGGCCGCGCGCCGACGCCCGGTCCGGGCGGCGCCTCCGCCACGGGACCCGCCGGCTCCGCCGCGGGTGGCTGCCCGCCCGGCGGAGCCAGCACGACGGGCGGCGCCTCGGCCTCGGCGGCGGCCTGCGCCTCCGCCTCGGCCTCGGCGGCCGCCTGCGCCTCCTGCGCCGCCTGGGCGGCGACCTCGGCGGCCTGGGCCGCCGCGTCGAGCCTGGCCAGCACCGCCCGTACCTCGGCGTCGTCGGGGTCCACGCTCAGCGCCCGCTCCCACAGGCGCCGCGCCTCGTCGGCGCGGCCCAGCGCGGCGTTGGCCTGGGCCGCGCCCTTGATCGCGTCGACGAAGCCGGGGTCGCTCTGCATGGCCGCCACGTAGAGCGAGAGCGCCCCGGCCATGTTGTCCTGCGCGAACTGGCGCTCGGCGGCCAGGAACGCGTCGGCGGCGCCCAGGCCGTGCTCGGCCCCGAGCGTCGCCCTCTGCAGCGTCGGCCTGAGCTGCGGGTAGGTCTCGGCGGCGACCTCCAGGAGAGGTATCGCGCCCTCCACGTCGCCCGTCTGCAGCCTCGCCTGACCCAGGTAGGTGACGGTGGTCAGGTCGTCCGGCACGAGGTCGTAGCTGGCTTCCAGCAGCTCCCGCGCCCGCTCCATGGCCCCGGCGGTGAAGGCCTGGTAGCCGAGCACGAGGGCGGCGCGGGCGGCGTCGGCGCGGGCGCGCGCGTCCAGCGTGCCCCCCAGCTCCAGGTACTCCTGCCACGCCTCCCAGGTCCGCGACGTCCAGCCCGTGATGCCGTACACCTGCGCCAGGAACCGCAGCGGCTCGAGGCGGCCCGGCGCCAGCGAGCGCGCGCGCTCGCCCTGCGCTATGGCCTCGCGCCACAGGGGCTGGTCGGGGTAGTGCGCCTCGTAGGTGGCCACCGCCTCGGCCGCGGCGAGCTGGCCCGCGCGCAGCGCCTCGCTCGCCGCCTCGGGCAGGGCGCCCTGCCCCGCGGCCAGCGGCCAGGCCACCGCCAGAAGCGACAGCGCTAGGTGCTTGAGCCGGCGGTACGACACGCTCATGAGGTTAGCGCCGTGCGTCACGTTGACGGGTTCACATGGGGCTGGCCTAATCATGAGCGCAAGACGCCGCCGGCTCCGGCGGCGGGATGGGTAGGTGCGGATGGGAAGGCTGCGAACGTTGACGGCCGCATTGGCCGTCCTGGCGCTGCTGGCGACCGGCTCGGGCCAGGACGGCGGCGGGCCCGACTGGGGTCGTCGGGCGCTGGGTCAGCTCGGCGACGCCGGTTTCGACCTGGGCTTCCCCGACGGCTCGTTCCTGGGCGAGGGCGCGGTCACCGGCTACCAGGCGGCGGTGCTCGTGGACAGGCTGCTGGCGCGCGCCGACGCCGCCACGGGCTGCACCGACGCCATGGCCGGCCTGCCCGACACGGGCTTCGCCTTCAGCGACGTCCCGGCCGACCACTGGGCCGCCGGCGCCGCGGCGCGGGTGGCCGCCCTGGGCGTCCAGGAGGCGTTCCCCGACGGACGCCTGAACGGGGACGAGTTCCTCACGGGCTTCCAGACGGCGGCGCTGATCGCCGGCGCCGTCTCGGCGGTGGACGCCAAGGTGGAGTGCGGCGAGTCGACCGTCGCCGAGCGGCTGGGCGCGATGAGCGCAGAGGTGCAGTCGCTGCGGGCCGCCATCGCCGAGGGCGCTCTGCAGGGACCCCCGGGACCGCAGGGACCGCCAGGGGAGGCGGGCCCGCCCGGGCCGCCAGGGCCGCCAGGGGAGGCCGGGCCGGCAGGTCCGCCCGGTCCCGAGGGGCCCGAGGGTCCCGCCGGTCCGCAGGGTCCGCCCGGGGAGCAGGGCCCCGCCGGTCCGGCCGGCCCCGAGGGTCCCGTTGGTCCCGCCGGACCTCCCGGCGAGGTGGGCGCCACGGGTCCGGCGGGTCCTCCGGGACCGCCGGGACCCCCGGGTCCGCAGGGCGAGGTCGGCCCCGTGGGGCCGGCAGGTCCGCCGGGACCTCCGGGCGCCGACGGCGCCCCGGGACGCGACGGCCTGGCGTGTTGGGACAGCGACGGCGACGGGGCGCCGAGCGAGGGCGAGGACGTGGACCTCGACGGCGTCGTGGACGCGAACGACTGCGTGGGTCCGCCCGGACCGCCGGGGCCGCAGGGCGACGTCGGCCCCGCCGGACCGCCCGGACCCCCTGGACCGATGGGCCCGGCCGGTCCCGCCGGCCCGGCCGGCGAGATGGGACCGCCGGGACCGCAGGGCGAGCAGGGCCCTCCGGGGCCGCAGGGCGACGTGGGCCCGGCCGGTCCTCCGGGCCCCGCCGGCGAGGCCGGCCCGGCGGGTCCTCCGGGTCCCGCCGGCGAGAAGGGCGACCCCGGTCCGGAGGGTCCCGCCGGACCGCAGGGCCCCGCGGGCCCCAAGGGCGACCCGGGCGAGCAGGGTCCGGCGGGCCCGAAGGGCGACAAGGGCGACAAGGGCGACCAGGGCGAGCCGGGACCGGCGGGTCCCGAGGGTCCCGCCGGACCGCAGGGCCCTGAGGGACCGCAAGGTCCGCAGGGTCCCGAGGGCCCGCCCGGCGAGTGCGACTGCCCCGCCGCCGTGGGCCAGACGGCGGCGACCGAGGAGGCGCTGCCCGCGGCGGGCTCGGCACGCGCCTACGCGGTGATCCAGGCGGTCCAGCTCGCCTGCGGCGCCGGCGGGCTGCCGCCGGGCGTCGACTACGTGATCGAGCCGCTGCCCGAGCCGGCGTTCACGGCCCGCGCACCGGACGGCTGAGCACACCGGGGAGGGGAGGGGCGCGCGGGCCGCACATCGGTCCGCGCGCCGCTTCCTCTACCCTGGGCCATGCGCAAGAGGGTCACTGGCAGGCTCGTGCCGACGGCTCTGCTCGTCGTGCTGGCAACCTTCGGGCTGACCCAGGGCGACGTCCAGTGGGGCCGCGACGCCGTGCGGGGCCTCAGCGAGGGCGGGGTGGACGTCACGTTCCCGGACGGCTCCTTCCTCGGCGAGGGCGCGCTCACCGGCTACCAGGCCGCGGTCCTCGTCGACAGGCTGCTCTCCCGCGTCGACGCCGCCACGGGCTGTCCCGACCAGCTCGTTGCCGGTCCCGTGGAGGGGTTCGCCTTCGTCGACGTTCCCGAGGACCACTGGGCCAGAGACTCGGTGGAGCGCCTGGCGACCCTGGGCGTGGCGCCGGCGTTCCCCTCGGGCGAGTTCCGCGGCGACTCGTTCCTCAGCGGCTACCAGACGGCCCTGCTCCTCGACAAGGCCCTCGACCTGGCCATGGAGAAGGTCGTCTGCGGCGAGGAGCGCCTGTACCAGCGCGTCGACGACCTGGCGGACCGGCTGCAGACAGTCCTCGACGCCATGGCGGCGGGAGAGTTCGTCGGGCCCGAGGGCCCGGCCGGTCCTCCGGGGCCCGAGGGCCCTGCCGGCGCGTCCTGCTGGGACCTCGACGGCGACGGCCGGGCCGGACCCGGCGAGGACGTGGACGGCGACGGCGCCGTCGGTGTCCTCGACTGCCGCGGGCCCCAGGGCCCAGCGGGCCCGGCCGGCCCACAGGGACCGCAGGGGCCCAGGGGCGAGCGCGGGCCCATAGGGCTGCCGGGGGCGGACGGCGCGCCGGGCGCACCGGGGCGTCCCGGGGACCCCGGCCGCACCGGCCCGGCGGGCCCGGCCGGTCCTCCGGGCCCCGCCGGCGAGCCCGGGCTCGCCTGTTGGGACCTCGACGCCGACGGGGCGCCCGACCTGGGTGAGGACGTGGACGGCGACGGCCTGGTGGGCGTTCTCGACTGCCGGGGCGAGCAGGGGCCCGCCGGCCCTCCGGGACCTCAGGGACCGCCCGGCCCGGCCGGCCCGGCGGGTCCGCAGGGGCCCGAGGGACCGCCGGGACCGCAGGGCCCCGCCGGTCCGGCGGGTCCTCCCGGGCCGCAGGGTCCGCAGGGCCCCCAGGGGCCGCCCGGCGCGCCCGGCTGAGGACCGCGCCGCGCGCGCCCTAGCGCAGCGTGATCGTGAAGTACCGCGGCTCCGACTGCGCGGGACCGCCGCCCGCACCGCCCGAGTCGCGCAGCACGACCTGGAACGTGGCGGAGCCCGTCCCGAAGGCGGTGAACCGCAGCGTGCCCTGGGCGTCGATCGTGGGCGCGGGGAGGAAGGGCGGCCTGTCGCCGTCGTACCAGGTCACGACGAAGGTGAGGCCCTGTCCCGCCTCGTCCTCGCCGCCTCCCGGCGACACGTGCTGGGCGAAGCCCTCCACGGTCACGGCCCTGGCGACGCTCGCGTCCACGGTGTCCCGCAGCAGCTCGAACGTGGGCGGGTCGTTGACCGCCTCCACCTTCACCGTCGCCTTGACGTCCTTGCTGACGGCGCCCAGGCCGTTCCTCACCCTGTAGGTGAACGCGAAGGGCCTCACGTCGTCGCTCTCGGGGCGGAACGTGAAGGAGCCGTCCGCCGCCAGGTCGAGGTCGCCGTGGTCGTCGGCCGACACCAGCTCCACCGTGGCGTCGTCCCCCGCCGCGTCGTTCGCCAGCACGCCGGGGGCCGGCACGCTCAGCTCGGTGTCCTCCGGCGTGGCGTACTGGTCGGGCTTCACCGCGGGCGGGGGGACGAGCTCCAGCGACACCTCGGCGGTGGGTCCCGCCACGTCGTGGGCGCCGCGGAGGCGGTAGGAGAACGTCACGCCCGACGGGGGGCGGCCGGGCGGGGAGTAGGTGAAAGACCCGTCGGCGCCGAGGTCGAGCTCCCCCGGACCCGCGAACTCCACGAGCTCGGCCCGCGCGCCACCGCCGGCCTCGTCGTTGGCCAGCACGCCCGGCGCGGCGACGTCGGAGGGGGCGTCGGCCCTCAAGGCGAAGGCGTCGGGCTCCGCCACCGGCGTCACGGCGGCCACGACCGTCACGTACGTGAGGCCGCGCACGCCGGCCACGCAGAAGCCCTGGCCGGTCTCGCAGGCCCCGGCCAGGCCGAGGAGCCGGGAGCGGTCGGGGTCGGCGGGCGCCGCGTTCACGCTCACCTGCAGGACGCTGCCGGACGTGTAGGTGAAGCCGAGGAGGCAGTCGGCGTCGGGGCGCACCTCGCAGGCGTCGAAGCCCCTGTCGTCCGGCGGGGAGACGGTGACCTCCACGGGGGCGTCGCCGTCGAGGCCGAGCCGCAGCACGTGGGAGCGGAACAGGGCGGTCACCGTCGTGTCCTCGTCCACGACGAGGCGACAGGCGGGCGTGGGCGGGCAGGGCGCCCCGAACCCCGCGAACGCGGCGTCACCGTCGCTGCCGGACAGCGAGGCCTCCGACCCCGGCGCGAGGCCCACCACGCAGTCGTCGCTGCAGGTCAGCGGCCCGGCTCCCCCCTCCACCGACACGGTGCCCTGGCCGTCCAGGTCCAGCGTGAGGCGCACCCCGGGCAGCGGGGCCACGGGACCGGCGTCCTGGACCACGGGCACGCCGGGCCCGTCCGGACCGACGGCGGCCACGGCGTAGCCGTAGGAGACCCCCGGCTCGGCCGTGTAGTCGGCGTGCTCCCTGGCCTCGCCGGGGACGCGCGCCAGCTCGGCCATCCCTCCGCCGGCGGCTGCCCTGTAGACGACGAACGACTCGGCGCCGTCACCCCCCGACCAGGCCACGAGGACGCCGGCGGGGACCGGCGTGGCGGTGACGTCGCCCACCGGCCCGGGGCGCGGGCTCGGCGCGCCGCACGACGCCAGGCACGCGGCCAGCCCGAGCGCCGCGCCTACGGCCCTCAGCCGCCGGATGGGGTGCTGCGCACGCTGGGACACCGGTCGTCCTCCCTGGGCGGTGCGTGGAGCGTCTCGACGCGCCCAGGGTAGCGGCGCGCGGGGGAAGCTTCGATGAGACCCGCGCGCTAACGCCGGCGGCGCCCGCCTAGCCGGCCCGCAGCCGCCGCTCGAGCAGGCGGCGGGCGAGGTCCGGCTTGGCCGTCCCGCGGGTGGCGCGCATGACCTCGCCCAGCAGGGCGTTCAGCGCCTTTGGGTTCACCCTCACCCTCTCGACGAGCTCGGGGTTCGCCCTCACGACCTCGTCGACGACGCCCGCCAGCTCGTCCTCGTCGCTCACCTGCGCCAGGCCGCGCGCGGCCACGAGGTCGGCGGGGTCGGCGCCCGCCAGCACCTCGCCCAGCAGGCCCTTGGCCGTGGGCCCCGACACCCTGCCCTCCTCGACGAGCGAGACGAGCCGGGCGAGGCCCGCCGCCGGGAACGTCTCCGGCTCGAGCCGGCGACCGGCGGACGCCAGGGCGCCGGCGACGTCCACCGTGAGCCAGGCGGCCAGGGCGCGGGCGTGCCGCGGCGCGGCGGCGAGGGCGTCGTCGTAGGCGCGCGCCAGGGCCGGGTCGTAGGCCAGCAGGCGGGCGTCCTCGGCGCGCAGGCCGAGGGCCGCGTAGCGCTCGGCGCGCCGCCTGGGCAGCTCGGGCAGGGCGACCGCCAGCTCCCTGGTCCTGTCACGGAGGTCGATGCTCGGCAGGTCGGGGTCGGCTAGGTACCTGTAGTCCTCCGACCCCTCCTTGACGCGCAGCGTGTAGGTGCGCTGGCCGCCCTCGTTGAAGCCGCGCGTCTCCTGCACCACGGCGCGCCCCGCCTCCAGCAGGCGCTCCTGGCGCCGCGCCTCGAACGCCACGGCCGACGCGACGTTGCGGAACGAGTTGAGGTTCTTGACCTCCACCTTCGTGCCCGGCCGTCCGTCCGGGCCGCGCAGCGAGACGTTCACGTCGGCGCGCATCTTGCCCTCCTCGGGCGAGGCGTCGGACACGCCCGTGGCGCGCGCGATCGCCTGCACCTCCTCGAGGAACGCCCTGGCCTCCTCCGGCGAGGCGATGTCCGGCTCGGTGACGAGCTCGACGAGCGGCGTGCCGGCGCGGCCCAGGTCGACGAGCGAGTAGGGGGCGTAGGGCGGGTGCACCGACCTCCCGGCGTCCTCCTCCAGGTGGCAGTGCGCGATGCGCACGACCTTCCCGTCCGGCAGCGCCACGGCGCCGCCGCGGCCTATGGGCAGGGCGTGCTGGCTGATCTGGTAGTTCTTCGGCGAGTCGGGGTAGAAGTAGTGCTTCCTGTCGAACCGCGCCGCCGGGGCGACCTCGGCGCCCAGCGCCAGCGCGAAGGTGACGGCCAGGTCGAGCGCCCTCTCGTTCACCACGGGCAGGGTGCCGGGCAGGCCCAGGCAGACGGGGCAGACGTGCTCGTTGGGATCGCCGCCGGCGTCGGCGCGGCAGGCGCAGAAGAGCTTCGTGGCGGTCCGCAGCGCCAGGTGCACCTCGAGACCGACCACCGGCTCGAACATGGGCTCAGAGTGTACCCAAGCGCCCGGGCTATCATGCCGCCATGGTCAAGGTGGAGCTGGAGGAGATCGCCGTCTCCGGGGACGAGAACCAGTTCCTCGCCTTGCTGAAGAGCGGGGAGGGCGAGATCCTCCCCATAGCGATCGACGCGATGCAGGCGATCTCGATAGCCGCGGGCCGCTCGAACGAGAAGCTCGAGCGGCCGCTCACCCACGACCTGTTCGTGTCGGTGCTGGAGCTGCTGGGCGTGCAGGTGGCCCGGGTCGAGGTCACGGACCTCGTCGACGGCACCTACTACGCGATGCTGATCCTCGAGCGGGGCGGCGTGCGCTTCGACGTCGACGCCCGCCCCTCGGACGCCCTGGCGCTGGCGGTGCGCGTCAAGGCGCCCGTGTACGTCGCCAAGCACGTGCTCGAGCAGAGCGCTCTGCGCGACGAGTTCGGCGGCGGCGCCGAGGCCTGAGCGGGCCCGCGGCGGCGCCTGTCGGCCCCCGTGCCCGGGGCGCCTACCCCTGCAGGTGCGACTCGACGAAGTAGAGCTGCAAATCGGCCGCGCGCGAGGCCTCGGTGAAGAGGTCCACGGTCGTGGGGTCGCCGTGGGTCTCGGCCTCGGCGATGGCCGTGCGCAGGGCCCCGCAGTAGGCGGCCAGCCGCTCGCGCACCGCCTCCAGGTGGTCCCGTCCCGCGGCCAGGCCGTCCGGGTACTCCTCCAGCCGCGACGACGCTGACGCCATGCGCACGGTGCCGAGCGCGACCCCGCCCAGCGTCGTGGCGCGCTCGGCCAGCTCGTCCACGAAGGGGAACAGCGCCTCGGCGACCCCGTCGAAGAGGAGGTGGAGCTGCCGGAAGTCGGGCCCCTTGACGTTCCAGTGCGCCTGCTTGGCCATCGAGTAGAGGTCGAAGGTGTCCGCCAGGAGCTGGTTGCACAGCGCCACCAGGGCGCCGCGCTCCTTCTCCGGCACGTCGATGCGCGTCGCGTAGAGCTTCCCCTGCTTGGTCCTCGTCTTCGTCGCCATGTCGCCTCCCACGGGCCCGGCCGGAGCCGGGCCCTCACCGCACGCTAGGCGGCCGGGCGATGAGATGCGGTGACGACCTCAGCCGCGCAGCGCCGCCACGGCCGCCGCCATGGCCTCGCCGAGCCGCCCTCGGTCCGGACCGGCGCCCTGCGCGCGGTCTGGCCGGCCCCCGCCCCGGCCGCCCAGCACCGCGAGGGCGGCCGCCAGCGCGGGTCGCACGTCGACGCCGGCGCCGGGCCCGGCGAGGAACGACAGCCGCGCCGCGTCCCCCGCGCGCGCGGCGAGGAGCGAGACGCACGAGGGCTCGCCCTGCAGGCGCTCGACCAGCGGGTCGAGCAGGGGCTCGTCGCCGGCTTCCAGCGCGTGCGCCAGCAGCCTGACGCCGCCCGGCAGCTCGTCCGCGGCGCCCCGCAGCAGCTCCGCGGCCAGGCCGTCGGCGAGGCGGGCGCGGGCGCGGGCCAGCTCGTGCTCGAGCTCGGTCGCGCGGCCGGCCAATGCGCGCACGCGGTCCGGGTGCTCGGCCGGCGGCGCGCTCAGCAGCGCGGCGAGGTCCCTGGCGACGGCGTGCTTGAGGGCGTGGTCGGCGATCGCCTCGGCCCCGGCCCTGAACGTGACGCGCGTGAGGCCGCCGCGCACGCGCTCTAGGCCCATGACCTTCACCGGCAGCGCCTCGGCGCTGCTCCTCAGGTGTGTGCCGCCGCAGGCCACGAGGTCGTAGTCGCCCACGGCCACGAGCCGCACCAGGCCGCGCACCTTGGGCGGCCGGCGCAGCCGGTAGTGGCCCAGCCCCTCCTCGGGCACCTCGAAGGTCATCACCGGCAGCGCGCGCCGGGCCGCGGCGTTCACCTCCTCCTCGGCGGCGGCCAGGGCCTCCTCGTCGGGCTCACCGGTGAGGTCTAGGGTGCAGTCGGGCCCGCGCATGCTCACCGAGCGGGTGTGGTAGCCGGGCTCGCCGCCGTCCACCGCGCCGCGCGCGGCGCCCACGCGCACGAAGGCCTGCGAGAGCAGGTGCTGGGCGGTGTGGCGCTGCATGTGGGCGTAGCGGCGCTGCCAGTCGACCTCGCCGACCACGGTGTCGCCCACGTCGGGCGCGTCGCCCGGCTCGAGCCGGTGCCAGACCTCATCGCCGCGCGCCTCGACGTCCACGACGCGCCGGCCGGCGAGCACGCCCGTGTCGTGGGGCTGGCCGCCCGCCGTCGGGTAGAACGCGGAGCGGTCGAGGCGCAGCCAGGCGCCCCCCTCGGCCGCCTCCAGGCCCGTAACGGTGGCCTCGAACCGCGTCAGGTAGCTGTGCAGCCTGTCGAGTCGCACGCCCACAACAGTAGCCCGCCGGCCTGCGTACACCGGCGGGGGCGCCGCCGGAGGGCCTTGGGCTAGCATGACAGCCCAGTGAGAGAAGCCAGGGTGGACTTCGGACGCGTCGACGACTTCGACGAGGTGGGCGAGACCAGTCTCGAGCCCCTCATCGCGCAGCTCATCACCGGCCTCGGCGAGGACGTGACGCGCGAGGGCATGGTGAGGACCCCGCAGCGGGTGGAGCGCTCGCTGCGGTACCTGACCAGCGGCTACGCCCAGGACCCCAGGCAGGTGATCAACGGCGCGCTCTTCCGCGCCGAGAGCTCGGAGATGGTAGTCCTCACGGGCATCGAGTTCTACTCGCTATGCGAGCACCACATGCTGCCGTTCTTCGGCACGGCGGCCATAGGCTACGTGCCGGGGGAGAGGATCCTCGGCCTGTCGAAGTTCGCCCGCGTGATCGACGTCTTCGCCCGCCGCATGCAGGTGCAGGAGCGCATGACCGCCCAGATCGCCGACGCGCTGGAGGAGATACTCGAGCCCCAGGGCGTGGCCGTGGTGACCCGGGCCAGCCACCTGTGCATGATGATGCGCGGCGTCGAGAAGCAAGGCTCGGTCACCGTGACGAGCGCCATGCGCGGCATCTTCAGGCAGGACGCACGCACCCGCCAGGAGTTCATGCAGGCGATCGGCTGAGGGGTCCTCCGGCGCAGTGCGCGCCGGCGACGGTCACCGCGTCCCGCCGACGGTGGTCACGGCGCCGCCGGCTCGCCGGGCCCCGGCCCGGCTCGCAGGCGGGCCGCTCGGCCAGGGCGCGCCGCGCGGCTCAGCCTCACAGCGCGTTCGCACGCAGCCACGCGGCCACGCCGCCGCGCTCGGGGGCGGCGACGCGCTCGTGGGCCGCGGCCACGGCGTCAGGGTGCGCGTCGGGCCCCACGGCCACGGCGTGCCCGGCCCAGCGCAGCATGCTCACGTCGTTGAGGCCGTCGCCGAAGGCCACGACCTGGTCGCGGGGCACCCCGAGGAGCTCGGCTATGCGCGCCAGGGCGGAGCCCTTGTCGCCGCCGGTGGGCACGACCTCGAGCCAGCCGTCGCCCCAGGAGTAGCGCACCAGGTGCGGGTGGCTGCGCGCCAGGCGCGCGTCGATCTCGGCGCTGCGCCCGTTGGCGTGGAACACGACCTTGTCGGCCGCCAGGGCGAGGCCCTCGGCGTACTTGGCGACGACGCGGCCCTGCGCGTGCGCGTGCAGCCAGCGCTCGTGCGCCGGGTCGCGCACGTAGATGTGGTCGTCCACCACGCAGGAGAACTCGAGCTCGGCGTCGGCCAAGAAGGCCCCCAGGATCGCCCTCACGTCCTCGTCGCGGAGGCGCTTCCTGTCGATGAGCGAGCCGTCGGCGGCGAGGATCGTGGAGCCGTGGTTCACGGCGTGCGGCCTGTCGACGGCGAGGCGCTCGAGGTACCCCCTGGCGGCGACCAGCGGCCGGCCCGTGAGCACCGTGACGTGGTGTCCGGCGTCGCGCGCCGCCGCCACCGCGTCGACGACGTCGTCCGGCAGCGTGAAGTCGTCGGCGACGAGCGTCTTGTCCAGGTCGAAGGCGAGGAGCATCCGCAGCAGGTTACCCCGCCGCAGCGCCGCTCCAGGCGCCCCGGGCTGCGTCGCGCGCCCTCCTCCCCGGCGTTGTCGCGCTTCGCTCTCCTGCCGTCGGGGACGGCTCCGGGGCGGGGTGTACGATTACCGAGGCGCCTCGTCGAGGCGGTCGGCTCGCTCGTACGGAGGTTGGCATGTACCGAGGCCGCGAGGGCCAGTGGGCGTACTTCCTGCACCGCATCTCCGGTGTCGCCCTGGCGCTCTATCTGCTGCTGCACGTGTTCGACATCAGCCTGGTGATGTACGGCCCGCAGGGCCCCTTCAACCGCTTCCTGCTCTTCTACCACCAGTGGCCGTTCCGCGTCGGCCTGATCCTGATCATCGCCGGCGTCGTCTACCACGCACTGAACGGCCTCCGCATCATCCTCCTCGACTTCACGCCCTGGGCGATCCGCTACCAGCGCGTGATGTGGTACGGCGTCCTGGGCATCACGGCCGTCATCGGCATACCCGTGCTCATCAAGATCGTCCCCGAGATCATCGGAGGCGCCTGAGGTGGCCGTGGAAGCCCCCGCCACCAGGGCGCCGCGGCCGCGCACCCTGCGGGAGGCGCGCGTCGCCTACGACACCAACGCCGAGCTCGCCTGGTGGGTGTTCATGCGCATCAGCGGCTTCCTGCTGGTGTTCCTCGTCTTCGCCCACGTGTTCGTGAACAACATCGTCATCAACGCCGGCACCATCGACTACGACTACGTCGCCCAGCGCCTGGCGCAGCCGGCGGTGCGGGTCATGGACTCGTTCCTGCTGGGCCTGGCGCTGCTGCACGGTACGAACGGCCTGCGCTACGTCGTGGACGACCACATCAGGCGCCCGCAGGCGCGCTTCTGGGTCAAAGCGGTCCTCTACACGGCGGTCGCCGCCGTCTTCGTCGTCGGCGTCATGACCCTGTGGACGTACACGTTCGACGAGATGGGCGAGGCCGTCAGGAACCTCGGCCAGTGAGCGGAGCGCCGCGGGTCCTGGGGGCGAAGAGGGGTAGATGAGCGACTTCCACAGGTTCGACGTCATCGTCGTGGGCGCCGGCGGCGCCGGGCTCATGGCCGCGCGCTACGCGGCGCAGCACCCCGGCGTGTCGGTCGCCGTGATCTCGAAGCTCTACCCGACCCGCTCGCACACGGGTGCCGCGCAGGGCGGCGTGGGCGCTGCGCTCGGCAACGTCAGCGAGGACCACCCCGAGTGGCACGCCTTCGACACGGTCAAGGGCGGTGACTACCTCACCGACCAGGACGTCGCCGAGGTCTTCGCCCACGAGGTCATCGAGGCGGTCTACGAGCTGGAGCACATGGGCCTGCCCTTCAGCAGGCTGCCCAACGGCAAGATCGCCCAGCGCAAGTTCGGGGGGCACACCCGCGACCACGGCAAGGCCGCCGTGGAGCGCGCCTGCTACGCCGCCGACCGCACCGGCCACATGATCCTGCAGACGCTCTACCAGCAGTCCATAAAGGACGACGTGCGGTTCTTCAACGAGTTCCACGTCCTCGACCTGATCATCGAGGGCGGGGCCTGCCGCGGCGTCGTCGCCTACGAACTGGCCACCGGCGTGCTGCACACGTTCCTCGCCAAGGCCGTGATCGTCGCGACCGGCGGCAACGGGCGCATGTTCAAGGTCACCTCGAACGCGCACGCGCTTACGGGCGACCTCATGAGCATCGCGTTCCGCCGCGGGATACCCATCGAGGACCCGGAGTTCTACCAGTTCCACCCCACGGGCCTCTACAAGATCGGCGTCCTGCTCACGGAGGGCGCGCGCGGCGAGGGCGGCATCCTGCGCAACGGCGAGGGCGAGCGGTTCATGGAGCGCTACGCGCCCACGATCAAGGACCTCGCCCCCAGAGACATGGTGAGCCGCGCCATGTACCTCGAGATCCGCGAGGGGCGCGGGGCGGGGCCGAACAAGGACTACATACACCTCGACCTCACCCACCTGGACCCTCACATCATCGAGGAGCGCCTGCCCGACATCACCGAGTTCGCGCGCATCTACCTGGGCGTGGACCCGGTGAAGGAGCTGGTGCCCATACAGCCCACGGCGCACTACGCGATGGGCGGCATCCCCACGACCATCGACACCAACGTGATCCTCGACGGGAACAACACGGTGCTGCCGGGCCTCTACGCCGCCGGGGAGGTGGCCTGCGCCAGCCTCCACGGGGCCAACCGCCTGGGCACGAACTCGCTGGGCGACCTCCTGGTCTTCGGCCGCCGCGCCGGGCGCAACGCCGCGTCCTTCGCGTCCTCCGCCGAGTTCGGCACGCTGCCCAAGGACGTCAAGGACCGCGCCCGCGAGATGGTCGACAAGGCCATGAACGGACCGCGCCACGAGCGCGTCTCCCAGCTCAGGGCCGAGCTGCAGGCGTCGATGATGGACAACGCCTCGGTCTTCCGCACCCACGAGACGCTCACGGCGCAGGCGGCGAAGCTCGAGGAGCTGGAGCGGCGCTACGAGCTCATAGGCGTGGAGGACAAGGGCAAGGTCTACAACACCGAGCTGATGGAGGCCCTGGAGCTCGGCTTCCTGCTCGACAACGCCAAGCTGCTGGTGCACGCCGCCCTCAACCGCAAGGAGTCGCGGGGCGCGCACTCCCGCGAGGACTACCAGGAGCGCGACGACGCCAACTGGCTCAAGCACACCCTCGTGCACAAGGACGAGGGCGGCCTGCGCATCGACTACAAGCCCGTGACGCTGGGCCGCTACGAGCCCAAGCCACGCGTCTACTAGGAGCGTCATGCGGGACACGACGGCGATCGGATCGAGCTTGCGGCTGGCCCGGCGGGCCCGGTAGGGAGCGTCATGCAGATCACGGTTCGGATCAAGCGCTTCGACCCCGAGTCCGACAAGCGGCCGCGGTGGGAGGAGCACGAGCTGGACGTGGACCCGAACGAGAGGGTCCTCGACGTCCTCAACCACATCAAGTGGGAGCGCACCGGCAGCCTCTCGTTCCGGCGGTCGTGCGCGCACGGCATCTGCGGCTCGGACGCCATGCTCATCAACGGCACCAACAGGCTGGCCTGCAAGGTGCTGGTCAAGGACCTGGGCCCGCGCATCACCGTGGAGCCGCTGCCGGGCCTGCCGGTCCTCAAGGACCTCATCGTCGACATGGAGCCGTTCTTCGACGCCTACAGGGCCGTGCTGCCGTACTTCATCAACGACGAGCCGCCGCCGGCGACCGAGCGCCTGCAGAGCCCCGAGGACCGCGAGCGCTTCGACGCCACCACCAAGTGCATCCTCTGCGCCGCGTGCACGTCCTCGTGCCCCGTCTTCTGGACGAACGGGCGCTACATAGGTCCCGCCGCCATCGTCAACGCCCACAGGTTCATCTTCGACTCCCGCGACCAGGGGTCGGCCCAGCGGCTGCGGGTGCTCAACGACCTCAACGGCGTGTGGCGCTGCCGCACCGCCTACAACTGCACCGAGGCCTGCCCGCGCGGCATCCCCGTCACGCAGGCCATCGAGGAGGTCAAGCGGGAGATCCTCTACCGCCGCGCCTGAGCCCGGCCCGCCGGCACCGGTGCTCTGAGACGCCTCACGCGGTCGCCGTCTAGGCTCGCGGGTGCGGAGGTGGGGCATGGCAGCAGGTGAAGGCCGGTCCGGTCCCGTGGACAGCGCGGTGCACGCGCGCCTCGCGGCGGAGTGCTTCGACGCGTGCTGGGACCTGATGGAGAAGGCGGAGCGGACCGCTCAGGAGGACGAGGAGATGCTGCTCCTGGCGCACGCCTCGCTGTGGCACTGGACCAGGCGACCCGACTACGGCGCCGCGAAGCGCGCGATAGGCCACTGGCAGCTCTCGCGGGTGAGCTCCCTGCTCGGCCGCGCCGAGCCCGCGCTGGCGCACGGGGAACTCGCGCTGGAGGCCGCCAGGGACCTCAACGCGCAGAACGCCACGGCGCTCGCCGCCGACATGCCGCCCGTCGCCACGGACACCGTACCCGCCGGCGTGCGCGAGGACGCCCCCGCCGCCGGGCCGGAGGAGGACGAGCCGGCCTACCTGCTGGGCTACGCCCACGAGGCGCTGGCCCGCGCCCACGCCCTGAGGGGCGACCTCGACAGGGCCGAGTTCCACAGGGCCGAGGCGTGGCGTCTGGCGACCGAGGTCATGGACGAGGAGGCGCGCGAACGCCTGCTCGCGGACCTCGGCGAGCTGCGCGAGTCGCAGGACGCCGCCTGAGGACGGCGCGCTGCGACCGGCCCGCGAGCGGTAGGCCCCCTGGGACCGCGCGGCGCGCTCCGGGCGGGCCCCTCGGCTACCGGTCCCCCTCCAGGTCCAGCCCCACGAGCACGGGGTCGTGGTCGGACGACCTGAAGGGGTCGGGCGCGTACAGCGCGTCCTGGGCCGGCAGCTTGAAGGTCGTGTCGTAGTCGATGAGGTCCACCTCGTCCGCGTTCACGTGCCAGGCGGCGGCACCGCTGACCTGCGGCGCGAGGCTCCCGCTGGCCAGCGCGTGGTCCAGGTAGCCCAGCATGCCGTCCGCCGCGTAGGTGTAGGCGCCCTCGCCCACGTGGGTGCGCAGGAGGTCCACGTAGCCGGCGTCCCGCAGCGCCACGGCGGGGTCCTCCAGCGCGTAGGAGTTGAGGTCGCCGATCACCAGGTAGTCCGGGTCGCCCGCGCCGGTGGGGTCGGTCTCGAGCCAGCGCAGGAGGGCCCGCACGCCCAGCAGCCGCGTGCCGTTGCAGTCGCCCTGGACGGGGTCGTCGTCGCCCCTGCCGCAGGCGCTGCCCTTGCTCTTGAGGTGGTTCACGACCACCGTGAAGCGCCCGCCGCCGCGGTCCGCGAAGGTCTGCGCCACGGCGGCGCGGTTCCTGTCCGCGCCGACGCCGCGGGGGTCCACGAAGGCGGGGTCGTCGAGGACCGCGGGCGCGCCCACGGGCGTCACGAACGCCGGCTGGTAGACGATGGCCACCCTTATCGCGTCCCCGCCCACCGGCGCGCCCGCGTCCACGTGGGCGTAGGCGCCGCCCGTGGCGTCGTTCAGGTGGTCGACGAGGTCGCGCAGAGCGCTCTGGTCCGGGTCGTTCTCGACCTCCACGAGCCCCACCACGTGGGCGTCCAGCGCGGCGATCGCCGCGACGAGCTTGGCGCGCTGGCGCTCCAGCTCGGCGGGGTCGTCGGCGCCGCGGCACTCGTCGGTCCCGTCGGGTCCGCAGCCCGAGCCGAAGCCGTCGAAGTAGTTCAGCACGTTGAAAGACGCCACGCGCAGCGAGCCGCCCACGTCGGGCGGCCGCTCGGGGCGCGGGTCGGCCGCCGTGTACCGGGCCCCGGTAGTGGGCTGGACGCGGAAGCTGCCGAAGGCGTAGTCGAGCACGCCGGTCACGCCGGCCACGGTGTCGCCGGCGCGGAACAGGTGGTCCAGGTCGAAGACGCCGCCCGCCACGTGCCTGGCGGGGTCGGGGTTCTGACGCGAGCGCCCGTCGTCCAGCAGCACCCGTGAGCGCCGGGCCAGGTCCAGCGCCTCCGCCACGCGCGGGTCGTCCGGCGCGAGGTACGACGTCGGCTGGTAGGGCCTCCTGCCGCCCACGGGGGCGGAGAGCAGCACCTCGCCGAAGCGGTCGAAGTCCCCGTGCCCCACGACGTAGAGCTCCTGCGGGAACGTGACGAGCATGCCCTCGAGCGGCTCCAGGTCGCGTTCGTCGGAGAGGGGCAGGGCGACGGGCGTGGGCGCGGGCAGCGGCACGCCGCCCCGGCACACGACCACTGCGGGGCGCCCGGCGAGCTCGGTGAGGCCCTCGTGCTCCGTGGCCCGGCCCGTGACGCGCACGAGGTCGCCCACGGAGACGTCCCGGGACGACCCGAACACGTAGACGCCGTCCGAGGTGCCCGGGTCGCCGTCGGCGCGCTCCGGGACCTCCTGCACGAAGAACCCGCCCAGGTCGGTGCCCAGCGGGTCGCCGTCGTCACTCTGGAAGTCGCCCACGACGACCCCCTCCACGGTGACGACGCGCCCCGCCAGCGGGGTGGCGTCACCGCGGCCCTGCAGGGCGCCGATGGGCACGACGTCCGCGGGCCCCGAGCAGGAGCCGGTGCCCTGGCCGCCGGCGCCCAGGCCCCCTACGCCCGCCGCCAGGCCGAGCGCGAAAAGCCCGGCGAGCAGGGCGGAGCGGCGGGGCGGGCGCCCCCGGCGAGAGTGCCTAGGGCACGCGCGCGACGAGCTCCACCTCCACGGCGGCGCCCCTGGGCAGCGCCGCCACGGCCACGGTGGTGCGCGCCGGCGGCTCGCCGGTGAAGTGCGCGCCGTAGGCGCGGTTGAACTCCTCGAAGGTCGCCATGTCGGCGAGGAAGCAGGTGGCCTTCACCACGTGCTCGAGGCCGGTGCCGGCGGCCTGGAGCACGGCGGCGAGGTTGCGCATGACCTGCTCCGTCTGCTCGGCCACGGAACCGTCCACGAACGTGCCGTCGGGACGCAGCGCGACCTGGCCGGCCGTGAACACGAGGTCGCCCACCCTGACGGCCTGCGAGTAGGGACCTACGGCTGCCGGAGCTCCTGACGTGGTGATCGTCTGTCGCATGGCGCGAGCGTAGCAGGGAGGTCGAGGGCTCAGAGCACCAGCAGCACCAGCAGCAGGACGAGCAGCAGCGCCGACCCGAGGACCCAGCCGCGGTACGGGTACCAGGGGTGGCGCCTGAGCCGCGCCAGCGGTCCGTTCGGCGGGTAGCCGTCCTCCACCTTCCTGATGCCGGACATCGTGTCGCCTATCGCCACCGTCGCCACCTGCAGCTCGCTCTCGGGGAGGTCGTAGCGCTTGTGCCGCGGCACGACCTCGTCCACCTGCAGCACGACGGCCGTGACGTTGTCGGGGCTGCCGCGGTCGTTCGCCTCGCGCAGCAGGCGCCGCACCGCCTCCTCGGGCGAGCCCTGCGCCACCACCTGCGCCATCAGGGCCTCGGGGAGCAGCATGCTGACGCCGTCCGACACGACGAGCAGGCGGTCGCCGCGACGCACCTCGAAGTGGAGGACGTCGAGCCGGAACCGCGGCGTGGCGCCGATGGCGTTGGTGATGACGTTGCGGTAGCGGTGTCGGCTGGCCTCGTCCTCCGACAGGAGGCCCTGCCGCACGCGGTCGGCCACCCAGGAGTGGTCGTCGGTGAGGCGCAGGAGCTGGCCGTCGCGCAGCAGGTAGGCGCGGGAGTCGCCGACGTGGCCCACGAGCCCCACCTGGTCGTCGACGAGCACGGCCGTGAGCGTCGTGCCCATGCCTCGGTGCTCCGGGTGCTCCAGCGCGTGGTTGTAGACCGCCACGTTCGCCGCCTGGGCCGCGCGCGCCAGCGCCACGGGCGCGTGCGCGCGGCTGCGCGTCAGCGTCTCCACCAAGACCTCGACGGCCCGGCGGCTGGCGAGCTCGCCGGAGATGTGGCCGCCCATGCCGTCCGCGACGGCGCCGAGGAAGCCGTGCGGCCCCACGCGACCGCAGTAGAACGCGTCCTGGTTGAGGCTGCGCACGCGGCCCGGGTCGCTGGCGCCGGCGCCCACCACGACCGTCGCGCCGCGGAGCGCGTCCGCCGCGCCGTTGGGCCTGGGTGCCAGCGCCGAGCTCATGCGCCCTCGATGATACCAGCGCCGCCGTGAGAGCCGGTGCCGTCATGACGCACGGTATGCCGTCCAGGACGGCACTCCCCGGCCGGTGGTAGAGGCGTGCTGTTATGCTGCCGCGCGTGCCAGGGGCGGTGGAACGGGCGTTGGCGGCGGCGGAGGCGGCGCAGGAGCGCACCAACGCCTTCCTGGCCCTGGCGCCGGAGCGGGCGCTGGCGGCCGCCGCGTCGGTGGCCCCCGACGCGCCCCTCGCCGGCGTGCCGGTGGCGGTGAAGGACAACATCTGCGTCGCGGGCATGCCCGCCACCGCGGGGTCGCGCGTGCTCGAGGGGTTCGTGCCGCCGTACACGGCGACGGTGGTGGAGCGGCTCGAGGCGTCCGGCGCCGTCGTGGTGGGCAAGACGAACCTCGACGAGTTCGGCATGGGGTCGACGAACGAGAACTCCGCGTACGGGCCCGTCCTCAACCCCTTGGACCCCGGACGCGTGGCGGGCGGTTCGTCGGGCGGCTCGGCCGCGGCGGTCGCCGCCGGCGTCGTGCCGCTGGCCCTCGGCAGCGATACGGGCGGCTCGGTGAGGCTGCCGGCCGCGTTCTGCGGGGTCGTGGGCTTCAAGCCCACCTACGGCGCGCTGTCGCGCTACGGACTCATCTCGTACGCCAGCTCGCTCGACCAGGTGGGGATCGTCGCCGGCGACGTGGCCCTGGCCAGGCGCGCCTTCCACGCGATGCGCGGGACCGACCCGCTGGACCCCACGAGCCGCGAGCCGGGCGCGGCCCCGCCCGTCGCCGGCAGGGTGGCGGTGCTGCGCGAGCTGGCGGGCGAGGGCATGTCGCGCGACGCCCTGGGCGGCCTGGCGCGCGCCAGGGCGGCGCTGGCCGAGGGCGGGACGGAGGTCGTGGACGTCTCCGTGCCCGCCGTGCGCTACGCGGTGGCCGCCTACTACCTGATCGCGACGGCCGAGGCGGCGAGCAACCTGTCGCGCTACGACGGCTCGACCTTCGGTGCCCGCGTGGGCGACGCCGCCGAGGGCCAGGCGACGGTGAGCGCGCGCACGCGCAGCGCCCTGTTCGGCCCCGAGGTCAAGCGCCGCGTCCTCATGGGCTCGTTCGCGCTCTCGGCCGGGTACCGCGACGCCTACTACGGGCGCGCCGTGAGGGCCAGGGGTCTGGTGGCGGCCGGCCTCGCGGAGGCGCTCACAGGCGTCGACGCTCTGCTGACGCCCACGGCCGTGAGCACCGCCTACCACCTGGGCGAGAAGCTGGCCGACCCCGTGGCCATGTACGCCGGCGACGTCGCGACGTGCCTGGCGAACCTCGCGGGGCTGCCGGCGGTGAGCGTCCCGGCCGGCGTGGGGGACGACGGCCTGCCCGTGGGCGTGCAGCTCGTCGGCGCGCGCTGGTCCGACGACGCCCTCCTCGACCTGGCCGAGCGCCTGGCGGCCGCGCTGTCGGGCCTGGGCCCGGGCCAGCAGCCACGCGGGCCCTTGTGATATGCTCTTCCGGCTTGACCGCCCGCCGCCACGGCGGGGGTCCCCCGCGCGCGCCGGAGCTCCCGTCTCCGCGCCGGCGGGGAGGAGTAGAGCACGAGAAGCGAAAGGGCGGAGGCGCCGCGCACCCAGGCGGCTCTGACGCCTGGCCGTCCGAGGAGCAGATATGAAGCGCACGTACCAGCCGAACCGCCGCAAGCGCGCCAAGACGCACGGCTTCAGGGCGCGCATGGCGACGCCAGCCGGCCGCCGCGTCCTCGCCCGCCGCCGGGCGAAGGGCCGCAAGCGCCTGACGGTCTCCGATCGCTGACGCAAGGCCCCAGGCTGCGTTCGCTGAAGTCGGAACGCGACTTCCAGCGGCTGGTCAGGGGACGCGCGTCCGGCAGCAGGCACGTCACGGTGCGCCTGCGCGAGACCCGGACGGGAGAGGTGAGGGTCGCGATCGTCGTCAGCCGCAAGGTGGGCAAGGCCGTGGTCCGCAACCGCGTGCGCCGCAGGCTGCGGGAGGCGCTGCTGGCGCTGCTGCGGGAGGGCGTGGTCGGGTCGTCGCTGGACGTCATGATCATCGCCAAGCCCTCGGCGGCGGAGGCGCCGTTCGGCGACCTCAAGGCGTCGCTGCGGACCGCGCTGGCGCGGGGGCGCGCGGCGTGAGCCGCCTCCTCGCCGACGTCGTGCTGGCCCCCGTGCGGCTCTACAGGCGCTACCTCTCGCCGCTCAAGCCCACGCCGAGCTGCCGCTTCCACCCCACCTGCAGCGAGTACGCGATCCAGGCCGTGGAGACGCACGGCGTCATCAAGGGCGTGGCGCTGGCGACGTGGCGGGTGCTGCGCTGCCACCCCTTCAACCCCGGCGGCTACGACCCGGTGCCGCCGCGGCGGCACGCCCACGAGCACGACCACGCGGTCGTGGCGGCGCGCCGCGCCCAGCGCGCCCGCACGGAGGCACATTGACAGCGAAACCTGCCCTCGCCCTAGCGGCGGCCGTCCTGCTCGCCCTAGCCGCCCCCCTGGCGGCGGCGCGCGAGGCCATCGAGTCGGGCCCCTTCGAGCCGGCCAGCTTCCGCGGCCTGGAGGAGGCGCTCGCCACCTGCGGAGGCAGCCAGCCGTCGTTCCTGTGCCACTACGAGGACGACGAGCTGACGCGCGTGCCCACCAAGGGCGCCGACTTCTTCTTCACCCCGGCCGGCGAGCTGGCCGCGGCCTTCGTGAAGGTCAGGCGCGGCCAGGAGCAGAGCGAGTACAACCTCACGGCGGGCAACAACGTCATCCCCTTCGACGCCCAGGCGCCGGCCGGCGCGCTGCTCGTGGACGGCGCCTACGCGCCGCCGGAGGACGTGACCGGCGAGTGGGTCCGCACCGACGACGTCACGCTCACGGGCACCTTCACCTACCGGGCCGGTGACCTGCTCGTCGAGAGGACCGTGGTCGTCAGCAGCGTGAGCGAGACGGCCACCCACACCCTGGTCGTGACCAGGGCGGGCGACGAGGGGCCCGCGCCCGCGGGCGACGCGGGTTCGCCGGGCGCCGACGGCGCCGCGGACGAGGCCGACGCCGAGGCTGACGCCGAGGCCGGCGCTGCGGGCGACGTGCTGCTGCAGGTGGCCGCGCCGGGCATCGGCCGCGTGGCGAACCCCGTGGTGAAGGTCGGCTACGGCGAGACCTTCGCGCTCAACCCCGGCGAGCGCCCCTTCGGCGACGTCACCTACGTGTCGCTGCAGAAGTCGAACAACAACCGCGAGGAGGCCGTCATCCTGCTGCCGCGCGGCGAGGGCGCGGCGCTGGAGGGCGCGTTCCAGCGCCCGAACTTCGGCGTGCTGCAGGCGACGATGCCGGCCGGCCAGGACGCCGTGACGCTGGCCGTGGACCTCTACGCCGGTCCGAACGAGCTGGTGCGCTACTCGCAGGAGGGCTACCTCGACCTGCCCGGCCTGTTCACGCCGAACATCCTCGGGCGCCTGTCGCTGCTCGTGGTGCGGCTGCTCGAGTTCATCCACGACTACGTGCCGAGCTGGGGCCTGTCGATCATCGTGCTCACGCTGCTCTTCAGGGCCCTGATCTGGCCGCTGATAAGCACGCAGACGAAGTCGATGTTCGGCATGCAGGCGCTGCAGCCGAAGCTGCAGGAGCTGCAGAAGAAGTACAAGGACGACCGCGAGAAGCTGACGCAGGAGACGATGAAGCTCTACCGCGAGGCGGGCGTGAACCCGGCCGGCGGCTGCCTCCCGATCCTCCTGCAGATGCCGCTGTTCCTGATCCTGTGGCGCGTCTTCGTGAACTTCGAGTTCGCCGAGGGCTTCCTGTGGATCCCCGACCTCGGCCGCGCCGACCCCACCTTCGTCCTGCCGATCCTCTACGTGGCCGTGATGCTCGCGATGTCCTACTTCTCCTCGCGCGCCAACCCGCAGCAGATGCGCCAGTCGATGATCATCAACGTGGTCTTCGGCTTCATCATCTTCGGCTTCCCGGCGGGCGTGCTGCTCTACTATGTGGTGTCCATGCTGGTGCAGGTGTTCCAGTACTGGCTGCTCTACCGGGGCAGGAGCGCCCCGGCCGGCGCGACCCCGGCGCTGGCGACCGGCAAGCGCGGCAAGTGAGGCCACCTAGATGAGCGATTCGGACCTGGACCGGTACCTCGAGGGCATCGGCATCAACGTCGGCGAGGACGACGACGCCCCCGAGGTCCTCGAGCGCCTCGACGAGACCGAGCCGGACCTCGAGGAGTTCGACGTCGCCGCTTACGACGCGGCGATCGTCGTGCAGGGCGACCCCGCCGAGCGCGCCGAGACGTTCCTCGTCAACCTCCTGCTGAACATCGACCCCGGCTACGCGGTGGAGGTCGACGGCGTCACCGACGAGGAGGTCTTCATCGAGGTCTACGGCGGCGACCCGGGCAAGATCATCGGCCGCGCCGGGCGCACGCTGTCGGCCCTGGAGTACGTGACGAACGCGGTCGTGAACCGCGAGGGCGGGCGCCCCGTGCGCGTGAACATCGACGTGGGCGGCTACAAGCGGCGCCGCGACGCCAGGCTCCGCGAGACCGCCCTGGCCGCCGCCGCCCGCGTGCGCAAGAGCGGCGTCGCCGTGGAGCTCGAGCCCATGACCGCCGCCGAGCGCCGCGTCGTGCACATGTCGCTGGCGGAGGAGGCCGGGGTCACCACCGAGTCGACGGGCGAGGGCGCCGACCGTCGCGTGGTCGTCAAGCCCGCCTGACACAGCCCCCATGAGCGGAGGGGCGGCGCGACGCGCCGACACCGTCGGTGCGGCGCTGGCGCTGGCCGAGGGGCGCCTGGCCGACGCCGGCGTGGACAGCCCCGCGGTCGACGCCGCCCGTCTCCTCGGGCACGTGCTCGGACTGTCGCGCACCGAGCTCCTCGTGCGGCGCGGAGATGCCCTCACGGAACGGCAGCGCGCCGAGTTCCTGGCGCTGCTGTCGCGTCGGGCGCGGCGCGAGCCGCTGCAGCTCGTGCTCGGCGAGGCTACGTTCCTCGACCTCACGCTGGCGGTGGCGCCCGGCGTGCTGCTGCCGCGGCCCGAGACCGAGAGGCTCGTCGAGCTGGCGCTGGCCGAGCTGGCCCGGGAGCCGCCCGGGCCCGGCGACGCGCTGCTGGACGTGGGGACCGGCACCGGCGCGATCGCGCTGGCGCTCAAGCGGGCGCACCCGGCGGCCGAGGTGTGGGCGACAGACGTCTCGGAGGCGGCTCTGGCGCTGGCGCGGCGCAACGCGTCGTCACTGGGGCTGCCGCTCGAGGTGCGGCACTCCGACCTGCTCGCCGACGCGGCCGTGCGTGCGGCGGCCGAGAGGGCCGTCGCCGTCGTGGCGAACCCGCCCTACCTCCCCGACGCCGACAGGTCCGCGGTGCCCCCCGAGGTCGCCGTGGAGCCGCCTGGGGCGCTCTTCGGCGGTCCCGACGGGCTAGGCGTCGCCAGGCGCCTGGTGGGCCAGCTCGCCGCCGCGCTGAGGCCCGGCGCCCTCGTCGCGCTGGAGCTGGACCCGCGCAACGTGCGGGTCCTGGCCGCGGAGATGGGCGGCTGGGAGAGCGTGCGCGTGGATAGCGACCTGGCCGGACGCGAGAGGTTCCTCGTCGCCAGGCGCTAGGCCAGAAGGAGCAGGGTGCGGCTCACCGGGTCAGGGCGCCGGTCACTCGGCGTCGGACGCGCGGCGCAGCGGCGGCAGCTCTGGGAGCTCGTCGAGGGGCCTCATCCGCTGGCGCGCGGCCCTCGCGTGGGCCGGGGCGGGACGAACGGCGTAGGTGACGGGCTCGTCCTCCTCGGAGGTGTCGTAGCCGCTGGTCTCGGGCTCGTGGGCGGCGCCGGCCCGCGGGCCGCGCAGGCCGCTGAGCAGGAGCAGCGCCGCGCCCACCACGATGCAGGCGTCGGCGACGTTGAAGACGGGGAAGCTGAAGGCGCCGCTGCGCACGTGCACGAAGTCCACCACGTAGTGCAGCCGGAGGCGGTCGACGGCGTTGCCCACGGCGCCCGCCATGACGAGGCCGAGAGCCACGCGCTGCAGGACGCCCAGCCTGCGGCCCTGGGAGGCCAGGAAGAAGGCCAGCACGAGGGCGACCAGGCCCGACAGCAGGCCGAGCAGGACCGTGCCGTCCACGTGCAGTCCCAGGACCGTGACGTCGAGGTCCCGCAGCATGCCGAAGGCGGCGCCGTTGTTGCGCGTGTGGGTGATGCCCAGGCCCGGGATCACGGGGATGTCCGCCTGGTTCAGCGGGAGGTTCCTGGCGATCCAGGCCTTGCTCAGCTGGTCGACAGCGACCAAGAGGGCCGCCAGGAGGAAAGGCATCGTGGCTCAGTATATTCCCCTCGCTCCGCGCGAGTCCGTCGGTGCTCCCGCGTTATCCCGGGTGAGAAGCCGTCTACGCGGACGCCGGCGGGCCGGGGATATGGTGGCCGCAACGACGCTGAGGGCCCCCGTGGGCCCCGGGAGTGATCTGCATGGCGGCAACGGTGGACCTCGTGCGCCAGCACATCGGCCGCGGCGGCGCGGCGGCCGAGGCGGGGCTGCTCGAGCGCTTCGTGACGGCGCTCTTCGACAAGGCGGAGGAGGGCTTCGCCGCCCAGTTCGACAGCGCCGACCTCTACGCGATGGCCGTCGACGGGCTCGCGTTCCTGCGCGAGCTCGACGGCGTGTTCAAGGTCGAGGTGCTGAACCCCACGGCCGCGGCGAACGGCTGGGAGTCGCCCTTCACGGTCGTGCGCCTGGTGATGACGGACAGGCCGTTCATCGTCGACTCGGTGCAGGCCGAGGTGGCCAGGCAGGGCCTCGACCTCGCCTACCAGCTCCACCCGATCCTCGACGTGGTGCGCGACGAGTCGGGCCGCCTCCTTGACGTCGACGGCGACGCCCCTGGCAGGCCCGAGGCCTTCGAGATGTTCTTCGTCGAGCGCGTGGAGGGCGCCGCGCTCCGGCGGCTACGGAACCGGCTCAAGGCCGTGCTCGAGGACGTCTACCGCGCCACCCGCGACTACGGCCCCATGCGGGAGCGCTCGCAGGAGACCGTCGACTACCTCCTCGACCTGGCCCGGTCGGGCACTCAGCCGGCCGCCGGCGTCAAGGCCGACGAGGTCGGCAACGACCTCGAGGACGAGCTCACCGAGTACGCCGAGTTCATCAAGTGGCTGCTGGACGAGAACTTCGTCTACCTCGGCTACCGGGAGTACGAGCTCAAGGACGTGGCCGGCGCGCCGCACCTGCAGGTGCGCGGCGGGACCGGCCTGGGCATCCTCTCCGAGGACGCCGACAGCCGCTACCAGCAGCCCGTGCCCGTCTCCAGCCTGCCGCGGCAGCTTCGCGAGCGGGTGGTGGGCGGCAGGCTGCTCGTGGTCACGAAGACGAACTCCGAGGCCACGGTCCACCGCGCCAGGCGCATGGACTACGTGGGGGTGAAGGAGCTGGGGGCGGGCGGCGAGGTCGTGGGCGAGCGGCGCTTCCTCGGCCTCTTCACCGGCAAGGCGCAGAACACGCCCGTCGAGGCGATCCCCATCCTCAGGCGCAAGCTGCGCCAGGTGCTGGAGCTGGACGAGGCGGTGCCGGGCAGCCACGACTACAAGGCCATAGTGGCGGCCTTCAACTCGCTGCCGCGGGAGGAGCTCTTCGGCGCCGACCCGGAGCAGCTCCACAAGGACATCCGCGCGATCCTCTCGCTCGAGCAGGAGCGCGGCGCGCGGCTGCGGCTGCGCCCCGACCCGCTGAAGCGCGGGATCCTGGCCATGGTCGTCATGCCGCGCGAGAGCTTCAACAGCCAGGTCCGTCAGCGCATCCAGGAGTACCTGCAGAGGGCGCTGTCGGCCACGCACGTCGACTATCGGCTGGCGCTCTCGGAGGACCAGGACAGCGCCAGGTTCCACTTCTACTTCGCCACCGACGTCGAGCTGGAGGACGTGGACGTCAAGGAGCTCGAGCGGAACGTGGCCAGGCTGTCGCGGAGCTGGCGCGAGGAGCTGCAGGAAAGGCTCATCGAGAGGTTCGGCGAGGCCGCGGGTCGGGCGCTGGCCCGCCGCTACGGCGGCGCCTTCGACGAGGGCTACTACGCCGAGGTGCGCCCGGCGCGCGCCGTCCAGGACATCGCCAACCTCGAGAGCCTGGGGCCCGGCGAGACGGGCTTCGACCTCGTGGACGACGAGGAGGACCAGGAGGCCACGGTCCTCGTCTACTACCCGGCCGGCCGGTCGCGGGCGCTCTCCGACGTGCTGCCCATGCTCGAGAACCTGGGGCTGAGGGTCGTCGACCAGAACCCCTACGACGTCACCCTCGGCGACGGTGAGAGGGCCGTGGACGTCTACCGCGTCACCGACCTCGAGGGCCGGCGGCTCGACGTCCCCGGCGTGGAGGAGAGGCTCGTGGCCGCGCTGCACGCGTTGGCCGCGGGCGAGGCAGAGAACGACGCGCTGAACCGCCTGGTCCTCTACGCCGGCCTGACGATCAGGCAGGTGGCGCTGCTGCGCGCCTACCAGATGTACTACTCGCAGCTCAACCTCGTGACCAGCCCGGCGTTCGTGACCTCCACGCTGCTGGCCCACCCGGACGTGGCGCGGCTGCTGGTGGAGTACTTCGAGCGCCGCTTCGACCCCGCCTTCACCGGCGGCGGGGACGCCCCGCTGGCCCCGGGCGAGCGGGCGCCGTTCCTCGCCGAGGCGGCGGAGGCGGTGCGCGGCGCCCTGTCCACGGTGGCGTCCCTGGCCGGCGACCAGGCGCTGCGGGGGCTGCTCGACCTCATGGAGGCCACGGTCCGCACGAACTACTACCTGGGCCACGCCCGCATCAGCTTCAAGATCGACTCGCGGAGGGTGGGCAGCATGCCGGAGCCGCGGCCCCTCTACGAGGTCGGCGTGCACTCGCCCACCGTCGAGGGGACGCACCTGCGAGGCGGCAAGGTCGCGCGCGGCGGCATCCGCTGGTCGGACCGGCCCGACGACTTCCGCACCGAGGTGCTCGGCCTCATGAAGACGCAGATGACGAAGAACGCCGTCATCGTGCCCGTGGGGTCGAAGGGCGGCTTCGTCGTCAAGCGCGCCCCCTCCGACCCGGCCGAGCTGCGCGAGCACGTGCGGGCGCAGTACCAGGAGTACCTGCGCGGGCTCCTCGACGTGACGGACAACGTCGTGGACGGTGCCACGGTGCACCCGGCGGGCGTCCTCGTCTACGACGAGCCGGACCCGTACCTCGTGGTGGCGGCCGACAAGGGCACGGCCACGTTCTCCGACCTGGCCAACGCCACCGCGGCCGAGTACGACTTCTGGCTCGGCGACGCCTTCGCCTCGGGCGGCTCGGCCGGCTACGACCACAAGGGAATGGGCATCACGGCGCGCGGAGCGTGGGAGTGCGTGAAGCGTCACTTCGCCGAGATGGGTCTCGACGTCTTCCGCGACGAGTTCACGGTCGTGGGCATAGGCGACATGTCGGGCGACGTGTTCGGCAACGGCATGCTCTACACCGACAAGATCAGGCTGGTGGCGGCCTTCGACCACAGGCACGTGTTCGTGGACCCCGACCCCGACCCGGCGGCGTCGTTCGCCGAGAGGAAGCGCCTCTTCGAGCTGCCGCGCTCGTCCTGGGCCGACTACGACAGGGGCCTCATCAGCCCGGGCGGCGGCGTGTTCGAGCGCGGCGCCAAGCGCATCGAGGTCACCCCGGAGATGAGGCGGGCGCTGGGCGTCGACGCCGAGGTGCTCTCCGGGCCCGAGCTCGTCAAGGCCGTGCTGCGTGCTCCCGTGGACCTGCTGTGGAACGGCGGCATAGGCACGTACGTCAAGGCGTCCGCCGAGCGACACGCCGAGGTGGGCGACTCGGCCAACGACTCCGTGCGCGTCGACGCCGGGGAGCTGCGCTGCAAGGTCGTGGGCGAGGGCGGGAACCTGGGCTTCACGCAGCTCGCGCGCATCGAGTACGCGCGCCTGGGCGGCCGCAACGACACCGACGCCGTGCACAACTCGGCGGGCGTGGACACGTCCGACCACGAGGTGAACATCAAGATCTGCCTCGCGCCCCTGCTGCGCTCTGGGCGCCTGAGCCGCGAGGAGCGCGACGCGCTGCTCGCCGCGATGCAGGACGACGTGGCGCGGCTCGTGCTGCGCGACAACGACAGGCAGTCGCTGGCCATAAGCCTGGCGCTGCGGTCTGCCGCCGCCGACCAGGAGCTCTTCGGCTCGCTGCTCGACTACCTCGTCGAGTCCGCCGGCCTCGACAGGAGCGTGGAGTTCCTGCCCACGGCGCGTCAGCTCGCCGAGCGGCGGGCCGAGGGCGTCGCCTTCACCCGGCCCGAGCTCGCGGTGATGCTCGCCTACGTGAAGATGGGCCTCTACCGGCGCCTGCTCGAGACCGAGCTGCCCGACGACCCGCAGCTAGCCCACTACCTGAGCGACTACTTCCCAGCGGTGCTGCGCGACCGCTTCCCCGACGCCGTGGCCGCGCACTCGCTGCGGCGCGAGATCGCGGCCACGCAGATCACCAACGCGGTCGTCGACCTGCTGGGCATCGAGTTCGTGCACCGCGCCGTCCGCCAGAACGGCGCCACGCCCGTCGAGGTCGTGCGGGCGGCGCTGGCGGCGATGGAGCTGCTGGGCACCCTCGCCTTCGCCGACGAGCTGCTGGCCCGCGACGACGAGCTGCCGCCGGAGGCCGCCTACTCCGCGCTCCGCGCCATGTCCAGGGCGGTGGAGGGCGTGGTGGCCTGGCTGCTCGCCAACGACGTGGCCCGCCGGTCCCTCGCCGACGTCGTCGCCGACTACGGCGAGGCCCTGTCCGCGCTGCGGCGAGACCTCGAGGGCTTCCTGCCGGCGGCGGAGCGGCGGCGCTTCCGTGGCGTCGTCAAACAGCACGTGAAGGCCGGCCACGACGAGGCCACGGCGGAGAGGGTCGCGGGGCTCGAGTACGTGCCGGCCGGCATGGGGGTGGTGGAGGCGGCGCGAGCCGCCGGCGTGGACCTCGCCGCTGCCGCCACGGCGTTCTTCGCGCTCGGCGACAGGCTCTCGCTGGGCCAGCTCCGCGACGCCCTGCGGGCGCTGCCCGCCCAGGGCAAGTGGGAGAAGATCGCCCAGACGGGCATCGTCATGGACCTGCGCGCCGCGCAGCAGCGGCTCGCCGCCGCCTACCTGCGCGCCGCCAGGGAGGAGCCGCGCCTGAGCGTCGAGGCGTTCGTGGCGCGCCAGCCCTTCGTCAAGCGCTACGACGCCGCGGTCCGCGAGCTGCGGTTGCCCGGCGAGCTGAGCCTCGCCGGCGGCGCGGTCTTGGCGCGCCTGCTGGCGCAGGCGCCGGCGCCCTGAGCCCTAGACCCTGAGCCCTGGGCCCTGGGCCTCCGCCTTGGGCCCTCGCCCAAAAGCCTGAGCCCTACGCGACCGCCCGCCGCGTGCCCACGAAGGCGCGCAGCACGGCGTCCAGCCGCTTGAGGCCGGTGGGCGTGGCCGTCAGCCGGCGGCCCTCGAGCGCCAGCAGCCCGTGGGCCAGGCAGTCCCCGAGCCACCGCGCGGCGCCCGCCTCCACGGCGTAGCCGGTCAGGGACTCGAGCGCGGCGAGGTCGACGCCCTCGATCGTCCGCAGGCCCGTCATCAGCCGTTCGAGGACCACGTCGTCGGCGGTGAGCACGTCCACCTCCGGCGGCTCGCCGGCGAGCCAGCCCTTCAGGGGCGGGTTGCGCCGGCGCACGCCGAGGCCGGCGCCGCCGGGCAGGTGCGACGCCGCGGAGGGCCCGGCGCCCAGGTAGTGCCCGCCCCGCCAGTACACGAGGTTGTGCTGCGACTCCTCGCCGGGGACGGCGTGGTTGCTGACCTCGTAGCGGCGCAGGCCCGCGCGGGAGAGGGTCGCCGCCGCCAGGTCGAAGGAGGCGGCGTCGAGGTCCTCGTCGACGGTGACGCCGCGCAGGGCGAAGGGCGTGTGCGGCTCCACGGTGAGCGAGTAGACGGAGACGTGGCGCGCGCCGGCGCCCACGACGCGGGCCAGGTCGAGCTCCAGGTCCTGGCCGGCGATGGCGGTCATGACGTCCACGTTCACGCGCAGGCCGCTCGCCACGGCCGCCTCCACGGCGACGAGGCCCTGAGCGCCGTCGTGCCGGCGCCCCAGGAACGCCAGCACGTGGTCCTGCGTCGACTGCAGGCCTATCGACAGCCGCGTCACGCCCAGCGCGGCGAAGCGCCGGAGGCGGTCCTCGTCGAAGGTGAGCGGGTCGGCCTCCAAGGTGGTCTCGCGCCGGCCCGGCCCGCCGAAGCCCTCCAGGGCCGCGAACACGCGCTCCAGCTCGTCGTCTCGCAGGTGCGAGGGCGTGCCGCCGCCCAGGTAGAGCGTGTCGAGGGGGCCGCCGTGCTCGCCGGCCAGCTCCGCCAGCTCGCGCTCGAGCCTGGCGACGTAGCGCGCCGCCAGCCCCTCGTGCCTGAGCATCTTGTGGAAGTCGCAGTAGGGGCAGACGCTGGGGCAGAAGGGGACGTGCACGTAGAGGGAGAGGGCGGCCATGCCAGCCGAGGTTACAGGGCCCGCGGGCCGGCGCCGGTGCCGGCGGAGCGTGCCGCGCGACGCGCGCGGCCGCGTGTACGGACGAAGAGGCGGCGCCCGAGAGGGCGCCGCCTCCAGCGCTAGCGGCGCGCTCAGCTCACTCGAGCTGGGCGAGCTGGTCGGCGAGGATGTCGTTGGCCTCCTCGTTGAGCTCGGTAAGGGCCTCCTGGACGTCGAGGTCCGCGTCGCTGACGATGTCGACCATCGTCGAGGTCACGATGTCGCGCACGAAGTCGTAGCCGGGCACGGGCGGCTCGGCGACGCCGTAGGGCAGCAGGTCGAACGCCACCTCGTAGCCGGGGACGGCCTCGAAGACCGGGTCCAGGTTAGCCGCGACGCTCTGGCGCACGGGGAAGTACTGGCTGGCCGCGGCCCACTCGGCCTGCGCCTCGGGTCCCGTGTAGTACTTGAGGAAGAGCCAGGCGGCCAGGGTCGCCTCGGGGCCGTGGCCCGCGGGCAGGCTGACCGAAGCGCCGTAGATGTTCATGACCGGGTCCTCGGTGGTGTGCGGGATCGCGGCCACGCTCCAGTCGTGCCCGGCGCCCTCTTCTACGGCGCTGGCGTAGAACGGCAAGCCCGAGGAGGAGCCGATCGTGAAGAGCGTGCGGCCAGTGCCGAAGTCGGTCTGGTCGCCGAACTGCTCGGCGGTCAGCGCGCCGCAGCCGTCGGCGAAGAGCTGCTGCAGGAAGGTCATGGCCTGGACGGCGGCGGGGGAGTCGTAGGTGAAGCGGTTGTTCTCGTAGTCGAAGACGTCGCCCCCGTGGGCGAACGTCCACGAGGCGAAGCGGCTGGCGTCGGGCGCGAGCTCGTAGCCGATGCTGGCGCCCTGGGCCGTGGCGCCGGAGAACGGGTGCTCGGTGGCGGCGCAGGCGGCCTGCCTGAACTGCTCCGGCGTGGCGGGCGGCCCGTCGAAGTCTACGTAGCCGCCCTCGCGCAGCTCGGCCAGCCAGTCGATGTTGTAGTAGAGCATCTCCATCGAGCGGTTCGGGGCGATGCCGAGGCGCTGGTTGCCGAAGCTCGGGAAGACGTCGGAGCTCCAGAAGCCGGGGAAGAAGTCGGCGATGTCATCGTCGCTGAGGCCCCAGCGCTCCGACTCGACGAGCGGCGTCATGTCGACGAGCCCGTCCTGGAGCTGGTAGGTGGCCGCCTGGTTCTGGTACGCGACGACGATGTTGGGCGTGTCGGTGGTGCCGAGCAGGGCGAGCATCTTCTGGAAGATGTCGTTGTAGCCGCCCTGGTACTCGGCGACGACGGTGATGCCGTACTCGTTGGTCTCGTTGAACTCGTCGATGATCTGCTGCAGCGCCGTCTCGCGCTCCTGCGTGTGCTGGTGCCAGAAGGTGACGGTCTGACCCGTCGGGTCGACGCTGTCCCAGTCGACCCCCTCGAGGTCACCCTGCGCCGCGGCGGCGCCGCCGAGCGCGAGCAGCGTGACTAGGACCGCTCCCAGGTAGTGTGCCCGTGGCTTCATCTGCTCTCCCTCTCCCTCGCGAGCTCGCCGAGCCCGCGTGAACGTTGCAGCCTGAGTAGATGTTAGTCGCGCGGTGCCCGTGGATGTGCCCCGTGCGGGTCTCGGCTTCATCACCCCTTCAGGCCCGAGGTGGCTATGCCCTCGGTGAACTGCTTCTGCGTCACGAAGTACACGACCAGCACGGGCAGCACCGTGATCACCGCCCCCGCCATCAGCAGGTGCGTCTCCGGTCCGGCCTCCGAGATGAACGTGTAGAGGCCGACCCCCAGCGGGCGCCAACGGGGCGTGGTGGTGACCAGCAGCGGCCAGAGGAACTCGTTCCACGACGTCACGAAGGTGAGCAGGGTGGCCGTCATGATGACCGGCCTGCTCATGGGGATGACGACCGAGGTGAGGAAGCGCACGTGGCCGGCGCCGTCGATGCGCGCGGCGTCGTAGAGCTCGTGGGGTATGCCCAGGAAGAACTGCCTGAACAGGAAGATGACGAAGGCCGTGGCCATGAACGGCAACGTGAGCGCGGGCAGCTTGTTCATCATGCTGGGCCAGGGGATCACCTGGCCCCTGATCATCAGCAGGTTGGGGAGGAACGTCACGGTGCCGGGGATCATCAGCGTGGCCAGGAGGACCATGAAGATCGCGTCGCGCCCGGGGAACTCGATGCGCGCGAAGGCGTAGCCGGCCAGCGTGCAGGTGACGAGCACGCCGGCTATGACCAGCGCCGTGATGATCACGCTGTTGCGGAAGTAGAGGGCGAAGTCGGCCTCCGACCAGGCCGTCCTGTAGTTCACCCACTGCGGCGTGCGCGGCACGAGCCGCCTGTTGATCGTCTCGCCCAGGGTCATGAGGCTCGTCGAGACCATGTAGAGGAACGGGCTCAGCGACACGACGGCGCCGATGAGCAGGGCGAGGTAGGCGGGCAGGTGGGCCAGCCTGAACTCGTAGGGCTGGCGGTTGACAGCGGCGGCCCGCGCCGGGTCGCGCGGCTCGGCGGCCACGGTGCGCGGGACCGGGTCAGACACCCACGACCCTCCGTCCGAAGAACCGGTTCTGCAGCAGCGTGAGGATGAGGATGATCACGAAGAGGATCACCGACTGCGCCGCCGCCAGGCTGAAGTCGTTGAGCCCGTAGAAGGTGTCGAATATCACGATCGAGGCCGTGTCCACGGCGTCCCGCGTGGCCGGCGAGCGCATGACGTAGATGTGGGTGAAGGCCTGGAACGTGCCTATGAAGCCGAGCACGGTCAGGTAGAAGGTCACGGGGGAGAGCAGCGGCACGGTGACGTGCCTGAACTGCTGCAGCCGCGTGGCGCCGTCTATGGCCGCGGCCTCGTAGAGCTGCTTGGGGATGTTGCCCAGGCCGGCGAGGAAGATCACGGCGTTGTAGCCCGTGTACGTCCACACGCCGAAGATGATGACGGTGACCAGCGCCAGCGAAGGGCCGGCCCAGAAGCCCGAGGGGTGCACGCCGACCTTGTCGAGCAGGCCGCCGAAGAGCACCTCGGTGATGGGCCGGGTCTCGAACAGCCACTGCTGGGGCGGGAGCCCCAGCCACTCGAGCAGCGTGTTGGCGGGCCGCTCCGGACGCGGGCTGAAGATGCTGCGGAACACCGCGGCGGCCGCGACGGCCGGCGTGACGTAGGGCAGGAAGTAGAGCATGCGGAAGAGCTCCTGGCCGCGCAGGTTCTGGAACAGCAGGGTGGCGATGACCAGGGCCAGGACGATCTGCACGGGCACGGAGCCGAAGCCGTAGTACACGGTGCGGGTCAGCCCCGCCAGGAACCGGCGGTCCCCCTCGGCGGTCATCAGCCGCCAGCCCAGCGACACCGCGACGCCGGAGCCGAGCAGCACCAGCGCGCCCAGCAGCCGGCCGACCAGGGGCACCGTGCCCTCGTCCCTCCTGAAGGCGTCGGCCCACAGCCAGTGGGCGGCCAGGACCAGCAGCAGGCCGCCGAAGAACGCCAGGGCGCCCCACCAGTCGCCCAGCACGTCGGTGTAGTTCGCGAGGCCGATGAAGGCGCCCTTGCGGATGCGCCAGCGGTGCAGGCTCATGTAGATGGCGTAGCCGATGGGGAAGATGCCGAAGAGGCCGATGATCAGCGCCGCCGGCAGCACGAAGAGGTAGCCGGTCAGCCACTCGCGGCGCCTGAAGGCCGAGACGCGCGGCCTACGGGTGCCCGTGGTGCCCGCGCCCATGCGCTAGCCATGCCCCGGACCGCCGGAGCGGCCCAGGGGCTGGGGACAGCCTGGCGTCATGGCAGCTTCGGCGGGCCTGCCGCGGCCGAGTCTGGGCTGGGTCGAGGCACGGGACCATCATAGCCGCGCCGCGGTGAGCCCCGGTCGGCCCAGCGCGGGACCTATAGCATGCGTCGTGCGCAGCGCCAGCTACGTCGCAGACGTCGTCGCCGGGCTCGAGGACCTGGCCGCCGCCGAGCTGAGGCGGCTCGGCGCCACCTCCGTCGCGCCGGGGCGAGGCGAGGTCCGCTTCGGCCACGCCGACGTGCACCGCGTGCTGGGGCGCTCGCGGCTGTCCTCCGCCGTCTACGCGGCGCTGACCTTCGCCGTGCCGCGGCCCCGGGCCCTGCTCGGCGACGCGGCGTTCCGCCGGCTCGCCGGCGCGACGCGGGAGGTCGCGACGGCGGCGGGCATGCGCAGCTTCAGGCTCGCCGCCGCCGGCGTCGACTCGCCGGCCTTCAGGCGCCTCGCCGACGCCCTGGCCGCCGCCACGGGCCTCGTCCACGACCCCGCGGAGGGCGAGCTGCTGGCGCGCTTCCGCCGCGCCGGTGAGGGCTGGGAGGCCCTGCTGCGCCTCACGCCGCGGCCTCTCTCGGCCCGCCCCTGGCGCGTGTGCAACATGCCCGGGGGCGCCAACGCCACGGTAGCGGCGGCGCTGGCCGACCTGGCGGGCGCTCGCGGCTCCTACCTGAACCTGATGTGCGGCTCGGGCACGCTGCTGGTGGAGCGGGCGCTGGCCGGCCCCGGCGGGCTCCTGGTGGGCGTGGACGTGTCGTCGGCGGCCGTGGACTGCGCGCGGCGCAACCTGGCGGCGGCCGGGGTGCGGGGGGCCGAGCTGGTCGTCGACGACGTGTCGCGGCCCGGCTTCGCCGTACCCGGGGCCTTCGACGTCGTGGCCGCCGACGCCCCGTGGGGCGACGCCGTCGGCGACCACGCCGCCAACGAGGCGCTCTACAGGGCGCTCCTCGCCGCCGCCCGCCGCCACCTGGCGCCGGGCGGGCGCTTCGCCCTGCTCAGCCACGAGGTCAGGCTCGTCGAGAGGCTCCTGCGGGAGGGCGGTTGGCGCCCGGTGGAGGCCAGGCGCGTGGAGCACGGCGGGCACAGGCCGCTGCTGCTGGTGCTGGAGGACGCGGGCGGCGCCTGACCGGGGCGCGGGCCACGCGCCCCGGCGGGCACGGGCCCCGGCGGGCGGCGAGGAGCCCCTCTCCTCGGCCGCGGCGCGGCCTGAGCTACACTCCGCGCGTGCGCAGGGTCAAGCCCGGCTGGTACGTGCTCGGGGCCGTCACCGTCTACGCCGTGGTCGTGTCCATCCTGCTCTTCTCCCGGACCGCCGCGCCGGCGAGCGCCGCGACCGCGGAGACCGCCTCGCCGCCGTCGCCGGGGGCGACGGTCCGGGGCGCCGCTACGGCCTCCGGTCCGGCAGGGCTGTGGTTCCCCATACCGGGCGCCAGGCTGCCCGGCAGCGACGCGAACCTGCCGGGCGCGCCCCGCCCCTACAGGTCCGGGGTCAGCCAGGGCTTCGACTTCGTCGACGGCGACCTCGACGTGCCCGTCCCCTACGGCGCCGCCGTCATCGCCTCCGCGGCCGGCCAGGTCATCAGGGCCGACGTCGGCTACGTGGAGCTGAGCCGCGACAGGTGGGAGGCGTTGCTGGACGACGTGGCCGACGGAACCACGGAGGAGGAGCTCGACGAGCTGCGGGGCCGCCAGGTGTGGATCCAGACCGAGGACGGCACGGTGCTGCGCTACGGGCACCTGTCGCGTGTGGCCAGCGGCGTGAGCGTCGGGCGCACTGTGTATCGTGGCCAGGTGGTCGGCTACGTGGGGAACTCCGGCACCGACGCCGGGGTGGCGGGCGGCCGCGACCGCCCCCGGCTGCGCTTCGAGGTGTGGCCGTCCGAGGGCGAGTACTTCGGCCAGGGCCTGACAGCCGAGCAGGTCAGGCTCGAGGCGGCGTCGCTGTTCGTGGGCCCATGAGGCAGGCAGGCGTCGCCCCGGACCCGCGCCCGGCCGAGGAGCAGCTCCCGGCGCTCAGGTGGGCGTGGCGCCACCCGTGGGTGCGCGCCGTCGTCTACGTCCTCGTCATCGTCTTCGTCCTCTACGTCCTGTGGCGCGCCAGGGCCGGCTACATGTTCGCGCTGCAGGTGGGGCTCTTCGGGTTCCTGCTCGCCTACATACTGAACCCGCTCGTCAACCTGCTCATGCGCCTGCGCCTCAACCGCGGCTGGTCGGTGCTCGTCACCTACGTGCTGCTGGGCGGCCTCGTGGCGCTGGGCTCGATGCTGATAGCCCAGGTGGTGACGGAGGCGGCCAACTTCGTGAACCTGCTCCCCGACGCGTTCGAGAGCCTGTCGCGCATCGTGGCCGAGGTGCAGGGGCGCGTGCTCACGTGGCTCGACAGGATCCCCTTCTTCCTCTCCGACGGGCTCGAGAACGTTGACCCCAACGGCATCCTCGGCACCGAGATCAGGGACCGCGTCATCGCCGCCCTGCAGCAGCTCGGCAGCGACTTCGCCAAGCTCATGGAGAGCTTCCTCAGCCGCGGGCCGGGCCTGCTCTACACCGGCGCCACCCTGGTGATCTCCACGGGCCTGCAGATCGTGCTGGTGGTGCTGGCCAGCGTCTACTTCCTCTACGACTACCCGCGCTTCACCGCCCAGTTCAGGCGCCTGGTGCCGACGCGCTACCACGGCATCGTGGCCGAGGTGAGCGAGAAGGCGGACACGGCCGTGGGCGGCTACCTCAGGGGCCAGCTCCTCATCACGGCCATGGTGGGCGTGACCATCTGGATCGGCCTGACGATCCTCGGCGTGCCCTTGGCGACGGCCATCGCCTTCCTCGCGGCCGTGTTCAACCTCGTGCCGTACCTGGGGCCCGTGATCGGCGCCGTGCCGGCCGTGCTGCTCGCCCTCACGGTGAGCCCCCTCACCGCCCTGCTCGCGATCGGGGTCTTCGTCGTCGCCAACCAGCTCGAGGGCAACCTGCTCTCGCCGCTGGTCCTCTCGCGCTCCACGAACCTCCACCCGGTGACGGTGCTGCTGGCGATCATGGCCGGCCTGGGGATGTTCGGGCTCGTGGGCGCGCTGCTGGCCGTGCCCACCGTGGCGTTCGCGAAGGTCGTGCTCGAGGACTACGTGCTGAGCCGGCGCGAGTTCGTGTCCGTGCCGCCCGACGTGGACCCCGAGGACCTCGACGAGGAGGACATCCCGGCGGGCTGAGGGCGCGTCGTCGGGGCGCGCGGGACGCCGCGACGCGCGCCGACCCGCGCTCGCCGGGCCCGTCGGCGCGCCCCGTCAAGACGCGTGCGGCGAGCGGCTGCGCTGCTTGCGGAAGTACATGAGGTCGTCGGCGCGGCGCAGCAGGGTCTCCGGGTCGTGCCCGTCGGTGGGGTAGGAGGCCACCCCCACCGAGGCCGACAGGCTCACGCCGTGCACCTCGATGCGAGAGACGAGCTCCGCGAACCTCTCGGCGGCCGCCTGGGCCTCCTCCGGACGCACCTCGGGCAGCAGTAGCACGAACTCGTCGCCGGCCCAGCGGAAGGCGTGGTCCGACGACCTCAGGTGCCGCGTCAGCCCCTCCGCCACGGCGACCAGCGCGGCGTCGCCGGCGGCGTGGCCGAAGCGGTCGTTGATCTGCTTGAAGTTGTCGAGGTCGACCATCACGAGGTTCAGCGGGTGGCCGTAGCGCTCGGCGCGGGCCAGCTCCGCCTGGAGCCGGCGCTGGAAGCCCTCCCTGTTGCCCAGGCGCGTGAGGCCGTCGGTGACGAGGCTCTCCTCGAGGCGCCGCACCTGCTCGACCTGCCTCACGATCACGGCGATGTGCTGCGCGAAGGCCTCGGCGATGCGCAGCGAGTTCGAGCTGAAGGCGGCCTCGCTGGAGAAGTTGTCGACGTTGAGGAGCGCCACGACCTCGGAGCCCTCGGTGATGGGGATGACGATGTTCGCCTTGATGTCGCCCACGCGGGCGGCGGCGAGGTTCGCCGGCGACCTCTCCCCGGAGCTGGCGATCGAGAAGCGGAGCACGTCGGCGCCGCGGGCGATGCGCCCGATGCCGCGCCTGAAGTCGGCCTCCGCGCCCGCGTACCACCTGAGCTGCTCGGCCAGCGTGAAGGGCCCGGCGCCCTCCTTGATGGCGTCCAGGTCGTAGCCCACGGCCGCCTCGAAGCGGAACAGGTCGCCGTCGCGCACCAGTACGCTGGCCGCCTCGGCCCCGATGATCAGGTCCACGGCCGCCTCGGCGGCGCGCTGGAACAGCGTGCTGGGCGCCTCGGCCCGGGCGAGCTGGCCGATGACGTCGAGGGTGGCGAAGAGCTGCCTGTTCAGCACCACTCGGCTCAGCGCCGCGCCCAGCGCCTCGGCCGCGCGGCTCACGAGCGTGAGCTGGCGCTCGCTGAGGGGTTTGGGGCGCCCGAGGCTGACGAGCCCCAGCAGGTACCTCACGTGGCCGCCGCCGTTGTGCAGGGGGGAGAGCACGACGGTCCTCAGGCCGCTCTCGCCCCCCAGCCACGCGGGGTCGTCCCCCGTGCCGTGCCCGTCCCTCATGTCGGGCACGTGGACCTGGCGGCCGTGCAGCCACGTGTCCTCGATGAGGCCCGAGAACTCGAGGCCGGCGTCGGCGCGGCTGGCCAGTACGGGCGGCAGCGTGCCCACGCGCACCAGCGGGCGCACGCGGGCCTGCCTCAGCTCCAGGACGCCGCCGGCGTCGAGCCCGAGGAACCGCACCAGGTCGGTGATGGCGGTGCCAGCCGCCTGCTTGGCGTCGTCGGCGTGCAGCAGCGCGTGCGAGAGCCGGGCCATGAACTCCTGTTCGCGTCGCTCGCCCTCGAGCTCGGCCCTGGCGTCGAGGCGCTCGAGGACCTCGGCCACGATGCGCGTGAAGGCCCTGAGCGTGTCGTGGTCGTCGCCGGAGAAGGCGTCGGGCGACGTGTGCTCCAGGTTGATGACGGCCCGCACCTCGCCGCGCACCTTCACCGGCAGCGCCAGCTCGGAGCGCGTCGGCACGGCGCCGGGGGCCACGACGAACTCGGAGTCGCGCGCCGTGTCGGGCACGTACTGCGGCTCGCCGGTGCGGTAGGCGCGGCCCATCACCGACGTGAGGGGTACGCGGAAGCCGGGCTTGGCGTCCCAGCGCCAGGCCTTGGCGAGGGACAGGCCCTCGCCCTCCGGCACGAACAGCTCCGCGTGCGTGAACGTGAGGATGTCGGACAGGAGCCGCGGCGCGGCGGAGAAGAGGTGCGCGGCGTCGTCGGCCTGGTTCAGCTCCAGCGCCGCCTGCTGCAGCAGCCTGGCGCGTCGCTCGTTGTGACGCGCCCTGGCCTCGGACTCGCGCCAGACGCGGTGCATGCGGTCGCCCACGACGGTGGCCAGCAACATCGTCACGGTGAGCTCGGCGTAGGCGGCGGCGCCCAAGCCGTCGCCTCTGGCCGACGCGTCCACGCCCCAAACCAGCAGCAGCACGACGGGCACGAGGAACGCGGCCACGGCCCAGCCGAACCAGGCGGTGGCGGCCATGAAGGGCACGGCCAGCAGGAAGCCGTGCCACGGCCTGATCTCGCCCCCCGAGACGAGCAGCGAGACGACGGCGGTGGCGGCCAACCCCCAGAGGCCGAACGAGAGCACCGGCCCTAGGCCTCCGGTCCTGGAGCCCAAGCCCTTCACGGCCTAACGCTCATCCTCGTCACAGCTTCACATGCGGGCAGGTCGCGGCGAAGTGTACCAGTTCTCCCCTCGGGCCCCTCCCCCCGAGGCGGTAGACTCGGCGACGTGCGCAAGGGCCGACGGGAACGGCAACGTCAGGGCGAGAAGACGCCGGACATCGAGGCCCTGGGGCTGGTGCTCACCGCCGCCGGGCTGTTCCTCGTGGGCGTGCTGGTGCCCGCGATCCCGTCCGGCGAGCTGGGGCGGACGGTGCGCGCCGCCCTCACTGGCAACGTCGGCTGGGCCTCCTACTGCCTGGCCGTGCCCCCGCTGGTCCTGGGCGGCCTCTTCCTCCTGCGCCGCAACCCGTCCTGGTGGCCGCGCGTCCTGCTCGGCTACGTCGTGCTCGTCGCCGGCCTGTGGGGCGTCTCCGCCGGCGTGCGACCGGAGTCGGCGGGCGCCTGGGGCGCCAGGCTGCGGTCCGCGCTCGGTCCCACCTGGGGCGTCGTCGCCGTGGTGCCGGCCGTCGTGGTGGCGACGCTCGGCCACGACCTCCTGCGCGGTTGGCGGCCCTTCCTCACCCTCACCACGGCCCTGCGTGCCGCGGCGTCGGCCGTGCGCACCGCCTACGAGGGCGCCGCGCGGGCGCGGCGCAGCGCCAAGGAGCGCGCGGCCTTCCACGCCGACGCCGCGCTCGTGCGCAAGGGCCTCGCGGAGCTGGACAAGGACCTGCTGGCCCTCAGCGAGCTCTACCCCTCCAGCGCCGAGCTGGACAGGTGGCGCGCCGAGGTGCGGTCGGCCCACCGCGAGATGCGCGCGCCCACGCCGCAGGCGCTGCGCGACGCCAGGGCCGACCTGAAGGCGTGGCAGTCCGCCGTGGCCGACTTCGCCCGCGACCGCGCCGCCGACCTCGGCGCCCACCTCGACGCCGAGGGAGCGCTGCCGCCCGAGCCGGGCCTGGGCACCTTCGAGGCCTGGTGCGCGGCCCTCAAGCAGGCGCTGGACGACCCGGTGACGGCGCCGGGCCAGGCCGCCCAGGCCCTCGACAGGCTGCGCAAGGCCCTGGCCCTCGACCTGACGGCGCTGATGGAGCGCAACAGGAAGCTGACCCGCGAGCGCGACCTCGACCGCCGCTCGCTCAAGGGCATGGCGCCGCGTCGCCTCGTGGAGGCTTCAGCAGCTCACGCCCGCCGCGTGGAGGCGCTCAGGGAGCTGGAGCGCGAGGCCGACAGGCTGGGCCTCGACGCCGAGGCCCTGGAGCCGTGGCGCGAGCTGGTGGCCGCCCTGGCCGAGGTGATGGAGGGCGAGCGCGTCGCCGAGGTGGACGACTACGACGCCACGCTCGCCGCCGAGCTGGACGCGAAGGGCCGCCAGGTCCTCGCCCAGCTCGACGGCTGGCGGGCCGCGTTGGCCGCGGTGGCCAAGCGCGCCGCTGCCGAGCGGGCCGCGCTGGCCGAGCGCGCCGCCGCGGAGGCGCGGGAGAGCGAGGCGTCGCCGGCGGCGGACGCCCTGGTCCCCGCGACCCTGGGCGCCGCGGGCCTCGACGGCCAGGGCGCCGGGTGGTCCGCCGAGCCCGACCTACCCTGGGACCCGCCGCCCGAGGCCGGCGTGGAGGAGGCTCTGCTCGACGACCTCGTGGCCGTGGGCGCGACGCCCCAGAGCGCGACGGCCTCGTCGCGACAGGAGCGGACGCGGCGGGCCGCGCCGCTCACGGTCGTGGCCTCCCAGGCCGACGAGGGGGAGGACGAGCCCGAGGCCCCGGCGCGGGAGCCCGTCGGCGCCATCGACATCCAGGTGCCGCCCGTCACGCTCCTCGACGACATGGAGGCCTCGCCGCAGGACCGCGAGCAGATGCTCCAGGAGCACCGCGCGCGCGTGCGGCAGATCGACGAGACGCTGGCGAACTTCAAGCTCGGCGGTCGCGTGGTGGCCGCCGTGCGCGGGCCCACCGTCACGCGCTTCGAGGTGGAGCCGGCGCCGGGCGAGAAGATCAGCCGCTTCGCGAACCTCTCGGACGACCTGGCGCTGGCGATGGCCGTGGGGTCGGTGCGCATCGAGGCGCCCATCCCGGGCAAGAGCGTGATAGGCCTCGAGGTGCCCAACGCGCACCGCGAGCTGGTGCGCTTCCGCGAGGCCGTGGAGGCGCCCACCTACAGGCGCTCGAAGGCGCGTCTGCCGCTGGTGCTCGGCAAGTCCATAGACGGCGAGATGGTCGTGGGCGACCTCGCCCGCATGCCGCACCTGCTCATCGCCGGCTCCACGGGCTCCGGCAAGTCGGTGGCGGTGAACGCGCTCATCGCCTCGCTGCTCTTCAGGTTCCTGCCCACCGAGCTGCGCTTCCTGATGATCGACCCCAAGATGGTCGAGCTGACGCCCTTCGACGGCGTCCCGCACCTGCTGAGGCCCGTCGTCACGAACCCCAAGGACGCCGCCGGGGTGCTCATAGGGGCCGTGACCCACATGGAGCGCCGCTACCAGATGATGTCGAAGATCGGCGCCAAGAACCTCGACCAGTACAACGAGAAGGCGCGCAACCTCGACCTGCCGCCGATGCCCTTCATCGTCATCGTCATCGACGAGCTCGCCGACCTCATGATCACGAGCCCGAAGGAGGTCGAGTCGTCGATCATGCGCCTGGCGCAGATGGCGCGTGCCACGGGCATGCACCTGATACTCGCCACGCAGCGTCCGTCCGTGGACATCCTCACCAGCCTGATCAAGGTCAACGTGCCCGCCCGCATGGCGTTCGCGGTGTCGTCGAGCCACGACTCCCGCACGATCCTCGACGGCATGGGCGCCGAGCGGCTCATAGGCCTGGGCGACATGCTCTTCTACCAGCCGGGCCTCGTGAAGGCGGTGCGCCTCCAGGGCCCGTTCGTGAGCGAGAACGAGATCGCCAGGCTCGCCGAGTTCCTGCGCCGCCAGTACTTCGACGACGACTTCGTGGAGGCCTACGGCGCCGACTTCGACCCGCCGCCCGCGGACGAGTCCACGGCCAGCGGCCTCATCGACTGGAACGACGACAAGCTCCGCGCCGCCGCCGAGCTCGTCATCAGCGAGGGCCAGGCCAGCGTCTCCCGCCTGCAGCGGCGTCTGTCGGTGGGCCACGCGCGCGCCGGCAAGCTCATGGACTCGCTCGAGGCCCTCGGCATCGTCGGGCCCCACACCGGCAGCAAGCCGCGCGAGGTGCTGGTGGCCATGGAGGAGCTGCCGGAGATCTTCGGGAAGTAGGGGGCCGTCCGCGCCGCGCTGAGGCTCCGGTGGGGACCCGCATCGCCGGGCGCCCTGCCCCTCCAGCCTCGCCCCGGCGGCTAGACCAGGAACCGCGGTCCCGGTCCGCCGCTCGCCGCCTGGTCGTCCGGGTTCACCAGCCAGCAGCGGTCGAGCGAGAGGCAGCCGCAGCCTATGCACCCGGTCAACCTGTCGCGCAGGCCCTGCAGCGTGGCGATGCGCTCGTCGAGGCTGTGGCGCCAGGCCGTGGAGAGCTCCTGCCAGTCCGCCGCCGTGGGCGTGCGGTCGTCGGGCAGGCGCGAGAGGACCGAGGCGATCTCGGCCAGCGAGATGCCGCAGCGCTGCGCGGCTCGTATCACCGACACGCGGCGCACCGTGGCGCGCGGGTAGCGCCGCTGGTTGCCGGCGGTGCGCTCCGACCTGATGAGCCCGCGCTGCTCGTAGAAGCGCAGCGCCGAAGTGGCCACGCCGGTGCGGCGGGCCAGCTCGCCGATCGTGATGTGGCTGGGCAGGGCCATTGACTTGAAGTTTACTTGAAGTTGTACCGTCCGGGCATGACCATGCCGCGTACTGCCGAGGAAGACCCCGGGCGGCGCCGCGTCGCCATCGTCACCGGAGCCTCGCGCGGGCTGGGCCTCGAGCTCGCCGAGCGCCTGGCGCACGACGGCTGGAGCGTCGTCGTCGACGCCCGCCACGCCGCTGAGCTAGGGGAGGCGGTCGAGGGCCTGGGGCCCCGCGTGCGCCCGGTGCCGGGCGACGTGACGGACCCCGCGCACCGGGAGCGGCTCGTGGCGGCCGCTCACGAGCTGGGCGCACTGGAGCTGCTCGTCAACAACGCCTCCACCCTCGGGCCGACGCCGCTGCCCGGCCTGGCCCGCTACCCGCTGCCGGCGCTGAGGGAGGTCCTCGAGACGAACGTCGTGGCGCCGCTGGCGTTGGTCCAGGCCTGCCTGCCGGCGCTCGAGTCGGCGGGGGGAGCGGTCGTGAACGTCACGTCCGACGCCGCCGTCGAGGGCTACGAGGGCTGGGGCGGCTACGGCGCGTCGAAGGCGGCCCTCGAGCAGCTCAGCCGCGTGCTGGCCGCCGAGCAACCGCGCGTGCGCGTCTACTGGGTCGACCCCGGCGACATGAACACGCGCATGCAGCAGGACGCCTTCCCCGGCGAGGACGTCTCCGACCGCCCGCCGCCGAGCGCCAGCGTGCCCGGCCTGCTGCGCCTCGTGAACGACAGGCCGCCGTCTGGCCGCTACCTGGCCAGGGCGGAAGGGGTGCCGGGATGACGGTCACGACGCGCGCCGCGGCGCCGGGCAACGGGCCGGCGACCGCGCCGGGCGACGGGCCGGTGGCGGCTCCGGGCGGCGGGTCCGCCGCGGAACGGCGCCGCGGCCCGGCGGCGGCGCCGCCGCGCGCGCCCGCCTCCGGCTACCGCCCGCGGAACGCCGTCAGGCTCATGGTCGCCGACGCCGCCACGGGCGCGATCTCGCACCGCCGCTTCGACGGCATCGCCGACGCGCTGCGGCCGGGCGACGTGCTGGTGGTCAACGTCTCGGCCACCGTGCCGGCCGCCGTGGACGGCGTGGGTGCCGCGGGGCCGGTGCGGCTGCACCTCTCCTCGCCGGTGGCCGGCGCCGTGTGGACGGTGGAGCCGCGTCGGCCGCTGGGCGTGGGCTCGGCGCCCTGGCGGGACCACGTCGGCGGCGAGGTAGTGCTGCCCGCCGGCGCCTCGGCGCGGCTCCTGGCGCGCGACGCCCGCTCGCCGCGCCTGTGGCTGGCCGAGCTGCGGGGCATGGGCGACGTGCTCGCCTACCTGCGCCGGCACGGCCAGCCCATCCGCTACGCCCACGAGCGAAGGGCACGGCCCCTCAGCGCGTACCAGACCGTCTTCGCCAGCACGCCCGGCTCGGCCGAGATGCCGAGCGCGGGCCGGCCGTTCACGCCCAGGCTCGTCGCCCGGCTGGCGGCGTCCGGCGTCGTCTTCGCCCCCGTGGTCCTGCACTGCGGCGTGGCGTCCTTCGAGGCCGGGGAGACGCCCGACGCCGAGCGCTACGAGGTGGGGGAGACCACGGCGCGGCTGGTGAACCAGGCGCGCGCCGCCGGACGCCGCGTCGTGGCCGTCGGCACCACGGCGGCCCGAGCGCTCGAGACCGTCGCCGACTCGACCGGGCAGGTCCACCCCGGCAGCGGGCGCACCGAGCTGCTGATAGGCCCGGAGCGCGGGGTGAGGTCCGTCGACGGGCTCCTCACCGGGTGGCACGAGGCCGGCGCCTCGCACAGGGCGCTGGTCGAGGCCGTCGCCGGACCCGAGCTCGTCGCCCGCTGCTACGCCGAGGCGGAGGAGCGCGGCTACCTCTGGCACGAGTTCGGGGACGCGCTGCTCGCGGGGATGCTGGGCGCGAGCTAGCCGCGGAACATGTGTACCCCGGGGTCGGTCGCCACGTCCTCGCCGGAGGCGGAGGGCGCCCTGTAGGCCACGGCCAGCATGGGCGTGTCGTAGGCGAAGCCGAAGGTGCCGTCCCGTCCCAGGTAGATGAAGCCGCCGTCGCCCTTCGCCCTGGAGAGGTCGTCGAGGCCGGCGCGCAGGGCCTCCTCCGGGCTCGCGCCCAGGTCGATGCGCAGGGCCACGCTGCGGCACGCCGCGCTGCGCAGGAACGCCTCGCCGATGCCCGTGCCCGAGAGGGCGTGTCGCTCGTCGCACCAGGTGCCGGCGCCCGGCACCGGCGTGTCGCCCAGGCGCCCCGGGTACTGGCCGAGGATGCCGCCGGTGCTGGTGGCGGCGGCCAGGCGTCCGTCGTCGGCCAGCGCCAGCGCCCCCACGGTGCCGCGGCCGGGCCTGTCGGTGCCGCGCCGGCGCCAACGCTCGAGCTCCTCCCGCGTGCGCTCGGTGAGCAGGGACTCGTTCGGCACCGGGTGGTCCTCCAGGCGCTCGGCGCCCGCGCCGGCGAGGATCACGTGCGGCGTCGACGTGCGCACCTTCTCGGCGAGCCTGACGGGGTTCCGGGAGTTCGTCACCGCCGCCACCGCGCCGGCGCTCCCGTCGGCGGCCATCACGCAGGCGTCCAGCTCGACCCGGCCCTCGCGCGTGGGCGCGCCGCCCACGCCGGCGTTGAAGGCCGCCTCGTTCGCCTCCATGGCGCTGACGGCCGCGATCACGGCCCGCACCGGGTCGCCCGAGGCCGTCAGCTCGCGGTAGCCGGCGTCGGCAGCTTCCCTCAGGCCCTCGCGGTAGGCGCCCGTGTACCTCTCCGGCACCGTGCCGGCGCCGCCGTGGATGACAAGTATCGCCATGGACGCCAAGTTACCAGGGGCCGGTCGCACCGGCGGGACGCGGCCCGGAGCGGCGGCGCCGCGGGTCGGCGCCGGGCGCCCCCGCCAGCACCGGCCCGGGTCGCCCGCTCGCCCTCAGGCGCCCGGTCGCGCCAGGTCGTACTCGGAGGCCTCCGCTGCCATCTCGTAGCCGATGCGCACGTAGACGGCGTTCGAGGTGGGGTTGTCGAGGTCGGTGTAGAGGAAGCAGTACCTGTTGCCGGCGTCGAGGACGCTCCGGCTCACAGCGGCCACGAGGCTCTCGGCGTAGCCGCGTCGCCTCAGCTCGGGTGGGGTGTACACGGGGCCGATGCGTCGACCGTGCGGCGTCCGCGCCCCGAGCCCGGCGATGCTCACGGGCCTCCCGTCCGCCTCGAGCACGTAGAGGCGCCGGTACTCGGAGGTGAGGAAGCCGCGGAAGGTCTCCTCCGGCGTGCCCACGTCGACGTGGGCCTCCGCGAAGAACGCCGTCAGCCACGGCACCACCACGCCCTCGTCGGCCTCGGTGGCCGGCCTGACCTCGCCGGGCGTCCTGGCGGCCTCCCGCACCCGCTCCAGGCCGTAGATCCCCTGCCGCATCTTCCGCCTGGCCTCGAGCCCCAGGCGGTCGGCCAGCCACGAGGCGACCCGCCCGGCGGTGGGCTCCGGACCCACGACGCCGGGCGGGCGGGCGCCGCGCCGCAGCAGGTCCTCCAGGAGCGTCTCCAGCGCCGCGGGGTCGTCGCCGTCTCCCACCACCAGCCTGTAGGGAGGGGTCATGACCAGGGCCGCCGCCGAGCGCCCTGCCGGGTCGATGGCGAGGAGCAGCTCGGCGTCGTCCCGCCGCAGCGAGCCGTCGGCGAGCGCCGACGCGATGCCGACGGCCAGGTTGTTCACGACCTCGCGTCGGGCGAGGTGGTCGACGATGCGGCCGGCCAGCGCACGGCGACCCGGCGCGTCGGCCGGGGCGCGCTCGACCGTGAAGCCCTTCGCCGCGCCGCCTCCTCGCGCCCCCTTACGTTCTGGCATGGTGGCAAGCATAGCCAAGGGCCGCCACGCCGCCCATGGGGGGCGGCTGAGACCTTGGTTAGACTGACGCGATGCGCCTGGTGCTGTTCTACCTGGTCCTGCTCGTCTCGCAGGGCTTCCTCTCGGCGCTGCTGGCGCCGCTGCCGGCGCCCGACCTGTTCCTGCTCGCGGTGCTGACCCTCCTCTGGCGGGTCCAGCCGTGGCAGCTCGTGGCCGTGGCCTACGGGATCGGCCTCGTGCAGGACGTCGGCGGCCAGGGCGTCCTGGGCATGCACGCGATGGCGCTGGCCGGCGGCGCGCTGGCCGCGACCTTCGTGCGGGCGCAGCTCACGAACTCGGGGGCACTGGAGCGCCTCCTCGTCGTCTTCGTCGCCGTGGTGGGCAAGTGGGCGGTGATGGCCATGCTCCTCGCCTGGCTCGTCGGAGGACCCTACAGCCTCGACAGGCTCGGCGCCGTGGTCGCCGTCGAGAGCGCCCTCACCGTGCTGGCCGGCCTGCTCGTGCTGCCGTGGAGCGCGGCGCTCCTCGACAGGAGCCGCGTGCTGCAGAAGGAGCTCATCTGATGGTCGGGCGGATGCGCCTGCTGCTGGCGTTCTTCCTCACCGTCCTGGCGGTGTTCACGGGGCGGCTGATGGTCCTCCAGCTCGTGAGGACCGAGGAGTACGCCCTGAGGAGCATCCAGAACTCGCTGGCCCAGCAGCGCATCACGCCGCTCCGCGGCCGGATCCTGGCGCGCGACGGCACCGTGCTGGCCGACGACCGCGTGGCGCACGACCTCATGTACATGGGCGGGCCGGCGCCCGAGTGGGAGCGCATCAAGGCCCTGCTGGGCCTGACCGGCGACCTGCGCGAGCCCGACCCCACGAAGGCCGAGGAGGTCATGAACGGTGCCGTGGCCGTCTGGAACATCCCCGACGAGCTGGTACCGGCGGTGGAGGAGCGCGTGGCAGGCAGCACGAACCTCTACCTGCGCGAGCGCATCGAGCGCACCTACCCCACGAACCTGGCGGCCCAGGTCGTGGGCTACACGCAGCAGGCCGACCCGGTGCGCAACCCCGGCTACTCGGTCAACGACCTGGTGGGGATCGCGGGCATCGAGGCCGCCTACGAGGCGTCCCTGTTCGGCAGCGCCGGGGCGCGTCAGGTGGAGGTGGACTCCGGCGGCTCGGTCGTGGCCTCGCACGTGCTGTGGTCGGCCCAGCCCGGCTACGACGTCGTGCTGACGATAGACCCGCAGCTCCAGCGCCTCGCCGAGGACGTGCTGCAGCGCTCGCTGACCTACGTGAACGAGGACCGCGTGCGCGTGGGCCTGCCCACGGAGGACGTGGCCAAGGGCGCGATCATCGCTCTCGACCCGCGTACGGGCGAGGTGCTGGCGATGGCCAGCTCGCCCACCTACGACCAGAACGTGTTCACGCATCGCCCGTCCGACCCCACGGCCGTCGAGGCCATCCTGCACAGCGACGACAAGCCGCTCACGAACCGCGCCGTGGAGGCCTACCCGCCGGCGTCGACGTTCAAGGTCGTGACCTCGTCGGCGCTCCTCGAGAACGGCTACATCGCGCCGAGCCAGCGCTTCCCCTGCAGCGCCGTGTTCCGCTACGGCAACATCACCTGGCGCAACTGGGCGACCTTCGACAAGGGCATGTACGACGTGCGCCACGCGATCGCCGACAGCTGCAACACCTTCTTCTGGAACGCGGCCTACTCCACGCCCGACTTCAGCCGGGGCTGGGGGCCTTTCATCGGCGACCTCGTCGAGCGCGCCCGGCAGCTCGGGTTCGGGCGACCCACGGGCGTGGGCCTGCTCGAGGAGAAGTCGGGCCGCATCCCCGACGAGCAGTGGGTGAGGGCGCAGCCCCAGTACGAGCACGGCTGGCTCCCCGGCTTCACGCTCAACACCGTGATAGGCCAGGGCGACGTGCTGGCGACCCCCGTGCAGATCGCGCAGTTCGTGTGCACGATCGCGAACCGCGGGCTGATGCCGCGGCCCTTCCTCGTCAGGCAGATCGGCCAGCAGGTCATGGAGCCGCAGGTCACGGAGGTGCCCGGCGACTACTGGGAGACGCTCATCGACGGCATGGAGCTGATGTTCACCGACTACCCCTCGGCCAACACGATGGGGCCGCGCGTCTACCCTTGGACGGTGGCGGGCAAGACCGGAACGGCGCAGACGGGCCGCGGCGGCGACTGGACGCACGCGTGGTTCATGGGCTTCAGCCCCGTCGAGAAGCCGCAGATCGCCCTCGTGGTATTCATCGAGTACGGCGGCTCCAGCTCGCGCGTCTCGGTGCCGGTGGCCCGCGACTTCCTGGCCGGGTACTGGCAGCTCAAGGGTGTGGAGGTGCAGGCTTCCCGGTGAAGGCCAGGGGTACGCGCGGAGGCATACTGCTGACCCTCGAGCCCGGCGACGACGTCGCGAAGGTCGAGGAGTCGCTCGGCGCCCACGCCGAGCTGCTTAAGGAGAAGGTGGCGCTGGAGGTGTCCGACAGGACGCCCGTCGAGGTCATCGAGGCCGTGGCCCGCAGCGTGAGGGAGGCCGGCGGCACGTTCACCGACGTGCGCCCGCCGGTGAACAAGCTGCAGGCGCGCGGCGAGACCGTGATCGTCGCCCGCACAGTGCGCAGCGGCGGGCGCGTGGAGTCCACGGGGTCGGTGGTGGTCCTGGGCGACGTCAACGCCGGCGCCGAGGTACTGGCCAACGACGACATCATCGTGATCGGCACCCTGCGGGGTCTGGCCCACGCCGGCGCGGGCGGCAACGAGAAGGCCGTGATCTGGGCCGAGCGCATACAGAGCCCCCAGCTCCGCATCGGCGGGGCCGTGGCCCAGGCCGCCGGCCACGACGAGGCGAACGGCCGCGGGCCGGAGGTGGCCCTGCTGAAGGACGGGGCCATCGTCATAAGGCCCTGGTCGAACACCTGAGGCCGGTCCGGCCGGCGCCGGGCCTAGGAGGTCGCCGCCACGAACCGGTCCAGCACCTGGTCCCAGCCGGGCTCGTAGCTGGCGCGCAGACGGAGCGCCTCGGTGCCGTGCTCCTCCCAGCCCCTGTGCTCCAGGTACAGCTCCGTGCCGCCGGCCACCGACCGGAAGCGCACCTCGAGCACGGACGCCGCCTTGGGCTCGGGTGAGGGGTGCCAGGAGATCACGAACCGGTGCGGCGGGTTCCAGGCCAGGACCTCGCCCCAGCTGCACGCGGTGCCGTCGGCGGCGACCTCGAGCAGCCGCCCGCCCACGCGCCCCTCGAACCTGAGCTCCGCCACGTCCTCGCCGGCCACCGAGTGGGTGGCCACGGGCCACCACTCGCTCATGCGCCAGGTGAAGAGGTCGAAGGCGTCCTCCACGGCCAAGGGGACGGTCCGGGTCTTGATGACGGGGGCTACCCTCGTGGTCGTCTCCTGCATCGCGTGCTCCTTCCGCGCGGCGGCCTCGAAGGCGTCGAGCGCGTCGTCCCACAGCTCCTCGAACCAGGCCCGGAGCTCCGCCAGGCCCGCCTCGTCGGCCCTGTACACCCGGCTGGCGCCCCTTCGCTCCGCCACGACCAGGCCGGCGTCGCGGAGCACGCGCAGGTGCTGCGAGACCGCCGGGCGGCTCACGGGCAGGGCGCCGGCGATGCGGCCGACGGGGCTGGGGCGGCGCAGGACCATCTCGAACACGCGCCGGCGCGTGGGGTCGGAGAGCGCGGCTAGCCTGTCGATGGCCTGCACGCCACTAGGGTAAGCGATGACTTACCGTAAGTCAATGCTTACGCTCCGCGTGCGACGAGCGACCTCCCGGAGGAGCGGCGACGAGGGACGACGCCGACGGGTCCCGCCAGGCGCCGTCGATGGCCGGTGGAGACGAGCGAGGCGCCGACCCGTACCGGTCGGCGCCTCGCCTCTCGCCGTCGGCCTAGTCCGCCTGGAACCCGACGCTCATGCTGAACTTGCACTCGGCGATCGGGTCGCCCACGAAGTCGTTGACGGTCTGCGTCGTGTAGTTCTGCGACGCGTTCACGACGCCCGGTATGCCGCCGATGTCCTTGCGGTCGTCCAGCCGGCACCTCTCGCCGTCGTCGGCCGTGCCGCTGTCGCTCTCGTACACGACTATGTCGATGGTGAGCGACTCCGACAGCGGCCGGATGAGCTGCGGGGTCCAGATGAAGGAGGTCGAGTTGTTGTTGAGGAAGACCTCCGAGTCCTGGACCAGCGACGTGCCGTCGCCGCGCTCGATGGTGAGCGTGTGCTTGAAGTCGCCGGTGCCCCCCAGGGGGTCCAGGTCGCCGTCGAGGTCGACGTTGAGCGTGAACCTCACGGTGAGGCGCTGGTCTGGGGCCAGCGGGTCGCGGCACACCTGGCTGGCGCCGGTGCCCACGCACGTCCCACCCTCCTCCTTGTCGTTCTTGCCCCCGCCGTCGCCGTCGGTGTCGACCTTCGTGGGGTCGGTACCCCTGGAGGGGTCGGCCTCCTCGCCGTCGACCCAGCCGTCGTGGTCCGCGTCCGCCACGAGCGGGTCCGAGAACACCACGTACTGGTCCTCGCCCACCACCTTGATGACCAGCCCGACGTTCACCTCGGCGCCGTCGGACCGCAGGTCGTCGTCGGTGTCGGCGTCGAGCGGGTCGGTGCCGGCGGCCACCTCCTGGGCGTCCGTGAGCCCGTCGCCGTCGGTGTCGGCCTTCGTCGGGTCGGTCTTGAGCTGGAACTCGGCGAGATCGTTCAGGCCGTCGTTGTCGGAGTCGGGGTCGTTGCGCAGCGACTTCACGTTGCCCACGGGCGTGCTGGTGCCCTGCTGCAGCGGGGTGGCGCTCACGCCGAAGTAGCTGACGCTCCAACCCACCTGGTCCTCGAGGAAGTTGACGAGCCCGTCGCGATCGTCGTCGAGGACCTTGTCGCCGTCGTTCACGGTGGGGTCCGTGCGCAGGTCGCGCTCGGCGCCGTCGGGCAGTGTGTCGCCGTCGGTGTCGGGGTCGAGGGGGTCCGTCGTCACCGTCACGACCGACCCGAACAGCACGTCTATCGTGACCCCCGTCAGCTCCAGGCTGTCGCTGAGCCCGTCCCCGTCGGTGTCGATCCGCTTGGGGTCGGTGGGGACGGGGTTGCCGCCGCTGTCGACGCGGCTCACCTCGTCCTTGTCGGGGATGCCGTCGAGGTCGGAGTCGGCCCTGGCGCAGCTCGAGTAGGCCCTGTAGCCGTCCCTGCCCCTGACGTTGATCTGCCAGCCCTCGTAGACCTCCTGGCGGTCCGTCAGCCCGTCGCCGTCGGTGTCCACGTTCCTGTCGTCGCAGCCGAGCAGGTACTCGACGCGCGCGGGGATGCCGTCGTCGTCGAGGTCCTGGACGAACGCCAGCGTCACGCCCTCGCCGGCGTGCAGCACCACGGACAGCAGGTCCTGGTCGTCGGCCGCGAGGCCCGACTCGGTGAGGATCACCCACTTCTTCAGGGGGTCCGTGAGGTCGCGCGAGACGCCGCGCACCCGCACCAGCACCTCGCGGTTGGCCTTGACGATGGTCGAGTAGCTGCCCAGGAGCTGCTCCTCGCTGAGGCTGCTCGTGGGGTCCACCGACTCGTCGTAGTGGCGCAGGCCCAGCACGTTCTCGAGCGCGTCGACGAGCGTGATGCCCACCTGGTGGCCGTCGAGGTCGAAGAGCACGCGGTCGTCGTCGGAGAGGGGGTCGGACGGGTTCAGGCCGCCGCTCGTGCTCACCTTCAGCCGCTCGGTGACGTCGCCCTCGCCGTCGCCGTCCGAGTCGTGGGCGCCGTAGTCGATGACGACGGTCGCCGTGCGGTCGTTCACGTCCTGCGACGTGAACGCGAAGTTGCGGCCGAACTCGTCGACGATGTCGAAGTTCGCCAGCTTGAACACCAGGCCCGAGGGGTCGCGCATGAGCTGCTCGACGAGCGACGGGAAGATCTGGTTCGCCACGAAGATCAGCGGTCCGCGCTCCGGCGCGATGGGGCCGAGGTTGAACCCGCCGCTCGGCTCGCTCTCCGGGACCAGCGTCGCTATGGGCCGCAGCAGGGCCGGGTTGCGGGGGTCCTGGATGAACGCCGTCACCTGTATGTTCGAGATGTTGAAGGCGATGTCGCCGAGGCTCCGCAGGTTCACGCTCAGCCGCATCGAGGCGCCCTGGACCTCCCGCGTCACGGACTCGCCCTGTTGGAGCTCCGCCTGGGTCTCGAGCGAATCGCTGTAGGCCCGCTGCGTCTCGCGCGCCGACTCGCGCGTGAAGCTCGACGTCCACTGGCCCGAGTAGCCGGTCTCCACCTTGAAGGAGCCCTTGTAGCCGAAGTCGCTGCCGACCTTCCAGGCGGTGTCCACGCCCGCCGAGATCGAGAACTGCTGCGTGTTGCTGTCGCTGTTGCTCGTCGCCTGCCGCTCGCTCTGGGTGAGCGTGCTGGAGACGGAGCGGGTCTCGAGGTCGCGCGTGCTGGTGCTGCTGGTGGCCGTGAACCTCACGTCGAGCTGGAGGTCGACCTGGCCGACCTCGACGCCGGGGAGCGGCAGGTCGGCCAGCCGGGGGTTGCGGTTGCCGAGCTGGATCTCGTCGCCGTCGAGTATCTGGTCGCCGTCGGTGTCGGCCAGGTTCGGCGAGGTGCGGAAGAACCACCACTCCAGGCCGTCGATGAGCCCGTCGGCGTCGGAGTCCTGCCCCACGGGGTCGCTGTAGATGTGGTTGAGCTCCCAGTAGTCGCTGAGGTCGTCGTTGTCGCTGTCAGCGGAGCGCGGGTTCATCAGGTAGGCGCGCTCGACGCCGTCGTCGATGCCGTCGCCGTCGGTGTCCGCCACGTCAGGGTCGCTCGTGACGCGGACCGTCGTCGTCTGGCCGTTGGCCAGCGTCACGGTCACCGTCCAGCCGGCCTGCTCGGCGGCGTCGGACAGCCCGTCGCCGTCCCTGTCCTCGGCCGCGCCGGACACCGGGGTGCCCATGAACGTCACCTGGAACGGATGGTCGCGGTCCGGCGGGGCGATGTGGTTGCCGGCCGCGTCGGCCACCCCCGTCACGTTCAGGGCGTAGAGGATCTCCGACTGCGCCCGCGTCGTGAGCGTCACCGAACGCCTGTTCGCGCTCACCTTGGCGCCCTCGACGATGACGACGCTCTGCGGGGCGGGGCCGGAGGAGCCCACCGACGCGAGGTCGAAGATCTTGTACCTGGCGGGGTCGTCGGCGCCGTAGACGGGCTCGCTGAAGGTGACGACGACGCTGGTGTTGCTCAGGGAGCTGGCCCCGAGCACGCGCGGGGCCTCGTCGTCCGCGCCCGGCAACGCGAGCGCGCTGGTGAAGGTGGGCAGCGCGTTGGGGTCGAGGGACAACGCGTTGCCGCTCTTGTCCGTCACGCCGTCGATCCGCTCGACCGTGTACTCGACCCCCGGCGTCAGCGGCCAGGTGGTGAGCTTCACCTCGGTGTCGAAGAGGGTCAGCTCGACGGCCACCACCGGCACGACGTTCGCGTCGGGGTCCACGATCACGTAGCTCTTGGGGTCGGCCGCCGCGCCGCCGACGGGCTCGGTGAAGCCGATCGTCACGCTCGTCTGGCTCGTGGCGTACGCCTCGAACACCCCGGGCGCGACGCCGTCGTTGGCCGCGATGCCGCGGAACTGCCCGGCGGCGGCGAAGGGGTCCACCAGCCTGTTGCCCACCTCCGACACCACGTTCGTGGCCTCGACGCTGTAGACGGCGTCGGCCATCGGGCTGGTCGTGAGGATCACGCGGGCGCGGCTCTGGTCGGGGTAGGCGAAGGCAGCGCCGAGCACGTCGAGGTCGGGCCCAGAGACCCGGTAGGAGCGCGGGTCGGCGGCGCTGTCGCCCATGCTCGCGAGCTGGCCGGAGTCGGGGTCGCTGAACGTGACCAGCACGGTCGTGTTGGTGAGGGCGACGGCCCTCGCGACGACGGGCGAGCTCACCGGGGAGCCCTTGAACCCCGCCTTGGCCTGCCAGCCGGGTGCGACGGACGCCCCCGCCACGCCGAGCCCGCGCACGGAGACGGCGTACTCGACGAGCTGCTGGGGGGCGGTGGCCAGCAGCACCTGCCTGCCGTCACCCAGGGGGTAGGCGGCCAGCACGGCGAGCGCCGCGCCCCCGGGTCCCACGATCTGGTAGTTCCCCGTCAGCTCCGCGCCGGCGCCCACGGCCGGCTCGAAGGTGAGGAGGACGGAGGTGGAGCTCGTCGCCTCGGCTCCGACCAGCTCGGGCGTGACGACGGTCGGCTGCTGAGGTTGCGCGCACGCCCCGACGATGAGCGCCAGCGCCAGGGCGCACGACCAAGGCCATCCGCGACGCCACTTACGTGAAGCACGCATAGTGAGTCCCTCTCCCCTGCCGGGGCGCGCACGCCAGGCGGGCGGGCCCCTCTGCCATGAGGCTGTGCCTCACAAGATACACATGTGGCTGTCATCCGTCAGCGACGTGCCGGTCACAGCGGCGGCGCCGGCGGTCCCGCCGCGGACGAGCGCGTCGGGAGCGGCGCCCGGACGCCCTCAGACGTCCAGGGGTCGCCCGCCCAGGTGCCAACCGCCGCAGAACTCGCAGCGGTAGACGCCCTTCTCCTCGCCGTAGGCGAGGCGGACGTACTGCTGCGCCGCCAGCGCCTCCCGCGCGGTGCGGTAGCGCTTCTTGGCCTTGCAGGCGCGCTCCTCCAGCTCGCGCCTGCGCTCCGGCGACTCCTTGGGCGCCGGGCGGCGCCTGGCCTTCCTGCCCACGCCCCCATCGTCGCATGGACGCCGCGCCCGTCAGCCTCTCGGACGGCCGGAGGCCCCTCGCTCCCGCCAGGCGCCGCCCCTGCCGCCGACCCACAGGCTGCCCGCGCCGGGCGGACGCGCCGCCACCGCCGCCGCGACCTCCTCGAGGGGCACCCGGTAGGCGAAGCGCGTCTTGAGGTACCAGACCTCCAGGCCCAGGCGGGTGCGCAGGGCGTCGCCGGGCGGTAGGCCCAGGCGCGCGGCGTACTCCGCGGCCCTGTTAACGGCCAGGTCGAACAGCTCGTCGCGCGGGGCGGCCACGCCGTCGAGGATAAGTCCGCTCCCCTGCCGGCCGCCTGGTCCTCGGTCAGCCGCCGTTGCGCGTGCGCACCCTGTAGCCCTGCGCCTCCAGGGCGAGTCGCCCGGCCTCCTGGGCGGCGGCGTCCTCGAACGCCAGGCGCACGGCGCCGCCCGACTCGCGGACGCTCAGGACCTCGATGTCCTTGATGTTCACGTTCGCCGCCGCCAGCGCCGCCGTGATGCGGGCGAACTCGCCGGGGCGGTCGAGCACCGCCACGACGAGCTCCCAGCGTGAGGCGAGCAGGCCCCGCTTCACCACCGGAACGGCGTCGCGGGCGCGCTTGGCCGCCGCGGCGCGCTCCAGCAGGGCGTCGGGGTCGTCCAGCGCCTCCTCGAGCTCGGCCAGGGCCCGCCGGAACGCCCGCAGGGCCTCGCGCACGGGCCCGGCGTTGTCGGCGACCATGTCGCGGCTCATGTGCGGGTCGCCGCTGGCCACGCGCGTGAGGTCGCGGAAGCCCCCGGCCGCCAGCAGGGACTTGAGGCCGCGGTCCTCGCCCTCGTCGATCAGCGTCGTGAGCGCCACGGCCGCGAGGTAGGGGAGGTGGCTCACGGCCGCGACGAGCTCGTCGTGCTTCTCGGGCGTGGCCTCGATGGCCCTCGCGCCCAGGCCGGACACCAGGCCGCGCACCGTCGCCAGCGCGTCCGGCGCGGTGGCGGGCACGGGGGTGAGGACCCACACGGCGTTCTCCAGCAGGCCGGGGTCGGCGTTCGCGACCCCCGCCCGCTCGCTGCCGGCCATGGGATGGCCGCCCACGAAGCGCCCGGCGCCGCCCGGCCACTCCACGGCGGCGATCGCCTCGACGACGGGCCGCTTCACGCTGCCCACGTCGGTGACGACGGCCGAGGGCCTCAGGTGGGGGAGGAGCGCCGCGGCCAGGCCCGGCAGGGCGCGCGTGGGCGCCGCCAGCACCAGGAGGTCCACGTCCCCGAGCCAGTCGCCCGGCTCGAGGCGAGCCTCGTCCACGGCGCCCAGGCCGAGCGCCGCGTCGAGGGCCTTCGCGTCGTGGTCGTACCCCACGACGCGCTCGGCGAGGCCGTGCTCCCGCGCGCCCAGCGCCACGGAGCCGCCGATGAGCCCGACGCCGGCCACCGCCAGCGTGCGCGCCGCGCTCACGTCAGAGCGACTTCCCGAGCGCCCGCACCACGGGCTCGAGCCGCGCCATCAGCGCCTGGAACTCGGCCTCGTCGAGCTGCTGCGCGGCGTCCGACTTGGCCTCCTCGGGCCTGGGGTGCACCTCGACGATGATCCCGTCGGCGCCGGCGGCGGCGCCGGCCAGCGCCAGTGAGGCCACCAGCGAGCGCCGGCCGGCGGCGTGGCTGGGGTCTACCCACACGGGCAGGTGGCTCAGCTCCTTGAGCACCGGCACGGCGCTGACGTCGAGCGTGAAGCGCGTGGACGTCTCGAAGGTCCTGATGCCCCTCTCGCACAGGACCACCTGGGTGTTGCCCTGGCTGAGTATGTACTCGGCGGCCTGCAGGAACTCGCTCACCGACGTCGACATGCCGCGCTTGAACAGCACGGGCTTGCCCGAGCGGCCCACCTCGGCGAGGAGGGCGAAGTTCTGCGTGTTCCTGGCGCCCACCTGGAGCATGTCGGCCACGTCCGCCACCTTCTCGACGAGCTCGGGGGCGGTGACCTCGGTGACTATGGGCATGCCCGTCGCCTCGCGGGCCTCGGCGAGGATCTCCAGGCCGCGCTCGCCCAGGCCCTGGAACGCGTAGGGGGAGGTGCGCGGCTTGTAGGCGCCGCCGCGCAGGACCTGGGCGCCGGAGCGGCGCGCGATGCTCGCCGCCTCCAGGGTCTGCTCGCGGCTCTCGACCCCGCAGGGGCCGGCCGCCACGACGAACCTGCCGTTGCCGGTCTTCACCCCGCCGATCATCACGAAGGAGTCGTCGTGCCTGAACTCGCGCGAGGCGAGCTTGAACGGCTTGGTGATGCGCACGACGGTCTCCACGCCCGCCAGGCCGGCGAAGTGCTCCCTGAGCTCCTCGGTGGGCGACGGGCCTATCGCGCCTATGAGCGTGCGCGACTCGCCCTCGCTGACGTGGGGGGTGAAGCCGAGGCTCCTGACCTCGCTGATCACCTTCTCGACGGACGCCGCGTCGGCGTCCTTCCGCATGACGATTACCATGGGACCTTCTCTCGCGCTGAGCGGGCGGGGCCGGCGAGACCCCGCGGGTGGCGCGCCCTGGTCCGTCCTCGTCGTTCAGCGGGGGAGACCAGCGGGCGCGGGGGTGGCGGTCAGACGGGCGTAGCCATAGCCGTCTTCCACGGCACCACCTCCTCGGCGCGCTGGTGACATGCGCGGAAGTGTACCTCTCGCGGCGCCCCGCGCGTCAACGGGGAGGGACGCGCGGAGGGCGGGCGCGACCGGCGGGACCGAGCCGCGGGACCGGCGGTTCGGGGGAGGTCAGCGCGCCGGCTGGGGCGCCGCGGCCTCGACGAGCACCCTGAAGGGGGAGAGGTGCTCGGCGAAGCGCTCGAACATCATCTCCGGGTGCCACTGGACGCCCACCGCCAGCGGGCCGGACTCGGCCTCCACGGCCTCCACGACGCCGTCGCCGGAGCGTCCCACGGGCCTGAGCCCGGCGCCCACCTCGGCGATCGCCTGGTGGTGGTAGCTGTTCGTCCTCACGCGCGTGGCGCCGTACGCGCCGGCCAGCCGGCTGGCTGACGCCAGCTCGACGTGGTGCAGCGGGAAGCCGCGCGGGTCGGACTGCTCGTGCTGGTGGGTGCCGGCGACGCTGGGCAGGTGCTGGTGCAGCTTGCCGCCGTGGGCGACGTTCATGACCTGGCAGCCGCGGCAGACGCCGAGGACCGGCTTGCCGGCCTCACGGAACGCGGCGTAGAGCGCCAGCTCGAACGCGTCGCGCTCCGGGTCCACCGACCCGAGGTCGCGGTCCGGCGCCGCGCCGAACAGCTCGGGGTCGACGTCGCCGCCGCCCGTGAGGAGCAGGGCGTCGGCCGCGCGCGCGTACGCGCCGGCCAGGGCCGGGTCCAGCGTGGCGACCATCAGCGGCAGGCCGCCGGCCCGTGCCACGGCGAGCGAGTAGTTGCGCCCCGTCAGCGAGTCCTCGCGCCTGACGGAGGTGGTGCGCGGGACCGTCGACGTGGTGAGCAGCACCGTGGGCCTGGGGGCGGCGGGCGTGGTCATGGCCCTAAGGTTACTCTTACGTCGCCCGGCCGGAGGGGCGGACCCCACGTCCGTGACAGGCGCAGGGCGGCCGCGCGGCGCGCGGCCCGAGGAGGCAAGTTGCCTGGCATCGCGGTCCTGGGCGCGCAATGGGGGGACGAGGGCAAGGGCAAGGTCGTCGACGCCCTGGCCCACGACGCCGACGTAGTCGTGAGGTTCTCCGGCGGCGCCAACGCCGGCCACACCGTCGTGGTGGGCGGCGAGGTCTACAAGCTCCACCACCTGCCGTGCGGCACGCTGCACGACAGGCCGGCCTCGGTGCTGGGCGGCGGCATGGTCGTCGACCCGTGGGAGTTCGTGCGGGAGCTCGACGAGCTGGCCGCCCGCCGCGACCCCGGCGAGGTGTGGGTCTCGCACGAGGCTCATCTGGTGCTGCCGCACCACCGCAAGAACGACGAGGGCGGCGGCTTCGTGGGCACCACCGGCCGCGGGATCGGGCCCGCCTACTCCGACAAGGCCCGCCGCGTCGGCCTGCGCGCCGGCGACCTCGTCGACGAGGTCGTGCTGCGCGAGCGCCTGTCGCGCCTCCTGGAGGCCAAGCCGAACTCCACGGCGCGCGTGGGCTGGACCAGCGTGGACGCCGCGTTCGCGGAGCTCGAGACCGTGCGCCACCGCATCGTGCCCCTGGTGCGCGACACCGGCGCGCTCACCAGGAGGGCGCTCGCCGCGGGCCGGCGCGTCCTCTTCGAGGGCGGCCAGGGCACGATGCTCGACCTCGCCTACGGCACCTACCCCTACGTGACCAGCAGCCACCCCACCGTGGGCGGCATCCTGGTGGGCGCGGGCGTGAGCCACAGGGCCCTGGACCAGGTGTACGGCGTCGTCAAGGCGTTCACCACGCGCGTCGGCCACGGCCCGTTCCCCACCGAGGTGCTCGACGAGTCCCTGGCGCTGCGCCTGCGCGGCAGCGGCGAGCAGCAGTGGGACGAGTACGGCACGACCACGGGGCGCGCACGCCGGGTCGGCTGGCTCGACCTCGCGCAGCTCTCCTACGCCTGCGAGATCAACGGCTTCGACGGCCTGGTCGTGACGAAGCTGGACGTGCTCTCCGGCCTCGACCCCGTGCGCGTGTGCGTGGCCTACGACGAGGGCGGGGAACCCGTCTACCGCGACCTGCCCGGCTGGGGCGACCTGAGTGGGCTCGGCACGCGCGAGGCGCTGCCGCCCGAGGTGCACGCCTACCTCGGCCTCATCGAGGAGGTCACGGGCACTCCCGTCGTCATGTTCTCCACGAGCCCCGACCGCGCCGACACCTTCGGGCGAGTCGGCTGGTGAGGCGCGTGCTGGTCGCCGCGGTGGCGGTGCTGGCGCTAGGGGCCCTGGCGGCGCTGGCGCTCGGCTGGGTGTTCTCGAGCCGCGTGCTGGTGCCGGCGCCGTACTCGCTGATGCCCGAGTTCGAGGTCGTGGACGCCGACCCCGGGCCGCCCGCCACGGTGACCCTGCCGCGCACGCCGGACCCGAGCCAGCACGCCGACGTCGACGTGGAGGGCACGTACAGCCTGCTGTGGGACGGCGGCTACGGCCTCCTCGGCGAGGTGGTCGCGGACGACGGCACCCGGGTGACGCGGCGGCTCGAGCTCGTGGCGGGGGAGCTGCCCGCCGCCGGGGCGCCCGCTCGCGTCGACGACTTCGTCTACCGGCGCGACCCGCTCGCCGACCTCGGCCTGCCCTTCGAGGAGCTGGAGCTGGCGGGCCCCGTGGGGTCGGTGCGCGCGTGGTACGTGCCCCCCTCGCCCGAGCGAGCGCGCAGCCGCACCGGCGTCCTGGTCCTCCACGGACGGCGCCGCGGCGAGCTCATCGAGACCCTGCGGTTCGTCCCCGCCCTCCACGACCTGGGCCTGCACGTGCTGGCGCAGTCGTACAGGAACCACGACGCCTCCGACCCCAGCCCCGACGGCCTCTACCACTACGGCGCCAGCGAGTGGGAGGACGCGCTGGCCGGCGCCCGCGAGCTGGCCGCGCGCGGCGTGGACAGGGTGGTGCTGTTCGGCCTCTCGATGGGCGGGTCCGTGGCGCTGGAGGCGCTGAAGCGCTGGGGCCCCGGCCTGCCCGAGGTGGTCGGCGTGGTCCTCGACTCGCCGCTGGTGGACCCCTACGCCACCGTGGAGCTGGGCGCCGAGCAGGAGGGCCTCCCCCTCCCCGGCCTGCTGACGCGCCTGGCGCTCACCGTGGCCGGCTGGCGCACGGGCGTGGACTTCGGCTCGCTGGTGCAGGCGCGCTCGGCGGCCGGCGTGCCGGTGCCGGTGATGGTCGTGGCGGGCACCGCCGACAGCACGGTGCCCATCGCCTCGGTCGACGCGTTCGTCGACGCCCTGCGCGTGCCCGTCACCTACCACAGGCTCGAGGGCGTGGAGCACGTGGAGGCGTGGAACCGCGTGGGGGCGGAGCGCTACGCGGAGTGGCTGCGCGCGTTCGTGGCCAGCCTCGAGGTGAGGGCGGCGGCGCCCCTCTAGAGGCGGGCGCGCCGCGTGCCGGTGGGGCCGACCCCTGGCGCCTAGCCCCGCTGCTCGATGGGCACGAACCTCTTGTCGCGCGGCCCCTCGTAGACGAGGCGCGGGCGCATGAGCTTGTTGTCGGCGTACTGCTCGTAGAGGTGCGCCATCCAGCCGGCGACGCGCGCCACGGCGAAGATGGGCGTGTACATCGCCGCCGGGAAGCCGAGCATGCGGTAGACGGAGGCGCTGAAGAAGTCGACGTTCGGCCGCACCTGCTTGCCGCGCCTGGCCATCTCGCGCTCCATGACGCGCTCCATCTCGAGGCTCATCTCGAACCACTTGCTGTCGCCCGACTCCTCGGCGAGGTTCCTGCTGACCTCCTTGAGGACCTGGGCGCGGGGGTCGAGCACCCTGTAGACGCGGTGGCCGAAGCCCATCACGCGGCCGCCGGGGCGCGAGAGCACGTCGAGCACGTAGCCCTCGACGTTCTCCACGCTGCCGATCCTCTCCAGGGCCTCCATGACGGCCTCGTTGGCGCCGCCGTGCAGCGGCCCCTTGAGCGCGGCCGTGGCGGCCGTGACGGCGCTGTAGACGTCGGTGAGCGTGCTGGCGGCGGCGCGGGCGACGAACGTGCTGGCGTTCGAGCCGTGCTCGGCGTGGAGCACGAGGGCGACGTCCATGACGTTCGTGGCGGCCTCGGTGGGCTCCTCGCCGGTGAGCATGTAGAGGAAGTTGCCGGCGATGGAGAGGTCCGGGTGCGGAGCCACGGGCTCCAGCCCCTGCCGCACGCGCTGGATGCCGGCCACTACCGTGGGGAACTGCGCCAGCAGCAGCCTGCCGATGCGCTTGACGTTGTCGAGGCCCACGTCGTCGGCCTGGGGGTCGAGGGCGCCGAGGAGGGCGACGGAGGCCGTGAGCGCGTGCATGGGGTCCACGTCGTGCGGCAGGGAGACGAGCTGCTCGATCACCGGGCGCGGCAGCTCGAAGGCGGACCTGAGCTCGCTCTCGAAGGCGTCGAGCTGGGCCCTGGTGGGCAGCTCGCCCTCCCACAGCAGGTGGACGACCTCCTCGAAGCTCGCCTTGTTCGCCAGCTCCCTGATGTCGTAACCGCGGTAGATGAGCTCGCCCTTGGCGCCGTCTATCGAGCAGATCGAGCTGACGTCGATGTTGACGCCTTCCAGACCGCGGTAGATCGTCTGTTCCATCGTCACTCTCTTCCCCGGCGGGCCGTGGGGCCGCGCGGGCGCGCCGTCGGTGCGCGCGGGGCGCGCCTTGGGGCGCGAAGGCAGTCTATAGGACGCCGGCGGCGCCTCCGGACGCCGGTGCGGCCGTCACGGGCACAGCCGGCGGCGGCGCGCCGCCGGGGCTGACGGGTTCGGCCCGTCGGCGGCGCGTTCGCGGTCGGGCGCGCCGCTGCGGCCGGCGCCGCCTCAGCCGTCGCCGGTGGCGAAGAGGGCGACCCCGGCGGCAGCGATGGCCGCCAGCAGGACCGCCGTGATCAGGTCGGCGGCGGCGAGCCCCACGACCAGCCCGATGAGCGCCAGCGCGCCGCCCACGACCAGCGCCACGTGCGCCGGGGGCGGGTCGAGGGCGTCGGCCATGCACAGCGCCGCGCCGAGGCTGAGCAGGTAGGCGCCGTCCCACCCGGCCACGGCCTCGAAGAGGATGCCCACGCCGGACCCGGCCAGCGCCGCGCCCAGCAGCAGCACCGCGCGCGTGCCGAACCTGCCGTATGCCACCAGGAAGGCGCCGCCGGCGAGCGTGGCCCACAGCCACGCCGAGCTGCCCAGGAGCCGGGCCAACAGGGCGAGGCACAGGCAGGCGGCGAGCGTCAGCGCGATGAGGGCGGCCGGCGGCAGCCCGCCCACGCGGCGGGCTAGCTCGCGGGCCGGGCCGGCCAGCGCCGGGGTACGAGCTTCGCGCTCCACGACGCGAGGATAAGGCGCGCCGGGCCCGTGCCGCAGTGCCCACATATGCCGGCTCCGTTACGGAACGCGTCTGGGGGCCGGTGGTATCGTCGTGTCACTGACCGTCCGTGACCGGTCGGCCGGGGGCCGCCGGTTCGTCGCCTACGCCTTTCGGGGCCCGAGGCGCGCGGGGCGCCAGGGCCGGTAGGGAGCGACGCATGATCCTTCAGGGGCAAGCCTTCGAGCCCTTCACCAGTGAGCCGATCAGGCTGATCGGCGACGGTGGCGAGTGGCTGGGCCCGTTCGAGCTGGACCTGGAGCCCGCGCGGCTACGCGGGTTCTACACGGACATGCTCATGGGGCGGCTCGTCGACGAAAGGATGAGCCGCCTCCAACGTCAGGGCAAGACGAGCTTCGTGGCGCCCAGCGCCGGTCACGAGGCCGCGCAGGTGGGCCTGGCGCACGCCCTGCGCCGCGGCCACGACTGGCTCTACCCCTACTACAGGGACGTGTCGCTCGTGCTGGCCCTCGGGGTGCCGCTCGTCGAGTTCGTGGGCCAGGTGATGGGCACCCTCGCCGACCCCGCCAAGGGCCGTCAGATGCCTTACCATCCCGGCTCCAGCGAGCTCAACGTGTTCACCGTCGCGTCGCCCATCGCCTCGCACGTGCCCGCCGCCGTGGGCACGGCGCTGGCCATGAAGGTCTCCGGCCGCTCCGAGGTCGTGCTGTGCAGCTTCGGCGACGGCGCCACCAGCGAGGGCGACTGGCACGCCGGCGTGAACCTCGCCGGCGCCCAGGGGGCGCCCATCGTCTTCGCCTGCGAGAACAACGGGTACGCCATCAGCGTCGACCTGAAGAAGCAGACGGGGTCCGACGGCATCGCCGTGAAGGCGCACGCCTACGGCATGCCCGGCTACCTCGTCGACGGCATGGACGTCCTGGCCTCCTACTACGTGGCCCGCGAGGCCGTGGAGCGCGCCCGCGAGGGCGTGGGCCCGGCGCTCGTCGAGCTCGTCGTCTACCGCTACGGCGGCCACTCGTCGGCCGACGACGACTCGCGCTACCGCCCGCGCCAGGAGGTCGAGGCGTGGCGGCGGCGCGACCCGCTCCCCCGCTTCCGCCGCTTCCTCGAGCGCCGCGGCCTGTGGGACGACTCCGACGAGGAGCAGGCCCGCGCCGACGCCGAGGCCCGGCTCGACGCGGCGGTGGCCGAGGCCGAGGCGGCGGGCACGCCGCCGCTGGGCTGGATGTTCGAGGACGTCTACGCCGAGGTGCCAGAGCGCCTCGCGAAGCAGCGCCGGGAGCTCGAGGGGTGAGCGCGCCCGCGCGGGAGGCCCGCAGACCATGAGCCTGCAGACGATGGCGCAGGCCATCGCCAAGACGCTGGACGCCGAGATGGCGCGCGACGAGCGCGTCGTCGTCATCGGCGAGGACGTCGGCAAGCGGGGCGGCGTGTTCCTCGCCACCGACAAGCTGTTCGAGAAGTACGGGCCGGACAGGGTCATCGACTCGCCGCTCTCCGAGGCCGCGATCATCGGCGCCGCGCTGGGCATGGCCGTCTACGGCATCAGGCCCGTGGCCGAGATCCAGTTCGCCGACTACGTGTTCCCCGGCTTCGACCAGCTCGTGTCTCAGGTGGCGAAGATCCGCTACCGCTCCGGCGGCGCCTTCACGGCCCCGATGGTCGTGCGCATGCCGGCCGGGGGCGGCGTCCGCGGCGGCCACCACCACTCGCAGAACCCGGACGCGCACTTCGTGCACACGGCCGGCCTCAAGGTCGTCTACCCCTCCACGCCGTCCGACTCGGCGGGGCTGCTGCGCGCGGCGATCCGCGACGACGACCCCGTGATCGTGTTGGAGCCCAAGCGCCTCTACCGCGCCGTGAAGGAGGAGGTGCCCGAGGGCGACCACGTGGTCCCGCTGGGCCGGGCCGCCGTGCGGCGCGAGGGCGACGACGTGGTGCTCGTGAGCTACGGCGGCAGCATGGCCGAGACGCTGAAGGCCGCCGATGCGCTCGCGGAGCAGGGCGTGGGCGCCCACGTGCTGGACCTGCGCTCGCTGCAGCCGTGGGACGAGGACGCCGTGCTCGAGGCGGCCGCGCGCGTGGGCCGCGTGGTGCTGGTCAGCGAGTCGCCCCGCACGGCCGGATTCATGAGCGAGGTGTCGGCGACGATCGTCGAGGAGGTCATGGACAGCCTCCTGGCGCCGCCGCTGCGCGTGACTGGCTTCGACACGCCCTACCCGTACGCGCAGGACCGCGAGTACCTGCCCAGCCCCAACCGCATCCTGCGCGCCGTCGAGCGGGCGCTCACCTACTGAGGCCGAGGAGGGCTGGCTGACCGTGCCCCGCGAGCTGCTGCTGCCCGAGCTGGCCGAGTCGGTGGTCGAGGGCGAGATCGTCAAGTGGCTGGTGCCCGAGGGCGCTAGCGTCGCCAAGGACCAGCCGATCGTCGAGGTCATGACCGACAAGGTCACCGTCGAGCTCCCCAGCCCCTACGCCGGCGTGGTGGCCAAGCACCTGGCCGCCGAGGGCGAGGTCGTCAAGGTCCACCAGGCCATAGCCCTCATCGAGGAGGCCGGCGCCGCCGCCGGAGCGGCCGCGCCGCCCGACGCGGCGCCGGGCCACGGCGACGAGGAACGCTCGATAGTCGAGGGCGGGGCTAAGGTCGCCGACGATCGCGGCGACGAGCTGAGCCTCTTCAAGCCCGGCGACGCGCGCGGCGAGGAGCCCCTGCACAGGCTGTCGTTCCAGCGCCGGCCCGCCGGTGCCTACGCGGTGGCGGAGCCGGCCGCCCCGCCGCCGGCCGCCGCCCCGGTCCCGCCGACGCCCGCGGGCGTCCCCGGGCCGGTGAAGGGGCCTTACGGGCGCGTGCTGGCCGTGCCGGCGGCCCGGAAGCTGGCGCGCGAGCTCGGCATCGACATCGAGCGGGTGGCGGGCAGCGGGCCCAACGGCCGCGTGCGGGTGGACGACGTCCGCGCCCACGCCGCCTCGGGGGATGGAGCAGCGGCGGCGCGCCCGGCCGCGGCGGCGGAGGCGGCCGCCCTCGAGGAGCGCCTGCCCGTGCGGGGGCTGCGGC